>JBHJOR010000046.1:0-70803 GCA_050329585.1 Methylacidiphilales bacterium | reverse complement strand
GAACCCTGTGCCGTTTGAGTTCAAATCACCGGATGTCGTCCACAAGACAAGCGTTCAGGCATCCCAATGAAAAATGGAGAAGCATCTTCCTCCCCTTCAACGTGCGTTAAGCTCCCGGATAACGTGTGTGGTTCGGATTTGCCGGATATGACTGGTGCGGAATTGGAGTTCCGTGATTGGGATCACGGCGGTCCTGCCTCGACGGATAATCCACGGCTTCCCTTGCTCCATGCGGCGGCTCTGTTGCCATCCGTGCTTCCTCACATCCTTGAAAAACGTAACGCATTGATGAATCCCAATCGCTTCTCCCTCTAATTTGGATCGGCTCCGCTCAATGAGGCTACCAAACGCAGAGCACGCCGTGATCGATGAGCTGAAGCTCTACCTTCTCAACACAGCGCATCCAGTAGGTGGCAGCAAAGCTGCGTTCTTCCTGCATTTCGGCTTTGTTGCCGACCCATGGCAGGTGCTTGCCGCAGCGCGTGGTTTATATATCGTGGCAACGATACGCCGCGCTTCATCACCGCTCATCCATTACCAAAATCATAAAAACCATTAACGAACTCGATTGCGTAGCACTCACCTGTGACCTGCCTGAGCACGGACTCACTGCGGGAGATGTAGGCACTGCCGTGCTGGTGCATGGTGAAGGCGTGGCCTACGAAGTTGAATTTGTCGGCTACGATGGACACACTGTGGCACTTGCTACGCTGAAGCGCAGCCAACTTCGCCCGCTCGAAACCAGAGATATCCCACATGCGCGGGAACTCGCAGACGCATGATCCCCCTTTTTCACCTGCAAGCACCGCTACGGTGTAGGCTCGTTTACGTTGAATCTCAGAGACCCCGCTTCTGCTCATGAATCAACTCCACTCCACACTGCTCGGTATGACGCTAAGTGGAGCTCTTTTTTCATCCGCACACGGCTCGGGTGATGTGCCGTTTCTGGATACGCTACAGCTCATTGAAGAGATTCGCGTTGCGGATCAGCCGGATGATCCATCGGTTTTTAAGGAATATCCCCCCGGTATTTCTGAGGTGAAAGAGGTTTTGGGTAAGAAGGTCCGCGTCATTCCGGGTGAAGCACCCGGTATCAAGTATTTCGGCTACTTGATCGGCAGAGGAAAAGGTCTGAAGGCCACCACGAACTATTTTTTGGAAATTGAATATCCCGAGGATGAACCGCGATCCATGATAATTCGCAACGGAGGGAACGGCACGTGGCGGGGCTTTTATACCGGCACTTCCACCGGCGATGCCCTCAAGCCCAGGTATGTGAACAATCACGCCGAGTCGCTGGATATCCCCCTTTCCGGCACGTTCCGTCAGGCGCGCATGTTAATGTTTTTGCAGGATAGATCGTCAGAAATCGCCGGCATCCGTGGCGCAGAGGTGCCCGATCCAGCGATGTCGAAACGAACCATGAAACCGGAGGATGGATTCTGGGTGTATATCAGTCAGTTGCCACCGGAACAGGATCCGCTGTCCCGTGGTGCTGCGGTTTCCGCCATCCGGCTTTATCAGGCACCGCCGATGGATGTGCTAAGCCTCGACCTCTATTTCCCTCCGCCCGGCCTGCCCCGGCGTCATCTCTTTTTTCGCGAGGAAATGGCCGATGGGGTGATCGGTGGAACCCGGGAAGAAAACGGCTTTGATGATTCCAATGACTGGTATGTGGGTAAGGCGCAGTTGATGAAGTTTCTCGGGATGAATACCATGGGAAAAGACTTGCTCGAATTCGGTGCCAACCAAGGATGGGATTCCGCCAAATACGGAGGGAATAACTGGGTCTATCAGTCTCATGATCCACAGCGCTGGACTCGTATGATCGCGACCGCCAGGCAATACGGTCTCTCGGTGCTGCCTTATTACGAGTATTCCGGCAGTCTCGGTGAAAAGGGTTTAGGCAAACAGAAACGCGCCATCCCGCTGGGCGAGGAAGAAAATTACACACACATCGCATGGACAGAAAAGGCCCGGGCTGACTTGACCGACCCGGATACCTTTGAAGATTTTCGCAAGATGCTGGAAATCACCATCGTGGATCAGTTGAACCATGCGGACTTTGTGGGAGCTTGGCTGAGACCCCGCTCGAGCATGCTTCCTATCGGCTTTGCCGACGCGACTCTAAAACGATTCAGTGATGAAACCCGTTCGGGAACCGCCGTGACCCGGGAACAACTCCGCCATGATCCCGTTCTCTACGACGCCTACATCTCCTGGTGGAAAGACAAGCGGAAGGAATTCCTCAATAAGGTGGTCGGTTACCTCAACGAGTCGGGCTTGAACGATGCGGTGGTCATTTATACTGCGGATCCCGCCGAACCCGGCAGTCTGCAACCCAGTGGTAAGGTCGGCCTGGTGGCGGAAAACCCCCACGTTTGGGACACGGTGGATTTAGAGAAACCGCCGGCTCCACTGAAGGTGGCCATCCGTGAGCGCTGGTCCTTTCTTGCACAAACCACACCTCACGGCACATGGGGCAAGTGGGAATGGCAGCACGCTGTCCCCCGCCAAGATCCCTCCAACTATCAAGATATCCAAGGAGTGCTTCCTTCGTACAGCTTTAGTCGCAAATTTACAGTGGCTGATTCCGAGGCTCTGAAAGCATTCTCCACTCCCTCGGGTCTTGCCATGATCCGCCATTACAGTCTGAACGAAGACATGCTGCGCGAAGAAAAGGAAGGGGGAAAATTCGATCCTTTGGGCTACTTTGTCTGCGACATGGACCGGACAGGCCCCTACGTCATGCTGGCTGAGGCCATAGCCGTGGCCAACGGGAACCCCACCCACATCGGCTACCTGGCATCCAATCATTTTAATCGATTCGAGCCGGGTTACGTGAGGAATTTCAATGCCGCCTTCCTGTCCTTGCCGGCGTTGCCCGCCCTCAAGCTGGAAGGTGCCGCTTCGGATGACGACGTGGTGGTAAAGCAAATAGATGGAAGTCCACACGGGATCTGGCTGGCGGTGGTGAATCCAACTTATATGTCAAAAAAGCAAATCTCGATCCGCCTTCCTCGAAATGGACGGGTGGTCGATGCCGCCACGGGAGAGCCACTGCCGGTTCATGACGGTCACGTCATATTAGATCTCTATCCCTGCCGGCTTGTATCCCTGAGGATTCAATAACGTTCTGCCGAACGGGCCGGATATTCACCGCTCGACTAAGAAGAAAGAGCCGCACTCTAATCCTGGATCCATTTTTACCACAGAGAGCACAGAGCGACACAGGGTAGGATTTAGGATTTAAAAACCTCTGTGTAACTCGGCGTCCTCTGTGGTTAAACTCCCGTTTTTCAATCTGACTCTTTGTCGTCGAGCAAACTTGAAGGATCCATCACTTAATCCTAGTTTCTACCTCCATGACAACCCAATTATCTCATCCGCACGACTCACGGCTCAACTGGTGGCAGGAAAGCCGCTTCGGCATGTCTCTCCATTTCGGACTTTACTCAGTGGCGGCCCGCGGCGAGTGGTTGCGCTCGTCCGAACGTATGAGCATCGCCGATTACCAGCGTTATTTCGATACGTTCAACCCGGAGCCGGGCTGGGCCGCACGCTGGGCCCGGTCGGCCAAAATCGCGGGCGCGCGCTACGGCGTTCTCACCACCAAACATCACGACGGCTTCTGCCTTTTTGATTCAGCACTCACCGATTATAATGCAACCCGCACTCCGGCGGGACGTGATCTGGTGCGCGAGTGGGTCGATGCCATGCGCGCCGAAGGACTGCGGGTCGGGCTCTATTATTCTCTGGTGGACTGGCACCACCCGGACTACCCAGCGGCAGGCGACCGCCAGCACCCTCTCCGCGATCACCCCGATGCACGCACGCGCGACGCGCAGTGCGACTGGTCGCGCTACGTAGCCTACATGCATGGCCAACTCATCGAGCTGTGCTCAAACTACGGCACCATTGATTCGCTGGTGGTGGATTTTTCTTACGGTGACTACGTCGGGGAAAAATGGGGCGCGACGGAAATCCAATCGAAGCTGCGCGCCTTGCAACCCGCCATGATTTTCAACGACCGCTGGGCGAACGAGGCGCGTAAACGTATTCCCCGCCCGTCGTTTGCCGGCGACTATGAGCAAACCGAACAGAATCTCCCGCGCGCATGTTTGTGTGATGATGCGGGTGAACCCATGCCGTGGGAGGGTTGGTTTACGCTGACCAATTCGTGGTGTTTCTCCGCCACGGACACGCTTTGGAAATCGCCGCAAGCGATTATCCGTGCGCTGGTCAATTGCGTCTCCAAAGACGGCAACCTCCTGCTGAATGTTTCCCCGGATGCGCGCGGCACCATCCCGCCGCGAGCCCTCGACATTCTGGAGGAAGTCGGCGGCTGGCTGCGGCTCAACGGTGAGTCGATCTACGGAGCGGGAGCGTCCGGACTGCCGAAGCCCGAGTGGGGCCGTTTTACACGAAAGGGTGACACGCTTTATGCCCACATCATGGAAGAGGTTATCGGCAATATCTCACTCGAAGGACTGCGCGGCAAGGTCTCCCATGCCCGCCTGTTGGCCCACAACGCGGAGGTGCTCATCGCGGATTTTTGGAACCCCGGTGTGCAGACCTTCGATAACCCGGACGACATCTTCTTCAACTTCGCCCACCCCACCGCCTGGACCTACCCCCTGCCCGACCCGCGTGACACGGTGGTGCGCTTTGATTATGCAGGTTAAGAGATGCTTGCGGTAACGCTGTTTTCCTGAACTTTTTAGACGGCCTCTTAGAGATGACGGGTTTCGCCGTCGTGCGGGCAGGCGTTGAGCCGGGCATCGTAGGGACGGCGGCAACGGAGGCAGACTTTAATCTCTTGCGGGATATCGCGCCCAAGCTGCCGGTATTTCAAGTGGAGCGATGACGCGGCCAACCTTTTTTCCGCTGCCGGGGTCAACTGGGTTCCAATGAGAAATCCGGCGGCTATTTTGACCCGTGGAGCTTGTCTTATGGCATAACGCTCGATCTGTCCCACGCAGGCCGGGGTGATGGGGCCGCGCTTGATTTCCACCAAGACCCGTCCGCGCGGGGTTTCAAAAAGCAGGTGGCGGGAGTGACTTGGAAGCCTTGCTTGGGAGAATGTCGCGTGTGAAATTTAGCATGGTCTTAGCCGGTGATGATTTGTGTGGTGGGAAGGTCACGCCGGGGTAGGTCCAGAGTTTCTGTCCAGGGTGGAAGATGAGCGACTCGTTGTATGATTTGCCCACTCTCGAAATACGCCACGAACTGAAAGGGATGGTTCACTTGGCTGTTGTCGTAAAGGGTCAGCCGATCCACGACATCGATCAAGAGAGCCAAGTTCTTTAAGGTGCGGGGATAGCGGGCGGTAATTTTATCGTCGGGAACATCATGACCGCCGGCATCGACCCGTTGAATAACGCGGGCTTGCGAAAGTTCCGGTGTCGCCAAGCCGATATATATAGCTTCGACAAAGTATCCGCGTTTTTGGGCATTACGTAGGAATTGGATTTTGGCACCCTTCGAATCGGATAGAACCGTTTCGAAGATGAAGGACTGATTTTCTTGGACCAATCGCTGTCGTTCGGCTTCTGCAATCTTTGCTGCTGCGAGCGCTTCTTCGTCGTTTTGAGCGACTCTGCCGAAATGTTCAAGGGCTAGGGTGTCGGCATTAACAAAAGGCAGTGAAGATTTTGATAAAAAAAGTTCATAGAAACTGGTTTTACCGGCTCCATTGGGACCAGCAAGAATGACCACAATGTTTTTGAGTTCATCAGGCATTACGAAAACGTAAAAAAATTGGCTCTTTTACTTTTCGGAATGCTGGGGAACAAACCGGCGGTTAACCATTTTCCCGGGGGTCTTCTTACCATTGGAATCAACTTGGATGAGTAAATCAGGATGAAGGGGATCTGCCTCATAGAGAAAACGATGTTTCTTGGCCAGACTATGGGAGACTTGCGTGGAGGGCATGGATTTGCGCAGAGCCTCCAAGAGGCGCAAAACTAAAGCTTCGTCTTCAGGGCCGAGGACCTTGCCTTCCAAAGCGGCCGATTTCTTAAGGGCAATAGCACTGGTCGGCGGAAGGTGCTCTTCGATGGCCTTACCTAAAAGCGCCCAATGCTCGAGTTGTCCAGGGACTGAGCGCTCGTTCCAAACGGCGATTTCCTTTGCTGAGTCAACCAATTGCTTTGAGAGTCTAACGGTAGTGGAGCTCACAAGGTTTATAGTAGTGCACAGCGTGACATAACGCAACATTTTGTCACGATATGGTCTACTCAAGAAAGATCGAGTAGGGTCGTAGGCTGGAAATCCCCAATTTAAAAGTCGGCTTCCGCAGAAATTTTGAGTTTGCCGGTTTTTTTAACCAGAGTGATTTTTGCTCGGGCGGTCATTCGTCTGCCGTTCACCTCGACGATGATTTCTTTTTCTCCCAGGAATTCCCGGAGTTTCTCCGCTGCTTGTTTGGCGGCGGCTTTTTGACGCTTGGCCGCTTCTTTCTTTTCCAGTTCGGCATAGCCGCGCAGGAAGGCCTCCACATCCGCTTGACGGCCTTGTGTGGACTGGGGTCCATCTTGTCGCATGTCGTTGATGAAGTCAGCCGGGCCTTTTTTGGCGACTTTGATGCGGGAGAGATCGACCGCCACAGGGAAGTGGACCAGAAACATGGCATCGGGCAGGATGCCGGGTATTCCGGCAAATTTTTTTCCTTTTCCGGCCGCGTAACGGATGGCGGATACGGTTTTGTCAGGGTCTCCCGGTCCTGGCAGACACGGACCGAATTTCTTTTCAACGGATTTTAGTGTGGTTCCAACATTCATGATCTGGTTATTTCTCGTTCATGGGTATCTTGGCCCAAATTTGGAGTCCGAGCGAGGCCAGATACTGGCCCCGCCTGGAAATTTCCTGAAAGTTCCAGTGACTGATTTGTTCGAAGTAACGGTTGAGGGCGCAGGTTCCTAGGGCGGCCTTACGTTTGCGAATACCCATCTGTTTCAGGGTTTCGTCGGGGCTTAGGTAGAAGCTTTTTTTCGTGGCGAAGGATTCATTCTTCACGGCGCTGTTATCGCATCCAAGCAGCACGGTGAGATTTCCAAGAGTATTGACCAGAGATTCGTGCTGAGTTTCAAGGCGGAGGTGATCCTTGGTTCGGAGGGAGGATATCCAGGTTTCATTCAAGGTCTGGGGCATGATGTGCTCGACGGTGGTTTTGTCGCCAAAATAGGATTCGAAAGGCTGACCCTGCTCTTCAGAAATTTTGTGTTCCAGTTTTTCCAGATAGTAACGCAGACGGATCATGTGGGCACCGGGGGCATAGAGATCTCTTTTGGCCATTTCCTTGGCAAAAATCGGATCGGGTATCCAGGAGTCATCGATCAACTTGCTGACCCGATTCAATTGCTCCTGACGACCGAGTTTCAGATCGAAGAAAATCTCGCATGCCGTTTCGGCAAAACGTTCGATTTTATAGGCCGGGCGTTTGTTGCTGACCAGAATTCGAACCATGAGTGATCGGAGGTTCATGATCAGAGGCAAACTTACGGAGGAGTCGCCAAAAGCCTCCAAAAGGGCGAGCAGAAACGGATTGATCTTTGGGATGCGCAGTCTTCGGATTTCATCAAGGACGGCTTGAAAGGGTTCACCATCCTGTCCTGGAAATATGATGTCGTGGTAGTACTTCGCCGCCCGCTCAAACTCATTGAGCCAGGGTAGGACCCGCTTGTTCTCCCGCGCCACGCGCACTTCATACTCAATTTCGTCCAGGATGGCTCCGCGTGCCGTTTGCTGGGCATTTCGTTTGGCAAACGCCGAGAGGAAATCCTCCAAATCATCTTTCTCGAATTTCTGTTGGATGGAATACCAGACCTGTTGGGCGCGGAGGTTGATTTCATCATCTTCCTGGCCGATGTAGTTGATGAGATTGGCCACGAGGTCATAGGGGTCGATCCTGCGCCCGCGGCTGTTCAGGGTCTCGAAAATTCTTCGTGTATCGTCGTCGGGATTGACCGTGAGTATGAGGAGATCAATGCCTTGAAGGATATTCAAAACCAAAGACAACATCTGTTGATCGCTGACATGGGTCACGAGTTCCACGACAAAGAATTGGTAGGCTTTTGCCAGCCGGCTTTCTTCTTTGGTTTTTTGGGGGAGGGCCGCGAAGGTGTCTTGAAGCAGAGCATTCATGACTTCCCGGTCGTTGTTCAGGCCTTGCTGTAGAATCAAGCGGCACTCATGGGACTTGTCGGTGGTGAAGACGTGGCTCAGTTCGGAAAAATCGATTTCCCGGCGTTTGCATTCATCGCGAATGGCGATGAATAACAGGAAAAAAGTGGTCATCCGCTGCTGGCCATCCACAATCTCCCATCCGATGGGTTCTGTGTCGGCGATGCGGCGCAGCAGCATGACCCCGCAGAAATGTTTTCCGCCGCTCAGGCAATGGGTGCGAATGTCGTCCCAGAGTTGCTTGACCTCATAGTCCCCCGCACCGGTGGTTCCCCAAACGTATTGGCGCTGCCAACGGGGAATTACGAAACGAACGCGTTCGTCCCATGCAAGAAGTTCCAGAAGTGAAGCCCTGCGAGAATCCACGGCGGATCAGCCTGTCTTGACGATGATCTCTGACAAGAAAAATTCCCGTCACTAGGCGTCCATTGAGTGACTCTCATTCAGTGATTCGCATGTTGCGATACCTACGGATCCAGGCCGAAAAGTTGAATTTCTCCGGTGCGGCCCCGGAGGGTTTCGGTGCCGAGGTTCTGGCAGCGCTGGCGCAGGGAATCGGGAAGGCGTTGGTAGGTGGTGGAGGTCAGGATGATCGAGTGAGGGTGTTTTTTGGTGAGATCGGAAACCCGTGAGGCCACGTTGACGCCATCGCCAATCACGGTGTATTCAATGCGGTGGCGTGACCCTACGGTTCCTGCCAGCACCACGGAGGTGTTGAGACCGATGCCGATACGGAGCGGAGGCAGTGCCTGAGATTGGCGTTCACCGTTCCAACGCTCCACTCGATCCAGCAGATTCAAGGCGGATAACACCGCCCGCTCAGCATCGTCAGCTTTTTTCAAGGGGGCACCAAAAACAGCCATCACACAATCGCCAATGTATTTGTCCACGGTTCCTCCACATTCAAAAACGGCACTGGTGGAGCAATCGATAAACCGGTTGAGCAGGTCGAGGGTTTGGTCGGGAGGAAGGGATTGAGCGAGGGTGGTGAATCCCCGGATGTCGGCAAAGAGAATGGTGACTTCTTTATCGGTGGGAGGGAAAACGCCGTCGGCCCGGTCGGCACGATCCAGCTCCCGGATGATTTCCTGTGATAAAAACCGGCCCAGACGGATCCGTGATGCGGCTTCCCGCTCAGCACTCAAGGCGGCACGCAGAGCGGTGTGGGCCGCCAAGGTCGTCAGGAGGATAATGAGCGGCCCTCCCACCACCACGCGGAGATCGCGCAGGTAGTTCCACAGGTAAAAATCCATCAAGACCACATAAGTCACCAGAAAAAGGAAGGCTGACCATGCCAGCAGAACCGCACTGCGACGCAGGGCGGCCAGTAAAATGATGCCGTTGCCCGCCATGACAAATACGAAAAAATTTATGACAGGCAGCTCATACTCCCGGCGCAAGTAAGTATAGAGGGCCAGAAAAAGGGTGTCGGCCAGAATGAGAATCCACTGGGAACGGTTGGAAAAATGGGGGGACAGAAACCATTCTAGCAGAATGGTCAAGGCTCCATAAGCTAGGAGCCAGGGAACAAGGGGTTGAACGCCGGAAGTGGTGAAAGCATGAGCTTCCAAAGCCACCAGAGCGGCTACCACCAGCCGCCAAAAAACCATCCTGCGATGGATCAGTGAATAAAACGCGGCGGGAGCCGCCTCAAAATTTTTCCACGATTTCATCAATGATGCCGAACTCCAATGCCTGCTTGGCGTTCAGGTAGTGCGACTCATCGCCACTTTCAATGAACCAGTCTGGCGGCAACTTGGCCCGTTCTTTCCAGAAGGCCCGAAGCCGTGCGTTATGTTGGCGGTCGGAATCGTATGGACTCTTCCCGGGCTCACTCAGGTTATCGTGCACCATAATGAGGGATTGAGGCAGGGCGACGCGGCGTCCGGTGCCCGCGCAGAGGATAATAGCTCCGGCGGAGCTGGTGCCGCCCATGGAGTAAACGTTGACCGGCGCCTTGATGGCCTGCATGGCATCGACCACCGCAAAGGCATCGGAGAGCCAGCCGCCTTCGGTTCGCAGGTAGAGGTGAATGGGTAGTTCGGGATCAAGTTGATCGAGGAGGATGAGGGAGGCGACGATGCGCTTGGAGAGTTGCGGGTTGACGTCGGTGGTGATGACGATGCGACGTTGGGCTAGGAGTTTTTCATCCAGCCAGGCGGTGTGATCAAAATTTCCCGAATCGGCCATGTAGTCATTAGCGGCCTGATAATCGATATAGAATCCATCTGAATAATTTTCTTTAAAATAATAGGCGGAGGCGGCGATGAGGATGGCCAGAGCGATCCCGAGCAAAGGAGCGGCCAGCAGCACAGCGGGTAGAGTGAGCGCAAGGCTGCTGGGATGTGATGAGGGTTGGACGATTTCTGGAGGAGAAGAAGACATATGTGGAGATTGCCCGTGCGAGGGGATTCTCGTAAATAAAAAAAGCCCCGCCGGTGAGCCGGCGGGGCTTAACAAGAAATGACCTTTAGTAAGCTGGAACTATTTTTTCGCTCCGGAGACGATGATTTGCCGTCCCTGAAAATCGGTGCGGTGTAATCTTTCCGATGCGGTTTTCGCCATTTCTACTGAACTCATTTCGACGAAACCAAAGCCTTTGGAACGGTTTCCACCGCGATCGCGAACGATTTCGGCATTTTTCACCTGTCCAATTCCTGCAAAGTGATCGAAGAGGTCACTTTCGGTGGTGTCGTAGGACAGATTACCGACATAAAGCCGGGGCGAGTTAATTTCAGGCATGACTTCCTCAGCGGAGCGGGTGCGTTCGGGACGCTCTGAACGACCGGAGGAGGTTTTCTTATTTCCAGTCTTTTTCCCTGCTCCGAAGAGTTTTGAGAAGAAGGCCAGAATAGGGTTCTGTTTCTTTTTGGGTTTACGGTCGGGGGCGGGACGGCGTCCACGCGGTCCCCGGCTGCGGTTGCGATTATTATTGTTGTTACGGCCCTTACGCTCCGATGAGCGACGGCCTGAATCTTGAGTAGTATTTTCCATGTCCGGCACAGACCAGCGGCCGGCAGAAAGCAAGTCAGGGCTGATCCATGGAAGTGCCCCAGGCCACAACCGATGCAACACGTTCCGTGCCAACCCCAGACAAAGAGGATGATGGAGACTCCGATTTAAAGAAAGGGAGGGTGTTCATGGTAATGGTGAAGGAATGATCCACGAAGTTCTTTGAACCTGAAAAATTCTGCCTGCCAAATTTATAAGTTTAAGTTAACGGTTTCGGGCCGGAAGAGTTTGGTCACAATGCAAAACGACCCTGATCTTGATCTCCCGGCGTTGATCAAGGTCGGAGAAACTGGTCTGTTCTCCTTTCCAAGCTGTAAACGTAAATGGAAACCTGTTGATTGGCAATGACTAAATAACTTAGGTTAGGCTACGGTGGAAGGTTGCCAAAAGGCAAAGACGCGCTTAACAACAAGGAGTGAAAACAATCCTGCTGGTGGGACTGGGAAGCGCGCTGGGAGGCATGAGCCGATACGGGATTTGCTACGGGATGGCTCAGCGCTTCGGTGAAGGATGGACGGCGGGGACTCTGATGGTGAACGTGATCGGCTCGTTCTGCCTGGGTTTGATTTTTTTTCTGACCGCGCCCGATGGTCGCTGGTTTCTGGATCCGGCTTGGCGCCAGATGCTGATGGCCGGATTTTGCGGCGGATTCACCACCTTTTCCGCGTTCAGTTTTCAAGTCTTGCAGCAGCTTCGATCAGGCGACCTGGCGTCCGCCGGGATTTATGCCACGGGTTCTGTTTTATTGTGCGTGCTCGCGGTCGGTGCGGGCATGTGGGCCGCACGGTCGATACAGGCCGCAGGGTTGGCATGAGGAAGCCGGAAAACCCCGCAAAACACTAAATCCAATGAAAGCTGCTTCGGAAGAGCCGATGCCTCCCGGCATCCGCAATGCCTACATCTTTCAGATGTTTAATGCCTGTTCGTTTTCCATTTTTTTAGGAACTCCAGTGCTGCTTTATTTTAAAAGTCTCGGCGCGAGTGTCACTGTGTTGGGTATTGTAACCGCCATGACTCCCTTACTCAACATTTTGCAGATCCCCATGGCCAAGTATGTGGAAGTGGTCGGCTACCGATCTTTTGTCTTACGGGGTTGGTTTATCCGAAGCTTTTTTGTGCTGGGTGCGTTGATGGTGCCGCTGTTTCCCGATTCCATTGATTCCGCCACGAAAATGATGCTGATGCTGGCGATGTTGTTTTGTTATAATCTCAGCCGCGGCATGTCTGCCTGCGGGTTCATGCCGTGGATGACCCAGTTGGTGCCGGAATCATGCCGGGCACGTTTTTTGAAATGGGATCAAATCGCCGCCTACGGAGCGATCGTAACGGCATCGATAGGATCGGCACTGCTGCTGCGCTGGCAATCGGGACCGGTGGGGTTTGCGCTCCTTTTTGCGGTCTCTTACCTCGCGGCACTGATCAGTCTGTATTTTCTGAGACACATGCCTGATGTGGAAGTGGACCGCAACAGCTCGACCAGCAAGGAACCGGTTCCTTGGAAGCGGATGCTGGGCTACCAGCCGTTCACGAAGCTGCTTTGGTTTAATGGTGTGATGTTAGTTGGCTGGGCGGGCAACGGTGTGATCGTGATTCCGATGTTGCGCGACCGTTTTGAAGTGAGTGATTCCATGTTCATGATTTTGAACGGGGCGTGGAGTCTGGTTTTTGTGATCAGCCTGTTAGGCATGGGCAAAATGAGTGAGTGGGCGGGCAATAAACCGGTGCTGGGCCTGTCGATGTTTTTTCAATTGCTGCATTTTGGCGGTTGGGGATTGATCGCGGCGGGAGTCTTGCCCTTTCATCCGTTGTCGATAGCATTCCAACAAGTGACGTGGGGCATCTGTTTATCCTTATTTAACGTGGCCAATACACGTTTGGTGATGGGCATTGTGCCACGAATGGGGATGAGTCATTTTTTCGCCTTGTTCAGTGTGGTGACGAGTCTGGTGGCGGGCATCGCACCGGTGTGTTGGGGATTGGCGGCGGACGTCTTGGAGACGTTGGATGCGCGTTGGGGCGGAGTCGAAATCAATGCCTTCAGCGTGCTGTATCTGGGCGTTTTTTTATGCACCATAGCGGCTGCGGCATTGTTGGGCCGAGTGGAAGAGCCGGCGGCCATGGGTCACCAGGCTTTTATTAAGGAACTGGTGGCCAGGACGCCAGCCCGTGCCATTCCGCGCCTTTTCAAAAAATCCCTGTGGCCTTAAAAACTTAGAGTCTGAGCCCCTCAGGCCTTTACCAAGGTATCCATGAGGCTCTGCAAGTAGGCAGGAGCTGCGGGGTCGCCCTCGCGCGGGGCCCAAGGAGCAAAGACCTTGTCGTGTTCCGCATCATACGGCCCACCCTTGATTTCGAGAAGCACCGTATCCTGCTCCTGCGCGGCGAAAGTATGCCAGACGTTTGGTTCCATGTCCACCAGCGCGGGTTCGGATCCGGGACGCAATAACCTCGAGTGTGTCACCACTCCGGCATCGTCGAAAACCCATACTTGCAAAGCACCACGTAAAACCAGAGCCAGTTCAATCGACTGCGGACGCGGGTGACGGTGCGGCGGGACGTAGGAACCGGGCTGCATGATGTTGAGCAAGCGTTGTACCGGGGCGGATTCGGAGCGCTGTATCGGCAGCATGATACGGCCCCGTGCGTTCTGGCGGGATGCGACGATGGCTTGTTGCAGGCGTGATTCTTCCAAAAAAAAGACCGATTCTGTTGGAGGATCCAAAGCCCGCACCGAAAAAGTTTCGCGTAACATGGAATAAGGTTATATTGAGCCAAGTCCCACATCCAGCACTATGAAGTCTGCTCTCCCTTTTACCAACATCGCCAGCTTTGCCCTGCTGATCGTCATCGCCAACGTGGTATTGGCCGTTGAAGCTCCTTCTGAAAAAGAAAATGCTACCTCCGCTCAATGGGTGCTTGGAGCCGGGTGTTTCTGGTGTGTGGAAGCGGTTTTTGAAGAACTTCCCGGTGTGCTGGACGTGGTGTCCGGTTACGCGGGAGGTGCGGAAGATGATGCCAATTATCAGAAGGTCAGTTCGGGCCGCAGCGGCCACATCGAGGTGGTGCGCATCACGTTTGACCCTCAAAAAGTGAGCACCGAAACATTACTCGAAACCTTCTGGAAAATACATGATCCCACCGATCCACGTGGGGTGTGGCCTGATTTCGGCCCGCACTATCGCAGTGTGCTTTTTTTTCAGGGTGCGGAGCAGGAAAAGCTGGCGCGGGCCTCCGCGGAGGCCGAAGCAGCAAGGTTAGGCAAGCCTTTGGCTACACTAATTAAGCCCCTCGAAACATTCTATCCGGCGGAGGAATACCATCAGGATTACGTTCAGCGCAACCCCCAGGACCGCTACGTGCAAAACATCGCACTACCCAAGTTAAAAAAAGCACGTCCGTAAAGGAGACCGGAGGCAAAATCCGCTCGGTCATTGCCAATTCGGGTAAAGCATGCCATTGATGAAGGTATGAGATTGTTCCTCGTTCTTCTCTGTGCATGGCCCCTGCAGTTGCAGGCCCGTTCTGAATACACCCGCAAACCGGTGGTGGATTTCGACTTGGTCATTGAGGCCCTACGGGAAACCGGCACATGGCTGCCAGTGCAGGAAGGAAAAGAAGATTATTATTTTTTACCGGATCCATCCAAAGCTGCGGAGCTGGCTCAACCTTATCGCCAAGGCCGTTGGATCTACTCCGACTACGGATGGACGTGGCAGGGAACCCACGCGGCTTCGTGGGCGGTGGATCACTATGGGTATTGGACCCGCCGCCTTCACCCGGAAAAAAAGTGGACGTGGGTGCCCCGGATCATGTGGCTTCCATCCGCCGTCGAGTGGTTACAAAGTGGTGAATACATCGGCTGGCGACCGGGGCCGTTGGATCGATTCGGCAACCCGACAGAACGGGAAGCCGATCGTTATGGCGATCCGGCGGAGTGGAATTTCATCCGGAAAGATAAACTGGCTTCCCCATTAAAGGCAGGGGATTTTGAGGACGTTGCAACCGCCGAACGGCTATTGGGCGAGGCGGTTCCGGCCGATCATATCTTATCCAGTTACCGTGAAATCGAACGCCCCGGTCCAGGGCCTGAAGTTTTAGGTGGAGACCCTGCCGAGCCGCTCAGTTATCCCAATATACAATTCCTACCCGATCTACGTTATCAGCCGGCTAATCCACTACCCAATCAGCTGTTTATTTTCCGGCCTGACTTTCATCAAGACAACGATGGAATCCGTCGTCGAGTACACTTGTTTCTGAATCCTCGAGTGGTTCCTGATGAATCTCAGGTCAAAAATATGTTTAAGCTTTCTGAAGAGCAGGAAAAGCAACGGATCGAGGCGATCCAGAGAACTGAGCGTATGCAGGAAATGGAACGCCAGCGCATGGATAGGCTTTATGATTAGACCGAAGTGAGATCGGCCTGTATGGAGGACTAATCTCCGCCCGAGTAGAAAGTTACAGCGCGTTATCGCCTTTTTCTTCGGTGCGGATGCGGATGGCTTGATCTACGGCTAGAACGAAAATTTTACCATCGCCGATCTTACCTGTTTTCCCGGCCTTGATAATAACTTCTACCGCTTTATCCACCATGTCGTCGGATACCACCAGTTCCAGTTTGACTTTGGGTAGGAAATCCACGGTGTATTCACTGCCGCGATAGATCTCGGTGTGGCCTTTTTGACGTCCGAAACCTTTGACTTCCATGACCGTCATGCCCTCAATACCAATCTCGGTAAGTGCTTCTTTAACGTCGTCGAGTTTGAAAGGCTTGAGGATGGCTTCTATTTTTTTCATGGGTGGAGTATCCAATCGAGACGTCTGATGGCGAGAATAAAATCCGGCAGATATCACGCGTTATGGGAGAAGCTCTATAAAACCGGCGCGCACCAGCAGCGCACAGTCCCGCGCAAAGGGAACCAGAGAGATGCCCGAGCGTATCCAGATTTCGCGCAAAGGCTTTCCTTGATCGCCAGATCCTTCACAAATGGCGGCGATACGCCGGGCGCATTCAGCGCGAGATGGATCCAAGTTTCCTGAAAATGCTTTGCGCAGTACGATGCGTCCCTCAAGATTTCTCCAGTGTGGTGCCATGGAGGTGATCTCGTCACGCAATACCGCGCCTTCCATCATCATGTCTTCTAGGGATAAATTCAGAATAAACCCCGCATCCATGGGGTGGCTGGGAACGTTGCTGCGACGGAAAGAAAAGGCTCCCTCCATTTGATGTTCGGAAAAAATTTGGCGGAATGCCTCGATGCCCTGAAGGTGGCGGAACCGCCCATGAATCGGCTTTCCCGATTCAAAGTAAAAACTACCGATACGGTCTTTAGCGGCGTCCACGATTTTGAGCTCCCCACTGACACCACTCGATGAGACCGTGTAAAAAACACCCATCAGATCAAAGTTGGGCAGCTTGCCGCTCAGGTCCATACAGATGGAGTTGAACGCCATGTTGGTGTTGGTTTGAGCCAGCCGTCGTGCAAGCCGACTGGCGATGAACGCGGCAAAACCGGGGATACGGCACATCAGATCCTTGAAATCGGCGGCTTCGATGACTCGATAATACACATCTGAGGAAGCGCGCACCATGGCACCGCGCACCTCACCGTTGATAACCCCTAATTCTCCAATGATATCGCCGCGCCCCAGATAAGCCAGAGGATGGGTTACTTTGGAGTCCTGAGTTTCGACTGCTACTTCTACCACACCTTCCTCAATAATGTAGACCGCTTCGGATGCGGTGTTCTGACGGATCAGTTCTTGACCGGCATAGCTCCAGCGAAAAACGCTCCGGGCATTGATATCTTCGCGCAACGGCTCGGGAAGGCATGAAATAAAAACCTGGAAGCTTTCATCCGCCAGCTCAAAAATTTGTTCAGCACCCGGAATATTCACGAACGCAAACTAAGTGCTTAGAGCCTCCTGTGCAAGTCTGGGCCGAATGGATGTTAGGAAGCGTGAAACGTATTGTTGCTTAGCATTGGGCACCGGGAAGACCCGCCACCCGCTCGCCTGAACGACACGCTGCCGCCAAGTGCTCCATGGGGCGGTGCGGTTCTCTCAATAGTCCATGTAACAAGGCGGCCAGAAATGCATCGCCCGCACCCACCGTGTCCACCACATGAACCGGCCGTGCCTTTTCCCAGTGCCACGCTTCTTGATACCATAATCCTGCTCCTTCGGCTCCAGCGGTAACACAAACTGAATTTACTCCGGTTTCATGGCTGATCCAGCGGGCATTGGTTTCATAATCTGCAGAACCGCCACCCGATAAACGGGCGGCTTCATGGTGGTTCACTTTGACCAGTGCGCGATGACTCGACATGCTGCGCATTAAAGTGAATGCCAACTGGAGGTCGTCGTGTGGTGGACGAAAATTGACATCCAAAACGATCAACGCATCTGGGGCAGAACCGCGTAGCGCCTCCAACACCCATCGGTTGTTTTCACCACGCAATGCCAGTGAACCGAAAACAATCGCGGCTGCATCAGGGGCACTTTTTTGAACCTGTTGGGTCAGCTCAATGTGATCCCATGCGGAGTCCCCAGGAATTGTATAGGCAGCGGATCCGCCTTCGTCCAACGACGCTATCACCACCCCTGTGGGCAGTCCGGGAGCCACATGAATGCCACGCACATCCATTTTCCATGTGTCCAAACGGCGGCATATTTCCCCCCCTAAAAAATCGTCTCCCACTGCGGTAACCGGAAGGACGGCTGTTCCCAGACGATGGAGATGGTAGGCCACATTGATCGGAGCACCGCCTAAAAATAAACCGGCAGGAAGACAATCCCACAACACTTCACCGAAACAGAGAACAGGCTTCATTCTGAAATTTTATTTTCATCGATCGAAAATGACCATCCCTTAATCCACTTGCCGCAACGCAGTCACGGGAGCCAGGCCTACCACACCAAACTCCGTGTTGCGCGAGGTGATAGAACTATGGATTACTTCATCTGATCCTGCCGTCAACACCCACGCTTCGGCGGGTTTTTCTGCGATGACATAAGTCCCGGGCTTTTCATCATAACCGTCGCGGAAGTAGCGGTGTTGGTTTGGAAAACGAAAACGAAGTGGAAAATGATCGACCTCCGCTTGATATGCATTCAGTGCCGCCACATCACGTCTTCCCGAGAGGAAGCGAAGGCCCAAATGGACGAAATAGGGATTACGAGGGCTTAACATCGTGCCATCCGGTCGACGGCCCTGCGGGTTATGCACCACCGGCCACACCATCGCGTGATCCGGAATATGTTTGGAAATCTCCTCCACAGCTCGAATGAAGGGTTGAATTTCGCGCAGATGTTGAACCGTTGCCACCGTCTGCATAACCAACGCCATGACTGCCGCCACCGGCAAAAGCCGGGCCATAGGCTGATGCGGATGACGATTCATCCACACCCCGCACCAGAGCAGCCATGCCAGCCAAAAAAAGAACACCAACCGGTACGAAACCAGCGTCCCATCGGTGACCCCCTCGGGAATCCATGACATCAGAAAAAGCAAACAAACCATGAGGATCAACAATCCATCGCCACCCTCCCAACGCATTACAGAACGCAGACGCAACAACAACACTCTGAGAGAAAAGATGGTCATGGCTGCCATCAGTAGAGTGCTCCACCATTGTGGTGTTTTTGAAAAAGGAACCAGCACGCTGACCGTGATGACATCGTCGATTACCGCGCTCAGACCACGACCCATCGCCATCCCCTGACCGGGTTCAGCACCCACCAAGTAAAGGGCAAAACAGATCCCTGAAGGGAATCCCGACAGCGCCAGCTTCCACCACGAACCACCCATTATTCTTAGTAAATGGAATGATCCGGCCTGCTCGCGCCATTGGATCCATGCGATACCTACCAATCCTCCCGCACCCAACAGAGCCGCTGGAAGCGGGTGAACAAAATACAAAGCCAGAAAGAAAAGTGCCAGCAGTGCCGATTGTCTCCAGGATAAGGTGCGCCAATGATCGTAGAGCCAGCCGCCAAGCCAGAGGGTTCCCGCTGTGGAGAGCAGAAAGCCGTAGAGCCCCATCCACAAAAGGTGATTGAAAAGGAAGGGGAAAATCAACCAGGTGGCGGCGGGTGATCGAACACCCAAAGCCCCCAGAACCCTGCGGAAAGCGATAGCTGTGAGTAGAATGATCAAACTGACTAGCAGCTTCTCCGCCGCTGCGGGGCCGACAAAGGCGGACGTAATGGCCAAGAGAGCCGTGACGCCCCACGTCGGATTCAGTGGAGAATTGATAACAAACCAAGCGTCTAGTTGGGGCGCGTTTTCAAAAAAAAGCTGCCACACCACCGAGGCGGTATAGAGGTGGGCGGAGCCATCTTGGGTAATCCAATAGGGTGCCCACCAGACTAACAAGATATGGGCAGCGAGAACAATCCACCAACTTGCGCGGATCCAAGCCAAGGTGTGAGCGGATCCTGACATCTCAGGGTGCTGGAAGGGATTGTCTCGTTTCATCCGGCAAGACGCGCCAATACACAGCGTTCAATTTATCTTCATGCACCAAATGCCAGTGTGGCACCTCGGTCAAAACCACGCGAAGCGGGTGCTTTTTATTGAGCACTATGCTGTCTACGCCATAGCGGTTGAGCACTTCCTGCCAGCCTTCTTGCACAAAACGAACTTTGAAGTATTCATTCTCAAAAAACTCCTGCCAATAAAAGTCGGCGCGGTCGTCGGCAAAGACTTTGATTTCAGGCCCGAAGTAGTAAATGAGCGCGCCACCCACATTGTCGGTATTGAACATGCGCCTGAATCGATCCGGATGAGAGCGGATCAGGTCGGCGGTTTCACGGCTGAGATGCTGCCCGTAGAACTCTTTTTCAAAAACGGGTAATGGCGAAAGGCTGATTCCGGCATAGGCAAGCATAACCAGCGGAATGTAAACCCATCCGCTTCGTAATTCAGCCTGGTCCCGTGTCATTTCATAGCCCCGACGTATGAACACGTTAGATGGAAGCCGGGACAGCCATGCGTCAATGCCCCGGGCCAGCACGGGCGTGGCCACAATCACAAACAGCATAATGTGCCGGTTGGACTGAAGAGCGAAGTGCAGAAAAAAGAGGCATAAAATAAGATCCAGAGGCTTCAATCGTTCCGAACTGCCCCGACAGAAAAACACCACCATGATACCGAGTATCATCCATTCAAATGCGCGGATATTTCCTGAAGGGGAATAAAAGTCGGGCGAGTTGAATTCTTGCCAACGTGCCAGGATGTCCAGTTTAAGAAAGGAAAGGATATGGAAATGCAGTCCGATGCCGTAGGGATTGATCAGCGTGACCAAACCGCACGCCAGTCCGAGATAAAAAAGATGCGTCACCACCTGCTTACCCGCGAGGTCACTTGGACTGCCACTTCCGTGCCGCCATCGCATCCATAACCAACGGGTCATGCCCACCGCACCAACCAGTCCCATCGTCATCAGTCCAACACTGAACCCACCGTGCAGGTTGGCCCAAAACAGGAACATCAGCGGGATCCACCACGTCTTGTTCCAGCTCACTTCCCCGTCAAAGACACGGTAAAGACGTTCGATCAGCAGGGCGAAAAAAAGATAGGTGAATGTGTGAGGCCGCACCAGCGCATGCATGGTCATGACAAACCAGGCCAAACCCGCCAAGGGGAATGCCACACCAAGATGAATACCTTCCCGCAGCATGCGTTGGTAGAGTAAAACGGGCACCAGCGCATAGAGAGAAACCATCACCGCTGTGGTGAGAGGGATGCCTCCGACCCACTGGGTCAAGCCGGTGAACACCTGAAACAACCACTGATAATTGACCCAAGGCGCATCGGTCATGGTATGAGAAAAGGGATCACCCGATGGCAGGGATTTTCCTTCGACCAGCATTTGTCCCCACTTGAAATGCCAAGGCGTGCCGGGATCACCTAAGGGATATTCGGGCCGCAACAGCATCAGCAGTAGATGACCCAAAAATAAAAATAAAACAAATGGAGGAAGTAACCAGCGCAGGCGTGGGTCATGGGATGCATCGATCATACCGCCGTCAACGTAGTCCACAGCCGTCCTGCTGCACAGCCAAAAACCACGCACCTAAAAACCTCAGACTCCTTTTTTCCTTCCCCTGATGAAGGCCTTCCAGAAGACTTGGACGATGCACGTCCACCTGGTTATTCCCGCTTTCCGTGAAAGTGAACGCCTGCCCTTTTATTTGGAGCGGCTGCTACCGGAGTTGAACCATAGTGGACTGGAATTCACCGTTCGGGTAGTGGATGATGGCTCAGGCGAACCGGATCGCCACCTTCTACGATCGGAACTCAAAAATTTAAGGGCTCATTATCCGCATCTTCTTCTGGAGACATGCTGGCTGCAAGAAAACCTAGGTAAGGGTGGCGCGGTCTATGCAGGATGGCATCAGGCTCCGGACTGTGAGGTCTTGGGATTCCTCGATGCCGACGGCAGCATCCCGGCCCCCGAAGTGGTGCGAATGGCTCGACGAATGGAACGTGCTCCTGATACGGCATGGTTCGCCTCGCGCATCCGCATGTTGGGCCGCTCCATAACTCGATCCGAACGACGCCACTACATCGGACGTCTCTACGCCACCATGATCGGTAACCTCCTGAAAATTCCCGTTTATGATTCCCAGTGCGGATTCAAGCTTCTGCCCGCAAATAGGGTGCGTAAGATACTTCCCCAATGCCGGGAAAACGGCTTTGCATTCGACTTGGAACTTTTATTACTTCTTTTTCATGAAGCCTGCCCGGTGCGGGAAATGCCGATTGATTGGCATGACACACCTGGTAGCAAGGTCCGACTCGTGCGTGATAGTTTCCGCATGGCACTGACCGTGTTACGACTTAAACGGAGGTTTTCATCCCATGCCTGAACCCGATATTTCAATACCCGCCTACCACCTTCCCGTTGAACTCAAGGAAGAACGCCACCGGGATGTGGTTTTCATTTTTGTCTATAATGAAGCGGGAAAAATCGCCCGACAACTCGAGCGGTTTCCTCCTCCGTCCCAGCGTAATTACGATGTGATGATTGGCGACGACGCCGGCAGCGATGGTTCGGTGAACGAAGAGTTGATCCATCGCCACGGCTTGCGCGGATGGGTGCGTCTGGAGGAACATGGAGGCCTCAGCACGAATATACGCGCGGGATTGCACTGGATGCTGAGTCAATCCTCTTACCGATCTATCATCATGATGAACGGGAATAACAAGGACGACCCGTCCGCCCTGCCGCGCTTTGTGAAGCCTATCGAGGACGGTTATGATTATGTTCAAGGCTGTCGTTTCATGGATGGAGGCAGTTTAAATCACACCCCATGGATGCGCTATCTGGCCATCCGATTGATCCATGCTCCGCTCTTCTCTCTGGCGGCGAGGCATTGGATGAGCGACACGACCAACGGCTTCCGCGCCTTCTCCCGCCGATTTCTCGAGGATCCCCGGGTGTATCCTTTTCAGAGTGAGTTTCGAGCTTATGAAATTGAGCAATACCTAGCTTGGAAAGCCCTACGGCTCGGTATGCGGTGCAAGGAAATCAGTGTGGCGCGCGACTACCCGGCACCGTCGGCAAGGCGGGGTATATCCATAAGCAAAATCAAACCCGGCAGCGGCCATCTGCTGATGATGAAACCCCTGCTGGCACTGTTGTTGGGACGGTATCGCTGATCTTTTATGTGCGTATCTTGTTCACGCCGCAGAGATCGATTTCTCGGACATGGCTGGATGGGTGTCATGGCCATGGTGCTAGCAGGTATGCTGATTTTTGTACTCTCTTGGAGTCTGACTCCGAAGGAGGTTCCCCAACGACCACCGGCTCATCTTCCTGAACTAACGGGTAAAGACTTTCCGATTTACTGGGCCGCTTGGCGAATGGTGATCGCAGGTGAACCGGTATACGAATCCTCCTTTTTCGAATCATGGATATCGGATCCACTGGATGAAACATTTTGTCTGCATAATCCTCCATGGGTGCTGGTATTTTTTGCTCCGTTCGGTGCCCTGCCTTTTGCGGCGGGTTTGATGGTATGGCAACTAACCTTATTGGGCGCTCTGGCGGGATCGGTTCAACTTGCAATGAAGACGGTCGGCATCCCAAAGCTGGAACCTCGATGGTGGGCTTTGGCATGTATATTTCTGCCGGCTTTTGTTTGTTGGCAAGTCGGTCAATGGACGCTGCTCTTAACGTTGGCGAGCCTGTGCCTTTACGGCGCAGTGCGCGATGAAAAACCATGGATCGCCGGCGCCTGCCTGACTTTCATGACCATCAAGCCGCATCTTTTCAGCCTCTTAGTGATCTGGATGGGATTCTACATCTTGAGGCGCCGGAAATGGATGATCCCACTGGCTTTTGCTGTATTTTTTACTCCGACGTTGACCATGACATGGTGGTTACGTCCGTCTGTTTTCTCTGAATGGTGGCAATGGGTTTTATCGGGCCACGCCGGAGTATGGATGACTGGCACTCCCGCATCCTGGATGCGCGCACTGTGGGAAGTTTATATCGGCGGAACGTCGACTTGGATCGCCCCGTTATGGTTTATGGCAGGTTTGTTGATTTGTTTGCCATGGTTATGGCGGTGGAGTGCGGCACTCCGTTTCCAGCACTGGCCGTTGTTATTGGCGGGCTCTCTCTTGATTGCACCGTATGCGTGGTCGTATGACTACGCTCTGCTGATCTGCTGGCAGGCAGGAGGGTTGGGTATTTGGCTGGCGGCGAGACAACGCGGAGGGTCGGCATCCGCATTTTATTGGATACTGCCGCTTACAGGGGGAATACTTTGGTTGATGCAGGCGACACTGCTAACTGGAGATATGCACACGTTTATGTGGTTTCCCATCTGGGTCGGGATTGCGGCTTGGCATTGGCCCATTCGATCCAGCGAAAACCGGGAAGAAGCTCTCCCCAGCATCTAAGGATCGGTTTTTTTCAACTACTAAACGCGCTTTAATTATTAATCGATCCGGCGCTGACATCTTCCAGTTCCGAAGCGGACTTGGAGAATGTGTTGCTGATCGCGTTACGCATAAAGCTCAGTGAGCTAATCAAGAGCACTCCGAGCAGTGCAATAATTAATCCGTATTCAACCAACGTTTGTCCCTTGTTCTTTTTGGATTTCATGACGCCTTTCGATCTGTGTTTGTGGAAAAAAAAAGGGCTGCAGTTGCCTGCAGCCCTTTCACGCTCGCAAGCTGTCAGCAATTAGTTGCTGGAGCTTTCAAGTTCGGAGGTCACCTTGGAGAAGGTGTTGCTGATGGAGTTTTTCATCAGGGTCAGGGCGGCGATCAGCACCACAGCGACGAGGGCGAGGATCAACCCGTATTCAACCAGGGTTTGACCTTTTTTGGCTTGTTTCTTGATATTGGTTTGGATTTTTTTCAGCATATGTTTTTTCCTTGTTGATTTGTTATAGTGGAATTTAGGTTCCTGTTGATTTAGTTGCTTGAACCGTGCCAAGTCACGTGCGCCTTATTAACAAGGAAACAGAATTTTAAGCGCAATATTTTGTTAAATCTTTGACAATTAGTAATTTATGAATGTTATCTTAATTTCAGAACGATACTTTTGGCACCTAATTGATTTATTCTTAACTCATCACAGCTCGTAGAAATAGGCAAAAAGTGCTAGATGTAGGCATTTTTTGCCTATAAAATAATAGTTCAGGTTACTGCTTCGCTTCGTTGGATCCATAGCATGGCAAGGCAAAGAATAATCGCGCTTCCCAGCACTGAAGTCAGATAAACAGTGGATCCGGCGATCATACAGAGCATCGCGACAGTGGATATCCACAGTGCCCATCGGCGCGGCCAAAGCAACACGGTGGCCAAAAGGCTTTCCATGAACAGTGTGAAGATTGAAAACCACTTCGCCAGCTGCCGCACCTCCTCAGAACTGAGGTTGTCTCTTGACCAACTATAAAGCGGTAAATCCTTCTGCATAAAATAGAGATCGTGCAGCACCCGTCCTGAATAGTAACCCTCCGTGAATTTTCCTACGGCACCGCCTAAAAAAAACATCCCAACGATGCCAATTCCCAAGGTGAGTGCCCGACGGGCATCACGGGGGTTCAATGCCCATGGAATGTCCACTCGCCCCTGCCACCAACACAACCAAAGTGAAACCCAAAACGTAACCACAAAAGTGGCGTCATTGTAACTATGAACATTCCATAACATCAGAAGTGAGCTGAGCACCCACAAGACTGATGCTGCCGCCCTCCACAAGGGATATGGACGAACTACTGCAATCCAAGAAAGCACAGGAAGTACGTAGCAGACCAGAGCCAGTTCTGGCCGTGATAATCCATGAGGGAATAAAACAGGCACCTCGACCGGAAATAAAAGATGTCCGTTATAGACGTAAACCAACGGAACAAACTTACAAAACCAAGCCACGCTCAAACCCAGCACTACCAAACGCCAGACATTCAAACGGGAGTAGCTGAACAACCACCATACGCGTCGTCGTGACATACTTCCGCTTATGGGACTCATCGCTTCAGAATAGGCAATATGGGACTATAATGATCCGTCCATAGATAACGCACATCTCCACTTAGGGGACGCCAAAGCGGCTGCACCGTGGCCAGATCGGACAACACCGAAGCATTCCTAGACATAATCACATACTGAGCCCGGCTTAATCCACGTGGCTCATCTCCCGGATAATCACAATAATAGGCACTTAAACCCAAATTCTGAGCTATCGCTCCAGCTACGAGATGGATGTTCATGTGCCGATTGGAAACATTAAAGACCACAATGCCATCCGGATGTAAAACACGCAGGTATTCCTTGATGGCGTCCCGCGTTAACAAATGCACCGGCAAAGCATCCGAGGTGTAAGCATCCATAAGAAGTAGGCCGTATCGGCCCGCTTCGATTTTTCTCAGTTCAATACGGCCGTCTCCGTGAATGATCTTCAAGCGGCCTTGGCAGTCCCTGAGATAAGTGAAAAAACGTTCATCCGCCGCAATTCGCAGAACGGCATCGTCAATCTCGAATGCATCCATTTCCTGTTGAGGATGGGCCAGAACCGCGCAGACCCCGGCACCAAGTCCCACCAACCCAATAGGGAGTGCGCCCGCCTCGGGCGCTGAAGGACTGAAATTCATAATCTCCGGTATCGGTCCATAATACGAGAGCAGCCGGCGCGACCACTCCGGCTTGAGGCTTTGTGCGCCATGCACCGTGGTGCCGTGCTGGAAAAGATGCATGTGTTGGTTTTTTAAATACTTCACCGTGCTGACCCCGAAGAAATTCCTTTCCCGGTGAATCACCCGGACATCCGAATCCAGTGACAACCGCCCCCCGAAAAACAAAACCAAAGCGGTCAAAACAGGGGCCAGAACCGCAGACCTCGGCAACTTCGATAACAAAAGATGACCGTGCACCATCAGAAACGACAGAGCCACGCACAGCATGCCCACAGGGAAGAGGATCGAACGATCGCCACCCCAAAGATATAAAATCCCCCACATCACCCCCGCCAGAACCATAGGTGCACCATAAAAAAAACAGCGTGAAAAGGGGACGGATTCCTGAGATTCCAGACGCCCGCCCCTGCGGGCCATCATCCAAAAACAAGCCGCCGCCACCGCACCCCATGCGTATTCCGCTATATGATCAAACACCGCTGGGGCTATGAGTGAATTAAAAACACCACCCAGCGCTCCTCCGGCAGAAAGCGATAAATAAAAGGATGTTAGGTGACTCGAGGAGGGGCGATCTTCCGCCAGGATTTGATGCAAAGCCAAAGCCACTACAAAAAAGAGGGCGAAATGTATGATAAAAACCGAAGTAAATCCATGCCATGGAACCGCGATGAAAAAAGCGAGCACCAAAACCACTGGTAGTAAGCTTCGCTTCGCCATCCTGCCCGGCCATGAGCATGAAGAGAAAACCAAAATAAAGGTAATTAGATATAAACCCAACGGAATCACCCACAACAAGGGCATGGAAGCGATGTCAGTGGTCACAAATTGCGTAACACTCAGCAAAAGCGAAGATGGCACCGCAGCCATAGCCACCCACTTTAACCTTCTGCGCCATGTTGGCGGATCTTCTCCCGATGTCGCCCCGATTACCTCAGTATCAGAAACCTTGGCCTTACTTTGCTGCATCAACTTCCAGACGCATCCAAAACAAGCTAGGGCCGTTACGGGTAATATCGCCAACCAGATATCTTGCTGAGATTTTAAATGCAACCACGGTTCCAAAACCAGCGGATAGGCCAACAAAGCTAGCAGACTGGCCACATTACTGGCACTATATAGAAAATAGGGCGCATGAGCATCAGGCCTCCCGCTGCCTGCATACCAGCATTGAATCAGTGGAGAGTTGGCCGCCAATAGGAAAAACGGTAAACCATAGTTTACCGCCAATACCGATACCAACCAGATCACCGGGCGGGCCACAGCTCCGCCTTCCGCCGGCATCCAAAAACCGGTTGCCAGCCCCCACCCTGAGGCGACAACCAGCAGAAAAACGTGCAATAACCCCTGCGTGCGCGCACCCAACAAAAGCCTCCCATAATGCGCGTAGGCGTAACCGCCCAGTAAAAACAACTGAAAAAACATCATGCAGGTTTTCCAGATGGCCGGACTGCCTCCCAAGTCTGGCAGAATTTGTCTCGCAGCCAATGGCTGCACCAAAAACAACTGGAACGATCCCAAAAAGATAGCGATCAAATAAACCCAACGCGGCAAAGGAGCGGAAAGTAGAGTGCGCACAGGTGAAAGCCTTAACAGATTACGAAGAGATGAGAAGATCGGAAGTTACTCCAATGGATAATAGACCGAAGAGACGTGCTGCACTGAAACCTTGTCCTCACCACGTATCACCCACACTTCCGTATCCAGTCTGTTGCGACGATAATCAGACCGCAACCGAACCCGCAAAGGTTCCTCCAAACGATGTAGAGGATAAAACGTCAACAGGCGGGATGGGTAATGATTAACCCTAAGTAGTTTTCGATCATTGAACATGCCACCAGGAAAGTTTCCTTCCAGAACTTCCACCGTGTTTTCAAATTGATACATGGAGGGTATACATTGCCCCATACGCCATGACCACACCTCCGGACTGCTGAGATGAAATTTCCTCATCATGAAAAGCTGGATACTTTCGTTAAAGGGCAACAGTAGCAGCAGCCCGTAAACCGATGCCATCGTCAAACTGAGCGCATAGAACCCTATGTTACTAAAACTCAGTGACTTCATAAACAACCTGCTGGCAACCGTTATTCCATGGCACTCGACAACCCGCTATTCACCGTGCTCATAAATACTTCCATGTCGCTACCAATAAACGCGATGCCTGACATGATGATGATGACAATGGTCAATAATATAAGGCCATACTCCGTGGCGGTCTGCCCTCGACTCCATCTTCTACTTCCTCTGCATGACGGAGGCCAACCGGCGGAGCTCATTCTTTAGTGCTAGACACTTAAATAATTCTAGTAAATGCAATAATCGTCTTTATGCATTCTAATTTGAATCAAAGTTTTTCTAAATAGGTAAGGAGCTCTTTAGGTCTAGGCGAAGGGCATGCTGAAGCCATGCGCCTTCGCATGGACGCCAGCAGATCCGGGTTATCCATCCACGTGCGCGCGGTTTGGGCTAACTGACGGGGAGAGCGTATGACGTGTTGGAATCCGTGTGCCCGGCAGAACTTTACCGTAATCCATTCCTGCGGCATGATTCCGCCTAAGCCATTATGGATCAGAGGGCATCCGGTTAAGATAGCCTCACTGGTAGCACCGGTTCCCGGACGGGCCACCATCGCTGAAACGGAGCGCATCAGATGGTGCATGTCCTTCTGAAAACCCAACGCCACCACCCGCACTGCACGTCCTTGATGTGAAGCCCATTGGTGCACCTGTTTTTGGGTGGCTTCATTGCGTCCGCAAAGTGCAATGACTTGTAGCGGAAGGCGAGCGGCTTCCAACGCATCCAGAAAAGCCAGATGATTGTTTGCCCCGGCATCCCCGGTGGAGAGTAATAAGGTGAAACGTCCGCGATCTAAGCCCAAATCGGCCATTCGTTGTGCCCTATCTTCCTCCCTCTCCGGTTCCTCATAAAAAGGCGGGCGCAATAAAAAACCTCCGCAATGCGTTTTGGCTTCCGGCATGCCGTGATCCCGCACTGCCGCGTCGCAGATTTCCGGCACCGCACCAATGAAACCGTCCGCTTGGGGATTGATCCAGTGACGGCTCAAACCATAGCCGCCAAACATTTCCCCGCAATAAGTCACACACAAAGGCCGTTTCCCCGGAAGAGCTGAACGGGCCAGATCGAAAAAACCATGGTTGGTGTGGCCATGAACGCTGAGGACGATATCTGGGCGTTCCTCGGCCACCCGGTTTTGGAACACCTGCCGCCCGAGAATACCCCCCGCCCTCCGGTGCATGGACGCTAGATCCAGAAAATTAAAATAAAGATGATGGGCCCATGGAGCGCGGCGCTGGATGACATTATAGGTTTCCACCCCCAGCCGATACATCGGGTGGGTCGATTCCAGTGCCTCATGGATGGAAACCTGCCAAGACGCCTCACGTTCCTTTTCCGCCCACAATGCCAAGGCACGTGCACGCATGTTGTGACCGCTGCCGGTTGCCGAAGTGAGGATCATGACTTTCATAACGCGCTCCGTTTTTAGTCATACCATGAGGCGGCGGAAAGGTTTTTCACCCCGACACCCGATATCGGCTTGTTTCAACCTGACCGCTTGCTGTGATATTGGGACTAATGACTCATGGTATCAAGGAATGGGACGTGGTGTGCCGCGCTCTGGAATGCGGACGGCAAACTTTTCTACTGCGCGCAGGAGGAATTCATGATGCGGCCCGCTGGCATGAGGAACTGCCTTGTCGCGCCTGGCTGATGCCCACCGATTTTCATGAACAACACACTGCGGTAACTTGGGTTCCCGATGCACCCGATCCTGATCCCTTTATAAAATGGCGCATCCGTTCCTGGGTGGAAGTGATCCGCCTGGAGGCGGTAACCGATGCGAGGATTTTAACCTCACTGGCTCCACATCACATTCTTTCCCCGGCACTGGTAGAAAAGCGATACCTACAAAACAACCCTCCCTGCGTTTGGGTCATCGTCCTGAGAGTGCACCTTTTGGACACCGCATGGGTGCTGCCAGATCGTCCCGAGTTGGGCGGCTGCCGCTCGGTGGTGCCCTTACCAGAACCTCTAATCAACCCAAGGAATAATCCGGTGCTCGATGATCAGACCTTTTTGAATAGCCTTAAGATTGTGGAGAACCTTTTGTAACCATGGAAACCATGAAATGCAGAACAGGGGATTGCCAGTCCGCCGGTTTTGCTTTTGAATGCCACACGCCTTTATGCCCGAAAAAATTGACGACACCCGTATCGCATCGCTGCGACCCCTGCTTCCACCTGCCATCCTGATTGAGGACATTCCGGTGCCCGACCCTGTAGCGGCCTTTGTATCGCAAAGCCGTCAGGCAATCAGCCGGGTTTTCCGGGGCGAAGATGACCGTCTGGTCGTGGTGACCGGACCTTGTTCGATTCATGATCCGGAAGCAGCCATTGATTACGTTAAAGAACTCAAACCGGTGGCAGATCGACTGGCGAAAGATTTGATACTTGTCATGCGGGTTTATTTTGAAAAACCTCGAACTGTAGTGGGCTGGAAAGGCATGATTAATGATCCATTCATCGATAACTCCTTCCAGATTAATAAAGGATTGCGCATGGCACGGGCTCTCCTTTTAGAGATTTCTCACATGGGACTGCCCTGTGCTACCGAGTTTCTCGATACCATCACTCCCCAGTTCATTGCCGATCTGGTGGCGTGGGGAGCCATTGGCGCGCGCACCACAGAAAGCCAGATTCACCGGGAGTTGGCTTCAGGCTTATCCATGCCGGTGGGCTTTAAGAACGGCACCGGTGGCAGTGTCCGTATTGCGGTGGATGCTATCCGATCTGCATCGCACGGTCACTGGTTCAATTCCGTTACCAAACAAGGCGTAGCGGCGATCTTCGAAACCCGTGGAAATCCGGATTGCCACCTCATCTTACGCGGCGGATCGCGCACCGGCCCCAACTACGAACTGCCCCATATCCTCGAGGCCATCGAGATGCTAAAAGAATGCGGTTGCACCACACGATTAATGGTCGATTGTTCCCACGGAAACAGTAACAAAGATTACACTCGCCAGCCCGCAGTAGCCTCCTACTTGGCCGGACAAATCGCCGCAGGTAACTCCGACATTTCAGGCATTATGCTGGAAAGCCATCTGATTGAAGGTAATCAGGCGTATGTTCCCGGCAAGGCAGTTTATGGACAGAGTATTACGGACGCCTGCATTTCATTCCGGGATACGGTCCCGGTGCTTGAAGAACTCGCTGCTGCGGTGCGCCAGCGCCGATCCGCCTGACCCGGTTGGCTGAGTGGGGTTTAATCAACGGAAACTTCCCACTTGCCAAGCCTTTAAGCGGGGGTATTGCTAAGACGTGGTTTCTGATTATTTCCCCATCGTTATCCAACTTTTCTTCGCTTTATGTGTCGCAGTGGGCGGGGTCGTTCTCTCCATGATAATCGGCAAACGCGGTCGCGCCTCCAGTGCCAAGGACTCCGCCTACGAGTGCGGCAAGGTGGCGGTCGGCCCCTCCCAACCTCGTTTTTCAGTCAAATTTTATCTAGTGGCCATGATTTTCATCCTTTTCGACATTGAAGTCATCTTTATGTATCCGTGGGCCTTGAGCTTCCGTGACAATCTCATCACCGGCGGTGCCCAAGTGTTCTGGGCTATGTTCTTTTTCATCCTGCTCTTGGAAGTCGGACACCTCTATGCTTACAAAAAGGGCGTGTTCGACTGGAATAAACGCTAGGATCTGAGCTGGAATCGAAAAAATTTCTTCCGGTTTATCCAACCTATCTTATGAAGACGGAAGCCGGTCACCCCGAATTAGAAGCCCACCTTCGCCATCGCATATCCGCCGAAGGCCCCTTGTGCTTTTCTGACTTCATGCAGGAAGCGTTGTATCACCCCCAGTGGGGATACTACCTGAGCGGCGATCCGCATGTGGGTCGCTACGGCGATTTTTACACCAACGTCAGCGTGAGCCATCTCTTTGGCCAACTTCTCGGTCAACAGTTTGAGGAAATGTGGCGCATCTTGGGTGAGCCGGAAACCTTTGTCATCATTGAACAGGGAGCCAATACCGGACAATTCGCCATGGACGTGCTCGACTGGCTCTCCAAGTGGCGGCCCGACCTTTACCAACGCTGTGCGTATTGGTTCGTGGAGCCTTTCCCTCCACTGCGTGCCAAACAAGAAGAGACCCTTGCCAGCCATGGGCATCAACAACATGTCTATTGGGTGGACTCCGTGGAACAACTCGAGGGCGCGGCAGCCACGGGCATCTTTTTCACCAACGAACTGGTGGACAGCTTTCCCACCCACATGGTGACCTACCGTCAGGGAGTATGGAAAGAACAGCGGGTAGGCTTGAATCAACGCAACGCTTTCTCATGGGTTCTGCAAGACATTTCCGATCCGCTGCTCCTGTCACATATCCAACGCTGGGATCTCCCCCGTATTGAAAAATACACCACCGAAATCAACCTGAAAGCCGGCCCGTGGATGGAGGGAGTCGGACGCGCTTTGGATCGCGGCTTTGTGGTCACCGTGGATTACGGCTTCCCCGGCCACCTGCTGTATCACGCCAACCGCATTGACGGCACCCTGACCTGTTATTACCAACACCGCAAATCCTATGATCCGCTGATCCGGGTGGGAGCGCAGGACATCACCGCTCATGTCAATTTTGACCTCTTGATCTCCTCGGGAGAAAGCGTCGGCCTCCGTTTGGAAGGTCTGGTGGATCAACATCACTTCATGGTCGGCGTGGCGCGCCACGAATACCTCGCCTTTCAAGAAGCCATGGTGCTGGAAAATCCCAACGACCCCCAGGTGATGTCCGCAGCGCGCGCCTTCCGCACCCTGATGCATCCGGAAATGCTGGGAACATCCTTCAAATTTCTGATTCAATCCAAGGGCCTTCATAGTCCTGTCGAATTGATGGCACTGAAGGACCCCAACCAAGGCTGAAAGGAGTCTGATGTTGAAACGGCGCGAGCTTATCCAGGGGATCTGTGCTGCGGCGATGCTCACACTGCCGGGCTGCGGAAGCTCTCGTTCCACCTCGGATCGATCCTTCCGGCTTCTTTTTCTGACTGATTTTCATACCATGGAAGAACGTGGCGCGCCTGAAGCACTCGCCTTACTGGCCCGCAAGATCCATGAGCTCAAACCTGATCTGCTCATCGGAGGCGGCGATTTCATTCACGGAGGATTTGCGGGGGACGCATCCACTTCAAGGCAACGTTTCACGCTTTTTAGAAAATGGGTGGATTCCTTGAAGGTTCCGGCAGAATGGATGATTGGCAACCATGACTTTGTGGAAGCGGTGGATCAAGAAGGCAACATCCGTCCCGGCGATCCCACCTCCATGTATCGTCAATTCATGGGTATTGACGCGGCAGCCGCGCTTTACCGTTCGTTCGATTTTGGAGGTTACCACTTCATCGTGCTCCAATCGGTTCAAGTGGTGGGCGGGAAGCAGCCCTACGGATTTTACCGCGGGTTCATCGACGAGGCCCAAATGTCATGGTTGAAGGAAGATCTTGCCGCTCAGCCGGCCGATCAACCCCTGGTGCTCTGCACCCACATTCCTCTGCGCACTACGTTCATGCAAGCGCGTTATGATTCCACCGCCGCACTGCCGCCGAATTTGGTGGTGGAAAATGCCAACGAGGTGCTGACCCTTTTTGAAGGTCGACCTCTGCATACCGTGTTGCAGGGCCATCTTCACGTCAATGAAACCATCACCTGGAACCAAACCTCTTTCGTGATGGCCGGCGCGGTCTGCGGTGCCTGGTGGAAAGGCCCCAATCTAGGCACTCATGAAGGTTTTGCCGAAATCTCTGCGGTGGGGGGCAAACCGCCGACCTCACGTTATATGAGTTATGGCTGGCAAGCTCAAGCGCCTTCACAGGCCGGGCCGCAATACTGATCATCTTTCATCATCCATCAACCACTCCAGCAAACAAAGTGCCATGTTCTACACCCTCCTCCTCGTGACCTTTATTCTTTCCACCTTGGTGGCCGCCATCACAGCACAACTGTTCAGGAAACCGGCCGCCAGCATCTTGAAACGCATCATCCAAGATGACATCCATTCCTCATGGCTGACCTACCTGATCTTTGCCCTTTATGTGGTGGGTATCTCGTCGGGTGTCCGGATTTATGATATCGAAAAATACATCAAACCCATGGATTACCGGGGCGAGGGAAAAATCCTCGAACTTACTCCGGAGCGTTGGGTCTTGGAAGTCTATCGCACGGTCATCGAATCCCTTCAAGGCTTGGCCTGGGTGCTGTTGGTCTTCTTCGTTGTGGCACTGATCATGTTCATGCTCATCCGGGTGGTGGAACTCTTCAAAAAAGCACGGCAGGAGTCGGCTTGAAACCGCTGAGGAGTTGAAAAGACCGCTTGAATCCCGTTAAACCGGATCCTGAATAAAGGGATTACTGTCCCGTTCATCCCCCACCGTGGTCGATTCACCATGACCGGGATAAACCACGGTCTCTTCGGGTAACAACAACACCTTCTCCCGGATGGAGCGCATCAACACCGCATGACTTCCCCCGGGTAAATCCCAGCGCCCCACCCCGCCCGCAAAAAGAACATCACCTCCGAACAGCACCCCTTCTTCGGGTAAATAAAGCCCAATGGAGCCCGGGCAGTGCCCCGGAAGATGCAGCACCTCAATGCCATATTCCCCCGCTTGTATGGTCTCACCTTCCTGAACATAACGACTGACCGGAACAGGGCGTAGTGTTTCAGGCAGACCAAAAGAAGCCATCAGGTTCGGATTTTCAAACAGAGCGCGATCCTCCGGGTGAGCAATGACCGGACAATCGTGTTCGGAGGCGATTTCCGCAGCATCCCAGATGTGATCCCAATGACCATGAGTCAAAATCATGCCAGCCACCCTCAGACCACGCTCTTGTAGCACCGCCGCCGTTTCCTCCGGCGCGTCGATGAGCCACCATCCGTCGCAAGTAGAAAAAGCGTAGGCGTTAGTCACTGCCAGCCCTCCGGTGAGGATCAAAGGTTGTTTCGGAGTGTTCATCGGGTGGGAACCGCCTCATCAGCTGAATGGTAGCGCATACGCGTAATTTTGGCACCCAGCGCTCGCAACCGCTCATCGATATGAGCAAACCCGCGGTCAATTTGAATCACATTATCAATGGTCGAGGTGCCCTCCGCGCAGAGCGCTGCGATTAACATGGCCATGCCCGCCCGGATGTCCGGACTGACCAACCGTGCCCGACGCAGTTTCTCCGGTCCGATCACCACAGCACGATGCGGGTCACACAAAACAATGGCCGCACCCATGTTGATCAGCGGATCGGTGAAATACAGACGTGATTCAAACATTTTCTCGTGAATTAAAACGGTTCCTTTGCACTGCGTGGCGGTCACTAGGGCCACCGAAGTCATGTCAGCAGGGAAGCCCGGCCACGGCGCATCATCAATCTTAGGAATAGCACCGCCCCAATCCGAAACGATGCGGCGGGTCTGTTTAGCCGGCACCAGCAGATCCCTCCCCTGCGCGATGGTCTCGATGCCCAATCGGGAAAACTGAAGGCGAATCATACGCAGATTGGGAAGATCCGCATCCTTAATCAGGATTTCCCCTCGGGTGCAAGCCGCCAGCGAAATAAAACTGCCCACCTCCAGATAATCGGGCCCGATGCGATGGCGCGCACCGTGAAGTTTTTTTACTCCCTGGATTTCCAGGATGTTGGAACCGATGCCTTTGATTTTGGCACCCATCCGCACTAATAAACGGCAAAGCCCCTGAACATGCGGCTCACTGGCCGCGTTACGAATGACGGTTTTACCCTCAGCCAGCACTGCCGCCATCACCGTGTTTTCCGTGGCAGTCACAGACGCTTCATCCAGCAGAATATCCGCTCCTTTGAGTCCGGACGTTTTCAGTTCCAGCGCATCGTTGGTCTCCCGAATGGTGACACCCAATGCCTGCAACGCCATGAAGTGTGTGTCAAGACGACGGCGCCCAATGCGATCCCCTCCTGGACGCCGCAGCAAAACCCGCCCGCAACGGGCCAAGAGGGGTCCGGCGAAGGTTAAGGACCCGCGCAGCTTGCCCGCCGTTTCATTGGACAAATCCGGCGTCGGTGTATTGGCCGCATGGAGAGTCAAGGTCTGGCGCAGATCACCCTCTCGGGCTTGAATCGATACCCCGAGGTGTTCGAGCATCTCCTCAACCTTTTTTACGTCCTCAATGGGCGGGACGTTCTCAATATGAACCGGTTCATCGCTCAGACAGCAGGCGGCCAACACCGGCATGGCTTCGTTCTTATTGCCCTGCGGCTGAATGGTGCCGTAAAGAGGAGTTTTTCCCGTGACCTCAAAATAATCGCGTTTCATGTAGCGTGACCGCTGCGTTGCGGAAGACCAAGTAAGCCCAAGGCTGAGCTAGAGTCGAGTGCAAAACCATGGTGATCCAGATCAAACACACCAAGATACGCGTGTCGTGTGGATGTAACGTGACGAACCTTTACCCATCTGCCACGCTTCCGCCATGAAACGCAGGGATCTTTTTAAGTTAGGTGCAGGGGCGGCAGGTTGGTCTTTTGTAGCTGGCTGCAGCCGTCTATCACGAAAACCACGCGGCATCATTTTTTTGGTTTCCGATGGAATGAGCCAATCGGTTCCTGCGCTGACCGAAATGTTCTCCCAACAACTTCGCAGTCGTGGAACCCGCTGGAACCAATGGCTGGCCGATTCCGCCACCGTCCGGGTGGAAATGAATACCGCGTCACTTAACACTCCTACGACTGATTCCGCCGCCGCAGGCAGCGCATGGGGCTCAGGCGTCCGCCTCATCAACCGATCCATCAATACCTTGGCCGACCGCCGTCCTCTTAAAACTCTTTGTGAGCTGACGCACGAATCCGGTCGCCGCAACGGATTGGTCACCACTTCCCGTATGACCCACGCCACACCCGCCGCCTTCGCCACCCAAGCCTTCCTGCGCGATGATGAAGACCATATCGCCCCACAATATCTCGGACGGGTCGACGTCCTGCACGGCGGTGGGCTAGGTCACTTTTCCTCCGAGTATCGCAACGACGAACGAGATCTACTGGAGGAATACCGTACCGCAGGTTACTCGATTTGCCCGACCCGTTCCGCCATGCTCTCCGACCGCAGCTCGCGCGTCCTCGGACTTTATACCTACGATCACCTTCCTTATTCGATCGACCATCTCGCCAGTGCCAGCCTGCAAGAAAAAGTGCCCACTTTGGCGGAACTCACCGCCGACGCACTGGGACGGCTTGACCGGCGCGAAGGATTTTTTCTGATGGTCGAAGCCGCTCGAGTGGATCACGCTGCGCACGTCAACGACATCGCCGCTCTTCTCCACGACCAATTGGCTTTTGACGACGCCCTTGCGGTTGCCGACGATTGGGCTCAGCGGGCCGGTGACATTTTGGTCATTGCCACCACCGACCACGGTAACAGCGGACCCGCACTTAACGGTATGGGGCTGGGTTACGATTTAAGCGGGGATTGTTTTGCCCGCATAGCCGATTTCAAGCTTTCCTACAGCAGTCTTTTCATCGAACTACGCGGACGCTTGGCCATGCTCAAGCTCTCTACCGCCGCATCGCTCTGCAAACAAATCGTTCAACAACACACCGGAATATCCCTTGCCCCCCACGAAACCGATGCTCTGCTAACCCTACTGGGGATACAGGATGCCCAGAATACCGTCTATCCGAACGATTGGAACCACCAACACCGCTCCTTCTACGGTATTATAAGCCAGATCACCGGCAACTGGACAGGCATCGGATGGACAGGCTCCACGCACACCTCTGAACCCGCTCCCCTGATGGCACGTGGTCCCGGTGCACAAGAACTTTCCCCGTTGATCCAAAACACCGACATATTTGATTGGATCACCGGCCTGTGGAACATCCGCCATCGCAATCCCAGCCTGACCCTCGAAGAATCGCGGAAATTCATTCCTCGCCCCACCTCTCCCATCGCGGCGGGTGAATAACCGCTCTTTTCAGCCCTCCAGACTCTAGACGGCTTAACTTTCAGGTTGCCCACCTTATCCGTTGTGCGACTATCATAATTCATGTCCTCCGTTCGTGTCCGCTTCGCCCCATCCCCTACCGGTCAGTTTCACGTGGGCTCGGCCCGAACCGCCCTTTTCAATTGGCTCTACGCCCGCCATTGCGGTGGCACCTTCATCCTGCGCATCGAAGATACCGACCGCGAACGCAATACCCCCGATGCACTCGCCGCCCTTCTTCAAGGCATGCGCTGGCTGGGCCTGGATTGGGACGAAGGACCGGAAGTGAGTGGATCCTGCGGGCCCTATTTCCAAAGCCAGCGCGGTTCTCTTTACGCTGAATATGTGCAGCGTTTGAAAACGTCTGGACGCGCCTATGAACAAGACGGTGCGGTCTATTTCAAACTGGAAGGCGAACGCTACCACGAATTGGATCCGCACCTGGGACGCGAGGTCGAGAAAGTGCGGGCCGCGCCGCAGATCATTGACGATCTGATCCGCGGGCGGGTCGAACGCGCTGAGGAGCGGGATTTTGTAATTGTCCGTTCTTCCGGTGAGCCGGTCTTCCATCTGGTCAATGTGGTGGATGATCTCACCATGGGCATCACCCATGTCATCCGGGGCGAGGATCATTTATCCAACACCAGCAAACATTGTGAACTCTTCCGAGCCTTCGGGGCCGAACCCCCGCACTACGCGCACATCCCGCTCATCCTCAAATCCAACGGCAAGGGCAAAATGAGCAAACGGGATGAGGGCGCGCTCGTCGAAGAATACATGGAAAAACAATTTCTCCCGGAAGCCGTGCGCAACTACCTCTGCCTGCTGGGATGGTCACCCAAAGACGGACGTGAACTCATGCCCATCGAAGATTTGATCCGGGATTTTGATTTCTCCGGCGTGGCTGCTTCCAACGCCCGTTTTGACCACGAGAAGCTGGTGCATTTGAACAGCCTGGCCCTGCGGGCACTGCCTGTGGCAGACTTCAACTCCCGTGCACGGCGGGTTCTACCTCAGGCCTGGATTGAGGAACACGCTCCGGACTATGTGGAGCGCGTCCTGGCACTAGCCCAACAGAAAGTCAATCGACTGCATGATCTACCCCAACTGATCGACTACTTTTTTGTCAATCCGCCCCCACGCGATCCCCAAGTCTGGGACAAACTTTCCGCTAAAGGCTCTCCCCTTCAGCGCTTGAACGAAATCACTCCAGCACTGGAAACGCTGTCCGAAGAAAACTGGAACGCCGACTCCGTGAAGGAACGCTGCACTCAGACCGCCACCGCTCAGGACATCAAGCCTAGCGAATATTTTCCGGTGCTGCGCTACGCCGTGTCGGGTTCCGCTGGTGGACTTGATCTCATGCCCGTCCTCTCGGTGCTGGGGCGATCTCAAGTCATCGCCCGGCTCCAATCCCTTCAACAATCGCTCAGCCATGCATAACGCCGACTCTCTCTCCGCACCCGTATCTGGAGACCACTTCATCCGGCAAATCATCCGTGAGGACGTGGCGGCTTCTAAAAACGAAGGCCGCGTGGTCACCCGTTTCCCTCCCGAACCCAACGGCTACCTGCATATCGGCCATGCCAAAGCCGTTTGCTTAAGCTTTGGCATGGCCCGGGAATTCGGCGGACGCTGCCACCTCCGTTTTGACGACACTAATCCAGCCAAAGAGGATCTCGAATTTGTGCAAGGCATCCAGCGCGATATCCGCTGGCTCGGCTTTGACTGGGGTGATCACCTCTACCACGCTTCGGATTACTTCGAAACGTTTTACAACTTGGCAGTGCAGCTGATCCAAATGGACAAGGCTTATGTTTGCGAGTTGACCCCCGATCAAATGCGAACTTACCGCGGCACTCCAACGGCGCCCTCCACCCCCAGCCCGTGGCGCGACCGGCCAGCCGGGGAAAGTCTGGATCTTTTTTCCCGGATGCGAGCCGGAGAATTTGAGGAAGGCACCAAAACCCTCCGCGCTAAAATCGACCTGGCCTCTCCGAACATGCATCTGCGCGATCCCGCTGTTTACCGAATCCGCAAGGCGCCTCACTGGCGCACCGGCTCACAGTGGTGCATCTACCCCATGTATGATTATGCGCACTGCGTGTCCGATTCCTTGGAACAGATCACCCATTCACTCTGTTCACTTGAGTTCGAAGTGCACCGCCCGCTTTACGATTGGTTTTTGGAAACGCTCGGACTGTTTCATTCCCGTCAGTATGAATTCGCCCGGCTCAATTTGAGCTACACCGTGATGTCCAAACGCAAGCTGCTTGAGTTGGTGGAAACCGGCATGGTGTCCGGCTGGGATGACCCGCGCATGCCCACTCTCTGCGGTTTGCGTCGCCGCGGGGTTCCTCCGGAAGCCATTCGAAATTTTTGCGATACCATTGGAGTTACCAAATTCAACGGACTCACCGACGTGGCTCTGCTCGAACATTCCACCCGAACCGTTCTGAACAAAACCGCCGCCCGCTTCATGGGTGTGATGGATCCGCTTAAGGTGGTGATCACCAACTGGCCTCAAGGAGAAATCGAATGGCTGGAAGCCGTCAACAATCCCGAAGATCCCGAGGCAGGCACGCGCTCGGTGCCGTTCAGCAGTGAACTGTGGATCGAGCGCGGTGATTTCATGGAGGACGCGCCCAAGAAATTTTTCCGGCTGGCACCCGGCCGTGAAGTCCGCCTGCGCTGGGCTTATTTCCTGATCTGCGATGAGGCGATCAAGGATGCCGATGGCCAGATCATCGAACTGCGCTGCCGGATCGACCCCGCTACCCGAGGTGGCGATGCCCCGGACGGACGCAAAGTGAAGGCCACCATCCACTGGGTTTCCGCCTCCCATGCCGTGCGTTGCGAGACCCGGCTTTACGACCGGTTGTTCAACGTCGAACGCCCGGATGGCGATGCGGAAATCGATTTCAAAACCCATTATAATCCACATTCACTCCAAAACGTGACCTGTCTGGCCGAACCGGGCGTGGCGGCACTTCCCGCCGGAACTCGCTTCCAATTCGAACGCATCGGTTACTTCTGCGTGGATCCGGATACTTCCACTGAACACATGGTATTGAATCGAACGGTGGGATTGAAGGACGATTGGGCCAAAGTGGCCGGACAACCGGAGAAGGCGTAATTGCGGTTCCAACTATGACTACCGCCAATACGATTACGGTGGGGCGTCTGGGATTGATCCCGGTCTTCGCCGCTGCACTGATGTATTACCAGCGCAGCGTGGAGGAAAACGGACCCGATGAAATGTTCCGTTGGATCGCGGTAGGGGCCTTCGTGCTGGCCTCGATATCGGATGCGGTGGACGGCTGGGTGGCGCGTCATTTCAATCAGCGCACGGCCTTGGGCGCGGTGCTCGATCCGCTGGCAGACAAAGGACTGCTCTTGACGGCCTTGATCGCACTCAGCTGGCTGGATGTGCCCGGATTATTCCGGCTGCCGATCTGGTTTGTGGTGCTGGTCTTGAGCCGGGATATTGTACTGGTAGTGGGCGTGACGGTTTTTCATCTTCATGGTGAGCGGGTGGCGGTGCACCCTCATTGGAGCGGTAAAGCCAGCACAGGTTTGATGATGGCGGCATTGACCGCCGTATTATTAAAACTCCCCGTCCCGTGGTCCAGCGGCCTGGTGCTGACCTGCGGCTTCTTCACCATCATCTCCTCTCTGGTTTATCTACGGCGGGCGTTATCCCTCTTGGCAGGACACAGCAAAACCGAGGATTCCAACCAATCTTCACCCCCAAAGAACCTCTCCTCATGAGCACTCCCCCCTTCGCGCGCAAACCGGTAGTAGCCATCGTGGGGCGTCCAAACGTCGGCAAATCAGCCCTCTTCAACCGGCTCATAGGCAGCCAGATTTCCTTGGTTTATGATCGTCCCGGCGTGACCCGCGACCGCATTTCGATGGACTGTTCCTGGCATGATAAACCCTACACCCTCTTGGACACCGGAGGCATTGGTTTGGAAGACGAATCGGGATTCGAAGTGGACATCGAACGGGAAGTGCAAGTGTCGATTGATCTGGCCGATGATATTCTTTTTGTGGTGGATGGTCGAGAAGGTCTGACACCGCTGGATCGCGATGTGGCCAAACGATTGCGCGGAGCACGCCAGCGCATCTTTGTGGTGGTTAATAAAATGGACACCATCAAGCAGGATGATTGGGAGGGCGAATTTCACGCGCTCGGATTTCCGGAAGTGCACGCGGTTTCAGCGGCGCACGGTCGCGGGGTGTCTTCCTTGATGGAGGCGCTAACCGAGCTCTGGCCGGTAGCCCCGGTAACGGACGACTCCAGCGACGTTGCTGAAAAGAAGGAGCTCAACATCGCCGTCGTTGGACGCCCCAACGCGGGAAAGTCATCACTGATCAACGCTCTGCTGGATGAAGAACGGGTGATCGTCAGTCCGCTAGCGGGAACCACTCGGGATGCGGTCGACGTGCGATTCGAACACCAAGGCCGAAAATTCTGTCTGGTCGATACGGCGGGCATGCGAAAACGCACCCGGCTAGCCGATCCTTTAGAGCAGGCCATGACCTCCCGATCCGCCCACTCGATCAACCGCGCCGACATCTGCGTCCTGGTCATCGACGCCGAGGTGGGCGTGGCCGTCCAAGAAAAGAAGATCGCCGGTCTGATCCAGAAAGCAGGCAAACCATGTTTGATTGTGGTTAACAAATGGGATTTGGCCCGCGATGCCGGGGTGTTCGACCTGAGTGCCGAGCGCGATCAACTACCCAGCCCGGAAGTCTTTTTAGCGCGCTATAAAGAATCGGTGGAAAAAGCTCTCTTTTTTTTACGTTACGCCCCCATCGTGTTCACTAGTGCGCTGGAAAAACGACGCTTGGGTGGGTGGTTCGGCGCCGTGGAGGAAATCTGCCACCACCGCGAGACCATCCTCTCCGGCGGCCGTCTGAACCGCGCCCTTCAAGAGGCCATGAAGCGTCACGCTCCTCCAAGGCAAAACAATAGAAGCTTGAAATTGTATTACGTTGCCCAAAAACGGGACATGGTGACCTCACCGACCCTGATGGCCTTTATCAATGATAAAAAGCTATGGAGCGAGGAGTATGAACGTTACCTCGAACAGGCCGTGCGCTCGGTTTTCCCCCTTGTCGGCTGCCCTTTGTTGTGGGCACTGCGCGATAAACAAGAGACCTCGAGTCCGCGCGAACGACGTCCCCGCTCTGCTGCTGCGGATGGAGAGCCTGATGCCTCTGGACAACCCGATCGCCCTCGACCCCGCTCGACCGTCTCGAAGCACCGTGGTAAAGCCAAGCCGGATTTCGGAAAAGCCCATTCCCGACCCGGCCCCACTAAGTCAAGTCGTCCGCGCTCCCCTTCTGCGCCTCGTCGCGGATCCGGTGGAAGCCCCCCGTCTTCCCGCCGCGGTAAAGGTCGCTCAAGATAATCCGCGCCCCTTTTTGGACCTTTCGCCTCATCCCGTGTAAATATCTGGATTCCAATATATTAGGATGAAATTTTTCATAAAAAAACCATTGCCCGAACCGGTGGATTTTGAGATTATATTTTGATATGGATGAACAGAAATTCACAGCCGAACAGCCCGACAAATCCGTGGTCTATGACGCCAGTAAAATAGATAAATTGGAAGGCTTGGAGGCGGTCCGTAAACGCCCCGGTATGTATATCGGCGACCCGGATGAACGGGGGCTTCACCATTGTGTATTCGAAGTGCTGGATAACTCCATTGATGAACATCTGGCCGGTTATTGTAAAAAAATTGATGTGGTGCTGCACATGGACGGGTCAGTTTCGGTCAAGGACGACGGACGCGGCATCCCGGTGGACATGCACCCGAAATTCAAAATGCCAGCAGTGGAATTGGTGCTGACTAATCTTCACGCGGGTGGGAAATTCGGCCAAGGTGCCTACAAATATTCCGGCGGCCTGCACGGCGTCGGTGCCAAGTGTGTTAATGCCCTCTCCGTTTGGTTCGAAGTCGAGGTCTCACGCGATGGTCACGTCTATCACATGACCTTTGAGCAGGGCAAAACCAAACAAAAGCTCCACGTCATCGGCTCCACCAAACGCACCGGAACCAAAATTTCCTTCAAACCCGATCCGGAAATTTTCACTATGACCACCACCTACCGCTTCGACCTGCTGACCAAGCGGTTGCGGGAGTTGGCCTTCCTGAATCCCGGCTTGGAAATCATTCTCACCGATGAACGTGAAAACGACAAAACCGAACGCTTTTTTTATAAGTTGGGTATTGTGGAATTCGTCAAAGAAATGTCCCGGGTCAAAGAAGTGGTGCACCCCAAACCCATCTCCCTCAACGGCCAGCGGGACGAAGTCATCGTGGACTGCGTGGTGCAATATCATGAGGGATATGACGAGCAGTTGATGCCTTTTGCCAATACCATCCCCAACCCGGACGGGGGCACCCACGTTTCAGGATTCCGTAGCGCACTGACCCGCGCCATCAATCAATACGCCACCAGTAACAAATTGATTAAGGAGAAAGAGCCCAAACTTTCCGGTGACGATGTGCGTGAGGGCCTGATCTGCGTCATCAGCGTCAAACTGCCCAACCCCCGTTTCAACGCTCAAACTAAGGTCAAACTGGTGAACTCAGAAATTGAGGGCATCGTCAGTTCTCTGGTCTATGAAGGGCTCTCGACCTTCTTCGAGGAAAATCCGGCAGTAGCTAAGAAAATTATTTCCAAATCACTGCAAGCTGCCAAGGCCCGGGAGGCGGCTCGTAAGGCCCGTGAAACGGTGCGTAAGGGCGCGCTCTCTGGCGGATCCCTGCCCGGCAAGCTCGCCGATTGCTCGGAAAAAGATCCTTCGGTTTGCGAACTCTACATTGTTGAGGGTGACTCGGCAGGCGGCTCGGCCAAACAGGGTCGCGACCGGCGCACTCAAGCCATCCTCCCCATACGCGGCAAACTGATCAACGTTGAAAAAGCCAGCCTCGACAAGGTTCTCAATAATAACGAAATCCGCACCATGATCACCGCCGTGGGCACTGGCATCGGCACCGGTCTGGACGATGACGAGGGCTTTAACATCGATAAACTGCGCTACCATAAAATTATTCTGATGACCGATGCGGACGTGGACGGCTCACACATCCGCACTCTGCTGCTGACTTTCTTTTATCGTAAAATGCGCCATTTGGTGGAAAAGGGATTCATTTACGTAGCGCAACCTCCTCTCTTTCAAGTAAAACGCAAAAAACGTGAGGAATATGTGGAGGATCAGCAAACTCTTAACAACATTCTGATCGAGCTCGGCGCTGAAGACACCACGTTACTTCGGTTAGCCGACGGTAAAAAGTTCACCCCTAAGCAATTATTGGACATTTTGCAGAGTTTACAGGAACTCGAACGCCTCTCACTTGCCATCACACGCCGCGGGGGTAAATTCGAGGACTATCTGGAAAAGCGTTCCACCAAGGGTATTTTACCCCGTTATCTTTTCTGGATTCGCGAGGGTAATGACGACCGATATGAGTATGTCATGGATGACACTGCCCGCACCGCGTTCGTGCAAAAATTTGGTTCTGAGCTAGACGTCGAAGAGGGCGTGGCCGTGCAGGTCGATGAACGCACCACCCTGCGGCTGTTCGAAATCTATGAGTCCGAATCGATCGAAAAAACCCTTGAAACGCTGGCCAAAAAGGGCCTCGAAATGGAACATTACTTTGCCCAGGACGAGCCGCTTTTCGAATTGGTGGAAGGCGACTCCGCAAACGCGCCCCGAACCCCGGTTTTCTCCATCATTCAGATTCTGGATGCCGTTAAGGAAAACGGACGTAAGGGCATCCAAATCAAACGATTCAAGGGACTTGGTGAAATGAATGCCAAGGAGCTCTTTTCCACCACCATGGATCCGGAGCGGCGACAACTGTTGCAGGTCAGCGTCGATGACGCCGCCTCGGCCGATGAAACGTTTTCAGTTCTGATGGGCGATGTGGTGGAACCACGCCGTGAATTCATTGAGGCCAATGCCCTGAATGTCCGCAATCTGGACGTCTGACCGGATCCCGAACCAACCTCTATAGTTATTTATTGATCATGCAAAATTCCAAAGAACGTATTGTTCCTATCAACGTCTCCGATGAGATGAAGCGGTCCTTCCTGGACTACTCGATGTCAGTCATTGTATCACGCGCCCTGCCGGACGCCCGCGACGGGTTAAAACCGTCCCAACGACGCATTCTGGTGGCGATGAACGACCTGAATCTGATGCCGGGAAGGCAGCATCGGAAATGTGCCAAGATTTGCGGCGACACTTCGGGTAACTATCACCCCCACGGTGAGGCGGTGATTTATCCTACCTTGGTCAACATGGCCCAGTCCTGGGGAATGCGTAATCCGCTCATCGACGGTCAAGGTAACTTCGGCTCGATCGACGGCGATCCCCCGGCCGCCATGCGTTACACTGAGGCGCGTATGACCCACCTCGGCGCGGCCTTGATGACGGACATGGAGAAGGAAACCGTGGATTTCGTCCCCAACTACGATGAAACCCGAGAAGAACCCACTGTCTTCCCCGCCGCATTTCCCAATCTCCTGGTTAATGGCGGCACGGGCATCGCCGTGGGCATGGCCACCAATATGCCACCCCACAATTTGGGTGAGGTGATCGACTCCATCTGCATGGTGATCGACAACCCGGACACCACCATTAAGGATATCATGAAGGTGATGCCCGGCCCGGACTTCCCCACCGGCGGCATCCTCTGCGGGGTCAAACCCATCGAGCAATATTTCACAACCGGCCGCGGCTCCGTTAAACTGCGCGGCCGCGTCGGGGTTGAAGAAGGACGTCAGGGAAAAGATCTGATCGTAGTCACCGAAGTGCCCTACAACGTCAATCCGGAAGAACTCATCAAACGCATGGCCGAACTGGTCAATGAAAAGAAGCTCGAAGGCATTACCGACATCCGTAATGAATCCGATGAAAACATCCGCCTGGTCATCGAACTCAAGCGCGATGCCATCCCCAAGGTGATCATCGCCAATCTTTATAAACAAACTTCTTTAGAATCTTCTTTCAGTGCCAACATGCTGGCACTAGATCGCCAGCGGCCCCGCCTGCTTTCCATCAAGGACGCCATGGTGCTTTATATTGAACATCGCCGCGAAGTGGTGGTGCGACGCACCCGCTTCGAGCTACGAAAAGCCGAAGCCCGTGCGCATATTCTGGAAGGATTAAAGATCGCTCTGGATAACATGGATGATTTCGTAAAAATCATCCGTGCCGCTTCCAGCCGTGACGACGCCCGCGAGAAGTTGATGGCCAAATACAAGCTGACCCTCATCCAAACCAATGCCATCCTTGACATGCGCCTTTACCAGCTCACGGGCTTGGAGCGCGAAAAAATCGAGAAGGAATATCTGGAGGTTATTCAGCTCATCGAGGAATTAAGGGCCATCCTGGCCAGCGAGAAACGCGTCCTCGGAATCATCAAGGACGAGTTGAAGGAAATACGCCAGAAATACGCCGATCCCCGCCGCACCCAAATCGTTCCGGATGAGGGCGAAATCAACATCGAGGATCTCATCGCCAACGAAGGTTGTATCATCACCCTCACCCACGCCGGTTACATCAAACGAACGGTGCTCAGTGCCTACAAATCACAACGCCGTGGAGGCAAGGGCGTCAAAGGAATGAGCCCCAAAAAGGCTCCTACCGCTGAAGAGGAATCCACCGACTTCGTCGAACACCTCTTTACTGCGTCTACCCATGATTACTTGATGTTCTTTACCAACACCGGCCGGGTGTATGTGGAGAAGGCGTATGAGATCCCCGAAATGGGGCGCGCCGCCAAAGGCAAATCGATCGCCAACTTCCTACAGATGCAGCCCGGTGAAACCATTTCCGCCATGATCTGTGTCGACGAGTTCTCCGAAGACCGCCATCTGGTCATGGTCACCGCCGACGGCACCGTCAAAAAAACCCAGCTCTCGGAATACAAAAATTTCCGCCGCGGGGGCATCATTGCCATCAACATCGATGAAGGAAACGAGCTGATCCAAACCCTCCTGACCAACGGCCAGAACGAAATCGTGCTGGTCACCCGCAAGGGACTCAGCCTCCGGTTTGATGAAGAACAACTTCGGTCTATGGGCCGAGCGACCCGCGGGGTTTGTGGCATCAAGCCTCAAAAAGGCGATAAGGTCGTTGGCGCCGCCATCGTGGATCCACAAGCCACTTTGCTGGTAGCTGGCGGGCAAGGCCTTGGCAAACGAACCACCTTTGACGATTACCGCAAACAATCCCGAGGAGGTAAAGGTATCATCACCATGAAGACCTCTGAAAAAACGGGTGAAGTGGTGGCCGCCTTGTCCGTAAGGGCCGGAGATGAAATCATGTTGATCACTGAAAAAGGCCAGATGGTGCGCATGGACGTCAATGGTATCCGCGAAACGGGTCGCAACGCCCAAGGCGTTAAACTCATCGGTCTGCGCAGCGGCGACTCCCTTCAAGCTATTGCCCCCGTGGTAGAATCCGCTGAAGATGAGGAAGAGGGTGTCGACGAAACAGCGGGCGAATAGTCACCCGCCCGGAGGGCATGATCGTAACTCCTGATAACGCCACCCTCGAACAGGCTGCGGATCTGCTCCGTCAGGGTAAGTGTGTAGGCATTCCGACCGAGACGGTTTACGGCTTGGCAGGTGACGGTTTGAACCCAGAAGCTCTGGCCCGTATTTTTGAAATCAAGCAGCGTCCGCATTTTGATCCGCTGATTCTTCATGTGCCGAGTGGTTACGACATCGAAACGTTGGTTACTGACGTGCCGGAAGCGGCGAGGAAGTTGATGGCCGCATTTTGGCCCGGAGCGCTGACCCTCGTTTTACCTAAGCGCCCCGACGTTCCGGATTTAGCCACCTCCGGGCTTCCCTCGGTGGGAGTGCGCTGCCCGGATCATACAGTGGCACAGGAATTATTACGTATCTTTGCAGATGTCTTGGCAGCGCCCAGTGCCAACCGCTTTGGACGCATCAGCCCCACCACTGCCCACGCTGTTCGTGAAGAACTCGGGGATGCGGTTCCTTTGATCTTAGATGGAGGCCCTTGCCAGAGAGGCATCGAATCCACCATTATCGATTGCACCGAAGGACGACTTAGGTTGGCTCGTCCGGGGTCTTTGGAAGTGGAGGAAATCGAATCCGTTGTCGGGCCCATCGAACGCACTCGACGTGATGGCCCACCCAATGCTCCGGGCATGTTGAAGAACCACTACGCGCCCCGCACGACTCTATATCTGTCTCACAGCCCTTTCGAGCCGGAAATGACCCGCTTGGAGGGTTATGGTTTTATCTTGATGCGCGAAGGCGGCATTCCTCATCGCTCGGTCTTCGAACTTTCCTCTCGTGGCAACTTGATTGAAGCTGGAGCCAGACTCTTTCAGTTGATGCGGGAGGCCGACGCGCGGAACCTGCGCTGCTTGATTGCCTTTCCGGTGCCGGACACCGGAATCGGAGCCGCTATTAATGACCGTCTCAAGCGAGCCTCTTCCGGTAGTGTGGTGTGGCGTCAAGGCGAGTGGATAATGGAATAACTGTGATTCGGCGGAAAGCGCTCACGCGATGCAAAAACTGAGCTTTTGACCAGAGATTGGGGCAATACAGATCATTTCTTTCTTGTCAAGTAGGTGTAATTCCCTACCGTATTGCATCTTATGACTACTGATTCACGTCTCGCCCGTCAAACTGCCGAAAGGCTCATCGGTTCCCGCGCCCAGCTCCTGAAATACAAAGGCCTTGTCGGATTCGACGGTTTTGTGGACACCATCGCCGAGGTGGTGGATCAGCGGCAAAGTCCCACCAAATTCACGCAGTATAAAAATATCAGCGGGTTTGCCCAAAGTGTGGCCAAGGCCGCCGGTAAAAGCGGAAACTTTGAATTGGTCACCCATATGGAAAAAATGGGCGGCAACGGTCCTATTATGGCCTTTGCCCTGAGCACGCTTGGAGCACCCATCGAATATCTCGGCATGGTGGGCAATAAGAAGGAGCTTCCTCCGGTGTTCGCTGAATTTGCCAAACGCGCCAAAATCCATGGTATCGCCGATCCCGGTCTGACTCTGGCTCTCGAATTCCCAGATGGCAAACTGATGCTCGGCCAGCATGACACCGTCAGCGAAGTCAGCTGGGACAACATCAAAAAACGTTTCGGTGATAAAAAATTCAAAGCGCTTTGGAAGCAATCGGATTTTGTAGCCATGGTCAACTGGACCATGCTCCCTCACATGTCCACCATCTGGAAAAAAATTCAGACCGAATTCAAGCCGGCCAAGGATGAAAAGCGCAAACTGTTGTTCTTCGATTTGGCTGATCCGGCCAAACGCACCGATGCCGACCTGGCCGCGGCGCTAAAAATTATTGGTGAATTTGAAATCAATCACGATGTCATGCTAGGCCTTAATGAAAGTGAAGCTTTACATGTGGCCAAGGTGCTGCGCTTGAAAAAATTCCCCTCCACTCCGAAAGGCTACGCTGGCATGGCGGGCGCGATCAGGGAGAAGCTGGCGATTAATACCGTGGTGGTTCACCCCGTGCAATATGCGGTTGGTGCCGACTCGGAAGGTGAGTTCATCGTCAACGGCCCCTTCACCGCTAAACCCAAAATCAGCACCGGAGCGGGCGACCATTTCAACGCTGGTTTTGTGATCGGAAAGTTACTGGGTCTTAGCTTGGCTCACTCGCTTCAGTTGGCTGTGGCCAGCTCCGGCTTCTACGTGCGCCACGCCAGCAGTGCGAACCGGGAGCAGCTGGTTCGCTTTTTGCAGACCCTCTAACTCTGCCACTTGTTCTTCAAAACCCGTCCGGCCTGCCGGACGGGTTTTTTATTTCTGGAATACAGCTACCATTTGATCGTCTTCATTTCCATGTTAGTCTTACTCAATGAATATTCACTATGACATCATTCAAGAACTCAAGGTGGCTTACGCCATGGAACTTGAGACCGTTCAAAATTATATCGCCGCTTCGGTTAATTTAGATGGAGTTCGTAGTGACATTATCAAAAAAGCTTTGTCTGCCGATATCGCCACTGAGTTGGCACATGCCCAGCAGCTGGCAGGGCGCATCAAGACCATTGGCGGAATGGTTCCGGGATCACTCAGCCTGACTCGTAATCAAAATTTACTACAACCCACCGAAGACACCACCGACATCATCCACGTGATCAAAGGCGTCATTGCCGCCGAAGAGTCCGCCATTCGTCAATACAACAGCATCATTCAAATGTGTGATGGTCGTGACTATGTGACCCAAGATATGGCCATCGGGTTGCTTTCCGGTGAAGAAGAACACCGCAGAGAATTTATTGGTTTTCTCAAGGAGTATGAACGCTCCGCTTAGTTCATCTTGTAAGTTTTGATTGATACGGCGCTTGCTTGCAGGTTGACTATACAACCATGGCCCGTGTTTTACCGATTGAGCACCTTTCCTCATGGAGGATGTCACTTCCTGAAAACCAGCGGCCACTGGTTGTTACCAACGGTTGTTTTGACCTCCTGCACGTCGGCCATGTGCGCTACCTGAACCAAGCCGCAGCCTTAGGGAATTCTCTGTTAGTCGGCATCAATGACGACGCCGGGGTTCGTGAACTCAAGGGCACGGCGCGCCCCTTGAACAAGGCCGAAGACAGGGCCGAGGTGTTGGCCGCACTCTCGTGCGTGCGTGCGGTTTGCATCTTCCCGGGCCACCGCGCCATGGATTTTCTTCGAACCGCACGACCTGATATTTACGCCAAGGGTGGTGATTACACGGAGGACAGCCTTTTTCCCCCGGAGAGAGAAATCTTGGAACAATGTGGCTCGCGTATTGAATTGCTGGGCTTAGTTCCCGGAAAATCTACCACCGATCTGGCCCGGCAAATACTTTCCTCATCTCATTCATGAAGCACCTCCGGATCGCCGTTTTGGGTTCGGGGAAGGGATCCAATTTCATCGCGCTTCACCAAGCGGTAGTTAAGCGCGAGCTTCCGATTGATATCGTCCGTGTAGCGGGTGACGTTCCCGATTCAGGTATTCTGACATATGCCGAATCCCATCGCCTACCCACCTATCTTATCCCAAGTGGAATGTTCCGCACCCGCCTTGATGCTCAGGTGGAAACGGAATTGGCCTCTTTACTGCTGCGCGACGGCACCGAGTGTGTGGTTCTGGCCGGTTATATGCGAGTCATCAAGGCTCCTCTGCTTAACGCCTTTCCGGGTAGAATCCTCAACATCCACCCGTCGCTGCTGCCTGATTTCAAGGGGCTGGCCGCATGGAAGCAGGCGTTGGATGCGCAGGTTTCCGAAACGGGCTGCACGGTACATTGGGTCGATGATTCATTGGATGGAGGCCCCATCATAGCTCAACGTAAGGTTCCGGTTCTATCGGAGGACACCGCAGATACCTTACACGCCCGCATCCAAATCGAAGAGCACCGCCTTCTACCCGATGTATTGGAACAAATCGCCAACGGCACCATCTCTCTTCCCGCGACGATGCGATCAAGCTGACTTCAGTCTTTTACGACCCAGAATTTACGACTGGAGATATTTTTCTCTGGGAAACAGCGCACAAAACTGATCAATCGTCTTGTGAACTGAAGGAGATAGTTTGTCCATGTTGACCCGACCAAGGACTTCGTGAATCACCCGTGCCTCGTCATCATCGATCACCCCGTCTTTAAGAGCGATTTTTTTTAGGAATTCCAACTCATGCTCATCAATCACATCGTCATTGGAGAGCGCATGGAGGTAGGTGTAGGCAATGATTTCTTTAGCTCTGGAGTCGTAAGCAGCATTTTCTTCGGTCATAGTGAATAATGTAATAGTCCCGGTTTCATGAACCTAGCCCAAAACCGTTACATTTCTGCGGCAATTTTAACGAAGGAACGTGTCCCCGCGGTTAGAAAAACCAGCCCACCAATCGAATGCCCCCATGGGGTTTACGATCCGTATTGGAGTCACCAACTTTTCCTTCATGCTCTACAGGTTCGGAGAGGGTTTTTTCACCAACCCCCCATTCGGAAGGGGCCAACGGACTGAAAATCTCAAGCCCTTTTTCCGACATCATGACCACCACCGACGTCTGACTGCTGGGAGGTCTAACGCGATCTTTTGGTGTAGAGGAATCCGGCTCAGCAATAACGTCCGGCCTCTTTTTGGAATCTGTGGCACGGAACTCCTGCTGTGCCGATAGCGAACCCACGGTCACCATCAGACCGAGAACAACCAAACTGTTTTTTAGAATAGAAAGGTGTTTGTTCATATTCCATATATTAACGCATCCCGAGCGGCTCGTCAATGCAAGTAGCCGCTTTGTGCGCGTTCCACACCCACAAAAAAGTGAATACTCCAAATCCAAAGCTTTTTATGAACGATAACCAGTTTGTTACATTATTTTTTTCGGTTTCTATAGGAACCAGATTGGCCCCGGACTGAATGATAACCATGAAGACCGTGGCGAACCCGTCGCGATGGTGCGGACGGGAGGAGCCAGACGATGATCATCAGGGCTATTCCACAGACTAAACAATACAATAGTGTCTCCACCCACCACGGAAACATCGATTCTACTCCCCACAAGCCGCGTTGCCACAGGTTCTCCGACTTCACCGCAGAATGGCTAAGCGCTCCATGCGCCCATGGCTCCATGGCCAGCACCATTCCCACTACGATGGGCATGAGCCTGTGAGTGCTTCTTTTAGTAATCATGATGGGCTTTCAGTACGCTTGAGCATGGCCTGGACCAGCAACTGCATACGGTTTTCCACCCGCATTTTTGTCAGGATGTTTTCAAGGTGTTTCTCCACGGTGCGGGTGGAGATATTCAGGATGGTAGCAATTTCCGGATTGGTCTTGCCTTGGATCAACCATGCATAGACCTCACACTCCTGGGTCGTCAGGTGGGCGATCGCTCGCTCGTCGTGATGACACGCGGGTGGGCCGTGGTTTTCTGAAACATCCATATCTTTGGTTCGGGTTGTTGCTTAATCTTTTTGGATCAACGGTTTTCAGCGACTGAATTCTCGCCCGGGCAGAAAGATCAGCTCGGTGAATGCGGTGATGTTCAATACTTATGACTAAAAGATTAAGGCCGCGCAATTCCCCCAATTGGGGGGGGGACAGCAGGAGCCGCTTAAGCACAAATAATCTTATCGCAATCAGAAAGAGGGACGTGGAAATTGGCCGGAAATGGCACGGATGGGCGACAGGATATTCGGCACAGCGGACTTCGATGATCATATTTCACCTCGCCCGGCTGATTTAATCTGCCAGACTCTATGAATGACCGATGAGGAAAAAAACCAGCTGATAGTGGAAAACTGGAAGGCGGCAGGCCCCGCATTGCAAGTGTTCCGCGATCAGGAGATGCGCTCAATGACCGATCAGCAACGGTCGCAAGCGGTCATGGATGTTCTTTCACTGCCGGGAAACGTAAAACCTTGCCACTTGGGCCGTCCCGAAGACGAATCCGGCCTGGTTATCCAACAGCGAATCTTCTCACGAGCATGGAAATAGAGAGCCGTATTTTAGAGGCTGCTTTTGATCTCCAGACATTTTGCGAGGGCCGTGGATGGAGATGTTGCCTCATCGGGGGATTGGCGGTGCAACGCTGGGGGCAGGTTCGTGCCACTCAAGATGCTGATCTCACTCTGCTTACCGGATTCGGCGAGGAAGAGAAATTTATTGATCCTTTGCTTGAGGAGTTCATTCCGCGACGCGATGAGGCCCGCGAATTTGCTCTAAAATATCGGGTTCTCACCGTTCGCACCAAAACCGGCGTTCCTCTCGATATCGCCATGGGAGCACTCCCTTTTGAGGAACATTCTATACAAAGAAGTTCCATTTGGGATTTATCCTCACGATATCACCTGCGCACCTGCTCTGCGGAGGATCTCATTATTCACAAAGTCTTCGCCGGAAGAGATATCGACTGGGTGGATGTTCGCGGAATTCTGGTCACTCAAGGGAACAAGCTCAATTTCAAGCTAATCCAAAAAGAACTGACCCCTCTTCTGGAACTCAAGGTAGACACGGAAGCCCTGCCGCGCTTTGAGAAACTCCGGCAGGAAGTGGAAAATTAACCACGGATTTCGCGGATGGGCGGCAGGATATTTTTTGGAAGACTCTTCTGCTGAATTGAGAACGCCAGGCTGCCGGTGAGACTCTATATCCCCTGCTGTAGGAACCATTGCCTTGTTTAAAAAATCCTGCCCTATCAGGTTCCATCCGTGGTTAAACATTTTCCGTTTTTTCAATACCTCAAGGTCAATTCCACACCAACGACCTGAGGCGTCCCGGGGACGCCAGAGCCGAATTCGGGGAGCCTCAGCTCGTAGTAGCCGGCATCAAGGAGATTCCGCCCGAAATGATGAAGCCCAAAGTGCTCGTATTGGTAATCGCGGATGCGGCAGTAAAACCCGCCACGTTACCCAGCAGCCTGAAAATCGACCCGACATCTTCATCACCCACAAAGGTGTTCCTATCTCCCATGTGCAGAAAACAACGCAATTAAGCCTCTGATGTCAAAGATTATTCTGTGTAACGGTGGGGCTGTAGTTTGGTTCGTAAATCCAGTTGAGCCGAATATATGCACACTCGCTGCTTCCTCATGCCAGGCCGGCACATCAGGCTCCAGACCCCACAATCCACCTCCTTCAACCTGCTCAAGCCGCGCAGCAGAATCTTCTTTTTATTTAATTCCTGTCGAAAAGACAAAGAGTCATGGGCGACATACGCACATGCTCGACCCTAGTTCTATCAGCAGGCAAAAGACCAAGGGAACTCATGGGCTGTCGCGGTGCTTGGTAGGGACTTGTAGACGTTAGATGAATCCATCTGTGCGGGTTTGAACGGAATCAAATGCGGTCGCCGCCGTCGCCGCTGAAAAAGCGGGCTTGGAGGGCGGCCTGGGTGTTGACACCAAAATGCCGGTAGATCTCTTTGGTGTAACCCGCCACGGTGTTGGGTGAGATGCCCATGAGGTCGGCAATTTTCTTGCGGTCGTAGCCCATGATGAGCCAGTTGAGCACGTTGCGCTGGCGCGGGGAGAGTTGGGGCACCGTAACTCCACGATCCTCAGGCCATCCTTGACCGTGCAACCACGTTACTTCACTCAATACAATGTGGGCGATGCGGCACTCACGCTCGGTAAAGGCAGGTGCCTGAGAGCGGCGGTAAATCCCCACGAAGCTGCCCGATTCGCCCTCAAGCGGAACCATCGACAGTATAAGCGATCCGATATCAGCCCGGGTCCACCCCTCAAAAGCCTGGGTCCGGGAGAAGTCGTCATCGGAAATGATTTGATGCCGTGCGCGGGTGATGTGTTTTCCCCGTTGCTGGAGTTCTTCAAAAAAACGCCTCGCCACCCAGCTCATCTCCGGATGATCGTTCGCCTCCATAAGACGGTTCAAGCGATCGGAGTCGAAACCATCGTGCAACATGCTGGTGTACACTTGGGGACGACCGTCGCCGGGCTGGCACATGAGCGCCCACACCCAACAATCCCCTTGAATCAAGCGGCACAGGCCGTTCATTAGCTCGCGTTTACACGTGGCATGGTCGGCCTGGAGCGAGGCCACCTCACCCAAGAGCCGCACCATGGCACGGACGTCTTGTTCCGTAAGTTCACATGTGGCATTCATGCATGCCTTTACGAATCCACGAACGTCGCCAACCACCACCCTCCGAAGACTGAGTGACACTCCAAGCCAAGATTTTATGTATAGGATTCATTGCTTCGCCCCATGAATGGCGTCACGAACCGCTTTTCCACCTTTCGAGTCAGTAAAAATTTCTTTACCTTGGTGTTCCACTTTGACCAGATAACCGGCCATTTCATGGCCCGATTTCCAGTTGGTATTGCCTTGTTTGCTCAGCGTTTTCCTGATCACTACAGGATCAAAATCGATAGAAAGTTTTTGCCCCGCTCCGACAGAAACATCCTTTTTGATCTGTGTGGAAATAATCTTAAAGGTGTTTTCTTTCTTCCAATCATAAACTTGAGCTACAACTGTCAACGTCGCCGTGATTCCGGAAACCGCTTCTCCCCATGAATTATCTACTTCCAATGTGTAATCGTAGGTTTGGATGGTTTCTTTGCCTTCTCCAAGTTTGGCCGATTCCATTTTTTTCCTATCCCGGTCTTTTTCAATGACCACCGACCATTTGAGCTGATCGACCTGTGCCCATCCCGGAATGACAAGGATCGCGAGCAGCATACTCCAAGCCCAAAACACGATCGGTAATTTCATAAAATGATTAATAAAGATCTACATGATCCATGTCAATGAACTTGCTCAGTCCGTAGCCCGCCGCTTGATGACAACTCCCTTTTTTAGGGGGCAGGCTTCGACCAGACTTGAAGCGGATCAAAAGTGATCCATTTAGCACGTTGCGCTTCCCGTCCGGGCTGGTTTAATGTCTGACACATGTCCACCCGCTTATTCATCACTACCGCTATCGACTATGTTAACGGGCGACCCCATCTCGGCCATGCATACGAAAAAGTGCTTACCGATATGCTAGCCCGTTATGCCCGACGGAAGGGTCAGGAAGTGTTTTTTCTCACTGGGGTGGATGAGCACGGCATGAAAGTTCAACAGTCTGCAGAGAAAGCGGGCCGTGCCCCCCAAGACCTGGCTGATGAAAATGCAGCCCACTTTCGTGCTCTTTATGACCAACTGGGTATCTCTTACGATGATTTTGTTCGCACTACCGAGCCACGCCATAAGGAAGTGGTGCGGCGCATACTGAGCCAACTTCACGCCTCAGGGGATATTTACGAAGGAACCTACGAGGGATACTACAGTGCCAAACAGGAACAGTTTTTGACCGAAGCCGATCAAGTCAATGGTGCTTGGCCCGAAGTTTACGGCGACGTCATTCGCCTTTCAGAGAAAGTCTATTATTTCCGCCTTTCTAAATACCAACAGCCGTTGCTGGACTTTCTGCGCGACCATCCCGATTGGATTTTTCCCTCGTTTCGAGTGCGGGAGGTTCTGGGGGCACTGGATAAACCGATTCCCGATTTGTGTATTTCCCGGCCGGTTTCAAGGCTGAGCTGGGGCATTCCGCTACCTTTTGACGAGACCCAAGTGACGTATGTGTGGTTTGACGCCCTGATTAACTACATTTCCGTAGTGGAACAAACTGGCGGGGGGCTGAATCACTGGTGGCCCGCTCTGCATGTCATTGGCAAAGATATCATGGTGCCAGCGCACGCCATCTATTGGCCGATCATGCTGATGGCCGCCGACCTCCCGTTGCCACGTCGTCTTTTGGTGCACGGCTTCTGGACACTCAACCATACGGTAATGAGTAAATCCACTGGCAATGTGATCGACCCACTCGCTCTGATGGAAGTTTATGGGCGCGATGCCTTCCGGTATTATGTGATGCGGGAGATGGCGCTCGGGCAAGATGCCGACTTCTCAGCCGATTCTTTCCACCAGCGCTACCAATCTGAACTGGGAAATAACCTTGGCAATCTGTTGAACCGCACCATTTCGATGATCGGTCGTTACCGGGAGGGCGTGGTGCCTGTCTGTCACGGCTTGGACCCCGCCGAGGAATCCTTACGGGACGATTTGATGAGTTCCATTTCCACTTACCGGGAATTAATGGATCAATGGCAAATCCATCTGGCCTTGACCGAGCTTTGGAAAGCTATTACGCGGGCTAACCAATATATCGAAGCATCAGCGCCTTGGAAGCTGGCTAAGGATCCCGCATCTTCCGCACGACTCGATACGGTCTTGCATCACATGGCGGCTTCTCTTTGGCTACTGGCCGGCGAGTTGTCCCCGCTGCTGATCGACTCCGCCTCCGGCATTCTCCGCCAGCTTAACGTCCGTGATTTCTTGCCACATGAATCCAGCGTTACATGGCCCTCCGGCTTCGACGGAGTCACGGTTGGAACCCCTGAGCCGCTCTACCCGCGCATCGAGCGCGAATCCTCACCTGCCGCTTGATCCATTTTAATCTCTAACTGAGTTTTCAATCATGACCACTTCACTCGAATCCACCATACCCTCTACCGGTAACGGCAAGACCAACAGTCAGTCACTTATCAAATGGGTCGAAAAAATCGCCTCACAAACCCGCCCCGAACGCATTCATTGGTGTGATGGTTCCGAAGAAGAATACCAGAATCTGATGGCAGAAATGGTGTCCTCCGGTATGGCGGTTCGACTCAATGAATCCCTGCGGCCCAATTCCTATTTGTTTCGTTCCGACCCCAGCGACGTGGCTCGAGTAGAAGATCGCACCTTCATTTGCAGCCGCAGCGAGGACGAGGCGGGACCGACCAACAACTGGATGGAACCCCGGGAGATGCGCCGCATTCTCAAGGATCTTTTCAGTAGCTGCATGCGCGGTCGCACCCTCTACGTCATTCCCTTCAGCATGGGCCCCATCGGCTCGCCCATCTCCCACATTGGTGTTGAATTAACTGACTCACCCTACGTGGTGGTCAACATGCGCATTATGACCCGGATGGGCCAGCGGGTGCTTGATGAAATTGACAGAACCGACCGTTTTATCGTTCCTTGCGTGCACAGCGTAGGCGCACCGCTCTCCCCGGGCCAGGCCGACAGCTCATGGCCGTGCAACCCCGACACCAAATACATCGTCCACTTCCCGGAAACCCGTGAAATTTGGTCGTATGGTTCCGGTTATGGTGGCAACGCACTCTTGGGGAAAAAATGCTTCGCCCTGCGCATCGCCTCCTGCATGGCGCGCGATGAAGGATGGATGGCTGAACACATGCTCATTCTGGGAGTCGAGTCCCCAAGCAAACAAAAAACCTACGTGGCCGCCGCCTTTCCCAGTGCCTGCGGCAAAACCAACTTTGCCATGCTTATCCCGCCCGCCCATTTTAAGGAACAAGGATGGAAAGTCAGCACCATCGGTGACGATATCGCTTGGATCAAACCGGGAGATGATGGACGGCTGTATGCCATCAATCCGGAAGCCGGTTATTTTGGTGTAGCTCCCGGCACCAATGAGGCATCCAATCCCAATGCCATGGCCAGCTGCGCCCGGGACACCCTCTTTACCAATTGCGCCCTGACCGAAGATGGCGACGTCTGGTGGGAAGACAAGACTCCTCAACCCCCCTGCGGCACGCTCATCGATTGGAAGGGTCAATCATGGACACCCCAGAGCGGATATCCTGCCGCCCACCCCAATGCCCGCTTCACTGCCCCTGCACGCAACTGCCCTAGCCTCGATCCCGCTTGGGAAGATCCCAAAGGCGTGCTCATCAGTGCGTTCATTTTCGGAGGCCGACGCATGCAACACGTGCCTCTGGTGTTTCAGGCCTACAACTGGACCCACGGTATCTATCTCGGCGCTACCATGGGATCGGAAACCACCGCTGCCGCATTCGGTAAAATCGGGGAGGTTCGCCGGGACCCCTTTGCTATGCTCCCGTTCTGCGGATACCACATGGGCGATTACTTCCGACATTGGATCAAGATGGGCAAGAGGCTCAGGGAAGTGCCCCGCATTTTCCACGTCAACTGGTTCCGCAAATCCGCCGATGGATCTTTCCTCTGGCCCGGATTTGGAGAGAATATGCGCATCCTTCGATGGGTGGTGGATCGTGTCAACGGTCAAAGCGCGGCAACTGAAACCGCGCTCGGCTTGATGCCGCGCTACGAGGACATCGACTTCACCGGGCTCGACTTCACCGAGGAACAATGGAGTGAACTGATGCACTTCGACCGCCGGATCTGGAAGGAAAAAACTCTACAACACGAAGCACTCTTCCTCAAGCTGCACGAGCACCTGCCCAAAGAAATGGTTTACGAGCGTGAGCTGCTCATTTGCAGACTCTGAACCTTCCGCGTCAGTGGGCGACGGGACATTGGGATATGTTTTTGAAAAAATCATTCCCTTTGTCGTCCACCAAAATGTAGGCGGGAAAATCTTCCACTTCGATTTTCCAAACCGCTTCCATACCCAGCTCCGGATATTCCAACACTTCAATTTTGCGGATGTGATCACGGGCCAAAATGGCGGCAGGTCCACCAATCGATCCGAGATAAAACCCACCGTATTTTTTACAGGCATCGGTAACTTCCTGGCTGCGATTACCTTTGGCCAACATCACCAGGGATCCCCCCAGTGACTGGAACAAATCGACATAAGTATCCATGCGACCTGCGGTCGTGGGCCCGAACGAACCGGAAGCCATTCCTTCTGGGGTTTTTGCGGGACCCGCATAATAGACCGGGTGGTTTTTGAAGTAGTCGGGCAACCCCTCTCCGCGATCCACCCGTTCTTTGAGCACCGCATGGGCGATGTCCCGGGCCACCACAATGGTTCCGGTCAACTCAACCCGAGTGGTAATCGGATACTTCGACAACTCAGCCCGGATGGCTTCCATGGGCTGGTGGAGGTTTATTTTTACACCGCGCAGGGTGAGCTTTTTGAAGGATTCAGGAATGTATTTTCCCGGATCGTCTTCAAGCTTCTCGATAAATATCCCATCCTTCGTGATCTTGGCTTTGGCTTGGCGATCTGCTGAGCAGGAAACCCCGATTCCGACCGGGCACGAGGCTCCATGTCGTGGTAATCGGATGACCCGCACATCAAGGGCGTAGTATTTTCCTCCGAATTGGGCACCAATACCACAGGTGCGCGCCAACTCCAGAACCCGTTTTTCCCATTCCATGTCTCTAAAAGCCTGACCATGAATATTGCCTTCGGTGGGAAGCCCGTCGAGGTAGCGGGTGGATGCCAGCTTGACAGCTTTGAGGTTGGCCTCGGCAGATGTGCCACCGATGACAATCGCCAAGTGATAAGGGGGGCATGCCGAGGTGCCAAGGGTGGTCATTTTTTCGGCGATGAATTGCTCTAAGCTAGCTGGATTCAGAAGCGCTTTGGTTTGCTGGTAAAGAAACGTTTTATTGGCCGAGCCTCCACCTTTTGCCACAAAGAGGAATCGATATTCCATACCTTGCGATGCATACAGATCGATTTGTGCAGGCAGATTGGTGCCTGAATTTTTCTCCGTAAACATGTCCAAGGGAACTGTCTGTGAATAGCGCAAGTTTTCCTCGGTATAGGTTTTGTGAATCCCACGGCTGAGCCACTCCGCATCATTCACGCCAGTCCAAACCTGCTGGCCTTTTTTGGCCACAATGGTGGCGGTTCCGGTGTCCTGGCAAAAGGGAAGAATGCCCTGCGAGGCCACCTCCGCGTTACGTAAGAGGGTCAGCGCCACCGCTCGATCATTTTCGCTGGCCTCGGGATCCTCCAAAATGGAAGCCACTTGAGCCAGGTGGGAGGGACGCAGCATGAAGGAAATATCCTTGGTCGCCTCATTGGCCAGACGTGTCAGCACTTCCGGATCCACTTTAAGCATCTCCTGCCCCTCGAACTCACTCACCTCAACACCTTCCCGACTCAGCAGGCGATACTCGGTGCTATCAACAGAAAGCGGATAAGGATCTTGATAGAAAAAAGCGGGCGCGGTGCTTTGACTCATAATTCTAATACCTTATTCATTTAACTACTTTATACAAGTTTTACTTATATTCGATGTTTAAGAGATGTTTGGGCGATGTGGCAAATGGGTTCTCCCGGCTTGACGGTAGGCATGGTAGCCATTCCCAAGATGATTCCGTTAATGGGAGAACGTAAAGTGCTCTGCTGTCGCCCCATGATCGTATAGTTGGAGGCCACCGGATCTCCTTTGCTAACCGTTTCGCCGGTTTTAACATGGAAGCGCAGAATACCGCCCAACTCCGCCCGAACCCAAACCGTTTTGTAGATGCGGGCGCGATGTTGCGGCTCCACAGGGTCATTTTTGAGCATCAGAAGATGGGACAGAACATTGCGAACCCCTTTCACGCCAAGATCCAAGACTTCTGTTTCTATTTTCCAAGGTTCACCCGCTTCCAATGTGATGGTAGGACAGCCTAAACGGCAGGCTTCCCGACGGAAAGAACCCTCCGGACCCTTGCCATGAACAATAAGTTCTCCGCCAAAAGCATCGGCCAAAAAAGAAACACCCGGATCGGTAAGATCGCCCCGAATATTAGGAAAGTTGGTGCGCTGGATGGCGGCGGTATGCAGGTCGATTCCATAATCACAACGGGCCACGATTTCAGAAATAAGTGTGTAGGCCAGCCGCCCCGCCATGCTGCCTCCGGGACTACCGGGGAAACAGCGGTTCAGATCGCGCCGGTCGGGTAGGTAGCGGTTATTGGATTCAAATCCAAAAATATTCACCACCGGAATCAGAATGAGCGTGCCGCGTAAAAGTTTGAGGTCACCCCGCGAAAGCAGTTCATGCACAATGCCGGTTCCGTTGATCTCATCACCGTGGATGGCAGCGGTTACAAAGACCGACGGACCGGGGCGTTGGGCACGAATCACCCGAACGTGAATGACGACATCATCGCCAAAATAGGTTTCTGAAATTTTCAGCCGCACATTCCGGCTGCTGCCCAATGGGATCGCCGTTCCCCCTATAATCCATGGTTCATCGGCCGACTTTTTCATGTCGAAGACGCATTCTCTTTCGTCGGACGCCCCGATTTACGGCGTTCAGCCAACGTCTCCGGTAAAAAGTTCCGCAGCGCATCCTGGCGCCCATAACACAACAGAACATCACCGGGCAACAACTCGCGGTCGCCCCGGGGATTGGGTATAATCTGGCCATTACGGTTGATACTCAGAACTGCGATGTCCCATTCGCGCAGGGAGGTTTCTGCCAAGGTTTTATGAGCTAGCACCGCATGGGGCGAGACGATCAATTCGGCCACCGCATAACCACGCGCCAACGTCAGGCGCTGGCGGATGTCCACATCCTCGAAATCGATCCGATCCTCCAGATACCGTATCACCAACTCAGCCAAATCCACGTGGCAGGCGGCCTCGATACCCCGTAATCCCGGAGAGGAGTTCACTTCCATAATCTGAGGGCCCTGTGAGCCCTCCAGCATGTCCACCCCGGCCACCCTCAGTCCAAGTATATGCGTTGCACGCACCGCGGCGCGCTGATACTCCTCGGATAATTCAACAGCCTCCGTGGTGCCACCCCGGTGGACGTTGCTGCGGAATTCGGTGCCCACTGCACTGCGCCGCATGGCGGCCACCACCTGGTCACCTATTACGAACGCCCGCAAATCCTTCCCTTTGCTTTCCGCCACAAATTTCTGAATGAGCACGTTTTGCCGGGTGCTTTGCAGGGTCTCGATGATGGCTTCAGCCACCTTGGTGGTCTCCGCCAGGATGACTCCGATTCCCTGCGTGCCCTCCAATAATTTAATGATCACCGGCGCACCTCCCACTCGCTCAATCGCCGGAAGAATTTCCCTCCGGCTGCGCACAAAGGCCGTTTCGGGCACTCCCACATCGCGGCGGCACAGATTCTGTAGTGTGCGCAGTTTGTCACGTGAGGTCAGAATGGCATGGGATGGATTCAAACTGAAAACACCGGACTGTTCAAATTGCCGCACCACCGCCGTTCCGAAGAAGGTGATGGAACTGCCAATTCTTGGAATCACCGCATCGTAATGTTCCACTGCGGTTCCACGATACGTCAAACTCGGGCTGCCTGATTCAATATGGATTCCGAATTGCAGAGTATTGAAAACCCTCACGTCATGTCCGCGTCGGCGTGCTGCCTCGCACAGGCGCGTGGTCGAATAATTGCGTGGTTCGCGTGATAGTATGGCCAGTTTCATGGGTGATGAGAAGCGGGATTGGAAACGTTGAATCTGCTTTCAGACTGACACAACATCATTCTTTTCCGAGTAGATATTTCCCTGATACGTCCACCCAGAAAACCCCCTCCAAACACGTGCGACCTATCAATGCGCGGCACAGCATATTTTTTCGACACACCAAACCGATTTCCACCATCCGGATATGACCGCCCAGTCGCATTCGCGTTTTGACGAAAAAACGTTCTTCGCTTTTTCCATTGCTGGAACGGACTGTTGACCGCCGGGAAATGCGGCATTCGAGGTGGCGAACCGTTTCCCGCTTTTTATTGTCAGCGATGACTCCAAACCGCACTTTTTTACTTGGAAGCAGCTCGATGCTGGCCACATCGATAGCCGGAGATCTCGCCCCCGTGTCGATTTTGGCGCGGATCGGCCCTACATCCCAATCAGGAAAATACACATACTCACGACGTCCAATCAACTGGAATGGCAGTTTCTGCACGCCATCACGCTGCTCCATGGGGAGGGCAAAGGGAAGCTAAAAGCTAGCGGTATCTGCTCACGAACAGCTTAGCGCACACCTGCCAGTTGCTTGAGGCGCTGGACGATCATATCCAGAAGAATCATGATGATCTGGAGCCAACCACGGGCTTTGACATCCGCCGAAATGGCGGGCTCTTCCTCGGCCTCTTCGACTTCTTCGATGCCCGGAGCCAAGACGAAGCCTTCACTGCTGCCCAGTTGAGCCAGGGCAAGTCGAATGTTCTCCAAGATACGGCGTCCTTGCCCTGAATCGGAAATCGATTCCAAGTCAAAGGTGAACTTGATGTTACCAAAGCGGCCCAAGAAGGTGAGTTGGAGATCCAGATTGGCCAGATCAAAGGAGACCACCGCTCGATTGAAGGGGGTGACATTGTTGCCGCCCACTTCGGGGAGTCCGGGGAATTCGTTGGGGAAGACCACGATGCCGTTGAAGCGGATGTTAGGATTCGGCCAGCCAATGGCGGCGATGTCTTCGGCGCTCAACTCGAGGATGTTCGGGTTGTTGTTCGGACGGGCGGCAAAGAGTTGGATGAGGGTGCCGTCAATGTCCGGCTCGATGACCAGGTTGCCGTAGCCGATGGAGACCGGGCCACCATCAAATTCCATTTCCTGCGCCTTGAGGAACAACTCCCCTCCCACCGCAGAACGCAGCATGGTGAAGATCGATTCGCGGCCCTGGAGCCAGATATGAGCCGAACCGGAAGTCAACTCATCGATATCAAGGTCGCCGCCGATTTGTTTAAACCCAAAGAGACCCGCCACGTTGACCTGGTGCACCTTAGTTTGTGCGCCGTTGCGGTTTTCAATCCGGGTTCCGCCGTTGTCGGTTTCAATCGTCAAGTCGTCCACTTCGATCGCCAGAACATCGGGCAGTTCTCCGATGTCTTCCACCGCGCGCAGGTTGGCTGTTTTGGCTTTGAGCTGGGTGGTTTGCGGGTCGATATCCAGCAGGGTCAGGATGCTGTCGGCCGCATCGAGGTTGACGATGGCCTCCGGTCCGTCCGCCACCAACTCACCGAGGATGATCGAGCCGCTGGTGGTTTGCAGGGCCACGGTGACACCGTCGCGCTGCGGATCGGCAAACATGTTGAGTATCAGACCGAGGGTGGGTGGCAGGGTGCCTTCCATCCGCGCCCACATCGAGAGAATGGTGAGATCGCCGGCCGATTGGATTTCCACCTGACCGTTGGCGATGTCGGCGGATTCCACAATGATGTCATCGTGCTCACGGAAGCGCAGGTCGCCGTCGCCGGTGATGAGGGCGCGTAACAGATTGCCGCAAGTGTGGAGGATGAGGGTATCGGTGGAGAAATCACCATTTGCTCCGATGCCATCCACGGCGGTGATGTTGATCTCATCGGCGATGATGTGGGGGGTCAGCCCGTCGGCAGCAGGCTGGATTTCCACCGCCCCGGCGGATTCCAGGGTGACATCCCCGAAGTGTTTACCGGCGTTGACCAGGCCGACGAGGATGTCGCCGAAAGTTCCACGCAGGGTGATATCGTTGGCATCGTGATCGGTTTCGCTGACCACGCGGGTGGCGCTGAGGGTGCCGTGTGCACTTACTTCCACCGCGCCGTCACGGGTGCGGACATCCAGAAGTTCAAGGTCATCGGTCTCGGTGACGAGGATGAAACCTTTATCGAGACTGGCGGCGGTCAGGACGGCCACTGTGGTGTCGAGGGTCAGGTTTTTCTGGGCGGTGGCGGTCAGGTGATCGGCGGTGATTTTTCCGGGCAGATCGGTGATGCTGCCGGCGGCGGTGAGGAACGCGTCGGCGAAGGCACCGGCGTTGATGATGCCCGCAGCGATGTTGCCGGAGGTGGTGGCCAGCGTAATCGTGTTGCCCGGCGCACTGTTCATGGACTGGATGTCAAGGGCGGTGAGCAAACCACCGGTGGCGATGTCAATCAGACCATTGACGGTGTGGGCGGTGCGCACTTCCAACGCATTGTCTTCGGTCACTCGCAGGTATCCGTCACCCAGCACTTCGGCGATGAGGGTGCCGACGGAGGTGCGGAGATCCGTGAAAAGTTCAGAGTTAGTAGTCAGATGGCGTCCGCTGACTAGGCCATTGGATCCGACGGTGCCGTCGATTTCTCCCGCCGAGGTGATGTTGACGTCACCCAGAGTTCCGGCGGAGACAAAAGTCAGTTCCAAGCCGCCCGACAAAGTTTGCAGGGTGATGTTGGTTCCCTCGATCTGGCCGCTGGTGACGACGCGATCGGCCCGCATGGCACCGCCAGAGGTGACGCGCACCGCTCCCTGAGCCGCGCTGATGTCGGAGAGGATGACTGCGTCGTCCTCGGTGATTTCGATGCCACCGGCATTACTTCCGGCGGTGCGGGCGATGATTTCATTGACGGCGGTGAAAAGTCGGATTTGTCCACGGGCGTCGGCGGTGAGGAGTGTTCCTGCCACTTGGCCCGTGTTCTGGAGGATGGAGCCCAGCACGTTTAGGGTCACCGCCCCTTCGACGGCACTGGTGCCGGCATCATCGGATCCGGCGCGGATGTCGGTGAGGGAAAGATTGCCACCGGTGTTGATCACGATGGAGCCGAAACCGTGGGTGATCGCTTCCAGGATATCCAAGGCGTTGGTTTCTTTGATGATGATGTTCCCGTGTCCGGAGTTGCGGGCGGTGAGGGTGTTGACGGTGGTGGTCAACTGGATGCCCTGCGCGGCGAGAGCGGTGAGGGTGTCGGCGGTCAGCAGACCCCCCAGGTCGATGATGGCACCGAAGGCGTCAAGAAGGAGGGTGCCGAGTCCGCCCGCGTTGACGATGCCCGTTTCCAGGTTGCCGCCGAGGGCGCGGAGGGTGATGGCGTTGGAAGCGTTGTTGTCGAGGATGCGGACATCGGAAGCCTTCAGCGCTCCGCCCGCCGTGACGGAGATCACGCCGTTTTTGGCAGTGGCCAGAACCAGGTTGAGGCCGTCATCCTCGGTCAGGGTGACATTGCCAGCCACGGTCGATTTGACCGAGGCGTCGGCCACCTGTGTGCGAAGGGTGAGCGATCCTTTGGCTTCAGCGGTGAGTGAATGGGCGGTGACTTTACCGGTGGACTGGGTGATGGATCCCCCGGCGGTCAGTTGGGCCAGGGAATTCGTTCCACCCGCCGTGACGGTTTCCAGAACCAGATCCCCGCCGGTGGCGATGAGGACGTCGCCGAGGTGCGAAACCACAGAGAGGGCGGTCAGGTTGTTCTTCTCAGAAATGCTGACCAGCCCGGCACCAGTCGTGGAAGCGGTGATGCGGTCGATGTCGGTGGCGAGATTGATGGCGGCTCCGGCGGTGACGGTGAGGTCACGGGCGGTGACCAGACCTTTGGACCGCATGCCGACGGAGCCCGTGGTCACCAGCGTCACATCCGCGCCCGAACCCGCGTTGACGGTGCCCAGGAGGAGATTACCAAACGTATTGGCCAAGCGTATGAAGTGGCCGGCAACGGATGTCTGGGAAACAACAGAAACCGCTTCGATCAGCCCCCCGGCGTCCACGTTGATGGATCCGCTCTGGGTGAAGAGATCTTTGAGCTCCACCGCCCCCGAGTCCACGATGAGGAGGTCGCCTGCCACGGTGCTGCGGGCGGTGATCGATCTGGCATCGGTGATCAGGTGGATGGAACCAGCGGCGGTGACGATGATTTCGTCACCCGCCAGCAGGCTGGCGATCGGCAGAACCGATCCCATAGGCGCGTTGAGAATGATGTCGGCGTCCCCGGCGGCGATGATGTCGCCATATTCAATATCCCCCGTGAGAGCGGTGAGGGAGATGTCATTGTTATCGAGTCCGGTGAGGGAGCGCACATCCAGCGCCCGGATGGTGCCGCCTGCGGAAACAGTGACCGACCCATTGGCCGTGGAGACCAGGGTCAATTCCAAGGCGTCGTCTTCGACGATGCGGATATCCCCGGCGGTGGTGGAGCGGAGGACGGCGGCTTCGACAGCGGTGAGCAGGTCGATGGCTCCCGTGGCTTCGGCAGAAAGGTCGCGGGCGGTGACCTTGCCCAACTTATCGAGGGTGGTGGGATCGAATTGCTGGCGGAGGGAGCCGGTGATGGAGAAGGTGGCGGAGCCGTTGTTTCCAGCAGTGAGAACTTCCACCGTGGTGTTGCCACCGGCGGTGATGTTCACCGAGCCGTCCGTGGTGGCGGCGCGATCGAGCTGCAAGCCGTCGAATTCAACCACGATGATTTCGCCCGTTCCGGTATTGAGAGCGTCCAGACGGGCAACCTGGGTGCGGAGGTCGATGCCGGTGGTGGCACGAACGGTGAGGCTGTCGGCCAGCACGCGCAGGGCGGCGTCCACTTCGACCGCGCCCGCATCGGTGGAGAGGGTCACGTCGCCGAGCGATCCGGCGTCAAGGGCCTCGGTGACCGTGATGTCACCGGTGGTGGTGGTGATCACGATGTCATGGGCGGCGGCGGTGTTGAGGGAGCGCACATCGCGCACCACCACCGCGCCTGCCGCGTTGACCGTGATGGAACCGTCGGCGGTATCAAGGTCGTGCAGGGTGATTCCATCCAACTCGTCGATTTCCAGCACCCCGGTGCCCGAGATGGAAATGTCTGCAGCTTGAACCTGGGTAAGAATGCGGGTGTCACCGATGGCGTCGAGGGTGAGGAGGTTGGCCACCAGACGTCCGGAACCCTGATTGAGGGCACCCTGGATGGAAAGAGTGACGTCGTTGCTGCTGTCGAGGTTGACCAATTCGAGATCGCCACCGGTGATAATGGTGATGTCACCGTTGGCGGTGCGGGCGAGATCGACACGCAGGGCACCGGCTTCGACCACGCGCAGGTTGCCCGTGCCCAGAACGTCGGCGGTGAGCGAGTTGATGTCGGTTTGCAGGTCGAGGCCGGAGAGCGATACGGCTTCCAAGTTGTTGGCGGTGATGATGCCTGTGGCGATGGAGCCCAACTCAGCGCGCAAGACGGCGTCGGCCAGCGTGCCGAGGTTGATCACTCCGGTGGTGATATCGCCGCCCAGGCTGATCAGGGTCAGATCGTTATCCGCGTCGAAGACCGCAGCTGTGAAGTCGCCCACCACCAGATCGCCCCCGGCGGTGATATCGACAAAGCCGTCGGTGAGGTCGAGGGTGATATCGGTCAGATCGTCCAACTCGGTGACGGTGAGGGATCCGGCGGCGCGGAGGAGAACGCTCAAAGCGTTGACGGCGGTGTCGAGCACCACATCTCCCAAGGCGCGGATGTCGAGGCGGTC
>JBHJOR010000013.1:0-48789 GCA_050329585.1 Methylacidiphilales bacterium | reverse complement strand
AGATCACAATGCGTAGCAGCGATCACCCGGGTATGAATGGGTATGTCCATATTACTTCCCAAACGCTGGATCACTCCTTCCTGTAAAACTCTGAGCAGCTTCCCTTGGGTCGTCAGAGGTAGATCACCGATTTCATCCAGAAAAAGTGTTCCGCGTTGCGCCTGTTCGAAGCGCCCAATGCGGCGCATATGGGCTCCGGTAAAGGCACCCTTTTCATGTCCAAATAATTCGCTCTCAATCAGCGTGGCCGGGATCGCGAGGCAGTTAACGGCCAGGAAGGGTTTCTGGTTGCGATCACTGTGTTGAAAAAGGGCCATCGCCACTAATTCTTTGCCGGTGCCGGTTTCACCTCGGACAACCACTGTCAGTGGAGTGGCTGCCAGCCGGCCGATCTGTTTGAAAATATCGCGCATCGCCGGGCTTTTTCCGATGATCGAATCGTGATAGGCTAGTTTTTCTTCACCTAGGGCCACCCGGCTGACGTTTAAACTGAAAGCCTGATAGGCCTTACGAATCAGTGCCACTAAAGCTGTCGGATCAAAGGGCTTCTCCAAAAAGTCATAGGCACCCGCTTTGGTGGCCTCGATGGCCAGATCGGTGGTGCCGAAGGCGGTGGTCAGAATGATCGGCATGCGGGGATACTTAGAGGACAGATCCCGCACTAGATCCAGTCCGCTGATGCCCGGCAGTTGCACATCGGAAATAATTAAATCCGGCGTCTCCTTTGCCAAACACTTCAAGGCTTCTTCCGCCTGATGGAAAACAACAGGATGAAATCCCTGTTTTTCCAACATCTTCTTAAGTCCTGCCGCCAGCTCCCGATCATCCTCTATCAAATAAAGGGTGTGGTGCGGTTTCATCGCTTCTCCGGAGCATGGAGAACAATGCGCACACCTTTGCGGGAACTTGTATCTGGTTGAACCGTCAGTTCCGCACCGTAAAAACGGACGATGTAACGGGCGAGATTTAAGCCCAGCCCCACGTGATTTTCTTTGGTGGAATAAAAGGGAACCAGCGACTGTTGAGGCGATTGGAATGCAAAGGGAGATCCATCATCCTCCACGATCCAGTCCTTACCTTCTCTGTATAAAGACAATGTGCCGGCGTCACTTTCTTTGGCATTTTGAGCCAGTTCTTCAAAGACCGTTACCCAATGAGCGGGCGACATGGCCAATTCCTCAAAAAGCTCTTTCTTTAAATCGACTGTTAGAGAGGGGAAGAGACGAATTAAATCGGCCATCAAGTTGGCGGTATCAGTGCTTGAAGTCCAATCGGCTTCGGTCGCGGGGGTGGCCCGCAGTATCAATCGGGTTCGTTCCAAGATCTTTTCCAGCCTTAGAAGGCTGCTTTCTAATTGACCACAAATCTCCCGGACTTCCTCTTCTTCGGAATCCTCCAGACAACATATCTGCATCCGCATCGCCATCATCGGATTAACCAAATGGTGTATCAAATGGCGGCACAATAGCACCCAGTCTTCTTCAGGTTGTTTGGTCGTAGTCACTTTAAACACATCATAAGCAATTTTACAATATATGTAAAACAATTTTACATTATATACTTCTTATAAAATAAACAAAATATGCAAGTCGTTGAAAGACAGTAATATATAGTTTAATCGAGGTTGGCATCATTGAGGCCATGGAATAGGTATGAAAAACCTGCTTCCAAACGCTTTCAAAGCTATCCTAACGCTCATCTTAATTTCATGCGGTTCGGTAGGGCTGATGGCTTTAGAAATGCCACTAACAAGCACCCCTTACGACCAACAAATGGAACGCATCGTAGCTGTGTTGAATACTCCGGTGGGAATGGGCAGGGGGGATACTTCTGATCGTGTTCAAGCTCAAGGTTCAAATCTCGAACAAGTCGAAACGTGGATGAAGGAAATTCGCCGCCTCCGTTATGTGCGCACCTCAACATGGCAAACACCCAGTGAAACCCTCTCCAAACGTTCGGGCGATTGCAAAGATAAATCCGTCCTTCTGTTGGCTTGGATGAAAGAGCACGGCTATCAAGATATGAAACTGGTCATTGGCCTGCAAAAGCCTAACTCCCAACAAACCCATGCTTGGATCGAATGGAACCGCGGTGGAATCCGTTACATTCTGGATCCCACTATGGAATCCAAACCCATGCTAGCATCCCCTGCATCAAAAAAGTACGCCGCCCAATACAGCTACGCAGAAGGAAAAAAATTCGCCCACATGTCCAGACAGCTCATGATGGCAGGTTTGTAGCCCTTACGGTTACTCGTTTGCCGTGGACTCTATCGTGCCTGATGAGAACGTGACAAACGATTGATCATACTTTTCGAACCAGAGTTCTGACCCGGTGCGGCAAACTCGCAGGCTCTGATGTTGCAACAACAGCGAAAGCGCGCCCACCCCATCGAAATAAAACATATTCTCCAATGGCGCCAAGTGATTGAAGAACGCCTCAAATCGATCGTGTGAGGCCTCTTGCCATAACGTATCCTCCCAGTTGCGAACGGCCCGTTGAGTCACTGTCGATCCTTCAAAAGGATGGTCAAACCGCGGCCCCACATGACAACCATCAATGCTAACGAGGAATCCGATCTGCTTGGAGTTGCCTTCTTTGATTATTACCCCCAGTGCCGCTCCGATTTCATAATATTCATCACCCTCCTGCGGCATTTCGCCCCTTGCTAAGAAATCGTGTAATCCGCCGCACAGGACGGGCAGAATCCGCGTGGCTCGTTCCGGATGAATGATAGTAGAAGCAGCGGCCAAAGCTGCGGCGGCGAATTCGATGGAATGTTCACCGATGAAGCTTCGGGGGGATCGCGACAGGAAATCCGGGCAGCGTTCATTCCATTCCTTCCAAACATCTTCGTCCGCCTCCAAAATGCCCAGGGGAGTCTGACAGGAATAGGGATGGGTGCTGATCTCGTGCGGACAACGGTGCCCCACGCCAAGGATGATGACCGTTTCTGGAATATGCCCCGAAATAAACCACGGCAGAAAGGCCCGGTAATACAGGCTGCGGTTTACCCTGAAGTCGATATGGGGCATCACGATGCCCAAGAGATCCGTGCTGGGGGTGGAGGCTCCGTGGCGGTTCAATTCGGAATCGATGCCCGCCTCCCACTCCGCTAACCACGTCTCCCCGTCCGATGGGTAACAGTCCCCCACATGCTTCATAGGCAATACCTCTCGTGCCATCCATTTAACCTACCGAACCCCATCTCGCAGACGCAACAAAACCTTGGCTTGGTGATAAGAAATAGTGTAAAAACTATTTATGCCCAAATTGATCAGCAAGTCGCCCGAGTTCGAAAATATGGTTTTTGATTTGAAAGAACTGTTGATCACCTTGGGTCGTTCTCCTGACAATCAAATCCAAATTACCCATCCCAGCATTTCTAGTCACCACGCTGAGTTCCGGAAAGAATCGGGCGACTACCGGCTGGTCGATTTAGGTTCCACCAACGGCAGTCGGGTCAACGACGAGCGCACTGAGGATTCCATGCTGCGCAAGGGAGATGTCGTGATGCTGGGGAACATTCTTTTTTCGTATGATTCAGAAATCGAGGTGGAGGCTCCACCGCTTCCTGAGGCGGAAGCCCGCGTGGATTTGTCCTCTCAGTCTGGATCGGGCCGACCGGCGGATTTTAAAAATCTCGCTCCCATGAAAAAAGCCAAACGTGAATCTGTGGGTTTTTCCCCGGTGATCCTGCTTGCCGTTTTATTTGCTTTGGCTGGACTAGGCTATCTGGCCTACGAGTTGTTCTTGGTCTGATCCTGAGTCAGCAACACGTAGCGATCTCTTGCTTCTTTCCACGCATCTTTTTCCTGTGGATGGAAGTTCTGCGTTTGTACCGACTGGGCCACGATAGCTCTGAGATGCTGCAAATCTCGTATGTGGCCCATTGCCAAGGCCTGAATGAGAACATTACCCAATGCAGTGGCCTCATCCGGGCCGGCCACCACTTCAATTCCTAATGCATTGGCTGTGCACTGGTTGAGAAGGGGGTTTTTACATCCTCCTCCCACCACATGAAGGCGATCAATCTTCTTTCCAGTCAAGTGCTCCAGCTTCTCCAGCGCTGCACGGTAACAAAGGGCCAGGCTCTCATAAACACAGCGTGCAATCGGCCCCACTCCTTCCGGAACCGTCTGCCCGCTGCGCCGACAGTAGTTCTGAATTTTCTCTTCCATGTTTCCAGACGTCGAGAAGTCGGCGTGTTGGGGATCAATAAATCGGCTCAGCGCAGGTGATGATTCGGCCCTCTTTGTAATTTCCTCGTAGGACAAATCCTCTCCACTTTCAGCCCACTGTTTCTTCAGCTCTTGAATCAAAAATAGACCGGATATGTTTTTCAAAAACCGGATTGAATGACCGAATCCTACTTCGTTGGTATAATTCTCTGAGGCTGAATCTGCATTGATCAAAGGCTGATCCAGCTCCACCCCGAGCAGTGACCACGTTCCCGAGCTCAGGTAAGCCCATGACACGCCGTCGTTCTGCACTGGAACCGCCGCCACCGCCGCTGCAGTATCATGCGAGCAGGAGGCTACGATTCGCGTGGATTCCCAACCCCGTGGAGGATCGATCAGTTTTCCGGTCACCGTTCCCGATGGCAGAATGGAAGGAAAAATCTGCGTAGGCAGTTTCAGCTTGGATTGCAGAACCGATGACCACTGGCGCTGCACCGGATGATATAGAGCGGTGGTGCTGGCCCACGAGACCTCGCACTTGGGTTCACCACCCAAAAGAAAATTCATAAAATCTCCAATACCCAAAAAATGAGTGGCAGCGCCTAGCGTCGCAGGATCGCTTTCCACATGAGCGCACAACTGGTAAACCGTATTGAAAAACATGCTTTGAATGCCGGATTCCGCATAAAGGCCATTTCGTCCAAGGCTGGCATCCAGTTTTTCGATCCATCCATCGGTTCGACGGTCGCGGTATTGAAAGGGAGGACAAAGCATGGGGTTGGCCGCGTTGCCCAAGACATAATCGACTCCCCACGCATCACAACTGATGCTGGTCGGACATCCGCCTTGCCGGAAAATCATCTCCAAGCCCGTGCGCACCTGCTGGTAGATCTCCATCATCTGCCAGTAGTCTGAACCGAGCCAGCGCACCGAGGGATCTGGAAAACGGTGAATTTCCTCCAATCGGATGAGGTCGTCTTCCAGATGACCCAACATGACACGACCACTTCCCGCCCCGAGATCACAAGCGACATACTGCATGAAAGGGAAACTATGGAATAACGCCCTACCTGACAAGTCCGCTTACTGGGGTGGTTCGGTATCCGCGGAAGGGGAAGAGGGCGGGGCCGACTCTTGGGTCGCTTTGGCCTCTTTTTCAAGCGCGGCCTGCTCCATCTGCCGGTATTCTTCTTTTAGATTTTTTTCAAAGGCTGCCGGATCAGCCCGGTAGGATCGATACGTGGAATAGACACCTAAAACAAACGCCAGAATCAGAACCCCCACCGCAACCAACACCGCTGTACAGCCGATGGCAAAACGTTGACCTTCCATCGGGTCTTCTTTCATGGCAGCACCTCCTCTTCCGCTTCAGATGGGATATCCCCGTCGGTTTGAACTACATAGGCATCGTAAACATTTCGGATGCGATAAGGAACCGCCGCCACCAGGGAAATGCCCGTTTCCACATATTCGGAGGAAATCACATTGGCCTCACGATGCAGACGAGCCACCAAAGCGCTCTGCGCATGCGGGATCAGCAAATCCATGACGCAACTGGTGCGGCTCAGGATCTCGGCCAGACGTTCTAAAAACTCGGGGATCCCTTTTCCGGTTTGAACCGATATAAAACACGCCTCGGGGAAGTGTAACCGCAGGGCATGAATCTGAGCCGTATCATTGAGCAGGTCTACTTTGTTCAATACCGTGATAATCTCTTTTCCATCCGCCTTCAATTCCTTCAAAACATCCAATGTGGTCTGATGGATTTCAAACACATCCCGTGCCGCGGCATCGACTACATGGATCAAAAAATGCGCGGTCAGCGCTTCCTCTAGAGTGGCTTTAAAAGATTCCACCAGCAGGTGTGGAAGTTTCCGGACAAATCCAACTGTATCGGTAAGCAGCAGCCGCTGCTTGTTGGGTAGTTCTATTTTGCGGGTGGTGGTATCGAGTGTCGCAAAGAGCTTGTCCTCCACCAGCACATCGGCACCGCTGAGATATTTAAGCAGAGATGATTTTCCAGCATTGGTATAACCCACGATAGCCGCATGAGGAACCGGCACCCGAACCCGTTGCAGGCGGCGGGTTTCACGCTGCCGCCGTATCACGGCCAGCTCCGCTTTGAGTTGCTCAATTTGACGCCGAACGATCCGCCGGTCGATTTCCAGCTGGGTTTCACCTTCACCGCGTGAGCCAATGCCTCCACCCTGCTGACCCAGGTGCGACCACGCCCGGGTGAGGCGCGGCAGGGCGTAAATCATCCGCGCCAAGTCGATTTGCAGACGGGCTTCTTTGCTGCGCGCCCGCTGCGCGAAAATGTCCAGAATCACTTCCTGGCGGTCAATCACGCAGACGCCGGTTTCGGTTTCCCAGTTTCTTTGCTGCGCGGGGGACAATTCGTTATCAAAAATGATACAGTCCAGTCCTTCGGTCTTGGCCAGAGTGTTGAGTTCTTCAACCTTTCCTTTGCCGATCAAAAATTTGGCGTTGAGTTCCCGGGCATGAACCAATCGGCGGGCCATGACCGGTATGCCCAAGGTGTCCACCAGTTCCTCCAGCTCATCAAGCAATGAATCGGTGTATTGAGCCTCCCCGCGGTCCACGTAGGCACCGACCAGCAGTGCCTTCTCCACCATTTTGGGTTTGGCTTTGATCTCGAACATGAGAATTTATCATAAACGGAAACCGCACTTCCGCACGTCAAATCCGGAAGGGTTCCCCGGTTTCAGGGATGATCACAGGGCTGACGTATCAAATCATGCCGAGTTTCATTTTACCGTGTTCGGTAATCATGTCCTGATTCCAGGCGGGTTCCCATACCAGGCGCACTTCGGCTTCCTTGATCCCGGGAAGGGTGAGGAGTTTGCTTTGAGCGTCTGCCTGGATGGTGGGGCCCATTCCGCAGCCCGGAGCGGTAAGGGTCATATCGGCCTCGATGCGTTGGCCCTCATTTTTAATTTCCAGTGAATAGACTAAACCGAGATCTACAATGTTGACTGGAATCTCCGGGTCATAAACAGTTTTGAGCCGCTCCCACGCGCGTTGGGTTAATTCTTCCGGTGTAAGCACCTCATCCTGTTCAACGGCGGCGGCTTCCGTCGAGGCTTCGGCTTCCAATCCCAACGCATCGGCATTTTCGGCGTTGATGCGAGCTATGCCGAGGGTGGTCATGACCGTATAAGAACCGCCAAGAGATTGGGTGATCACCACCTCCTGATCTTTTTTAAGCAAGATGGGATCGCCGCTGGGAATGCGTATGGCGGGGCAATCACGCAGAAGGTGGAGGGGAGTGTTATTCATAGGTTAGATGATGAGGGTGGGGGAGTGAAGACGATGGTTCGACCGCCCTGACGGGAGGTCGCAAGGGAATCGCTGAGGGTTGGGGCATTTGAGCTGTGAGGACTGGATGAGCGGGAAGCCAGCGGTTTGGTGGTATCGGAGCCCGTGGATTGATTCAAGGCATTCTGTAGTGCCTCCTCAACCAAGCTGGCGCAGTGCAGTTTCATCGGGGGAAGGGGCCCCAGCGGCGCGGATAGATCCGCTCCTTGTAGCCGGGCGGCTTCTTCAATCGATTTTCCAGCCAGTAGCTGCATCGCGGTGTCGGCCACTGCCATGGCCGTTTCGCAACCGAACGATTGGTATGAGGCTTGGTCGATGACCCGGGTGCCGTCCTTGGTTTCACGGAATTTAAGCCAGATGCGCAGCATGTCGCCACAGCCCGGACTGCCGGCGGTGCCGACCACATCGGCTCCGGGAAGTTCTCCAATATGCACCGGAGAAGGTTGAGGTGAAGTGGGTTCCATAGGATGGGTGATCGGGAGTTTATTCGAGATGGTAACGGGGGAGGGCGGGGTCAATCTGTAACGACCATGCGTCGATTCCTCCCTGCAAACAGAGAACATTCTTGAGACCGTGACCGATGAAATACGATGCGTTATCCAGAACGTAGCGACCTTGGTGATCGTAAAAAATGAGGTGAATGTTTTCGGACGGCGGAGTCTGAATCAGCAAGGTGGAAAGCTCTTGGGTGAGGAACTCACTCGCTTCAATGCGGACCGCCTCGTGCTCTTCTCGGGATCGGGTGTCGATGAGCCGGTGGGGAATGTTTTGCCGGCGGAAGGTCTGCAATGCAGGTGGCGAAATAAAGAGTTTGGCGTCTTCCTCGTGTGCGTTGAGGATCGTTTGGGCAACCTGATTCAGGTCGTTTTGGCCATAACGTTGGCAGACATGGGAGAGGCTTTCGGTATCCGAAAATCCGCATTGAGCGCAACCTCCAATGTGGAAGTTTCGGAACAAGGCACGCCGGGCTCCTGGAAAGCGGGCCAGCAGTTCACCCATGGTGATGTCCGGGCTCAGTTCCGGTTCCATGTGCAAAAGGGGGTTAATGGGTTCCCTGTAGTTCGCCGGGTTGGATGGAAGTAGTTTCTTGCACCTCACCATCCGATAGGTTCGGCATGGGATCGAGTTTCTCTGAAGCGCGGAACTTTTCGGCGATTTTTCGTGAAAGCAGGGCGGAGATGTCTGCATGGCCGAAGCACTCCAGGAGTTCCTCGCAGAATCCCACGGCGATGAGATGTTTGGCTGCTTCCGGGTTGATGCCGCGGGCCAGCATGTAGAACAAGGATTCTTCTTCCACCTGACTGGTGGTGGCACCGTGGCTGCATTTGACATCGTCATTGAGGATCTCCAATCCGGGCATCGAGTCGGCCTCAGCATTGGAATCGAGCAATAAGTTCCGGTTGGTCTGATAGGCATCGGTCTGACGGGCACCGGGGAAAACCTTGATCAGCCCGGAGAAAATGGTTTTGCCGCGATGGTTCAGCGCATTTTTAAATAAGAGGTTGCTCCAGGTGTGTGGTGCCTCGTGCATCTGAAGGGTGCGCTGATCCAGCTCTTGAGTGCCGTGGGCCAGACTGAGGCCGAGCATCTCACTGCGGGCGCCAGAACCCAGTGCGCGGCCTACGGTTTCCAAACGTGCGTAGCGCCCACCCGAATTGAAGTGAAAGACTTTGGTTGAGGCATCACGGTGAACATGGGTGACACCATGCTGGAAGGAGAGAACCTTTTCATTCCATTCCTGGGTGCACAGATAAGAAACCTCCGAGCCGGCACCCGCGTGAATTTCGGTGTAGGCTGAGGCGTATCCGGGCTGGTTTCCGGTGGAACGGAAGGAATCAATCCATGTTACCGAAGCACCCTCTTCCGCTATGATAAGTGTATGCGGAAAGATGCTGGCATGAGGGCCATCCAGCCAGTATTCGCAAACAAAGGGCTGGTCGATGCGGACACGCGCTGGAAGATAAAGAACCGCCCCTGTTTCAACGAAAGCGCGGTGAAGCAGGGCGAACTTACGGTTTTCCAGCGAAGCCTCATGGTGCATGAAGTGTTTTTTCAGCAGGTCGGGGTGTTGGTGGGCCGCTTCGTTAAGGGGTAGCCACAGAACACCCTTTTCAGACCATTCGCGGGGCAAGTCCTGAAAGCGGCAGGTGGAGTGAACACATTGGGCGCGGATAGCTCCAGGGATTCCTAACTCTGGCAGTTCCTCCAAAGGAGGATGCGCGGAGCCCGGTAAAACCGCCTCTTCCAGCGAGAGATTTTGGATGGATGCGAAGCGCCATTCCTCGTTCTTGCGCGAGGGCATGGGCATCTTTTGATAAAGATCCCAGGCTTCGTCGGCGGCATCCGTCCACCATTGGGGCCAGTGTCCAACCTTTCGCACCGCACCGGGGCCCTGATTCAATGGAATGCTGCTGGTACTCATGCTCGGTTGACGCGTCGTAGGGAGGGGTGCGGAGAATTCCGTCAGACTCCGTCGTTGCCGATGGCTTCGACCGGGCAGCCTTCCATGGCTTCTTTACACAGAGTTAGCTCTTCATCGCTCTCGGGCTGTTTATAGACGTAGGAATATCCACCATCATCTTCCCGGGTGAAATTAGCGGGGGCGGTTTCGCGGCAGAGATCGCAGTCAATACATTGATTATCAACATAGAACGTGCCTTTAACATTTTCTTCGTAACGGTTTTCCAGATCAGCCATTTGATTTTCTCCTTTTGATATTGTGTAGTCTGCCCGGTCTAGGAGACAGGCGCAGCAGCGGAAGGTTCTAGCCTACGGAGCCTTCCATTTCAAGGTCGATCAGTCGTTTGAGTTCCACGCTGTATTCCATGGGGAATTGGTTGACTAAATCATTGATGAATCCGTTGACACTGAGGCTCATCGCTTGTTCCTCGGAGAGGCCGCGCTGCTGCATATAAAAGATTTGTTCTTCACTGACTTTACTCACACTGGCTTCGTGCTGGACAAAATTATCCTCTCCACGGACAGTAATGGCTGGGTAGGTATCGGTGCGGGAGTCGGTATTAATAAGCAGGGCGTCGCACTCGGTGTTGTTTTTGCAGCCCTTGAGGTGGCGCGGAATATGGACTAGTCCACGGTACGTGGAGCGTCCTTTGCCGATGCTGATACTTTTTGCCACGATGTTACTGGTGGTTTCGTCTGCGGCGTGAACCATTTTGGCTCCGGTATCCTGATGCTGGCCATCATTGGCTAAAGCGATGCTGATCACTTCCCCGCGGGCGCGACGACCTTTGAGGATCACTCCCGGATATTTCATGGTCAGTCGGGAGCCGATGTTGCAATCGATCCACTTGACTTCAGCGTCTTCGTGGGCGATTGCCCGCTTGGTCACCAGATTAAAGACGTTGGCACTCCAGTTTTGAACGGTGATGTATTGGATGCGCGCACCTTTGAGCGCAACCAGCTCGACCACGGCGCTGTGGAGGGTGGCGGTTTCGAATTTCGGAGCGGTGCAACCTTCCATATAAGTCAGCTCCGCTCCCTCGTCGGCAATGATTAATGTCCGCTCGAACTGCCCGAAATTTTCGGCGTTGATACGGAAGTAGGCTTGCAGAGGGTGTTTGACTTTGACGCCGGGGGGCACGTAGATGAAGCTGCCGCCGCTGAACACGGCGCTATTCAAGGCCGAGTATTTATTGTCTGCGGTGGGAATGACCTTGCCGAACCACTTACGGAAAATCTCCGGATGATCCTTCAGTGCTTCACCGCTGCCCATAAAGATCACCCCGTCTTGGGAAAGGGCCTCTTTGACATTGGAGTAAGCGGCTTCACTGTCGAACTGCGCTTCAACTCCCGCGAGAAATTTACGTTCTTTTTCGGGGATACCTAGGCGTTCAAACGTTTGTTTGACGTCATCGGGCACTTCTTCCCATGTCCTGCTAGGTTTCTGTCCTTTGGACAGATAGTAGCGGATTTTATCATAATCGATCGCTTCGAGATCCTTGCTAGCCCAGTGAGTAGGAGTTGGCTTTTTGCGGAACACCTCCAAGGCTTTTAAGCGAAACTCCCGCACCCAGTCCGGATCGTTTTTAACATCGGAGATGTAGTGAATGGTGTCCTCATTTAAACCGATCCCGGCGTCAAACTCGTAGTTCTCCGGGTAGGAAAAATTTCCATGGTCGCGATCAATATCGATCTGGGCTTTTTCGGTGGTGGGCATGGCGGTCTTTCTTGTCCTGCTAGTTTAGTCTAAATTAAGTCAGGTGCCAGCAGGTTCAGCACTTTTTTGGGTGATCCAGTCGTAACCTTTTTCTTCGAGCTCCAGAGCAAGTTCTTTACCGCTGGTTTTGATGATGCGGCCCTCAAACATGACGTGTACTACATCGGGTTGAATGTAATCGAGAAGACGCTGGTAGTGGGTGATGACGAGAATGCCGAGCTGCGATCCACGCTGGGTATTGACTCCCTGTGAAACAACCCGCAGGGCGTCGATATCCAGACCGCTGTCGGTTTCATCCAAGATGGCGTAGGAGGGTTTCAACATGGCCATTTGAAGGATTTCGTTGCGCTTTTTTTCACCTCCTGAAAAGCCATCGTTGACGGAACGCGCCGTAAATTTGCGGTCGATTTCCAACATATCCATTTTGGAGTAGAGCCGCTCGTAATAGTCCACGGCATCCAGTTCCTCACCTTCGGGGAGTCGGGCTTGAAGTGCAGCACGAATGAAATTGGCATTGGAGACACCCTGTATTTCATGCGGATATTGGAACGCCAAAAATACCCCGGCACGAGCGCGCTCATGAGGTTCCATCTCTAGGATATTCTGACCGTCCATGATCACTTCTCCGGCGGTGACCTGATAGTGGGGGTGTCCTGCAATGACTTTGGCTAAGGTGCTTTTACCCGACCCGTTGGGGCCCATAATGGCGTGAACCTCACCTCGGGGTAAAATCAGGTTCAAACCGCGCAGGATTTCATTACCTTCAATATTGGCATGAAGATTTCTTATTTCTAAACAGGACATGCTTTAAGATTACGGACTAGGAGTCGTTTCGCAAATTAATTTTAAGAACGAATCCCAGTTAGAATAATGACATCAAGCAAGCAGGTTTAGTATAAGAATTTCTAATTTTAACCGTCCTCAGCGCGTTGGCGGTTGAGGTAAACTTTGACCGCCGATTTCATGCGGGTGAGGATGTAATAGGAGGTTTGGCTGCGCTGGCGCACCAACGTCGCTCCGACAATACGGGGCACAAAATCAGCAGGCAGCTCCAGCACTTCTTGAGGCGAAGCACCATCCAGACCGCGGCAGAGAATCGACGCCATCGCTTTGGTCAGGGTTTGCACTTCGGATCCCAGACTGATCCGGAAGTGACAGCCCGGATCGATGCGCAGAAAAATACCCACCGTATCCGTGCATTCTTCATCTTTGCGCACATCCTCCAAGTCATAGCGTATGGAAGTGTCAGGCGCCCATTTGGCGGCACTTTCGCTGAACGCGATGAGATTTTCACGCTTACCGGCGTCGGGTAGCGACTCGAAGAGAGAGATGATTTTTTCCAACGGTGCAGGGTAGGCCATAGCCGAACCTTTACTGGCCTCGAGGGGATTCTCCACGGGCAATCGGAGCGCGGACGCGGTTACCCCATTCCGTCCACGAGCCATCGTAATTACGTACCTTTTTGTAGCCAAGGAGGTACTTCAGCACAAACCACGTGTGGCTGGATCGTTCGCCAATGCGACAATAGACAATGATGTCGTCATCGGGTTTCAATCCACAGCGATCTGCATAAAGTGCGGTAAGTTCATCAACCGACTTGAAGGTGCTGTCTTCGCGAACCGCTTCTTTCCATGGAACACTGTGGGCACCGGGAATATGTCCCCCACGCAGCACGCCTTCTTGTGGGTATTCGGGCATGTGAGTGATTTCTCCTCGATATTCACCCGGGGAGCGCACATCAATCAGGGGCAGGGTGTGATCGGAGTGTGCGCGGGTTTCGTCGTAAAAGGCGCGTATCGCCGCATCGTTTCGGGTGGCGGGGACGGGGTAGTGCACTGGGTTATGGCGGGGAATTTCTTTGGTAAGCGGATGACCGTCACGTATCCACTTGTCGCGTCCACCATTCAAAAGTTTAACCTGTGTGTGGCCGAAAAGGTGAAAAGCCCACAAGGCATAGGTCGCCCACCAGTTGGATTTATCTCCGTAGAACACACAGGTGGTTTCAGGCGTGATGCCGTGTCGTGAGCAAAGCGAGGCAAAAGCCTCGGGTGAAATGTAGTCGCGAACCACGTCGTCTTGCAGGTCGGCCCGCCAGTCGATATGCACCGATCCGGCTATGTGGCCGGTATCGTAAAGAAGGATATCTTCGTTACTTTCAATGATGCGCACCGAGGGATCATTTTGATGATTGTGTATCCAAGCGGCATCTACGAGGATGTCTGGGGAAGCGTAGTTTGTCATTGTTTTATCTTATGCCTAAGTGTGAAGCTGTCAAAGCAGCTCAAGCCTTAGAGTTTCTTGTTTTGCTCGATGAACGCTTTGAGAGCTTGGATTTCTTCGGGGGCGATTCCTGCAGGAATGAGCAGACGACCGCTGTTGATGGGAATGTCGATGACGGCAGCATAAACGACTCTGCCATTAAGAAAAACCACCAGCGTTTTGCCCAGCTCGGTGCTGGTAGCGGCTTGGAGGGAGCTGGTGCCGACTTGGTTGAGTTGGATCAGGGCGCCGCCTTGTGAAGTGGGCATGACTGCGGCCACCTGGCGCTCACTGACAAATGCCAGTTTATGTACACGGAGGAACTCCTCAGGATCGATCAGCCCTATGGGAACAGTTTGATCCTCCCGGATTTCATTTCCCGCTTGGGTATGGATTCGGAATGTGATTTCCGGTCGTTTCGATCCAGCAACGCTGGTGGCGGTTAGATAGGTTAAGGCGACGCTACCTACTAAGATCAAAGGTAAGTAGGCCCACTGCATGCGTAACAGTTGCTTTGCCACGGAGAGAGTCGTCATGAGATTAAAATCAGGTTAAGCATGAGGATCCACTTTTTGAGCGGGTTTGGCTGATCGAAGGGGGTCTTGATGCCCCATCATTTCCCGGCCACGCAAAACACTGATGGCCCATATCAGCATGGCGGTGAATGCTGCTTCGTCAAGGTTGCCGATCACGGGGATATTGTCCGGTATAAATTCAATCCAGCCAGCTCCCGGGTTGAGTAGATACATGACGCTGAAGAGTGCGGCAAGGACTGCCAAGAATTTCTTTTGCATAAATCCAAACTGAACCTGAACCGGCGACAGGTCAAATCTTTCGCACTCTTTCGTGCGTTTGGCTTCGTTTCCTGAATCCAGTTATAAATCGGCGCGGTGACGTTTACCCCAGGCATCCACGGCGATGACCCGGATCTGTTCCAGTCGTTGATAGTCTTTTTCCACTTCCTCATCGCTCCACTGGGGATGGGAATCTCTGATCAGTTTGAGAGTCCAACTTTTGGCTGAGAGACGATCTCGAGGCGATAGTCGAACGATTTCTTTGCGATATAGCAGTCGGTTGATGCGTTCGGGTAGATCCAAAAAATTCATCGCTTGCTATCTTAGATCAGTGCCAACTCGACGCAAGGTTCCTCTTGCCGTAAGCAATGATGTGGCGCATAGTATATTCTTATCGAGGTTTAGACGTCGTTGTCTCGTTGTCATGACCACTTCACTGCACGTGCACCATAAAGTTTCCCTTTTTCTCCTGTCAGCACTATGGATGGGTTCTCTCTCTATGAATGGGGCCGTCCCGGAATCCGCATCTGAAAAGAAACCTGAAGGGGCACCGATCTCGGAGGTATTTGTGTTTCGAATGGAGGATTTAGCTGCGGTTAAACGCGCCTTGTCCGATGTGATGGGGCCCGGGGGGCGCACCGTTTTCCTGTATGATCAGCGTAAAGTGTTGGTTCAAGATCAGCCTGAGCATTTTGATATGATCCGCGCTGTCATGCGGGAGTTCGCACCTTCGGAGCGAGCGGACGTCTTGGGGCCGATGGTTCAGGTAGAGATTTTTTTTGATTCCGCTGAAGATCATTCCGAAAAGGGCTTGGATGTCTCAGGTGGATTTAAGACCGGTGGTGTGGAGGTCATCACTGGAGGCGGTGGTAATAACCGGGTGAGAGTCAACGCGGTGGATCGCCGGACAAGTATCTCCGGAAACCAGACCACCTTTCTTACAGTTCAATCAGGCTCATGGTCGCGCCTCAATGTCACACGTGAAGTATCCCGCCCGGTTTATTTTTACGAACGACTCCGTGGTTGGGGATACGTCGAGCAGGGTATGGAATTTGAACGTGCTCAAGTGGGCACGGTCTTAGAAGTTGCAGCAGAAGTGCGCGGTTCCTTGATTGATCTGGAATTGACTCCGGTGATTACCGCTGTGGAGCCGGGAGGTCGTTTGGATTTCAGGGTTCGTGAGATGTCGACTCGCGTTACGGTGGCGTCAGGAACCACGCTGGACATCGGGAGCTTCAACGGGGCCGATTCGGAATTCAACCGTTATTTTTTTGGAGGGGATCGACGACAATCTTCCCAGTCCGGTGTGTTCAGGGTGCGGGCTCGCATTATACAACCCTGATGCGAATCAGGCATCCTCCTTCCAGAAAGCCATGATGACTTCCGCCCAACCTGCTCAACTGTCAAATACGTGCTGGGCGATGACCGGGGGCATCGCGTGCGGAAAATCTTCCGTGGCTGCCATCATGGAAACTTCTGGCTGGGCGGTGGTAGATAGTGACCGTATTGCACGCGAGGTCGTTGAGCCGGGTCAGGAGGGTTATCAGATTGTGGTTGACGCATTTGGCACCTCTATACTAAAAGAAGATAGAAGTATTAACCGCGGTCGCCTGCGACACATGGTCTTCTCAGATCCGATTCAACGGAACCATCTGAATTCTCTGCTTCATCCCCTGATCAAGAAACGTTGGCAGGATGAACTTGAAATCATATTCCGAAGGGAACCGGGACGTCCGGTGGTGGTGGTTATTCCATTGCTTTATGAAGCCGGTTTTGACGGAGACTTTTTGAACGTTGTGGCGGTGGGATGTTCGCTTGAGTTGCAGAGGATCCGATTGGCCGGCCGTGGTCTGTCGGAGGAAATGTTGGAGGGCATGATCGACAGCCAGATGCCAGTGGCCGAAAAATGCCGCCGTGCGGGTCGGGTGATTTGGAATGATGGCTCGCTGGAACTATTAAAGGGCCAAGTCAATCGCTTGTTGGAGCAACCGTAGAGATTTTAGTCGGGTTAAATGGCCCGCCTTAGAGAAAGGAACAGAGATATGTCAGAACAGGATACGCAGGGATCGGAGAGCACATCGCACAGCAGCTCCGCATCATCACCAGAACAACGCGAGCAACGTGAACAACGCCCCCCCTCCGATGGTAACACCCGTCGGTTCCGTCCCCAGGACAGTGGTAACTCAGGACGTCACGGACGATCCGATAGTCCAGAGGGCGGTGAAGCCGACTCCGAGGCCGATTTTCGCCGTGTGGCCGATCACTCCGCCGCGTTTGATTCCAGAGATCAATCGAATAATGGTAAACGTAACCGCCGTAACGGACGTCGTGACCGTGACCGGGACCGCGATGGCAGAAGACGTCCGCGCCTTCTCGACGATCGTGAGCGCGACCGCTTGGAAGACACCGGACCCGGGGATATGGGCGAAGTCGCCGTTGACTTAGCCCTGCTTCCTGCTGGCCGTGAACTGCATCTCGGCGATCTGCAAAAAATGAGTATTCAGGATCTGACCGAGCTCGGCACTGAATATAAAATCGACAACATCGGCACCTTCCGCAAACACGAGTTGATCTTCGAGATTCTGCGACGCAACGCCCTTAAAGACGGTCGGATGTATGGTGAAGGGGTGCTGGAAATTTTACCCGACTCATACGGATTCCTTCGTTGGCCGATGCACAACTTCCAGCCCTGTCCGGAGGATATCTACGTATCACCATCGCAAATTCGCCGTTATGGTTTGAAGAAGGGCGATTTGATTTCGGGTGAAATTCGTTCCCCCAAATTTAAAGAACGTTACTTCGCACTCGCTTCAGTTGACAAGCGAGAGGGAGAGCCGCCTGAACATGCCAAGCAGGTGATTCACTTTGATAACCTGACCCCACTTTTCCCTAACCGACGCATCCTCTTGGAAACTTCCGACGACATCGCCATGCGTGCGGTGGATCTGGTGGCACCCATTGGCTTTGGTCAACGTGGTCTGATCGTAGCTCCGCCGCGCACCGGTAAGACGGTGCTTATGCAAAAAGTGGCCAACTCCATTTCCAAAAACCATCCGGATGCTCATTTGATCGTTTTGCTGGTGGATGAGCGCCCGGAGGAAGTCACCGATATGAAGCGTTCGGTGCGCGGGGAAGTCATTAGCTCGACCTTTGACGAGCCGCCTGAGCGGCATGTGCAAGTGGCCGAAATGGTCATCGAGCGCGCCAAGCGACTGGCAGAGCGTGGTCGCGATGTGGTGATTCTCTTGGACTCGATTACCCGTCTCGCCCGCGGCTATAACACCCTTCAACCTCACAGCGGAAAAATTCTCTCCGGCGGTGTGGATGCCAATGCGCTGCAAAAGCCGCGCCGGTTTTTTGCCGCCGCTCGTAATCTGGAGGAAGGAGGCAGTCTTACTATCTTGGCTACGGCCTTGGTGGAAACCGGGAGCAAAATGGATGAGGTGATTTTCGAAGAGTTCAAAGGAACCGGCAACATGGAAATTAACCTCGATCGCGCTTTATCCGACCGGCGCGTTTGGCCGGCGGTGAACATCGCTAAATCCGGCACCCGCAAGGAAGAACTGCTTTACCACAAAGACGAGATGCCGCGCATTGACGCCCTGCGCAAGGCCCTTTCTTCACTTCCGGCGGTGGAGGCCATGCAGCTCCTTTTGGAAAGACTTAAAAAGACGAAGAGCAATGTCGAATTTTTGCTCTCCATGAATCTTAAGGATTAAATCGCCGCACCCCCATAGAATCAAACATGAAGCTGTTGGTCGTCGGAGGCGCCGGATACATCGGATCCTTTGTGGTGCGCGCATTATTGGAAGGCGGCCACGAGGTGAGCGTTCTGGATAATCTCAGCACGGGATCCATCCACTCACTTGATGATCGAAGCCGGTTCATTGAAAGAGAACTCAGCGACCCGTCCAGCGTGCTTTCGGCGCTTCGTGAATCCGCAGCGGAGCGGGTGGTTCATTGTGCCGGATTGGGCGGATCCGCTTCTTCATTACAGGATCCGGGTTCTACGTATCAAAGCGTGATTCAGAATGGGCTGGTGCTCTTGGAAGCAATGCAGAAGACGGGCTGTGGTCGTTTGGTGGTCTGTTCCAGTAGTGCGGTTTACGGATTACCTGAAAAAATGCCGGTGGATGAACGAACCCCTCTCAAACCTATCACTCCATATGGTCATGCCTTGGTGGTTTTTGAGCAGATCTTGCAGTGGTACCAAAAAATACATTCCATCGGTCACGTTTCTCTCCGGTTATTTAATGTGGCGGGAGCCACAGAGACGATGGGGGAATGGCAACGATCGGACGATCGTTTGATTTCCCGAATGATTGCGGTGGCTTTAGGAGCCAGCGAGAGCGTCCCGGTTTGGGGGGACTCCCATGCTACACCCGACGGTTCCGCTATGCGTGATTTTGTTCACGTTGTCGATGTGGCGGAGGCCGTACTTAACGCCGTGCAGGACGATCGAAACGGCACCTATAATATTGGATCAGGCGAGGGGACCTCAGTGCTACAAGCATTAGATTTTGCCCGCAAAGAGACGGGTCATGCCATTCCTGCCCGCATCATGCCCCCGCGACCCGGCGAACCTCCACGGCTAGTCGCTGCGTTTCACCGGGCTAAGATGGATTGGCACTGGCAGCCCAAAACACTGCGTTTCCATGATATCTTCCGCACTTCATGGAAATGGGCCTTGGCACACCCGGAGATATACAAGCCATGAGTGATTCCATCATGTCCTCTAAATCCGCCAGTGCGGGAAGCCCTTCCAACGAAGCTCAAGTCACCGTGGGCCAGTTCTATGCCATGCATGCCGATTTGTTGAATCTACGACTGGTAGCCGGAGCCGATGGTATGAGCCGGTTGATCAAAGAAGGCTCCGTTAACAGGCTGGGCTTGGTATTCACCGGTTTTTTCAAATTTTTCGCCGCCCGACGCGTCCAAATCATAGGTAAAAGTGAAATGGCTTATCTCCGCTCGCTGGAAGTGGAGGAGCGCAGACTCCGTGTCCGTGCGGTGTTCGAGAAAAAAATCCCCTGCGTCATTTTCGCGCGTAATATCCAACCCCCGGCTTTTTTCTTAGAGGAAGCGGAGCGTTACGGGGTGCCGGTTTTCCGTTCTGAAGTTAAAACGATCCGGCTGGTTAACAAGGTGGCCATTGCGCTCGAACAGGATTTTGCGCCCACCACCAGTATGCATGCCGGCATGGTGGACATTCAGGGAGTCGGGGTCTTGATCCTCGGTGAAAGTGGCATCGGGAAAAGTGAGTGTGTTCTGGGGTTGGTCGAACGGGGATACTCTCTGGTGGCGGATGACATCACCAAGGTTAAATGCATTGAAGACTCGGAATTAATGGCGACTTCAGCGGATCTAACCCGACATTACATGGAAATTCGCGGTCTGGGGATCATCAACGTGGCCAGCCTTTTTGGAGCCAGCAGCATCCGCAATAGTAAACGGATCGACTTGGTGGTCAGTCTGCGGGATTGGTCCAAAGTCCAGCAAATCGACCGAATCGGCCTGGATGGTGATTATTATGAGATATTGCAAATCAAAATACCTCATGTAACAATTCCAGTTAGAGCGGGTCGTGATATTGCGGGATTGGTCGAGGTGGCAGCATTGGATCAGAAACTGAAAAGTATGGGTCACCACTCGGCGTCCGAATTTAACGAGCGTTTGTTACAAAAAATGCACAAAAGGGATTGTTAGGAATGAGTTCAACCAGCCACAAAAACGAGAACATGCCACTTGAAGTGAGTATAGAAATTGCTAACAAACTGGGGCTTCACGCCCGACCCGCTGCGATGTTTGTCCGTGTGGCAGGTCAGTTCAGCTCTGAAATTACGGTAGAAAAAGACAATGAACAGGTTAACGGTAAAAGTATCATGGGGCTGATGATGTTGGCCGCAGGTTGTGGATCCGTCTTGCGCATCACAGCTTTTGGAGCTGACGCAGAGCAGGCATTGCAGGCTCTGTCCGATTTAGTAGGTAGAAAATTTGACGAAGAATAACAACGGTTGGGAATGAAAGCAGATCAACAACATGGGGCTTCCGAACACACAGAACGACATCTGCCTTCGAGGCATACCCGTTTCACCGGGAGTAAGGTTCGGTCGTCTTTTTGTTCTTACCGCTGAAGAAATCGCGGTTCCACGTAGAACCATCCAAGAGCATGAAATCGGCCCGGAAATAGACCGCCTTGAAAAGGCGCTGATCGAAACGCGCAAACAAATCCTGGCCATTCAAGAGCATCTCTCCAAATCCATTGGAGAAAAAGATGCCAGCATCTTCGACGCCCACCTGCTCGTCATCGAAGACAGCAGTTTGATCGAAGGTGTCAAAAAACAGATGCACACTCGGCTTCTCTGTGCCGATTACATCTTCTACCATATTACCCAGCGGTATGCCCAAAGCATGCGGGAAGTGGAAGATCCTTATCTTCAGGAACGGGCGGCGGATATTCTGGATGTCTCCAAGAGGGTTCTCAACAATCTTTCGGGCACCATGGTGCAGGATAAATTCAAGCTGGATCAGCCCTCGATCATTCTCGCCCATGATTTGGATCCATCTGCTACGGCTGATTTCACAAAGGATCAAGTGCTCGCCTTTGCTACCGATTTGGGAAGCCGCACCTCGCATACCGCCATCATGGCGCGTTCACTCGGCATTCCGGCAGTGACAGGGCTCAAAGATGCCTCGTATCACCTGGAAACGGGAACCGAGGTGGTTCTCGATGGATATGAAGGTCTGCTGATCATCCGTCCCTCGGATCAGACGCGCTTCCGTTATGGTCAGTTGGAGGAAAAAAGGCAGTTGGTGGAAGTGGGACTCAGTGAGCTGCGTGATACCGAGGCCATCACACGGGACAACCACAAGATCATCATCTCCGCCAATGTGGAAAAACCTGAGGATATGCCTTCGATCAAAGAAGCCGGAGCCGAGGGCGTGGGGCTTTACCGCACCGAATACCTTTATATGCACCGCATCACCCTTCCTACTGAAGAGGAGATGATTTCCGTTTATCGTAGTGTCATTGATCAAGCAAAACCGGATTCGGTCATCTTCCGAACCCTCGATGTGGGTGGAGATAAAATCGCGGACACCATTCCCATGGCCGAGGAGCTCAATCCTTTTCTGGGATGGAGAGCCATCCGGTACTGCCTGGAACGAGAAGAGGTCTTCCGCACTCAGCTCCGCGCTATCTTGCGAGCGGGCGCCGGTGAGCACATCCGTATTATGTTCCCGATGATATCCACCTTCGAGGAACTCAAAAAAGCCAAGGCCATCCTCAAATCCGTTCAAGAAGGCCTTGCCAAAGAGGGTTTAGAGCAGACCGATGACTTTGAAATCGGAGTGATGATGGAAGTTCCGTCCCTCGCACTCATCGCGGATCACATCGCCCCCCACGTTGATTTCATGAGCATCGGAACCAATGATCTCATCCAATACGCTTTGGCGGTGGATCGGACCAACGAAAAGGTTTCCTATCTCTACCAGCCCACCCACCCGGCCATTATTCGGCTTATACGGCGGGTGGTCGAAGCCGGACATGCCGCCAACGTCTGGGTGGGGGTTTGTGGTGAAATGGCCGGGGAAGTCCTGCTTACCCCCTTGCTGATCGGGTTGGGAGTGGATGAATTCAGCATGGGTCCAGCCTTTATCCCCCGTGTTAAGCGGGCCGTTCAGCGGCTGGATTACAACGAAATGAAAAAACTGGTTGATGGGTTAGATCAACTTTCCACCGCTGCAGAAATCGAAGCCAAACTTAAAACGGTCGCTTCCCGTCATTACCCCGAACTCATGAATTGACCCTAACAGGCTTCACTTCATGACAACGCATTCATACTTTTTTGTTGTTGTGGTGTGCCCATAGATTTTTATGTTTAAGTGATGAAGCGCGGATTTACTCTGATCGAGTTGCTCGTCGTCATAACTATTATAGCAATTCTGGCAGGCTTGGCTATTCCTGCCGTAAACCTCGCGTTGCAAAATGCTCGCAATACTGAGTCTGCTTCCAACCTCAGACAAATCGGGGTGATGCTTAACTTGTATGCTGGCGATCACAATAATTTGTATCCCCAGGCAGGTGGAGTTATCCCCTACTATGATCCTGTGCCAGATCCCGCTCCACCAGATCCCGCTCCAGAATTGGCCTGGACTCAGCAGTTGGATGATTATTCCAATAAGGATATTAGCATCTTCGTTTCTCCCAACGTGCCCAATAAGAGATTCGGGTATTATCTGGGCAGTCGCGCGGCTCTTATCGCTAACGGGGGTATGGCACCCGTTAATCGCCTGCTAGTAACCCAGCCCGCAAAACACATTTTGGGCGGTGAGTGTCTATATGCCACGTTTCCTGGTAATGATGCCGATCCTGACGATTATCAGGCCCAAGCTCCTTCATTTGAAAATACGGATGGTAGTAAACAATCTCGTAAGACACCGGTTCTTTTTGTCAACGGGCAGGTAGAAATGCTGGATCGATTTGATAATAGCCAAGTCACCACACGCTACGATGGCCTTGGGTTACCCTATTGACAGAACCACTCTTTCCGCAGCTTGCCTTAAGAATATCCGTAATACATCTTTCTTATATGCGATGGGTTCCCTTTTTTTCCTATTAAGTATGGTCATGAACGGTTATCCAAACGAAGTTCGTATTATCACAGATCCGGAGGGTGCCCATACGTTGTTACGAAACGGTGAGCCTTATGTGGTTAAAGGTGCCAATTGGCCGACTGCATCTACGGTTTCCACCCTTGCTGAGTGTGGTGGGAATTCCATCCGCACCTACGGTAATGAAATTGAGTGGATGCTGCCACTTGCAAAAAAACATGGGTTCACGCTACTGGTAGGAATCCACATTGAGCGCGAGCGTCTCGGGTTTGACTACACTGATGAGAAAGCCGTGGCAAAGCAGCGTGAGGCTGTGTTGAGCTTTGTCCGGCGCTACAAGTCGGAGCCTGAAGTGCTGGCGTGGGCTATCGGCAACGAGCCGGAGCTTCTTGCCAAACAGACCGTACCACTTTGGAGAGAGGTTAATGTTCTGGCGAAGCTCATCAAAGCTGAGGATCCCCACCACCCCGTCATGACGGTAGTTGCTTCGTTTGACAGCTCCAAGATAGCCGAATTGATCGAACATAGTCCGGACTTAGATGTGCTCGGCGTGAATTGGTATGGCCCGGCGGATCGCTGGCCAGACGATCTCCGTCGGTATGGCTGGAAAAAACCTTACCTGCTTACGGAATTTGGACCGCTCGGGTATTGGGAAGCCCCTCAAAACCCTCCTGCGACAACGTGGGGGGCTCCCGTAGAACAAACCTCCACCCAGAAGGCCAAACTCTACACCGAGAACTGGTTGAACGCAGTGGAGCGCAGGAAGGGCCAATCCTTGGGAGGATATGCATTCATATGGACAACCAAGCAGGAACGAACTCACACTTGGTTCAGCATGTTTTTGCCATCGGGCGAGCGATTGGCATCCGTCGATTCCATGCAAGCCGCATGGACCGGAAAACCCAGTGCGTATCCTTCACCTGAAATTCTTGAATTCAAGCCCGTCAGCACCGTCGATGCGATAAAGCCGGGTCAGGCCATCGCAATCCACTTGCAGTGGAACAGCCAGCAACCGGCCGAGGTGTCAGTTGACATCCGGTTTGAAAGCACGGCCACCCAAGCGGGAGGTGATGTGGAGCCTGTACCGATCACCTTACCGAATCCCAAGTGGAAAGAAACCCCTGAAGGTTTGCGGGTTACCGCCCCATCGGAACCGGGGGCCTACCGGATATTTGTGTACGTGAAGACGACAAATTCCCCCGTTCCAAGTGCCGCGACGGCCAATCTGCCCATCTTGGTTGTAAATCATTAGCAGCCCAGTTTCAGAAAAAAAGTTGAAATTGTTGTCGAAACCGGGAACGGCCCAACGACTTAAAGGTGAGTCATGGCATTCCGTCATGCTCATAACCATTCAAATTAAGAAAGCAAACTCATGAAATACCTGTTGATGTTTAAAGAAACCGAAAGTGACTTCGCCTTGCGTGATCATCCCGAAAAAGCGGGCGGGTATCTATTCCAAGTCTTGATGTGAGAGTGTGCGATCAAAGCATAATGGGTAATGTAAAAAGATAACATTTTGGATTGCGTGCGACTCGCCCAAGGCTAGGTCATTTGGATCATGATTATCGTCAACACGGAAACGATCCCGGGCCAAACCATTATGGAAGTCCGGGGGCTGGTGCAGGGCAATACGGTTCGGGCAAAACATGTGGGACGAGATCTGATGTCAGGGTTCAAGAACATCGTCGGAGGTGAGTTGACGGGCTATACTGAACTGTTGACGGAATCAAGGCGCGAGGCCATGGATCGTATGACGGCCCAAGCACTGGAATTGGGGGCTAACGCCATCGTGAACGTGCGTTTCGCGACCAGTTCGATCACGGCGGGAGCGGCCGAGCTTTATGCTGACGGCACGCCCATCTCCCAAAACAAGGAAAGCCTTGAATATTTCGGCTGCGGAAACTTGCAGTCTGCCGCGATGTTTGCGGCCGAATCATTACCTCCATTGGTCATCGGCGGTCACCAGCACACACCTGGAACTTGGCATTGGAGAAACTCGCGGACTCTTTTCCTCAATAGCGGTCAGGATATGAAGGCCCAGCAACCTCATTTCCTGGTGATCAACATCGAAGCCAACCAAATCTCCGTGCGCCGAAACGCGGAAGGTAAGACCCTGACACACACTTTGCGCATTGATTGAGCATTTAGCCATTCCGCTCACTTGCGAGCTTCAGGGGAGGCCAGTATCCAAGGTCGCGTAGAACTCCTGTGGTGGCATTCCAGCCACCAATCCAAGCCCAGCCCGACAGGATTTCGTGGCGGGGCTTGAGTTCCGGGGACGTGATGATGTTGAGCGCGCGGAATTCCGAGACACCATGACGGGCGCTGTAGGTCTGGTGGTGGTGGCCGGAGAAAATCCAGCGGGGCTGCAGAGTCTCCGCGACCTCCGCCTCCGGGCGCCGGGGGTGTGCGGGCCGATGCCAGGGGGGCTGCATCGGCCAATCATGCGTCAGCAGGATGTGCGGACGAGGCGGGAGGGACTTCAACCGTGCCACCTCCTCTTCCTTGAAGTAGGTCAAACGCTTTGCCTTCACGAGGCCTTTACGGACGAGGTCCACCATTTCGGGCCAGCCCACCGGACCACAGGGGAACCTGCCATTGTTTTTCTCCTCAAGGGTAATGAACTGCGCACAATCAGGATGGTAGATCCCACTGAGCCCTGCAACGTGCATGCCTGGAATACCATGGGAAAGCTCTCCGGCATGGGTGTAGCTGAACTTTTCCCCGAACAGTGACCAGTCTCCTGAACGGTAGATATGAAGGGGTTCGTGGTTCCCCGCAATAGCAGCGAGAGGCCAACACCAACCCTCCCAAGCCCTCTTGATAACAGGGGATAGGTCGGGATGGCGGTATTTCTTGGGGCCGGTTAGGAAGTCCCAGTCCTCCGGCTCAAGAAAGAGCCCCAGGTCACCGACGGAGAAGACTTGGTCGATCGAGCGTCCCAGCTCGATCTCCAACCGCTCCAACCCCTCCACGGCAAGGGCAATTTCGTGGTGAATGTCACCGACAATGACAAATAGGTAGTCCGTTTTGAGTACAGATTGTTTGGCGCTATCTATGCTGATTGTCCTTTGAATCATTTTTTCTGTTTTACGCTCGTCACTTTGCAATCTTCATTTTGGTAACTCCCGGCAGAAAAACCTCACCCCTCTTCGCTAATAGACGCTGACCACCACTGCTGCCCCGGCAATTTGACTCCTTAAATAAGAGCATGAAAAATCAACGAAATAAGCAGAACTTTCTTGCTCATTGGGCGGCGTCAATTTGAACCGTTCTGGGGGGCGGCCTTATACCGCAGTCATGATCCATCCGGCTAGATGCCGGAGAGGGTCATAGCCAGGTTTAGATTGGTAAGTGGCCCCATCGGCCCGTGTCAATATGTCGGCTGGCACAAAAGCTTTGCTGGGGAGGAGCAGGTGCTTACTGGTCACATTCAGGGCAACCTCGTTAAATCCGCCTCCTATGTCATAGAAGCAAACCACCCGAACTCCGAATTCCTGGTGTTCCAGCCGGGCTGAGGCGAGTGCAGTGGCGATGTTTTCCAGCGTAGGAACGATCTCAATGCCCCTTTCGGTGCCAAGGGTGTTCAACATAATTTGGATCTTGCTGAATTTCATGATGGCATTGCGTTGTCGCCCGCATTAGCGGGTGTGCAGTTGTGAACGTTTTTGATAAGCGCAACCTCTCTACACGAACGGGCACCACTAAACAGCAAATTGGTCACTATGATTTGCAAAAATCAAACAAGCATCAAGGCGATCTAGTCAGCGTTATGTGCGCGCCGGGTATGTCGTACATGCGCTTAGAAGTTTGCCCTTCCATAGAATCTCCCTTGATTCCAAATGCAACCGAGTACTGGTTCAAAAGGTTCAAAAAGGTTCCTGCGGTTGTTTGTCTCATTTCCCTAGGTGGACGAGTAGCCCATCTTTACGTGCAGCAGTCAATCGAATGGGAAAGCCGTAGTTATTCTCGCCTTGCCCCATCAAATTCCCGCCCAATTCCCGCTTTTGATTTGGCTGATCCGGATCGTAAACCTCAGCCCGAACTACTTGGCCCTCATTGTGAAATTCAATAAAGCGGATCGCAATTTTCCCACTCAACCCCTCTGAGCGCCAAGTGCCCAACCAAACCGAGCCCGGCGCACATGATTTCCCATACAATTCAACATATTGCTTTCGTTCGGCCTCTTTTTGAAGAGCCATATCTGCATTTTTTTTCGCTACTACAGCTGCTGCCTGTGCTTTTCGCTCTTTTATTGCGCTTTCTGCATTTACTAATTTTGACTCGAAATCTTTGAATCTGGACACCTCACCTGCCACCCATGGTTTGTGCTCCTCGCTTCCGAGAAGCATCTGTCCATTGCCTTCACGCGGTAGGCCTGAAACTTTCGGTTCTTTCTCGGTTTTGAATGATTCCAGGCTCCACATATCCACCATGCGTTTAAGTTCCATGGTGCCATAAAAGGGGATCTCTTGTCCCTTTTGACCCGTAGGCTCGATAATCTTCACCGATGCATAATCTATCAGTGGCAAATTCTTTTTAAGCTCCGCTTTTTCAGGCTCCTCGACGGCTGCTAAACGCTGCGCCAATCCAGGCCAGTCCGGGGGCTCCGCTCCCACTGACTTAAAGCCCCGAACGATGTCAACACTACCGAAAAGATCCTGATCCAAAATGATCACGGCTTTGAATTTAACCGTGGCCAAGCCATCCCCAGTAGGAAGCTTTTCCGTGGTTACAGAACCAAGTTTCCAAGGAGCAGAGGAAGGCATACGCGAAGAAATGAGCGCACGAACTTGGTCATCGTCGGGAACTTTGGGTTTACCGCAGCCAACCAGCGTGAGTGAAAAGATCACGAACAAGGGAATGAATAAGTAGCTGAATAGTTTGTTCATAAAAAGCTATATATCCTGAAATGGATTTTGCCAACAGGTTATTTGTCACGGTGTGTGGGTCGTATTAGACAAAATGGATATTTCCAAATCCGTAAGAGCACGACTGTAAATACGAAAATCATCGATCATGCCTTGAAATAATGGATCTCCATACTTTGATTTGCCGATTTGATTGAGAGTCGTATTTCCCAAACTTGCTGGAGTAAGGGTCATTTGTTCATTTCTCCCGACTTGCGCTCCATCAACATAAAGCGTGCAGATATTTCCCTTTAGACTGACAGCTAAATGATGCCATTGCCCCTGTGTAAGCGTATAGCTTCCATTCACCGTCTGCTCTCTCGCCCGTTTTGCGGTCCTGCCGGTAAAAATTCCCGTTCGCGCGTCTAAACAGTTTGTAGCTGGTCTGCATGGATTTTCTCCCACGCAGATGATGATAACCTTGGGCCCTTATCCACCGTTACGGTGTAGTGGCCCGGATCAGTTGGGTAGAGTCGAATAGTCGACTCCTAGCCCAACAACAAATCCCGGTAGTGACAAAACCGGTGACAAATGGTCACCAGGACACCGACTGTGCCGTGTTTTGAATAATTGCTGCCCTGTGGGTCAACAACTTACCAAAAACGCGGACAGGGAGGGATTCGAACCCTCGGTAGCTTGCGCTACACACGCTTTCCAAGCGTGCGCGATCGACCACTCTGCCACCTGTCCTCGGAACCAAGGAAAATACCGTTGAGGCTTCTTTTTACCAGTACGAATTTTTTCCCATCGCCGTCACTTATGAAGTGCGGCGGATAAATTCAGCAGCTAATTGTCGGTAAGCCGCCGCTCCGACTCCGGTGGGGTCATATTCGGTGATGGGTTGCCCGAAGCTAGGTGCCTCGCTGAGACGAATACTGCGTGGAATGATGGTGTGGAAAACGCTATCGGGCAGGTGCTGGCGCAGTTCTTGAGCCACTTGCTCACTGAGGCGAGTGCGGGCGTCATACATGGTCATCAAGACGCCGATCACCCGCAGTGTGGGATTGATAGATTGGTCCTTCATTTTTTCGATCAGATCCAGGATTTTGGTGATCCCTTCCAAGGCGTAAAATTCACATTGAACCGGGATGATGAGGCCGTCGGCAGCGGCCAGGCTGTTGGTCATCAGGATGCCGAGCGAAGGGGGGCAATCCAACAGAATGTAATCCATTTCATTGCACTCGCGGAGAGGCCGAATCACTTCACGGAGCTTGGCCAGCGGATTTTCTTCACGAGCGATCTCGACCTCACATCCTGCCAGATCCACTTCAGCAGGGATGTGGAAGAGATGAGGAAAGCGCGTCGGCTGGATTTGATCCATGATAGATGCGGTGCCGATCATGACCGGATAAAGACTGCTGCCACGGGCTACGGTTATACCAAGTCCGCTGGCTGCGTTGGCCTGTGGATCCATATCGATCAAGAGGGTGCGCTTACCCTCCGCTGCCAGTGCGGCGGAAAGATTGACCGCTGTAGTGGTCTTGCCGACGCCGCCTTTTTGATTGGTAATTGCCACCACAAGACTCATCCGAAAGAGAGAAGGCGAACAAACTGAAATGTCGAGGATGGAAAGAAGCTGTAATCAAAGCTGGCATTACTTCACGATTTTCCACATGCCATTCGAACCAGGGCGTGTAGTTCGCTTAAAAGGTTAAGGTTGGCAATGAAACCAGAAATTTACAGAGAAGAGGGATAAGTAAAGAGACAAACCCATCACCGTATGTTAGTACTACTCTGTGATGAATTTCACCCAACGGTTTGGCCGGGGAAGGAAGCATCCTATTGATGTGGGTCGGATCTTATTCCTGCGACCTTTCCGACCCGTAACCATTAAGAAGTGCTGGCGCGAGCCTCAAGAGCCCTTCAGGATTCTGACATTCTTCAGCGCATGCTTCATGTCGATGGGAGTGGTGCTTGGGTTTATGACCTCGATACTTTGGGATAACCTTAGAAAGAGCGATCAAGTCCTGAAGCTTAGTTTTGAAGAACGGCAACAACTGGAGCAGGATTTACATCGAATCAGGGCGATCCATGAGGAATCCACCCGCACGGTCTGGGCCGTGGCAGGTGAAGTTCAGGCGGTGCTTGAAACCACTTCGGGAAAAAGACGAGCATTTCTTTATCAGTTGATTCCTTGTGCGCTTGAACACCAGGCCGAAAGTCAGATTCCTGCCTCCGCATTGATTTCCATGGCCATTTACGAAAGCAACTACGGCAGCAGCGATCTGGCGCAACAGCACCATAATTATTTCGGAATCAAAGCTTGGCAAACTACGTGGTCTGGTGAGAAGATTCGAATGGTTACCCGCGATTTAGGACGTAAAACCATGGCGGATTTCCGGGTTTATCCTGATTTTAAATCTGGGGTGGACGGATACGTGAAATTTTTAAGGGGATCACGACGTTATCAACAAGCCTTTGAATATGGAGATGGCACTTTATTTGTCAGGGAATTGCTTAAAGGGGGTTATTGCCCGGATAAAGATTACCTCGAACGCATCAAGGGAATCATGTCCCGCCATCAACTGCATCGTTTGGATCTTCAACATCTGATGCCTGCGCTGGCGAGGGTGCCGGATTTGGAAACGCATACTCGTAAGAATAATCTATGAAGGAAAACAACGCGAAAAAGTCAACGGCGCTGGGCCTCTTGGTTTTGGCCGCCATCGGTATCCCGCTCTTCCTCTTTTTTCAGTGGAAGGGAACGGAGAAGAAACTCATTGGAGAACAGAATCAAGTCAAATCACTTGAGCAATCCGTCTCCAATTTACAGATCAAAATAGATAATCTCCATATTCAGAATGAGGAGTTAACTCAGATGCTGAGCGGGGAAAAAAGCCGCCTTGAAGAGGTCGAAAAACAGGCCATGGCACTCGCCGATGCGGAAAAACGCCTGAAAGCTAAAATGGAGGAAACGCTTGCCCAAGCATCACAGGAGCGCGCCGAGTTCGAATCGCGGCTTAAAGAACAACAAAAGAAAGAAGCCGATTCGAGAGCCAGTTTGGAAGATAAGCTCAATCAAGCTATCGCAGGAAAAGATGTGGTGATCTCCAGGCTTAAGGATCAGCTTAAAGTCGAGGTGGCCGACAAAATTTTGTTCTCCTCCGGTTCCGCTGAGTTATTGCCGGGAGGAAAAAAAGTCTTGGAGCAACTGGCGATGGCGGTTTCCGAATCCGAGGGGCAGATGATTCAGGTGGCGGGTCACACGGATGACCTTCCCGTCCGCAAAGGTTCCATTCGGTTTCCCACCAATTGGGAATTATCCGCCGCACGGGCCTTGGCGGCGGTTCGTTATCTGGAGGATGTGTGTGGTGTGCCCGGCCAGCGTCTAATCGCCGAGGCCAAAGGACCTTACCATCCCCGCGTGCCCAATGATTCCGAAGATAATCGCGCCAAAAATCGCCGTATTGAAATCCTGCTCACGCCTCTGGTTGCCACCCCATAAGACAGGGGCTTGCAGAAAGTGAGATCAATTCAACGCCTATCGCAATCACCTTACCGGACGTGCCACCAAGATCCCGGCATGTTTGGAAAATTTCTTAAGGTAATCGGACAGTCGAATGTCGAGAGCCACCGTGCGTCCGTATTCTTCCTGAGTGGTGGCGTGCATGAAGCGCAGCGTTCCGGTTTCATCGTGGATCGCCAACCCCACGTGTGTGGTGGAGATTTTTCCGTTGGGGGCGCGACTCCAGATGCCGATAATGTCTCCGTCTTTCAAATGGTTTTCCATACCTGCTACCCGGGCCGTCGGGATGTAGTAAACCGGCAGCCGTTCAATCCGGGCCTCGTGAACTGCCAATTCGGGCAGCAGTGATGGATTGTGTTTGAGATAGCGGTAATGTTTCCATCCCAACGTCATTTCACGTGCACGAATAGGCGCACGGATGCCGCCTAGCTCACGCGTCAAATCTTTGACCAGGCCCCGTCGGTGGTTATCCACCAGCCAGTCTTCGAGATAGTGTAGGCGAGAGAGGTAGGTGCCGTCACACCGACCGCCGCGGTAGCGATCCAATTCAATGTAATAGAGCATACGTTTGGGAGTCCATTGATCTGGCGGCTCGTCTAGCAACCGGGCAAATGCCAAGGCCACTTCAAAAAAAGTCCAGCAATCCAGCCCTTCCAAGTTCACGCTTGGAGCCTCGATGTGGTCGTGAATTTCCAGCGTGTAATTCACATAAGGGGTCCCCACCAAGCTGCGTCCAATCGCTGAGGTTCGATCCCCCAGAGCCAGAGCACTCCATCGGTTTTGCACCGCTTGCTGCTTTAATTTTTCAAAGCGGGTTTTTCCGACAAACACCACCTCTTCAGCCAGCACCCCCGTTTGGGCCAAGCATCCCGGTAGACCGCAAAACCACGTTGTAAGAAGACTCATGATGACCACCCGGCATGAGAAAAGTATTTTTTCCATTGGCAGTCACTCTTTAAGCAGGAATGATCAAGTGATGGCAAGAACGATTCTGATGCTGTTATCGGCGATTCTTGTTTTGATCGGAACGCAGGAAGCTAAGTCACTTTCTCTAGAAGAACTTGAACGAGTGATCAAAGAGGTGAATCCCAAGCATGCGGAGCATCTCTCGCTGAAATGGGAGGATAATCAGAAGACGCTGACCTTGGAGCGCAAAATGGTTCTTAACCCTTTGCGTTACATGCTGCATATCCAGCAGGCACCCATGAATCGCCTCGAACCTGAGCCGCTCACCGATCGGATTGGAAGTCGTTTTCAACCCTGGGTCAAGCTGCGCTGTCGCGCCAACCGGCCCTATGTTGATGTAATCGAAAACGTGTATGTTGAAGACAAACTTCATGAGATGGAATCGCGCGATTCGGAAAGTTCCTTTTTCATAATCCCCTGCGATCCCTACGAAATCGAAAAATTGAGCGATGCCTTGCGCCGATTTTTTGCTGCCCAGGGCGTCCGTTGAGGCAACCGCATCCGGTTCACTTCTTTCGCCGTCGTTCTCAGATGTGGTAATCTACCCTATGCAGTTTCAACTTGAGAGTGAACACCCTCCTGCGGGCGATCAACCCCAAGCCATCGCAGGATTGCTGAACGCCCTAAAAGCCGGGGCAAGGGAACAGGTTCTTCTCGGCGTGACGGGATCAGGTAAAACCTACACCTGCGCTAACGTCATTGCCGCGCTCAACCGTCCCACCCTGGTGATTTCTCACAACAAAACACTGGCCGCCCAGCTCTTCAGTGAGTTCAAACTTTTTTTCCCTCACAACGCGGTCGAATACTTTGTGAGTTACTTCGATTATTATCAACCCGAGGCCTATATTCCCCGGACCGACACCTACATCGAAAAAGATTCCAGCATCAACGAGGAGATTGAACGACTTCGTCTGTCTGCCACCAGTTCCTTGCTGACGAGACGGGATGTGATTGTGGTGGCCAGTGTCTCCTGCATCTATGGTTTGGGCTCGCCGGAAGATTATGAGGAAATGGTGGTTCATTTGGAAGTTGGACGCCGGATGAGTCGCGGTGAGCTGCTTGAGAAACTGGTAGCGGTCCATTATGAACGCAATGACATGGAACTTTCCCGAGGAAAATTCCGCGTTCGGGGTGATGTGGTGGAGTTGTGTCCGGCCTATCGTGAGGACGGGTTGCGAATCGAATTTTTCGGCGATGAAATCGAGCGGCTGGCGCGTATGGATCCGCTTACCGGTGCGGTGCTTGAAACGCTTCCATCCGAAATACTCTTTCCTGCCCGTCACTATGTCACCCCCCATGAAAAAATGCGTGGAGCACTCTCCCGCATACAAAATGAACTGGATACCCGGATTGCTGAATTCGAGGCTCAGGGAAAATACCTGGAGGCCCAACGACTTAAAATGCGCACGACCTACGACTTGGAAATGATGCAGGAAATGGGTTTTTGTAATGGCATTGAAAACTACTCCCGCCACATAAGCGGCCGCCCCCCCGGTGCCAAACCTTCCACTTTGATCGATTTCTTTCCGGACGACTTCCTCTGCATAATCGATGAGTCACACGCCACGGTGCCCCAGATCGGAGGCATGTATGCGGGTGATCGCTCGCGCAAAACCGTGTTGGTAGAACACGGATTCCGTCTGCCTTCGGCATTAGATAATCGTCCCTTGAATTTCGAGGAATTTGAAGCGCTGTTGCCCCAAGTGATTTATGTATCTGCCACGCCAGCGCGTTATGAGATGGAGAAAGTGAATGGGCGCGCGGTCGAGCAGGTCATCCGCCCCACTGGACTTTTGGATCCCGAAATCATCGTCCGACCGCTGAAGGGACAAATCGACGAAGTCATGAATGAATCTCGTTTACGGGTCGAGCGAGGCGAGCGTGTTCTGGTGACCACACTGACCAAGCGCACGGCTGAAGATCTGACAGATTATCTTCGTCAGTCCGGTTTCAAGGTTCAGTATATCCATTCTGAAGTGGATGCCATTGAGAGAGTGGAGATCCTGCGTTCACTGCGTTCGGGTGAAATCGATGTGCTGGTGGGTATCAATCTGTTGCGTGAAGGACTGGATTTACCCGAGGTCTCGCTGGTGGCGATTTTAGATGCTGACAAAGAAGGCTACTTGCGTTCGGAAACTTCGCTGATCCAGACCGCCGGACGCGCGGCACGTCACATTAATGGTCAGGTGATTCTGTTTGCTGATCAGATGACAGGATCCATCCGCAAGCTGATCGAAGTCAGTCATGAGCGGCGTGAGCGTCAGACGCGCCATAATCGGGAGCATGGCATCACCCCGAAGTCGGTCGTGCGTGGGGTGCAGGAAAGTCTGCAAAAGCCGGGAATCGGCAGCAAGTCTGCCTCAGTGGATTCCAGAGTGGCGGGTGGTCTTCAAGACATGGACGTCATGGATACCATCCGTGAACTGGAGGGGCAAATGCTTCATGCAGCAGAGCAGTTGGATTTTGAAAAAGCGGCTTTGTTGCGAGATCAGGTTCAGGAACTGAAAAAATTATCCGGTTCCTCGGAAGGTGCGGAACCGGTTCACTACGGCAAAACATCCCGAACAAAAACCAAGCGAACTTCCCCAAAGAAATATTAGAGCCTGATTCTGAACGATTCTAAAGGGTTCTTGACCATGATGCGAAGAGTCATCAATTTACAAAGCTAGGATATCCAATTAAAATTTCATGAAGACACCTCGATCGATTGCCCTTGCTGAACCCACGTCAGTCCCTCTCATCCATCCTCGCGCTTGTGTGATCGCTTATGAAGAGGGCCGTGAGGTTCAGGCCCTAGGCTTCAGCGAGCATCCTGAAGTCTCTGTAGCTGGGGGTCGGCTGCTTGCTGACTTAGACATCCGAAGCAGTGAAAATCAAGCGATGGCTATTTCGGCGAATTTTAAGGTGTTGGATGGGGTATGCCACGATATCGCCTGCGCCTTGGAGTTTCCATTTGAAGAGTGGGGAGAAGATCACTGGGTCTTTCTTCCGGCCTGTGTTTATGAGGGTAACCGTTTTCCTAAGGATGAAGGAAGCAAAAAAAGCATCCCTCATCAACCCGAGCCGGATCCGTTCAACTGGATTCGACTCTCCTCCGCCCCTCATTTAACCCACGGCCCGGGATCGAGTAGGTTACAGGTTTTGACCGGTGACTGTTCCACTCCCTGCGTTGGAGTTTATTCGCCGGGGTTGCGAAGGGGATTTCTGCTCATCACAGACCAGGGAACCGCGCATGGCGATCATGCCTTGGAAGTCGTGGAAAGCACGGATCGTCGCTCGGCGCGCATCCTTCTCAAAAGCCCTGGCGTGCGTGATGGAGGAAAATACAATTACACCGGAAAACTAGCCGACCGTCCCATGACTTTGGCTCACCAAGAGACTTTCAGTATGGGAGCCTTGGTTTACCACTTCCATGCGAAAAGTCCTGAAGATCTATACGCTTTCTTTGTGCGAGTGCGTAAAGAATGGGCACCCCAACGCGAGCGAGCGGATTTACCGTTCTCTTCTGCCTTTCGTCTTATTGAGCAAAAGCACCAGCGGGACAACTGGGTTGAATCTCACGGCTATTGGTCGGTCGGCATGAGGGAAAGCCCGCCACAGGACTTCCAGACCGGATGGGTAGGCGGCCCCAACACGGTTTGGCCGTTGCTGGTGCGCGGTGATGCACACAGTTTCCACTGCGCCTTGCGGAGTTGGGACTTCATCATTCAGTCCGCTATGCCCTCGGGCTTTGTCGCCAGTCGCTTTGATGGCTCCAGCTGGAACGATGAAGGCCGTCCCTGCTATCTGCGATACAGTGCCGATACGCTTTATTTTATAATGAAAACGTTGCTGCACCTCCGGGTGGGGCCACCACACATCAACCCCGACCCGGCATGGGTGCGTTTTGCGCGCAACTTAACCGATGCGTTGGTGCGCATGTGGAGAGAGGCGGGACATCTGGGTCATTATGCGGATCCGCAAACCGGAGCCATTCATTTGGGAGGTAGTTGTGCAGCGGCACTGGCTCCTGCAGGTCTGGCTTTGGCTGCACGTTATTTTGGAAATCCCGAATACCGGGAAGTGGCCGAGTCTTCCGCCAGACGTTATCGCGATCACTTTCTGGCCCACGGCTTCACCAATGGCGGGCCCGGCGATATTTTTCAAAACGTCGACAGTGAGTCTGCGGCGGCTCTGCTTGAAAGTTTTGTGGTTTTGATGGAGGAATCCGGGGGGCAAACGGAATGGATCGAAGCCGCTGAACGGGCCGCCGCCTATTTCGCCACGTGGGTCACCAGTTATGATTTCCGGTTTCCGCCCGACAGCACCTTTGGTCGGTTAGACATGCTGACTACGGGCACGGTTTGGGCCAATGTACAAAATAAGCACGCCGCACCTGGTATTTGCACGCTCTCGGGGGCGTCTCTGCTCAAGCTCTGGCGCGCAACTGGAGATGCGGTTTGGCTCGATCTCATCCGGGACATCGCCCGCTGTTTGACTCAGTATATCAGCCGATCCGACCGACCCATCGTGGATACCCGGGTAGGTAAACGTTGGAAAGTGATGCCCGCCGGATGGGTGAATGAGCGGGTGAATCTAAGCGATTGGGAAGTCCGTGGAGAGCCTTGGGAGGAAATTGGCGTGGGCGAAATCTTTGGCGGCTCTTGCTGGTCTGAACCTGCTATTCTCAATACCATAGCGGAGGTTCCAGGGATTGTTCTGAATACCGATACGTTGGAAATGACGGTGTTGGATCACGTTTTCGCACAGACAGTTCACGTCAGCCCTGACACCATTACCCTGCGCATTACCAATCCGACCCCGTTTGATGCCGCGCCGGTGCTGTTGGCGGAGAGGACGAGCGAGCGTAGAGCCCGTTGGCTGGGGGTGCATCCTTTAGTGGGGCTTCCCGCGCTTTCGGTTCCACCGTTGGCCACTAGGGATTTCTCAGTGCCTCGAATCACCCCGATCCGGCAACAACCCGATTAAGCTCGCTTAATAGGATGCGGATCAAACGGGGTAAAGGCGGGGAACGGGTGAGGGGGATATTCTTTTTTGGCTGCACGCACCGTAATTTAATGCTCAAAGCGGGTCTTGAGGGATCAATTGTTTCCATTTTGTCACGGATGGAACGCTTGCCACCCTTTTTATAATAGGTAATAAGGCTATGCGTGCCTTCCAAAATCCTCATTATCGAAGACGAAACTGACGTGATTGACCTCATCCAGATGAGTCTCAAAGGAGCGGGTTTCAAAGTATACACTGCCCATGATGGGGAAGTGGGCTTGAAAAAAGCCCGAGAAGAACATCCCGACCTCATTGTGCTGGATATCATGCTACCGAAAATGAGCGGTCTGGAAATTTGCAAGAACCTGCGTAAAGATCCCAGCACCAGCAATATATCGATCCTGATGCTGACGGCCAAATCGGATGAAGTGGATCGCATCGTCGGTCTGGAGCTTGGCGCGGACGATTATGTGACGAAGCCTTTCAGCCCCAGAGAACTGGTGCTGCGGGTTAAATCCATACTCAAAAGAGCCCAAAATTCAGATGCCAAACCCGAGCGTCTCAGCATCGGTGAGCTGGCGGTGGATTTGGGGCGGCATGAGGTGTTGGTTAAAGGTGAGATGATCAATCTGACCGCCACCGAATTCAGGCTGCTGACCGTTCTGATGGAACGCAGGGGCCGGGTGCAAAGCCGGGATCGTCTTCTCAATGATGTCTGGGGGTATGAGAGTGTGATTGATACTCGCACCGTAGATACTCATGTGCGCCGGTTAAGAGAAAAGTTGGGCGACTTGGCCGACTACGTGGAAACCATCCGCGGCGTGGGTTACCGCATGTCGGAACAAGCCGGCTGATTCCAGCTGACGGATTTAAGGATTCTGCTTCACCCCGGAGGGCGGATCCTGTTAGATAACCGTATGGATTCTGATTTCTGGCTTTATGCCGGTTTAGCTGCGGTGTTGGGAGCTTTTCTATGGCTTTTTTTCCGTGTTTATCTTCCACTCATCAATCTCAAGAAGATGATCCTGCAGCTCGAGCGCGGCGAGACGTTGCATCCCTGGCAGGCGGATGGAACGAGCTTGATTCGTCATATGGGAAGGTCGCTGGCTGCCCTGTCCTACCACTACGCGGAGGAGAGAGAGGCACGCAAGCGACTGGAATCCCAACTGTCCTCTCTTTTTAGAGAAATGGATCAGCCGGTAGCGTGGATCAATCCCGATGGCTCCATCCAGCAGGCCAACAAAGCATTTGAAGCTTTTTTCTCCTTGAGCACCCCGACCACCAGACGACGCTTGATCGAACTGGTGCAGATTTACGAGGTCAATGAGCTGGTTGGTCAGGCTTTGCGATCCGGTGAAGTCGAAATCGATATCGCAGAATTTAAGGTCGTCACTCCCAAGGGGTTGGAAAATCGCAGTGGAAAGATCGCTGCGGTTCCAATTATGGATGAAAGTGGCAAGGTATGGAGTGTCATCTTCTTAGCCGTCGATTACTCCCGTCTGCGTGAAATGGAGAACGCCGAGCGAAATGTGGTGGCCAGTGTTTCGCATGAGCTGAGAACTCCTTTGGCGGTCTTTAAAGGCTATTTGGAAGCGCTTAAAGAAAGGCTTTCGTGCAGTGAACTGGAAACGCGGCAAATAATTGACACCCTGATCCGGAACTCGAACCGCCTGAACCATTTAGTTGAAGACTTATTGCTCTTATCGAGGCTTGAAAGTGGAATCATAGGTATCGAAAAAACGGAGGTTCAGATCCCTCAGTTTCTTGAACAAATTAAGGCCGACTTTGTGCGCATTCATCCCGAAGTGACCGCTATTCAAATATCTATCAGCCCCGAACTAGAATTGCATGCTATGGACGAATTCCGTATGGAACAGGTGTTCCACAACCTGATCGATAACGCCAGACGTTATTCGGATAGTTCACGGCCGATCATAGTCGGTGCTATGAAGGAGGCATCCGGAGCGGTGAGGTTTTATGTAAAGGATTTTGGCACGGGGATTCCGAGTGACAAGCTGGGCCACATTTTTGAGCGATTCTACCGAGTGGATCGGGCCCGTTCGCGCGATAAAGGCGGCACCGGCCTCGGTTTAACCATTGTGAAAGAAATCGTTACCGCCCACGGTGGAGAAATTTGGGCTGAAAGCATCCAAGGTGAGGGGACGACCATCCACTTCAGAATTCCCCCAGAAGAAGCCATGCAAAAAACAGCCATCGCCTAAAAAACAGAAAAATTACTTGTAAAAAGTAAGTCTATAGTTTATGTAGACTATCAAATCAAAGATCCATTTTTTAACTATCAAAAACCCCAACCGAAATAAATCCTATGCCCATCTATCAAAATGTCGTTGAAACTGTCGGTCGTACTCCGCTGATTAAATTGAATCGCGTCACGGCTGGAATCGATGCCACCATTGCCCTGAAATGCGAATTCTTCAATCCTCTTGGAAGTGTTAAAGACCGTATCGGAGCTGCCATGATCGAGGCCGCTGAACAAAGCGGACAGCTTAAACCTGAAACGGTGATCATTGAGCCTACCTCGGGCAACACCGGCATCGCTTTGGCCTTCGTCGCCGCCGCTAAAGGTTACCGTCTGATCCTCACCATGCCCGAGAGCATGAGTTTGGAGCGGCGCACGCTTTTCGCCTTGCTGGGTGCCGAGTTGGTGCTGACCCCTGCCGCCAACGGCATGAAGGGCGCCATCGCCAAGGCGGTGGAACTGGCTGAACAAACACCTAACTCCTGGATTCCTCAGCAATTTAAAAACCCGGCCAATCCGGAAATTCATCGCCGCACCACGGCTGAGGAAATCTGGAATGATACTGATGGCAACGTGGATATTCTCGTTTCCGCAGTGGGCACCGGCGGAACGATCACCGGAGTGTCGGAAGTCATCAAACAACGTAAAGCCTCCTTTCAGGCCATTGCGGTGGAACCCGCCGACTCGCCGGTTATCACTCAGACCCGTGCCGGAGAGGAAGTCAAACCCGGCCCGCACAAAATCCAGGGCACCGGAGCGGGTTTTGTTCCGGACAACCTCCATCTGTCGATTGTCGATGATGTGATCCGGGTCACCAATGATGATGCCTTTGCCATGGCGCGGCGTATCTGTAAAGAAGAGGGATTGCTGGTTGGTATTTCCACCGGCGCCAATGTTTGGGCGGCCATCGAAGTTGCCAAACGTCCAGAAAACAAAGGCAAATTGATTGTCACCATCGGTTGCAGCACCGGAGAGCGCTACTTAAGCACCGCTTTAGCCGAGGAAGCGCGCAAGGCGGTGGGCGCGTAAAGCGTCCCCGCTCCTCCGGACGTCGGCGTTTTCCACTAAACAAGGCAGACATTGATGTGTCTCCTTGCTTAGTTATGAATTTCTGAAACGTTAGAAGGATGACATCCGAAGAGCTCTTCGAACAGGCACTGCGCGTTATACCCGGTGGTGTGAATTCACCAGTGCGCGCCTTTAGGGCGGTGGGTGGAACTCCCTTCTTTGCCGAGAGAGCGGAGGGAGCCTATCTTTGGGATGTAGATGGTAATCGTTACATCGATTATGTCTGCACCTGGGGGCCATCCATCCTGGGCCATGCCCATCCCGCCGTGGTTTCTGCCATCCGTGAAGCGGCAGGAAAAGGAACCAGCTTCGGTGTTCCGGGGCCGTTGGAAGTCGATTTGGCCCGCTTGATTCAAGCGTGGGTTCCGTCAGTGGAAAAAGTCCGTATGTGCAACAGCGGAACCGAAGCCACCATGTCCGCGATTCGATTGGCGAGGGGATTCACCAAACGTGACCACATCATCAAATTTGAAGGCTGTTACCACGGGCATGTCGATTCCCTTCTGGTTAAAGCGGGGTCGGGTGCCTTGACCTTGGGCCAACCCGACAGCGCGGGAGTTCCAGCGGCTCTGGCGGAACTTACCTTGACTCTCCCGTTTAATGATCTGGAGGGATTTCACCGGGTGATGGATGAATGGGGCCAGCGGGTGGCGGCGGTGATTCTGGAGCCCATTCCAGCCAATGCCGGGCTGATGATTCCGAAACCCGGATTTCTGGAAGCCTTGCGTGCCCGCTGTGATGAATCCGGAACGCTGTTGATTTTCGATGAAGTGATGACCGGCTTCCGGCTGGGCAAGGCAGGGGCTCAGGGTCTGCTTGGAATCCGACCTGATTTGAGCGCTTTCGGTAAAGTGATCGGCGGTGGGTTACCCGTTGGAGCCTTCGGCGGGCGCGCGGAGGTGATGGATTATTTGGCTCCGGTGGGTCCCGTTTATCAAGCCGGAACATTGTCAGGCAACCCGTTGGCCATGGCGGCAGGAATCGCCCAGCTCACAGAACTCGAACACCGCTGCGGATTTGATCGCCTCGAACAAATCGGAGCCCGGCTGGAAACGGGCGTGCGCGCCTTGATGCGCCGTTCGGACACCGCGCTTCAGTTTCACCGCGTGGGATCCATGTTCTGCCTTTTCTTTACAGATCGCGAAGTGCATCATCTCGATGATGCCCGCACCTGTGATACCAATGCCTTCCGCACCTATTTTCATGCGATGAAAGCTCAGGGCATTTATGTTCCACCATCGCAATTTGAAACCCAGTTCCTTTCACTTTCCCATACCGACGAGGATGTGGACTTGACCTTGCACGCCATGGAGATGATTCTTTGCGGATGAAACTGGCCGCACTCATCAGCCTTATTAGCTGTCTCATGCTGACGGTTCGGTTAGCAGCGGCACCACCGGAAATTTATCCTTTAGATCAACTCCGACCCGGCATGAAGGGTACGGTGTTCACGGTGCTGAAAGGATCCGAAGTGGTTCCTATTGAGACGGAAATCTTAGGCGTTCTGGAAGGTGGTTTGGGACCGGGGCGCGACATGATCATTGGAAAATTAGTTGATCCCAAAACCGAGCTGATCCAAGCCGTCCATGGCATGAGTGGAAGCCCGCTGATCATCGACGGCAAACTTGTCGGAGCCCTGTCGCGTCGTTTGGGTATTTTTGAAAAAGACGGCCATTGTGGATTCACACCTGCGGCAGATATGGTGGATGTGGCCCGACGGCGATCCCTAGACCCGGAACCTTCGGCTTGGCCCGACGCGGAGCAAGCCGTCTTTACTTGGGTGCTTTCCGGTTTCACGTCCCACCCCCAAAATGAGATGGAAGGACTCAAAAAACTTTTTCCGAATCACCCCCTTCTTTCTAACCTGACCACGGGAAGGGTGGGAACCGGAGAAAAAAAGCTGCCCCCGATTCAAGCGGGCTCACCGCTAGCTGTGGTTTTGATGGACGGGAGCATCACCTTGGCTGGAACCGGAACTGCCACCTGGGTGGACGGAGATCAAGTCGTGGGGTTCGGCCATCCCATGCTGGGCATGGGCCCGGTTAGCTTTCCTATAGCCCCGGCAGAAATCATCAGTGTCCTACCGAGTTATTACATGCCCTTTAAAATTGCCAACGCCGGCAAAATTTCAGGCACCCTGGAACAGGATCGTTGGTCGGCGGTCAGTGGACGCATTGGCCCGTTACCCGTCATGGCACGTTATGAAGTGAACCGCACTCACCAAAATCAAAAGCGACCCCCACTTGAGGGACATTTGGTGCGCGATCATCGACTCGCACCTTTTTTGCTCGCCATCTTGACGATGTCAGCGGTGGTCGATCGGCAGGATTTTTCTGATAACTTCACCGCACGCCTTTCCACCAGCTTGAAGTTCACTGGACTTGAAACACTGAATATGGGCGGGGTCTTCAGTGGCACTCAGAGTGAACGTGTCGAGATTCTCTTCGGGCAAACTCTGCCTCTGATGCGCCTCTACTCGGAATACGGCGAACAGTTGAATCTGGAGTCGGTGCACATGAACGTGGATACCTTCGAACGTAAGGAAAACTGGACTATCGAGTCGGTGGAAACAGATCGGGATACGGTGCGTCCGGGGGAGTCGGTCTTGCTCGTCATCAAGCTTCGTAATCCGGCAGGCCAGGAAAAAATTGTACGTCAGCCATGGAAGGCACCTGAGACCCGGATTGGCAGCACCCTGCGGATAGAAGTGGCGGGCGGAATAGATCTGAGGCGGGAGAAAGTATTCTCGTCGTCTTTAGGTCGATCCAGTTCCCCGCAGGATGCCATCCGATGGCTTAATCAAACACATCGTTCTGATGCCATTCATGTGCGTACCACCATGTCTGGTGGAGTGGTTCGCTTCGAAGGTGGCGTGGAACAAACCGGGCTTCCCCACAGCATCGGAAGCATCCTTGCCACTGAATCCAGTGCTTCGGGTTACGTTCAACATTCTCCCCATATCTTACAGGAGAGCCTCATTACAGGACATGGAGTGGTGGTTGGGAAAAAGGTCAAGACGATCAAACTTTTATGAAACATAAAACGAAACAAGGATGCGCCTTCTTGATGGCATTCAGCCTTCTGTGGTTAGTTGTGGGGGACTTGTGGGCGGTTCAGCCGCAGCGGGTCGTCATGGATTCAGTGGAAGAATTTTCTCAAGGGGAACTGGAATCCGTCATCCTTGAAGAACCCGGCGTCCTGATGCCGGGCATCAAGTCAGAGCTGCTGGCGGATCTTGAAACCGCGCTGATCTGGGATGCGGCGCGCTTGCCGCAATCGGGTGGCTGGGTTGTGGGAACGGGGCCCAAAGGTGCAGTCATCCAAATCAATCAAAAGGGCGTTAAAAAAACACTGACCCAGTTCACCGAAAGTGATGTCTATGCCGTCGCCGTCAGTCCGGATGGGTATCTTTACGCCGCCTCTTCACCGGATGGAAAAATCTTCCGTCGCAACAAAAGCGGTGAGTTCGAGGTCTGGTTCGAGCACGGAGAAAAATTTGTCTGGGATATGGTCTTTGACAAAAAAGGACGCCTCTATCTGGCCACCGGTCAGGAAGGAAAACTATTTCGGGTGACCGGAAAGAACCAGGGCGAGGTGATTTTCGATGCGGAAGAGCCTCACCTAAGGGTGATGGCATGGAACGCAAAGGGTGATTTAAAAGTAGGCACCGCCGGCTCAGCAGTGCTCTATCGCGTGCCTGTCGCCAGCCAAGGATCCCCCGTGGTGGTGTTGGACGCTCAACGGGTGGATGTATCCGCTCTTGCTGTGGATGATTCAGGCGTGGTGTATGTAGCTGCCATCGGAAAATCCAGCGCACCCGCCGGAACGGGTGCGCCTTCCTCGCCTCCCGCGCCAGCGGCCAAACCCGATGCCAAAGGTCTGGCTACGATTAGTGCCATTCAGAACGTGGCGGCGGCGGCCCAACAGAAAGCGATAGCCACCGTCTCGGGAGGTGCCAAAAAGAATGAGCCAACCCTCTGCGATATCTACCGCATCGGTGCGGATGGTTACGCCGAACCCCTTTTTTCCGGCCCGGACGAAGTGTTTTCCATGACCTGGAGCGCGGGGCGCTTGATTGCGGGAACAGGTAAAGAAGGAAGTCTTTTCTCGATTGATCCTGAGCAGCGCAATGTGGCTCAGATTGGCCGACTGGAGAGCCGCCAAGTTACCGGGTTATGGAGATCAGAGGCTGATTCAATCATCGCTTTGGGAAGCAATTTTGGGCGTATCTTCCGGATCACCAATCGACCGGGCGGTTCAACAGGTGGGATCTATCGGAGCCAGGTCATCGATAGCGGATCGTTCGCAGATTGGGGTAAACTTCAGATGCACGGAGAGGGTAAATGGGTGATTCGCACCCGTAGCGGAAACACCGCTAACCCCGGTAAATCATGGAATGACTGGCGCTTTACTTCGGGAGATCGCGTGACCAGCGAGCCCGCCCGATATTTGCAGCTTGAGGTGGCGATTCAATCGGGACGGATTCATCGGATCGACACAACATACTTGGCTCGCAATCGTCCTCCGGTCATTAAGAATATCAAGATCATGGAGCCCGGCATGGGCTTTCTTCTTTTAGAAACGCCGCCCCAACAGGAAAAAATTCAAACCAGTGCGCAATTGATTAAAGGCGACACACCACCGAATCCCGCACAAGGCGAGCGCTACCGTGCCAACCGCGAGCCGGGTCTGCGGGCAGTCGCTTGGGAAGCCGAAGACCCCGATCAGGATCGCCTCAGCTACACGCTCGATATCCAGCGTGAAAATGGATCGTGGGATCGCCTGGTAACCGATTGGAACGAGCCGGTGTTCTCGTGGGACACCCGCGGTTGGGCCGATGGCACCTACCGTGTTCGGGTAACGGCCAGTGATGCACATGATAATGCTCCCGGTAACGAACGCACCAGCTCTCGAATCAGTGAGAGCTGGCGCATCGATCATACCCCGCCGAGCCTGACCGTTATTTCCCAATCCGGGAATACCCTTCGAATCCGCGCCGTGGATGTCTCAGGTCTCATTGAATCCGCCTCGTTTTCTAACGACGGTCGTGAATATCGTCCCCTGGCCCCCGAAGACGGTATCTTAGATTCCAATGATGAGACCTTCCGACTGGAGCGTGAAAAAGGCCTGCCGATCTACATCCGTGTGCGCGATGAAAACGGCAACACCGCCGGACTTTATTTTCCGGCTGAACAACCATGACCGCTCCAACCGCTGAAGAGTTCTTCGACCTCTCGGACTATCCTTGCCGTGATCTATTCCAACCCGGAACCCCGGTCTGGGAGGCCTTAAAAGGTATCAGCACCTATTTAGAAAGCCGTTCGTTAACAGGAAGCCATGCTCGCAGTCTAGGTCAGCCCGTCATTCGGGGTGAAGTGTACATAGGCGAGGGGTCGCGGATCGATCCCGGTGTTTATATTGAAGGACCGGTTTGGATTGGTCGCAATACCCATATTCGTCATGGAGCCTACCTGCGGGGGCATGTGGTGGTGGGCGATGGTTGTGTGCTGGGCAATAGCTGCGAATTCAAAAACTGTATTCTGCTTAATGAAGTGCAGGTGCCCCATTTTTCCTATGTGGGCGATTCTATTTTGGGAAATAAGGCCCACCTTGGAGCGGGCGTCATTTGCTCCAACTTGCGCACCGATCAAGAGGAAATCCGGGTCGAGTGGGGCGGGCAGCGTTGGTCCACTGGGCTGAAAAAATTGGGAGCTATCGCAGGGGATGGGGTGGAGGTCGGCTGTCAAACCGTGCTCAATCCGGGGACGTTGTTGGGGCCGCGCAGCTGGCTCCATCCGGGAATCGTCTGGGGTGGTTCCTGCCCTCCTGACAGTCGTATCACCAACCGGAACATTCTGAAGTGGCGTTAGCAAACATGGTTGCGGTGTGATGGCGAGTGGAGGTTGAGGGTCAAATAGTGATCTCGTCAGTAATCAGAAGGGCGAAACATTTGTTGAGCCCGATTGAGGAACGCAACGTGGCCCCTTCGGAGGGTGATCGTTTGATCGTTGCAAAGGCTAGGTGGCACGATGATGGTTGAGTGGTTTGCCCCTTTCTTGCCTCTTCGCCTCCGGGGGTGCTTTTTCTGTTCCTCGACGTTCTTCCGCACTTCGGGACGGGCTCAATAATGTAACGTTAACCGGTTAACAATGGATGAAATCCTGCCGATTTAAAATGGCTGTCATGTGTGGCCACTTCCTCTAATCCGAGTTTTTTCATTAAGGCAAAACTGGTGCAGTCGGTAAATGAGAAAGAATGGTCGCTGTATTTTTGTTGCCAGTCCCAAGCTTCCCAAAACAATTCTTGATTCACCCACTCTAAATTCACGATCCGCGAGTGTCGAACCAAGTGCAATAAATCAGAGCGACGGTGCCCAATCTTTCTGGCCATAAAAAGTGTGCAAGCTTCATCAATGATATAATCTGATACAATCAGACTTACCCCTTCAGTTCGAGGTAATGACATCATCAAGTTGTGATGAGGGTCTTGCCGATTGATCCAGGCAAATAATCCACTGGTATCCAAAAAGATGCGACGTTCACCCATAGATTGCTTTGTCCATATCCTGATTAGTCATGGGCTCGATATCGACCGCCTCGATGCCAAACGCCAGTGCCGAATCGTCTTCTTTGACCTTGGAATCTTGAATGGGTATCAGCGTAGCCAACGGTTTGTTTCGATAGGTCAGTACATAGGTTCGTCCATTTTTCAATCCAGCCTTGATTTTCCCGAATTCAAACCGCATTTCTTGAATAGAAACGTTATCCATAATAATTATGGTAATGATGCGCTAGTCTTTGTCCATTCCAAACTCGCTAATTGTCGTACTGCCCTGAACAACACCTTAAACAATACTTCCCGCAACCACGCTTATACATATAATGATGCCGGGATGAGAACCAGTGAAACAGGGTTCCGTGGCATGGTGGCCTTTGGCTACAACAACCGTTATGAAGTGACGGGGGTCACGGAACCTTCCGGCTCTCCCTTCGCCGATCAGGAGTTTACTTATGATGATGCGTGGAATCGCGCGTCATGGACTCTCGGTTCCACGACAACCACATACGCGGTCAATAACTTGAACCAATACACCACGGTCAGCAGCCATACGGCACCGACTTGGAACGCCAATGGCAATCTGGCCAGCTTCAACGGGAAGGCCTACACCTATGACACGTTTAATCGCCTCACTTCGGTCGTCATGAGCACCGGTTCGGTTGAGTTGAGTTACGATCCTCTGGGAAGAAGAACCAAGAAGGTGGTGAAGGACACGGGAGGAAGCGTGATCGCCACCTATCAGTATCACCACGATGGCCAGGACATTGCGGTGGAATACCGCCCAAGCTCGGTGACGTGCACTTATTTCCTAGGGCAGGGGATTGATGACATCGTCATGAGGACGGATGGCACCCATCGGCAATACTACTACAAGAATGGCCTGGGCAGTGTGATTGCCGTGGCGGACAACTCAGGGGATCTGCTGGAGAGCTACGAATATAACGTTCAAGGACAAGTAGCGATGTTCAACAGTGTGGGATCAGGGATAAGCTCCAGTGGAATCGGCAATGACCATCTCTACACAGGCCGTCAGCTTGATCCGGAAACCGGGGATTATTATTACCGGGCACGATACTACAGCCCGATTCTGGGACGGTTCATCTCCAGAGACCCGCTTTCAGGGGCGGAGTTTAGTCAGGGGTCTAATCTTTATGCTTATGTGGGCAATAATCCAGTGAACTACATTGATCCAAATGGGGAAAATTCTGTCTT
>JBHJOR010000030.1:0-38136 GCA_050329585.1 Methylacidiphilales bacterium | reverse complement strand
ATTAAAAAATATTTTTCTTCATCCGCACGCGCGGAACGTTCGCGACTACTCGTTATAAATCATGAAGAAAAACGCTCCGTTGCCGATCGCGTTTTCCAGCCGCACCAACACCCGATTATAGCCTTCTTGGAAATGGACTTTCCGAAACGCTTCATCCGGTTGCGCGGCTTTCAGGTGGTTGCTGCTTTGGTAGATCAAATAGTCATTGATCCAGATTTTGGTGTTGTCGTCGCTTCCAAGCGCAAGCCAGCAGTCCGACGCACGATCAAAATAGACCTCAGTCCAGGCGTAATGAATCTCATAGGTGTCAAGCTCAGGCATCCGGATGGACGAACTCTCACTCTTCCAAAACTCCCAACGCACTTCGCGGCCCTTGTTGCCAAGGTAGACGGCGTCCAAATCCACGACTTTTTCGGGCGGATACTTCGCCTCAATCATCGCCCGGAATCGGTTGGGGAAAGGCCCGATAACATACCAACTATCTGGATAGACCCAACGACCCGCCGGTTGGCCATTTGCGCTAAACCGACGTCCCGGCACTCTCGGTGCCGCCCTAGGGCTGATCACAGGTGCATCCACCCACACCGGCACATTCGGCAACAAGGGGATATGCGGCTGACGTTCCCCTTGATTAGGTGTCCCGCTTGATCGTCCTCCGGTTGTGGGTGACGGTGACCCTTGGCAGTTTTCAAGCATCCACTGACTCAAATCCACTGCTTTACCCAGCGCCTCACTCATCATCTTGCTGTAGCGGGCAGCCTGATCCGCACGCTCTTGATGGCTCAGCTCCGGGAACTTCCGGGGTAATAGCATCGCCTTCATCGACGGCCTCAACTCTGCCTCGCGGGCATCGGCTAGCATGACCCGCAGTGCCTCTTCGACGCGGCGTCGCAACGCCTCGGGGAAAAACTCATCACTGGAGGTGGCGTGCGCCAGGTGCTCTAATTCCTGATACGATTCAATCCCTCGGGTCGAGGGTTCACCTCGATCTAAATGCGTCGCCGGTTTCCCGCTTGCCGAAAGCGCCTCTAAAAGCGCTTGGTGCGCCTGGCGTGCGAGTTCATAGGTTTGCGGCACATCTCCTGTTCCCTGCCCCGACTCCAACTCTTCAAGTATCCGCTTGGCTTCGGATCGTGCGGTTTCTCTGGCTGACCCGTCCAGTTGCTTCCCGGCAGACCGCAGTGCTTCTGCAATCTGCCGGGCCACGTGTGCGATTTGCTCACGATTGGTCTCACTGAAGGGTTCTTGAGTGACCGTCGACCCCGACTCACGAGCAGTCACGTGGATTCCACCAGATGGCATCATCGTCAGCCACACAAGCCCAACTGCGTGAGCCAACAATGAGCAAACAAACCATTTCATGGTCCGAGAGCGCTTGGCCCTTTCGTTTTGGGTTTCAAGTAGGGCGTTTTCTCAACGGTTCGGAACCCGATTTTATTTAAATCATGGAATTGCAACAGCTCGAGGATCCGGACGATATGCCCGTAATCAGTCGCCCGATCCGCGCGGATCGCCACCTCGATCCCGCTGCCTGACAGACTCCGTAGTTGCTCGTGCAGAGCGTTGGTGGTCACCGGGTTCCCGTCCACATAAACCGATCCGCCCGCATCGATTTCGATGAGCAATTCTCTTCCTTCGAGCAGAACGGACTCTTTATCCATCGAGAGATCCGTCTCCGGAAGCTCCAAGGGCAGTCGCTTTTCAGCGAGGTTTAAGAGGGGACGTTGCTCCGGTGTTTCCGTCGCGAACGAGGTTGCGAGAAGAAAAAAAATGAGTAGTAGAAAAACGCAGTCGATGAGTGGCGCGAGCGAGATTTCCGTCGAGGAATCGTCCAGATCAAGTGGTGTGTTCACGTCGCACGTCCTCCGCCTGTGGAGAAACGGTTTCCTGCTTCATCGATCGCAACCGCATAGGAGGCCAGGCGGCTCTTGAACCAATGATACAAACCCAGGGCCGGAATGGCGACACAGAGCCCGCCCGCAGTGGTGATTAAGGCCTTGGCAATACTTCCAGCCAGCAAGGACGGATTCGATAAATTGCCGGTTGCACCAATAATGTGGAAGCTTTCGATCATGCCGATCACGGTTCCTAATAATCCGAGCAACGGAGCCAGGGTAGCGACGATGGCGAGTGGATAGCATTTTTGCAGGTGTCGTTTCAGATCGATCGCCGCAAGGTCGCCCGCTTCACGATCTGCATCGGCGCGAGACGTGCCCGAGCGCCGGGCATCCAGTAAAGAGCGCAGCACCGTAGCCAAGGTGCTTGGATGGTCGGCGCAAAGCTTCTCAATCGCAGATGCGGACTGCTGTTGCAAGACCGCAGTAATGAGTGCCTTGGGTGCGATGTTCTTCGCACGCAAATGAAAGAGCCGCTCGAACGCCACCGCCAAGCCCAGCACCGACATGATTCCCAGTGTCACCATCACCCAGCCACCTTTGGCGATCTCCTGACTCCACTGGATCCCTGGCACAAAAGTCTGCCCCGCAGCAAAAACGGAACGTTCCAACCAAGCCAAACTTAGAATATCCATCCGTTTGTTCTATCCCCCGAAAGACCAATGGCGAGTTCTTAGTGACGGTGAAACGGATTATAGGAAAAAGGCCTACTACGAAAAAAGAAATGAGAACGTAAAATAAGGTTATTAGGTACTTTAGGAATGAATACCGGGGTCGAGACGAAAATGGATGGGTATGATCAAGGTGCGGGCGTCAGAATGGAACAAGGTCTGGTGCTTTTTGGGTGCTGAGAATTTCCAGCGTTGAACGGCTTGTTGGGCCGCCGTATCGAGCAAAGGGTGGCCGCTGGATTTTTGGATGCGGACGGCCTCGACCGTGCCCAGATGGTTGATGTGGACTTCAAGCCAGACGATACCCTCTTGTCCCCGCCGACGTGCCGTCTCCGGGTAAACCGGTGGAAGGTTATGGGGGGAGGGACGCGGTGAAAGGACTTCGGCCGAAGGTTGAGAAGGTGCGGAGATTGGGTTGGTGGGCCTGGAACGCGGTGCAGCCCGTGCGGTGGGTGTGACTTTTCCCGGGTTTTGAACCTGAACGGGAGGAGGCTCGGCGGGGGGTGGGAGCGATGATGTAACGTGCAGGTGAAGCCTCACAGGCTCGGATTCAATGCCCGTTTGGGCGACGCTGGGTGTGAACTCCAGGGCATGGAAAGAGTCCGTGTGGAAGACCCAGGCCAACATGCCGGCATGCAGCACCAGCGAGACGAGCCACGGAAACGTGGAGCTTTCAAGATTCGCCGGTTCGAGGTGCTTCATGAGCTTTTCAGCTTGGGGTGGACTTGGAGGCACGCGGTTTGAAATAGAGCAACATGCCGGCCAGGGCGGTGATAAAAATTCCGAACGTGGTGGCGGTGAGGACGGAGTTGCGGATGTTTTTATTTGGGATGAAGGCAAATTTGTGGAGCAGGCTGAATAGAGTGCTGTTGAGCTGCCGGTGGTGATCGGTATGCCGGGTTACCGATCCGGTTAGGGTTGAGACATAAACACGCGTGCCTTGTGGGTCATCAGCATCTAGACGATACACCGGTAGGATGCGGAAGATGGAAAGGTATTCTCGGTTGAATGCGGTCAGGTAATCCGTCTGTCGCACGGGAATGCCTCCGAGGTGACGGGAGGCGATTTCTGCCGCCAGGAGAGCATCGGCATCTGGCAAATCAATACCCGTTTCAGCGGAGACGTAAGTGGGCACACTGATGCCCTCGCGGAAGATTTGATAAACAGGCTTGCCGGATAATTCCCTGATGGTCACCAGAGTGATGGGTTCATTCCATCTTCCAGTCAGAGCCGAGAGGGGGAATGTCAGCCGTTTTGGGTCAAGAGAAGCCGAGGGCAGGGGACGGGGTGGGGGTGACTGGGTCCAAGTCAGGACATTGTGAAGTATTCCACTGCCCGAAGCGAGCAGCACAAAGAAGCAAAAGATGATGCCCAGGCGGCGGTGCCAGACGCGGGTATTGAAGATTTTTTTCATGGCCCTGGTTCAATGAGGAGTTGGCTGGGATCGCTGACGAGGATCTCAGGCCGGTTTTGGAACGTGGTGATGGTGCCGTGAACGCGGATGATGAGGCCTTCAAACGCCTCATGGGTAAGTCCGGTTTGTTGGAAGACATGGGGTTCGATGATGGCAGCAAAGTGCTCCTCTCCGCATGGGGCGTCCAGACAGGCTTTGACTCTTCCGGATGAAAGCGGTCGGCAGGGCCCGCACTGCATGACTTTTCCACGCACCCATTTGATCTGACCCACATGCTGCAGACTTTGCTCGGGCATGAGGGGCTGATCTTTGGACGGGCCGCAGGAAATGCCTGCGGCCCCTACCAAGAGAATCCATGTCATCAGAACGGGGATTCTTAATATCTCCATTCGACACCTCCGAAGACGCTGGCTCCATCGCCGGGAGAAAATTGGGCGCTATCTACACCGTTGGCATTGGCGACGACTCCGGTGGTGGAGGAGTACATTTTATCCGTCAAATTGCGTCCTTCTATGAACACTGAGAATCCTCTGGCCGAGCGATAACCGGCCTTGAGATTGATCAGAAGGTAGGGATCGGCGAAGAAGGTGTTTTGATGGTCGATGGGGGATTTGACGGCCGACCATTCGAGGTTCGGACCGAAGTAGAAACCGTTGGGGTGCTCATACATGAGTTCCGTCCTCAGGTAGTGCTCCGGAATGCCCGCCAGGTTGTTGGATCCGTAAACCGGATCGCTGTCGAAGTAAAAGTTCGACCAGTTGTAAACAGTGCGGAGTTGGATGCGGTCGGAGTTATCCAGCGATTCACCCCGTTGGAAAATGCGGTCGAGCAGGCGGAAGGTGAAACCGGCTTCGACGCCCTGGTGATGGGTGGCGGTGCTGTTGATGGTGCCAAGGGGATTGCCTTGGGCATCGTTGAGGCTGAGCAATTCATTGTCCACCCAGGCATGGTAGAAGGCGATGTCCCAGGCCAGGCGATTCCATTCTCCACGTGAGCCGATCTCGATGGTGGTGGCTTCCTGGGCGTCGAGTTTCTGGGTGATGAGAATGGGCAGGCGGTTGGGCTGGACGGGAGGTCCCGCCGAGGCGCGGAATGCCTTGATCTCGCCAAAGCTGGGCGGCTCAAAGCTGCGGCTCACATTGAAAAACGCATTGGTTTTTTCGTTGAAGTCGTAGCGTAGGCCGAGCTTGGGCATGAAACCGAGGTAATCCTGGCCGAGCGAGCTGTCGCCATCAGCCAGCAGATCATCGACAAAGCGGCGCTCGGTATGAACGGCAACCAAGCCGGGAATAACGGCAAAGCGTTCGGTGAGGTAGTGTTCATTTTCCACGTAGGCTTCAAGGTTGAATACCGACTCGGTGCCTTGGGCGAATTTTCGACCCCTGGAGGAGGTGTTGTTCAGGTTTTCGAAGCGATTATCGGCGGCGATGCTGCCGCTGGGGTTGATGCCCACAGTGAATCGGTTTTGACGCCCGAAGACTTCGTGATTCGATGTGAAGCGGAGGTCAGCGCCGTAATTGTTGCTGTTGAGGTCGATGACGCCGGGGCCGGTGGCGAAGGTGCGAGTCAGGACGTTAAAGATGGGATGATCCAGATCTTTATGCGTCCAATAGAGGCCGGCTTCGAGCAACGACTCATCAAGCTTGACGGTGGTTTTGGAGGCCAGGCGGTAGGTGGTGAAGTCGCGCTTGTCACGCCGGGTGACGTTGGCAGCGGCGGCTTGTGTGGGAGAGGATTCCAACTGGGCTTTGGTCAGGCTACCGGGTAATTCGGAATCCGACTGGGCGTAGTTGAAATAGAGTCGTGTTTCCACTGTGTCATAGGGCCGCCAGCCGAAGTTGGTCAGCACGCGCTGGTTGTTTTGTTGGCTGTATTGGCGGAAGCCATCGGAGGAGCTGTGGGTGGCGGTGGCGTAGTAGTCGAAAGGGCCTGCGACGGCACCTGAGCTGACTTGACCGCGCCAGGTATCGAAACTTCCGCCCTCTAGACGGATCTGCGCCAGTGAGGCATCGTAGCCGGTGGGGGTGACGAAATTAACCGCGCCGCCAAGGGTGATGCCGCCAAAGCGGGTGGCATTGGCACCCCGATAGACTTCGATGTATTGGTAGGCCAGCGGGTCAAAGGCTTGCATATCAAAACCGCCGTCGGATTCATTTAGCGTTAGGCCGTCTTGTAACATCTTGATGCCGCGGCCGTGGAAGGTGCGTTGCAGGCCGGATCCCCGGATGGAAAGGCGGGCTTCTTCGGATCCAAACCGCGATTGGACAAAAACACCGGGTTGGAAATCGAGTGCGTCCTTGAGAGTTGAGGCACGACCCCGTTTGTAATCCTCGGCATCGACCAGATTGGTTCCTCCGGCAATGCGGTTGAGTGTTGCGGACGCTGCTTCTTGGGTAGGCGTCACCAAGGATCCAGAATTGGATCCGGGCTTGGGTGCTGTGACGGTGACGGTTTCCATAACCTCAGGGGAGGAGGTGGAGGAGGCGTTTGGGGTGCTTGGGGTGTTTGAGGTATAGGGCGCACTGATTGCAGTGAGAGCAAGGCTCGATGACAAGCCAAGTAAAACTAGTATTTTCTTAAACATAAATATATTCCTGATTGAAGCTATCACGCAAGGCGTGATGGCCTGAGTTGATGGGCAACGGAGTTCACGGGAACGCCGCTTTGAATGAGGGATCGAGACGCACCAAGGGTGCGATGTGGATTCAGGAATACCGTGGGGGGGGCAGTGGTGGTGCTTCGGCCCGGGAGGGCATCAGAGCCAGAGGGGTGCGATTCCATTGAACCGCCTCGGAGCGCACCACAAAGAAATCCTCTTCCCTGAAGATGCGTCCGGGCTCATGTTTTTTGTCAATCAGGATACGCTTCGTTTCAGGCTTTTCCTGCTCGCTCCGGGCGGAGGATACCTCTTGGCAGAGTGAGCAGGGGTTTTTTCCGCCGAACGTGCGCTCCACAGACTTCCAAAGGCCGTAATCCGGAGTGTAGTTGAAAAGCATACACGTCCACGCGACACACTGCATCAAGGATAGAAAGGTGCCCGAGGTCAGAAAGGCCAACAGGAAGGCGGTAGTGACTCGAAGTGGACGCACAGCATTAACTTAGTCTTGGGAATCTTTTTGGCAAGGGAAATGGCAGGTATTAGATCATGTTACCATCCACCTAAAAATAATACCGCGTATCGTGCAGAAGGATTCGAGGATGTGGGCTATGTGGGCTTATTGGCGGCGCGGCCGCTGATCATCGGTGGGATGATCGGAAGCTTCGTTTTGTGAGGGATCGCTGGGGTGGAACACCGGACAGTTGGGGAGTTTGGCCATGAAGTGTCGTCCGTAAGGCTTGGACAGGATGCGGGAGTCCAGAATGGCCACCTGACCGTGATCACGTGCGGTGCGGATCAGGCGGCCGATGCCTTGGCGGAATTTGAGGATGGCTTCGGGTAAAGAGTATTCACGGAAGGGATCGCCGCCGCGTTCCTGAATCAGCTCTAGTTTGGCTTCGATGAGCGGGTGGTCGGGCACGGCGAAGGGGAGTTTGGTGAGGATGACGTTGCGTAGAGCTTGGCCGGGAACGTCAACGCCTTGCCAGAAGGAATCAGTTCCGAAGAGAACGGCCCGGCCGGATTGTTTGAATTCCTCGAGCATGCGGATGCGGGCCATTCCTTCGCCCTGAGCCAGGAGGGGCCACTGGTGTTTTTCGAACGTCTCCCGCAGTTGGTCGGCAGCGCGGCGTAGAGAGCTGTAGCTGGTGAAGAGAACGAAGGCACCGCCGTCGGTATCGGTCACCAGACGGTGGATCCACTGCACCAGGGCGTCTTCGTAACGGGCCTCACGTGGATCCGGCATTTGGTGGGGAATGATGACTTTCATCTGGCTGGGGAAGTCGAAGGGGGAGTCGAGTTCCAAGGTTTCGGCCGCTTCCGCGCCGAGTTGGTTTTGAACGTATTTTAATCCCTGTCCTGCGGAGAGGGTGGCACTGGTGAGGATGGCTGAGCGTCCGGGGAGAAAGAGGGTTCCGCGCAGCACCGCAGCTAAGTCGATAGGAGCCGCTTGAAGTTGGAGTTGATCGCGTCCTGCTTTCTCGACCCAGTAAACATGACCGTCCGCCTCCTGATCGAGGAAGGTTTTGAGATGACCCCGGTATTCGGAAAGACGGCGGGCCATATCGCGCAGTTCAAGTTGTGACGTTTCATCATCGGTGCCCGAGGCGGTGTCCATTAGAGCACCGCGCAGCCGCATGAGAGGGAGGCTGAGGGTGTCCTCCACCAGTTCCGGAGTTCGAATACGGATTTCATTTTTTTCTCCGATACGTGAGGCTTCGCGGACACGGGCAAAAAACATTTCGATTTCGTCGATCAGGTTCACCACTTCCTGCTGGGCATCGGCGCGCCTCAATGAGTTCAGAAGGCCTTTGCGGGTGTTGGGGTGATACAGACGTTGGAGCTGGTAACGCATGGACGAGGGGTTGATAGAAATGCCGATATGACGTGCGGCCACATCGGCCAGGCGGTGCGCTTCATCGAAAACGACAAAGTCATCCTGAAACATGAATCCCTGGCCCGCGTCGGTGTGTTCGTCCATACCGCCTAAACAGGTGAAGAAGAGGGTGTGGTTGAGCACGATGAGGCGTGCATCGAGCATTTTTTTTCGGGCCTGCTGGTAGAAGCATTTTGGGTCATGGCCGCAAGAACGCGGGGTGCAGAGATGGGGCTCACTGCAGATTTGCGACCAAATTTTTGGGTTGGGGATTTCATTAAAGTCGCTGAGGGTGCCGTCGGCGGTGGTTTGCAGCCACTCGTGGATGCGCTGGAGTTCGGCGTGTTCTGATGAAGTGAAGAGATCGTCTCGTTGGGCGATGGCTCGTTTGAGGCGGGCGGGGCACACGTAGTTCTGGCGTCCTTTCAGCAGGGCGGCTTTGAACTCGAAGGGCAGGATTTTTTGGGCCAGGGGGATGTCTTTGTGGAATAACTGTTCCTGGAGCTGGATGGTGTAGGTGGAGATCAGGGCTTTTTTCCGTGTCTCTTCGGCGTGGCACAGTGCGGGGAGGAGGTAGGCGAGGCTTTTTCCAACACCGGTTCCGGCTTCGACCAGCAGGTGGCGTTCTTCAGAAAGGGCGCGGGCCACGGCGGCGGCCATATCGATCTGTTGGGGGCGGTGCTCGTAGTGCTTGGAGCCCGTCAGAACGCTGCCTTCGTCAAAAAGTGCCCTGACACGGCTTTCAAGTGAGTTGAGCGGTGCGATCATGCAGGCTTTCCATCCAATCACGGAGATGGCCGGATGCCCACACTTTATTCATTCAACGGCGATTCACTTCAGGGACGGACATGGTGAATTCCGCGATTGGCAGAGTCATTTCAGATCCGCCGTCCGTGGTGAGAAGGTAGCGACCGGAAGCGGAGGCCGTGTTGCGGATCAAGTGAAAACCGCTGTGGGCGTGTGATCCGCCCGGAGGGATCACCGGGGTGGTTCCATGAACTCCTTCACCGGAGAGTTCTTCCACCCTGCCGTCCTCGTGAACCAATTTCCAGAACCTGCCGGTGAGGGTAACGGGTTGATCGCCGTGGTTGTGGATGCGGTGGGTGTAAACGAAGACATGGGGTGTGTCGGGCGGGAAAGGACGTTCCTGTTGAAAGTAAACTTCTTCAACAGAAAGCTCGAGGGCTGGTTTCGGATCCGACACCAACTCGGTGAGGGAGGAGGTCGCTTTTTTTTCACAGGAACAAAAGGAAACGATGGCGATGCAGATGGACAGAGCATGTCTGATTTTGAGCATAGTGATGATCCTAAAATGAAGGTGGGGGTGTATCAAGCGGCATTCACTGAATTTTTCGTGCACGATAAGCAAGACGTGTCTATATTGGAATGCTTATGAACGATGTCCTAAGGATACTTGAAGAAGATGCTTTAGCGTCACCGGAGTCGATTGCGGGCAGGCTTGGACGCTCTGTAGAAGAGGTGCGCGCGCAGATCAAACAACTCGAGCAGGACAAAGTGATCCTCGCTTACAAGGCCATCGTGGATGATGACAAAGCGGGTCGGGATGTTGTTCAGGCGGTGATCGAGGTGAAAATCACTCCTGAGCGCGACGGGGGGTTTGACCGGCTGGCTTCCCGTATTGCGAAATACGATCAGGTGCGGGACTGCTACCTGATGAGCGGGGGCTACGATTTAATGGTGGTGGTGGAAGGCAGTAACCTCCGGCAGGTGGCATCCTTTGTATCGGAAAAACTGGCTTCTATTGATGGCGTGCTGTCCACGGCGACGCACTTCATGCTGAAAACCTACAAAGAGCAGGGAACCCTGTTTGAGCAGGAAGCCTTCAGCGAGCGGTTAAAAGTCTCCCCCTGAGCGTGAGTGACTTTCCCGTTAACCCGCTCCAACGATCTTGAATCCTTCTATGACTCCTTCCCGCACGACTGCCGCTCCGCGTTCCTTTATCGCCGGGCATTTAAAGAATATTCCCCGGTCGGGCATCCGTGATTTTTTTGAGATCGTCCAATCCATGGAGGATGTGATTTCTTTGGGAATCGGTGAGCCGGATTTCGTTACGCCATGGCATATTCGGGAAGCGGCTATCTATGCGCTGGAAAAGGGTAAGACGGGTTATACGTCGAACCTTGGCACTCCCTCGCTTAGACGGGAAATTTCCCGCTATGTGGGAGAACATTTTGGTGTGAACTATGATCCTAAAACGGAGATTCTGGTGGCGGTGGGTGTGTCAGAGGCACTGGATTTGGCGCTGCGGGCGGTATTGAATCCCGGGGACGAGGTCTTATTCCACCAACCCTGTTATGTTTCGTATCATCCCAGTGTGCTGTTGGCGCATGGAGTGCCGGTGGCGGTGCCGACGAGGCCGGAGAACGGCTTTGCGTTGACGGTTGAGGACGTGCGTCCACTACTGACCGAAAAAACCCGGGTGTTGATGTTGAATTTCCCCACCAATCCGACGGGTGCCACCATGAATCCGAAACAGTTGGATGAGCTGGCCGCTTTCTGTGTTGAAAAGGATCTGCTGGTCATTACCGATGAGATATATTCCGAACTGACCTATGAGGGGCGGCATGAGTCCATCGTTACCCGTCCGGGGATGCGTGAGCGCACGATTTTTCTTCACGGATTCAGCAAAGCCTTCGCCATGACTGGATTTCGGGTCGGATATTCCTGCGCACCTGCGGATTTGACCGAAGCGATGATGAAGATCCATCAATATTCGATGTTGTGTGCATCGATTATCGGTCAGGAAGCGGCACTTGAGGCCTTGCGCAATGGACAAGAATCCATGTTGAAAATGAAAGAGGATTACCGCCAGCGTCGCACGTTTCTGTGTGGAAGGTTTAATCAAATGGGATTGGATTGCCACCTGCCCAACGGTGCTTTTTACCTTTTCCCTTCCATCAAGAAGACGGGTCTTAGTAGCAGAGATTTCTCATTCCGTTTACTGGAACAACAGAAGGTGGCGGTGGTGCCGGGCACGGCTTTCGGGGCAGGCGGAGAAGGTTTTGTCCGATGTAGCTACGCCACGGCGATGGATCAACTGGAAATTGCGGCGGATCGGATCGAGGTCTTTATCAAAGCTTTGAATTAAAGCTGCCGTTCTGCCCCTGTGGCTGGGGTTTCCGGTTCCAAGTCCTCTTCGATGACCGGCCTGAAACGTTTGGGCAACCGGGGTCGGACAAAGCCGTAGATCAAATACAGCGTGAAACAAACCGCCAGTGAATACCGCCAGGTGAAAAGAATCAGGCAGAGCAGAACCAGGGTAACCAGCAGGTTGGGAATAGTCATCCGGGTCCGCCAGTCGAGCGCCTTGAAGCTCGGGTAGCGGAACTTGCTGAACATCATGAAACTCAGAAAAACCATCAACAGCCCCAGCACATATTTCCAGTTGCCGATAGACCGGTCGTCCTCATAAAGATTCACCAACAGGAGGGTGATCGACGCGATCAGGCCCGCGGCGGCGGGAATGGGAAAGCCGGTAAAATCCTTAATTCGCTTACCTCCCGGCTCGGCAGCTAAAGCATTGAAGCGGGCCAAGCGCAACGCGCCGCAGGCCAGATAGATGAATGCAATCAACCAACCCACGCGGTTAGGAAGCTCGTAGAGAACGATATTGAAGAGCAGCAGGGCGGGTGCCACGCCGAAGGATACGATGTCGGCCAGAGAATCAAATTCACGCCCGAACGGACTCTCTAATCCTCCCAGCCTGGCCACCCTTCCATCCAAAATATCGAATATGAAAGCACCGATAATGAAATAGAGGCTGAGCTGATAGTGACCTGCCCAACCTTCGGTGTCGGCCCGCCGCAGGATCGTGCCCTCAAAGATTTGCAACACCGCCATGAAACCGCAGAAGAGATTGCCCGCTGTCATCAGGTTCGGCAGCAGAAATACCATGCGATGTGAGTGGTTCATAGGGGGCGTTGTTCTTGCATATCAAGGGTTTGTTGGAGGGAAGCGGGCAATGACAGTTTGTCCTCCCTGCACCCGGTCACCTTCCTTGACTAGAATTTCCGCGTTTAACGGCAGGAACACATCGGTTCGGGAACCAAACTTGATCATTCCGAAACGCTCACCACGTGCCAGAGAAACGCCGGGGGTTTTCCAGGCGATGATGCGACGAGCGATGAGTCCGGCGATCTGTCGCACGACGATGTTGCCCTGATTGGTTTGGATCAACCAGTTCATGGCCTCGTTTTTGAGGTCGGCTTGGGGGTGACGGGCATCCAAAAAATCGCCCGCATGGTGATGGGTGTCCACCAAGGTGCCTTCGTAGGGTGTGCGGTTGACATGAACGTCGAAGACCGAGAGAAAGACCGCCACCCGTTTCATGCGTTTGTTGGTAAAATAGGGCTCATCGGTTTCGTCCACCCTCACTACTTTTCCGTCAGCGGCACTCACCACCAAGCCCGGCTCGGTAGGAATGGGCCGCTGGGGGTCGCGAAAAAACCAAAGAACAAAAAGCAACGCCGCGATGCACAGAAGCACCAGCGGTGGGAAAAACCAAGCCGATAAGAAGACAAGAACGAGGAGGATAAGTAGAATGTATTTTGCTTCCTTGAGGGCCATGAGAGATTGTGTGTAATGTGGAAGTCACGTTTTGAAAAGGCAAATTGTAACCTATTCGCCGTCTCTGACCCTGACTCTGACGCATGATTGCCCATGGCATTGCCGTTATTGCGGGTTTAGAACTGATAATCAAGGTCTAGTGAGCGAAGAGGAAATCGAGCTCAAACTGGAACAGGCCCGGCGTGCCGGGGTATGGGAAATACTACTGATTTCCGGGGAGCGGCCGGATCGATTGCCGCATATTCGGGAGGAGCTTTCCCGGCGCGGCTATCCAACCTTTATCGATTTTGCCTGCGCGGTGGCACGGAGGGTTCTGGATGCGGGTTACCTTCCGCATGGGAATTATGGAGCACTGAGCCGGGATGAGTTGCTGCGATGCAAGGAAAGCCATGCCTCGATGGGAGTGATGCTAGAGAATGTAGTGGATGATCCGTTGATGGCTCCGCAAAAGAGGGCGGCGGGCCGATTGGCCACGCTGCGCGCAGCGGGCGAGGCGCGCGTCCCGTTCACCTCGGGCATTCTGATTGGGTTGGGGGAATCGCCAGCCAGCCGACTTGAATCGCTGCGTGTTCTGGCGGAAATCCACCATCAGTGGGGTCACTTGCAGGAAATTATTTTGCAAAACTTTATTCCTAATCATGGCAGTGCGCTGAGGTTGACGCCGGATGAGCCTATTCTGGCCGAATATCTGGATTTGATCGCCTATTGGCGTACGATTTGTCCGGGGGTGGCCGTGCAAGTTCCACCGAATTTAAATCCGTATTGGGAGGTGTTGCTCCCCAAGCTGGATGATTTAGGAGGGATTTCACCGGAGCGCGATGAGGTTAATCCGGATTCACCATGGGAGACGCGGGAGAGCTACCGGCGCAAGGCACGTGCGCATGGACTGGAACTCCGCCCACGGTTGGCGGTGTACTCCCGCTATCTGGAAGGGGACTGGGTTTCGAATGTGGTGCGTCAGCGGGCCCAATCCATCATAGAAAACGTATACTCTGATTCAGTGGCAGCAACTCAGAGCTGCGGCACGTCCTCCCTTTGTATCACGGAGAACAAAGACCGTTTTGAGAGCTTTCTGGCCATGCCGTTGGACGAGCTGGTTGCCGAAGCCGATGCGTTACGCCGTGCCCGTTATGGCATGCATACGACGTATGTGGTTAATCGAAATATTAACTTCACCAACGTCTGTCATGTCGGCTGTCACTTCTGCGGATTCGCCCGGAAACAAGGCGCACAGGATGCTTATGTGCGGGACATTGAAGAAATCGTTGAGACGCTATGTGCTACGCCCGATATTACTGAGGTTTGTTTACAAGGTGGAATACACCCTCAGATTGAAATGGATTACTACCGGCGGTTGGTGCGGCGGATTCGTGACATGTTGCCGGAACTGCATATCCATGCTTTTTCTCCTATGGAAATCGATTCACTATGTAGCAAAACCGGTTGGAAACCCCGTGATGTGCTGTGGGCGTTGAAAGATGATGGCCTCAATACCATTCCTGGAACGGCGGCGGAGATTTTGGTGGATCGTGTCCGTAACGAAATATCAGGACTCAAGCTCACTTCCGCGCGTTGGGAAGAAATCATCCGTGCCGCGCACGCTCTGGGACTACGTTCCACGGCCACGGTCATGTATGGTCACATTGAGACGTGGGATGACATCCACGAACATTTTGAAATATTGCGGCGCATTCAGATGGATACGGGAGGGTTCACTGAACTGGTTCCCTTGGCCTTTATTCCGTATCGCAACCGACTTGGAAAAAAGCTCTGGCCGCAGGGATTTGAACAACAAGAAATCCTTTCCATGCAGCGTTCGGATCGCCTGTATCCCTTGGCGCGGATGTGGTTTGATGACTGTATTCCTCACTTGCAGACCTCGTGGGTCAAGTTGGGTGTGGAGGGAGCGGTGAGGCAATTGTCCCGTGGTTGTGATGACTTTGGAGGCACCTTGTTCGAGGAATCGATCACCCGCGAGTCCGGAGGTCAGCATGGTGAGTTGATGAGACCTGACGAAATTCAACGATCGCTTAACGATGCGGGTTGGATACCGGTTGAGCGAAGCACCCTCTACGGAGTTTTGGAATCCGGTGCTTGTATCGGAAACTCGAATTCAATGCCGTCGTTGTCTCGGTAAGTTTCTCGAAAACCAAATTTTTTCAGCCCCCGTATCATGGGGATATTTCCAATAAGAACCGAAGCCCACAGTGCCTGCAATCCTCTGGCCCGTGCGATCTGGATTAGCTCGTTCAGGAGGCAGGACGCCAGACCTTGGCGTCGCTTGTTTTCCCTTACCACGAACGCCGCTTCGGCTCGCAGTCCGGAGCGATCCAAGCAATAACGACCCACGGCATTCAGTATTTCTCCATCACTCCCCACTTCAAAAAGACCCAAGGCCAGATCACATGATTGATCCACAGAAACTAATCGCAGTGCGTCCTGGTCTGTCATTACTTTCAAAGGATGTCCGTAACGTTGATAAATGGTGTCTTCATCATGGGAGTAAAAAAAATGCTGCAGCGTGTCAGCGTCGTTTGGATTCAAAGCCCGCAGGACATAGGGACTTCCGGAAAAAAACATATTCCGGGGAAGGGGTTCGGTGGTTGGTATTGGGTTAGCCACGCGAATATAACTATAAATCAAAAATATAGTTTTTCAATAAACTATAATCCCTATTAATATCATAAAGACCAAGGGATGAAGCATCTTGGGCATTGTTTCTAACGGGAAGTGGGGCAAGTTGATGCCATGCGTTCTATGTGGTGGCAATTCTGTTTCTTGTGGCCGGCCCTGATTTATGTTTTGTTGCTGGGCGTGCTGGTCGCTTTCAAAGATGGAATGGTTTATCCCGGTGTCTCGATGTATGCGCATCTGAAGGCAGACCATGTTGTATTTCAACAGGCGGTGGAGAAGACTCGTTCTACGCTCTGGGAAACGGGGGACGGGAAATATCTGGGTTTAAAGCGCGAGGTGGATGATCCGCAGTGCCGGTGGATTATTCTCTATGGCAACGGCGATGTCTCGTTGCGAGCAACCGGTTGGTTTGACTTTCTTCAAAGCCTGCATCCTGAGCGCCCCATGTCGTTTTATGTTTTGGAGTATCCCGGTTACGGTCCGCAATCCGGAAAAACCAGTGAAGCAGCCATCGTGGAATTGGCGGCCTTAGCGCGGGCTCAACTACCCGATGATGCTGTTCCGTTGTTCTTACTGGGTCAATCGATGGGTTCCGGAGTGTCGTGCCGATTGATGGCGGAGCAGGAATGGAACCAACCGGGTCGCGCCCCTAAAGGATTGCTGTTGCTCAATCCGTACACGTCCCTGGTTGATGCAGGACGGCAATTTGTGCGACGCCTGACAGGCCCCCTACACCTTCTTTTTCCAGTGAGCACGATTTTGGGTGAACGCTACGATTCAGAGGCAAACATTCAAAACTATAAGGGTAAAGTTGCGATTGTTGCGGGAAACGAGGATCAACTTACCCCGTCTTGGATGGCGGAGCGGTTGTTTGAGCTATCTTCGGAACCTAAAAAAATGTGGATTCAAACCGCAACGGGCCACTGGGTGGATACCGGTGAGACGTCGAAATGGAGAAGCTTGCTGGATTTCCTTTACGAATGACGCGACGATGTCCCATGTGAGGTCACCACCAGTTATACGCGTCGGCACAAAAAATCAAAATCACGATCAAGCCTATCAATAACTGAGCGACGTTGGAGGCCAGGATGCCGACGATCACCCCCGCTCCGGCTTTAGCCGCGAGGGCGGGTTTTTTACGGGCCAGGCAGGCTTCGAAGACCACGGCACCTACGATGGGCCCCAGAATCAAGCCCGGCAGTGAAAAAAACAGCCCCACGATGCCACCCAACAGCGCACCGAGCATGCCCCACTTGCCCGCGCCAAGCCAGCGTGCGCCCATTACCCCGCCCAGCCAGTCGGCCAGCAGAGCGAGAATCACTCCCACACCGGCGATCACTACAGTCCACCAGCTTAACGCCTCAGGAAAAAGAAGTTTGTGGAGCAAGACTCCGCAAAATACCAGTGGTGTTCCCGGTAAAAGAGGTAGTACAGCTCCCACTAAACCCAGTAAAAGCAGCATCCAGACGATCATTTCGCCCGATGTGGTTAAAAAACTGGAGATCAAACTGATCATTTCTCTTTATTCTCAGGTTTATAGCAGCATCAAGAGTGTGACAAAACGAAAAGAATAAGCTAGGATAACCTAATCTACATGAATCTGATTCACCCTTTACTCTACTCATCCAAGCGTGCCTTCATCTACGCACTACTACTGATGCCCTTCTGGGTGGTTTCGTCCTCCGCCCAAAACCCTGCTTCATCTGCCGACCCCAAACTGCAACAAGTAGCTTTTATGGTTTCCCGCTTTCTGCAGGAAGAACACTTTGCCCGCCAACCCATTGACGAAAAAGTTTCCAAAGAGTGGATCCGTAACTACATGCAAAATCTAGACTACGGAAAACTTTATTTTCTCAATGCCGATTATAATGAATTTCTCAATACTCAGGGTGATACCATCGGTAAAAAAGTCCGTTACGGCGACATCTCTCCTGCTTTTGAAATCTTTCAACGCTTTCGGGAACGGTTTGATCACAGGGTGGAATGGGTTCAAGAGCGCTTGAAGAAACCCTTTGATTTTAACACCGACGATTACTATATCACGGATCCAACTGAGATCGGTTGGCCCGCATCGGCGCAAGAAGCGGATGCGTTATGGGAGCGCCGTCTTAAATACGAGTTACTCCAAGCACAAATCGCCGAACTCTCAGAAAAGGATGGCGCGTTCCCCAGTGTGGATCCTAAAACCTTCCAGATTGACCCGGCTGTCGTTAAAAAAGTTCTGGATCGCCACTTGCGGAGGGTCAAATACACCCAAGAGACAGATCAAGAGGACATCGTTGAAACCTATCTCTCCTCTCTAGCCGGCATCTACGATCCTCATAGTCAGTATCTAAGCCAGAAATCCTATGAAGATTTCTTCATATCGATGAACCAGAAACTCTTCGGAATAGGGGCCATTCTCAGCGCCGACGATGGCTACTGCACCATTCGTGAAATCATCAAAGGCGGACCTGCGGATCTCTCAGGACAAATTAAAGTGAATGATCGTATCACCGGAGTTGGGCAGAGTGAAGGCCCCATGGTGGACATCATTGATATGAAATTGCGCGATGCGGTGCGATTGATTCGTGGAACCAAGGGCACCACCGTGCGCTTGGAAGTCATTCCCAACAGCGAAAAAAACACGGCGATTCGACGCGAAATATCTCTGGTGCGGGATGAGATCAAACTCACCCATCAGAAAGCTCAAGCCAAGTTGATTGAGCACCCGGTGGAAGGAGGGGGGGCACTGCGACTGGGAGTGATTAAGTTACCTTCATTTTATGGAGATATCGGGCCTGCCCGGCGCACCGGACTCTTTGGCGGTCAACAAGAGCGCGGTAACAGCACTACCGATGACGTGACCTTGCTGTTGCAACAACTCAACCAAAAAAATATTGATGGGCTGGTGTTGGATCTACGCAACAATGGAGGAGGACTACTGGACGAAGCCATTCGGCTGGCCGGACTCTTCATTGATGAAGGCCCCGTGGTTCAGGTTAAAAATTCCAAGGGGCAGAAAAAGGTCTTCGTAGACGAATACCCAGGTGTTCTTTATGGCGGCCCGCTGATCGTTCTCACCAACAAACTCAGTGCCTCAGCTTCTGAGATCGTGGCCGGCGCCTTGCAAAATTACGGGCGTGCAGTGGTCATCGGCGACTCCAGCACACATGGAAAAGGCACTGTTCAGACTGTTACGGAAGTCGGCCGCTTCATCGCACCCATGGGATCCGGATCACCCGATGTGGGGGCTGTCAAACTGACCATCCAGAAATTCTACCTGCCTAATGGCCACTCCACCCAAAAACGCGGCGTAGTGCCTGATATCAAACTGCCCTCACCTCATGATTATATGCAGATCGGAGAAAGCACCCTTCCTCACGCACTGCCTTGGGATGAAATTGAACCTTCCACCTACAAGATATCAGATGTAAACATGGGAGGGATTCTGGAAAAACTCAAAGCCGACAGCGGAGTGCGCATCACCCACAGCGAATCATTTAAAAACCTGAACCGCGATCTGGAAGAACTCAAGGAACGGTTTCAGGAAAAACGCGTATCCCTCAATATACAAAAACGGATTACTGAAATTCTAGACGGTCAGCGTCGTAAAAAAGATTTCGATTCTCTGGTCAAAAACATGGAAGAAAAAAGTCCGGACATTTTGATTATCGAATTTGACGAAAAACTTAAACTGATTGAAAGAGTGGAAAAGTTTTCAGACCAGGAAGCTAAAAAACCAGATCCCCAAAATGCTTCTGCGACCGATGATGAGGAAGAGATTTCACCCTTAGCCGACTTCGCCCGCGACCTTCATCTGCGCGAAACGTTAGAAATTCTTAAGGACTATATCCTGATCGAACAACGTGCAGGTCGGGCGGTGGCTGAACGCACTCCGTAACAGCCTCTCACTGATGGAACTTATTCTGGCCTCCAGCTCCCCGCGCCGCAGGATGCTTCTGGAAGAAGCAGGTATCCTATTTCGCAGCATCGCTCCAGATGTGTGTGAGGATTCACAAGAAACTCGACCTGAGCTGCCGCCGCATGAATTAGCAAAGTGGAATGCCCGCCTCAAGGCCGAAGCGGTGGCCTTTGATCACCCCGGCTCCGTTGTACTGGCGGCTGACACTCTTGTCTGCTGTCAAGGCATGGTCTTAGGTAAACCCTCTGATCGAACTCACGCAGAAAAAATGCTGGCCTTGCTTTCAGGATCCACCCATGAAGTGATCACCGCCGTGATTTGGCTCAATCCGGGCGCCAATGCAGTCAAAGAATACATCGGACGGACATGGGTTACGTTCAAGCCTCTCACCCGTGATCAAATTCGAGAATACCTCGATCAGGTGCATGTGCTCGACAAAGCCGGAGCCTACGCCTTACAGGAGCGCGGAGAAGATATCATCGAGCGAATCGAAGGCTCGCGATCCAACGTCATCGGGCTGCCCATGGAGCCGGTGAGGCGCTGGTGGGCGCAGGATTACCAAAGCACCAATTGAATCAAGGGCTGTTATTCATGCGTCACCTCCAGCATCATTTTCCTGCCGGGCGCCCGGTTTTGATTCTGGCACCCATGCAGGATGTGACGGATCTGCCATTTTGGGAGTTGGCCCACGCCTACGGAGGCCCGGATATTTATTTTACAGAATATTTCCGTGTTCACCCGAACTCAGTGCCTGACCGGAAAATTTTGCAATGCCTGCGACGCCATCCCACCGGAAAACCGGCCATCGCCCAGATGATCGGGCAAAGCATACCGGATCTGGTCCGCACCGCACAACGTTTACAACAGGAGCAGATCATTGCGCTGGATCTTAATGTCGGCTGCCCGGCTCCCATCGTCTGCCGTAAATCCGCAGGCGGCGGCTTGTTGCGTCACCTCGACCATCTCGATGCCATTCTCGGAGCATTACGCCGCGCGGTAGACATTCCCCTGACCGTCAAAACGCGTATCGGATTTAACGATCCTGAGGAGCTGGACGGCATCTTGGATGTTATCCTCTCGCACGACGTGGATATGTTGACTCTACACGGGCGCACCGTTAAGGAAATGTATCGGGCCCACGTTCACTACGATCGCATCCGCCACGCCGTGGAGCGGGTGGGAGGCCGCTTTCCGGTCATCGCCAACGGAAACGTTTTAAACGCGTCGGGTGCGCGTGACATCCTGCGTCAGACCGGTGCGGCAGGCTTGATGATCGGGCGCGGCTGCATTCGTAATCCATGGATTTGGAATCAGATTCGCGAGACGTTCACGAATGCGATCATGGAGACGCGGCCCACCTTGAGGGATCTGCGGGTTTATGTGGAGCAGCTTTATCAACACACGCGGCCGGCCGGACTTCCTGAAAAACTCCATATCGCCAAGATGAAAAAATATATGAACTTTGTGGCCCAAGGTATCGGGGAGGATGATGGATTTGTTCAAGGCATCCGGCGCGCGCAGAGTGAAGCGGAGTTCTTCGCCCTTTGTGACTTATATTTGGATCGGGATGGAGATTTTGATGGTGAGCCACTGGCGGGTGCTTTAGTCAATGCGGGTAATCCACGCACCGAATGTCACCGGCGCACACCTCGTTTCACTTCACCTTTAACGGTTACTTAAATCTAAGAAATATGAAAATAATTCGTTTCGTTGACGCGGCAGGTCAAACGCACTTGGGTATTCCCCATGATGACTCATATGCCGAACTCCTTGGCGGGGATCTATGGCAAGGCTTGAGTCGCACCGGGGAAATATTGGAAATTTCCCGCCTTCTTGCACCCTTGGATCCTAAACAGATTTTGTGCATCGGGCTCAACTACCGTGAACATGCGTTGGAAACAGGGGCCAAGATTCCCGAGTATCCGGTTTTGTTTATGAAGACACTCAATGCGGTTCAAGATCCCGGCGGCCCGGTGGTGCTGCCCCGGCATTTGCGCAGTGATGAGGTGGACTACGAGGTGGAACTGGCCGTGGTCATCGGCAAACCGGCTCGCAATGTCTCACGCCTCCATGCTCTGGACTACGTGTTGGGTTACACTGCGGCCATCGATGTCAGTGCACGGGATTGGCAGAAGCAGCGCAGTGGAACGCAATGGTGCCGCGCAAAATCATTCGACACCTTCTGTCCATTGGGGCCCTGCCTGGTCACCACGGAGGATCTCGGTAACGCAGCGGATCTGCGATTGACCACTGAAGTCAACGGTGTGCGTCTGCAGGACGCTCGCACTTCGGATATGATCTTTGATGTTCCAGCACTTATTGAATTTTTAAGTGGAGACACCACATTGCTACCAGGCACGGTGATTTTGACCGGAACTCCGCATGGGGTGGGTATGAGCCGCCAGCCGCCTGTCTGGCTTCAAGATGGTGATACGCTGAGTGTAACCATCGAAGGAATTGGAACTCTGACTCATCGCGTGGTGGCAGGTTCCGACGTTCCGGGATGAGGTATCATTGAGTGCACTCCCGCATTCCACTCTGACTCTTAATCCAGCTCGCAGACTTCCCCCGTGCGCGCGGATTGATGCACGGCTTCGATGACGCGCAGTGCCAGCAGTCCGTCCTCCAGAGTAACTGCGGGTTGTTGAGCTGTCCGGCGGCTGGTCAGCACATCACGCCACTGCGCCCGATGGGCATCTCCCCATTTCCATTGAGGGACTGAAGAGTCGGTTGACTGTGCGGCACGAGTGCCGCCGGTGGCCACATTCCATCCGGAGGGCAGGGCTTGTCCCACTCGGGTTTCCTGACCCTGGATGGCCAACGACTGAAGGGAATCACCCTCCAGAATGGCCGATCCGTTGGAGCCCCACAGTGAAAGCTTAGCGGGGTAGCCGGGATGGATGGCGGTCGAACACATCAGATTGCCCACCGCTCCGGACGTAAATTCGAGAGTGGCCACGACATGATCGTAGGCTTCGATATGTTGGTGAACCGCCACCTGGTTGAGTGCCCAGAGGCGTTTGACAGGTCCCATGATCCACAGCATCAGGTCGAGTGTATGGATGCCCTGATTGGGCAGGCATCCTCCGTCCAGCTCGACAGTTCCGCGCCAGTCACATTCCTCGTAGTATTCTTGAGTGCGATACCATGGAATTTGGATATCCGCACCGAACAGGCGACCCAACTCACCGGAAGCCGCCACATTACGGAGTCGGATCGCATCGGGGTCGAAGCGGTGTTGCGAGACTACCGAGGCGAGGCGTCCGCTGCGCTGGCGCGCTTCAAAAAGCGGCAGTGCCTTGGCGGGTGAAGTTTCCAGTGGTTTTTCGAGCAGCACATCCTTGCCCGCATTCAAAGCGGCGAGAGCGGCGACGGCATGATGTCCGCTGGGAGTGCAGATGACAATCAGATCGATTTCTGGTGAAGAGTAAAGTTCCTCCGGTGGCATCACGCGGCAGGAATGTTGGGAAGCGAAGTGTTGAGCCCGTTGTGGATCTTTGTCAGCACAGGCGGTGAGCAGTGCCTCGTCGGCCAGATCCTTCAAGACCCGGGCGTGGGTGGTGGCAATAGATCCGCAGCCGACAAGACCGACCGAACAACGATTCATGACGTTATCATAAGGGTTTCGTTTAAAGATCAATTTTAATATCAGGACAAAGTAAGGTGGTGCTTTAACAAGCTATTTCAGGCCTTGCTGGTGGCACTGCTTGGCATGGAGCACGCGGAAAACGATTATTTGGTTATCCATGATCTGGTAGAAAAGTTTGTAAGGAAAGCGTTTGAAAAGTATCCTACGAAAGCTCAGGTAGTAGAAATTATTTTGTTCTGGATGTTGCTCTAGCTGCTCAAGAGCAGAGGCTACTTCATCAAGGAAACGGTCGCCCAACTCAATATGAACGTCGTCATACCAATCCCGTGCCATTTCCAAGTCTTCTTCAGCTTCCGGGCGGACAATGATAACTCGCTTCACGCACGTTTCCGTAGACGATCATTGACTTCAGGCCAAGGGCTTCCGAGTTGAGGGTCTTGGTCGTAACTTAACTGTGCTTGATCTAGAATCCTACTTTCTGCTGCAGTAGCATTAACCCACTCTTCCAATTGCCATAACTGACTGAGAATATCAAAGCGGTCTTGGGATGATAGTTTAGGTAGTTCAGCAAGGATTTCTGCTTTGCTCATGAATCACATGTTAGCTTTTTAGCTTTGAGTAGCAAGTTTGAGATCGTCAGGAAGATAAAGCGCTAGGCGGTGAGGAGGGCCTCGTCGGCCAGATCTTTTAAGACCCGGCGTGGGTGGCGGCAATAGATCCGCAGCCGACAAGACCGACCGAACAACGATTCATGACGTTATCATAAGGGTTTCTTTTAAAGATCAATTTTAATATCACTGTAAACCTGTTGGCTACGTCTGCTTGCGGTGCTAAGGAGTTACTATGTCTGATAGCAGTGACTTTCCCGAACATCCCATCACCGAGCATGAGGGCATACTGGGAGTGGAGCCGCAGGAGGGGGGATCAAGGGTGGCTATTACTTTTGATCCTCAAAAGCTGGATGATGAGGAAGTGCGGCGGATCGCCTCCGCGCATATCCGGCCGCACGTGGATGGCCGTGAACCCGGGTTACGTCGTTGGGTGTTGAGGCTCGATGGTCGGGCCTGTGAGGCGGCGGCCAGTCGTTTAGAAAAGAGGGTGGCAGCGGTGCGCGGGGTGCGGCGGGCGACGGCCACCTATGTAGGTCAGGTGTTATGTCTGACCTTTGATGAAAAACTTTCCACGGCGGATGAGTTGATGCAAGGCTTGCGACAAGCCGGAGCCAAGGTGGAAGAACTGACCACACGCCGTTTACAGCTTTCCGGTTGGTGGCCGCGTCTGAGGGCAGGGGACTGGAATGAGGAGTTATCCTGCGGCATAGGTTTGGTGAGTTTAGTGGCGGCGGTCATATCGGAACACACTCTGGGACGCGATGCGGTGGCCACGCTGGCATTGTATGCTTCATCCTATCTATTCGGAGGGCAGGAGGGAGTGCGGTCGGCATGGGCTTCACTGAAGGAGAGAACGCTGGATGTAGATTTATTAATGGTGCTGGCGGCTTTGGGTGCGGCACTGGTGGGGCAGCCATTTGAAGGAGCACTGCTTCTTTTTTTATTCAGTTTTTCCAATGTATTGCAAAGCCATGCGTTGGAACGGACGCGCCGGGCTATTGAATCACTGCTGACGCTGCGGCCTGAGAAGGCGTTGCGCAAAACGGCATCCGGTAGCGAAGAGGTTTCGATTGATTCGTTGAAGATAGGTGATGTGGTGATTGTGCGGCCTGGTGAACTGATGCCGTCGGATGGGGTGGTGACCGAGGGCAGTAGTTTTATGGATGAGGCCAGTCTGACCGGTGAATCGATGCCGGTGGAGAAGGTGGTAGGAGCCGGGGTTTTTGCGGGCACCATGAATCAATCAGGAGCTCTGGAGGTGCGGGTGACGCGTGCAGCGGAAGATGCCACCCTGGCCAGGATGGTGCGGCTGGTGGCCGAGGCTCAGGCGGAGAAATCTCATACCCAGCGTTTTTTGGAAAAAGCGGAGCAGCGTTATGCGGCGGGTGTAATCGTTTTCACGGCTCTTGTCTGTTTAGTGCCCTGGCTGGTTTGGGAGACCTCATTTGATGCGGCATTTCTGCGAGCCATGACGGTGATGGTAGTGGCCTCGCCCTGTGCACTGATCATTAGCACCCCGGCTACCGTACTATCAGCGATTGGCGGTGCAGCGCGGCGCGGCGTGTTGATTAAAGGCGGGGCGCATCTGGAGACGGCGGCGCGCATTGACACGGTTTGTCTGGACAAGACCGGAACGCTGACCCATGGCAAGCCGGAGCTGACACATCTTTTTTCGGCGAGTGGGGAGTGGCGGCGGGGGCAGGATGCGCCCGCTGGCGAGTTGGCTGATCTGCTTCGTCTGGCGGCAGGATTGGAATCGAAGTCAGAGCATCCACTGGCCCGTTCTATTGTTGCAGCCGCCGGGGAAATGGGGTTGGAGGTTGCTGAGGCTACTTCGTTTCAATCACTGGCGGGAAAAGGAGCAGAAGCGAAAGTCGACAGTGCTTGGTGGGTGGCGGGCAGTTTTGATTTTTTTATGGCCCAGCGTGCGGAGGGGATGGAGGTATTAGCAGGCCGGGCCGAGGAGTTGGAACAAGAGGGGCGAACGTGTGTCTGGTTCGGGCGGCGCACCGGTGAGGGCGGACTGGAGTCCCGGGCTGTATTGGCTCTGGCGGATACACTGCGGTCGGATGCCACCTCGATGATCCGAAGTCTGCACCAGATGGGCATCAAGAAGGTGGTCATGCTTACGGGGGATCGTGCTCACGTGGCGGAAGTGATGGCAAAGGAATCGGAGGTGGATGCCTTTTATGCGGGGTTGCTTCCTGATGAGAAGGTGACGGTAATTCGGAAGTTGAAAGAAGAAGGGACGGTTTTAATGGTGGGTGACGGGGTGAATGACGCGCCAGCACTGGCTACGGCGCATCTGGGGGTGGCGATGGGAGCGGCGGGCACCGATGTGGCAATGGAGACTGCGGATGTGGTGTTGATGGGGGATCGTTTGGAAAACATCCCCCTTTTACTGGGTATGGCGCGTCATGCCAAAAGAGTGTTGGTGCAGAACCTGGTTTTTGCTTCGAGTGTGATTGCCGTGCTGGTGCTGATGGCACTGGGATTTGACCTGCCGCTCCCGGTAGGAGTGGTAGGACATGAGGGTAGCACGGTGCTGGTTTGTTTAAATGGATTACGACTGCTGGGTTACCAAACACGCGGGCCGGTTTGATAATAATAAGGGGAGAATCTTGACGTGGGCGGGCAACTGCGGAATCGTTGTGCTTAATGTTCCGTTGCCTGCTTCTTTGTTTGGGTTTGGTTGGTATGTTGCTTCCGGTCGCTGCGGCGCCCGACACGACATGGACCGAGCGTTCAGTGGTTCAAATTCACACGTTCTCCCAGCAGCCGAACTGGATTGAACCGTGGCGTTATTCTGGAATTGCCCGTTCCTCCGGATCCGGGTTTTTGATAGCGGGCGACCGCATTATGACCAATGCGCATGTCGTCAGTTGGGCCAAACAAATACTGGTGCAGCGTTATCAAGATCCCAAACCGTATCCAGCGGAGATTGAATTTATCGGTCATGACTGCGATCTGGCGGTGCTGAAAGTTTCCGATCCTGCGTTTTATAAGCAGATGAAGCCCTTGGATTTTGGCGGTCTGCCGGAGGTGCGCTCTACGGTGGTGACCTATGGTTATCCTGCGGGCGGAGATCAGATTTCCTTCACCCGCGGAGTGGTGTCGAGGATCGAGATGCAGCCTTATGCCCATGTGGCCAACCGTTCCTTTCTTTCGGTGCAAACCGATGCCGCCATCAATCCGGGTAATAGCGGTGGCCCCGTGATTCAAAATGGCAAAGTGGTAGGTGTGTCGTTTCAGGGTAACGCATCCTTGGAGAACACCGGCTTTTTTATACCACCCAATATCATTCAGCATTTTTTGAAGGATATTTCAGATGGGATTTATCACGGTTTTCCCGATGCGGGACTCCTGATCGCTCCCATGATTAATCCTGCGGTGCGGGATTATTTGAAGCTGCCCGATCATGGTTTGGGGGCGCGGGTGGATCGGATCTTGCAGCCTTTTGAGGAAACCCATGCCCGCGTATATCCCAATGACGTTTTGTTAAAAGTAGCGAGTTTCCCTGTGGGTAGTGACGGCTTGGTTCAATATCAGGGCCACCGCGTGCATGTGGGGGTGGTATTCGACGAGGCCCAGCACGGAGAAACGATTCCTTTGGAAATCTGGCGCGAGGGAATGCTGGTTCATGTGGATCTACCCGTTTATCACAATTCGGTGGATGCTATTGAGGGAAATCAATACGATCGCGATCCTCCTTATCTGATGGTGGGGGGATTGGTTTTTACTGAACTGAGCCGGGATTATCTGTCCTCGCATGGATCCAATTGGCAGGATCAGTTTGATCCAGACATGCTCTATGAACTGATGTTCACGCGTTATTTGAGCGCGGAGCGCCTGCGTCTGCGGCCGGTGGTGTTATCCACCACGTTGACTCATCCTGTGAATGCGGACTTTTCGGTTCGGCAGAAAGCTATTTTGGATACGGTCAACGGCCGAGCGATTCATTCTATGAAGGATTTGGTGGAGGCATTAGACAGTTCAAACGATGACTATCATCGGTTTCGTTTCATCCAGGCGGATCGGATTGAAGCGATGGATCGTAAAGCTGCTGCTGCGGCCACGCCGGATATCATGCAAATACACCGCATTCCCAATGACCGGAGGATTCACCCGTGAAAGGCCGTTTTTTCACCATAGTACTTTGGAGTGCGGTGATGATGTTGTCACTGTCCTGCCAGAAAGAAGTTTCCCAAGAGCAGGTGTTAGAACGCTTTCAAACCTCATTGGTTGAAATCGAATTGACCCGTAAATTGCACAACTATCGTTTACCGTGGGTAACCGGGCAGAAAATCGTTCTAAAAAATGGGTTGGTGCTGACAGGAAATCGGATTTTGACCACTGCCGACGATGTCTCGGGAGCATTGCTGGTGCGAGTGCAGAAGGATGGTGAGGCCAAGCGCTATGATGCGTCATTGGAATGGGTGGATTATTATGCCAACCTGGCGGTGCTCAATGTAGCCGATGATGCGTTTTGGAAAGGATTGGAGCCGGTGCAGTTGGCCTCAACTATTCCTCAGAGCGGGGAACTTAATATCTTGCGCTGGCGGAACGGGAGACTGGAAGCAAGGGCTGCGGAGATCGAGCGCTTATTCGTAGGAAAGAGTCAAACGAGTTATGTCGAGTATCCGCAACTGGAGGTCACATCTGAAATAGGTGCAGCGGGATGGGCGGAAGTGGTGGTGCAGCAGGGACGTGTGGTGGGACTCACTGCCTCCGCCAATGGAAAATCGCTTCGCATTCTACCCTCCGAGTTGATTTTAAAAGTGCTGGAGGCGAGGAAAAAATCACCTCATGGGGCACTGGCCTATATGGATTTCGTATGGCAACCCGGAACCAATCCAGACTTGTTGCGCTCACTAGGGCTCGACAGCACAGATCAGGGTATCATCATCAATATTACAGATGTTAAACGCATAGCTCCTCAGGTCTTGTTGCCGGGCGATGTGATCACCGATATCGCAGGATTTCCCATCGATGTGGAAGGTAAATACCGTGATCCTGATTACGGGCGACTTCCGTTTCAGGCCTTGGCCACCCGGAATGTCATGGCGGGTGACACACTCAAAATGACGGTGTGGCGGGAACAAAAAAAGATCAGCGTCGATTACGTTCTTCCTGCAGCCGTGTTTTCCAATGATTTGGTGCCGGATGCGGAATATGATCTGGCACCGGAATATCTCATTGCGGGAGGGTTTGTTTATCAATCGGTGATAGGCCCTTACTTAGCTGCCCATGGTGCCAACGCACCTTTTCTTTTGAAATACTACGACTACCGCCGCCCGGTCACTGATCGTAATAGCTTGGTTGTTATATCGGGAGTGCTGCCTGATCCTTACAATCGGGGTTATGAAGATCATGGCCAGCTGATTGTCGATCGCATTAATGACCGACCTATTTCTACGGTGCAGGATGTGGCCGAGGCGCTCAAGAATCCATTGGACGGTTTTCATGTGGTGCGCTTCTTTCCTGATCAGCTGGTGCGGACACTGATTATGGATTCCACCTCCATGGATTTATCCACTGCTCGTGTCTTGGAACGCTACCGCATTCCGGAAGACCGATATTTCAGAAACTGAAGAGGGCGGTCAAGGGTGACATCACGGCAACGGTTTCTGAATGCGTTGGAGGGTCTTCCCGTGGATCGTCCTCCGGTCTGGATCATGCGTCAGGCCGGGCGCTACCTGCCTGAATACCGGGCACTGAAAGAAATCCACACCTTTCGTGAAATGGTGGAGACTCCGGATCTGGCGGTGGAAATCACCCTGATGCCGCTACGTCGTTATGCCCTTGATGCGGCCATTACCTTTAGTGATATTCTGGTGGTTCCTCAGGCGCTCGGTGTGGATTATCATTTTGATAATTCCAAAGGGATTTCCATGCCCGCCCCTTTGCGCAGTGCGGAAGACATCAACCAACTTGACGGGCGTGATCTGATTGCTCGGCTGGATTATGTGATGGAAGCCCAGCGGCGACTTAGAAAAGAACTTGGTAATGATCACGCGCTGTTGGGATTCTCGGGAACGCCTTGGACGCTGGCTACGTATATGATCGATGGCAGCGGTGCGCATCATGCTGAGGTGACCAAGGCTTTGGCACTGGCACAACCCGCAGCTTTTCAGAAGTTATTAGAAATGCTGACAGCGGCGGTTGGTGAATATCTGGAGGCGCAAGCGTTGGCCGGAGTGGATGCGGTGCAGTTGTTTGATTCCGCAGCTCCGGCATGTCCGGGAGCGCAATATGAGGAATGGAGTTTGAGGTGGAGCCGACAAATTATTTCAAGGCTTAAGGCGCGGGTTCCGGTGATACTTTTTGTGCGCGGTATGGGTTCCCACCTGGATGCTCTGGCGGATTCGGGAGCCCGGGCGTTGGGACTCGATTGGACGCATGACCTACCCGTTTCGGCCCGCAGAGTGGCCAGCCGCACAGGGGTGCAGGGGAATTTGGATCCCTGTCTTCTGGGTTTGGAACCGGAGAGAGTTGTTGAGGCCACCCGAGCTTTATTGGAGTCGATGACTGATCACCATGGTTATATCTTCAATCTGGGTCATGGCATCCTTCCAACCGCCCGGACGGAGTCCGTGGCGGCACTGGTGGAGACGGTGGTCACCTGGCGTCAGTAAAAGAAGATGTCAGTGCTGGTGATGCCCAGCCGGCACGGGCCGGTGGAACGGAGCGTCCGGACATAACGGGCGTGATGTTGGGTGCGAAGCACCGGATAGCGCGAAGAATCGTCCACTATAATGATTCCTCCCTTTCGGATTTGTGCTTCGGCTACATGGAAACAAAGTGTTCTCAACGGAACGTCCTGCTCGAAACCATCTATCAGAATGACGTCGAAAACTTGATCGCGTATGGAAAGCAAGTAGTCGGAAGTCATAAATGCCCGGGCGTCATGGGCATCAAAAGGATGCAACCGCAGACGGATATTTTTGTAACCGCAGCGCTCGGCTTCAGTCGAGATTTGGAACATCCATTGCTTGTCACTCTCAATGCATGTCACGTTGCGGGTGCGTGCGGCAAAGTAGAGTGTGCTGACGCCTCCACCCCATTCAGCCACTTCGTGGTTAGGATTAAGATAATCATTTAGAAAATCGATGGCTTGATGGGAAATCCATGGAAGACCGAGTTGAAGCGGGGTGTGCTTACAGAGGACGGATTCGTTTAGGTAGCGCACGAGATGCCAGGGATGACAAAGCAAATAAAGCAGGACCCTGGCGATCTTGCCGATGATTACCGGTGTGCTTATTCTTGGATTGTTGATGGAAGGGCTGTTCGGCTTGTTTTGCGTTTGAGCAAGGCAAGGATTTGATCCACTTCTTCGAAGCCTAATTTCCAAGCCATCCAGAAATAGACTCCCGCCAAGATGGGCACTCCTGTTCCGAGATACGCCAGGCGGAAAAGGTTTCCGGAGATCCGGCAGCCGATCAGTCCATGGATGGACGCCAGCAATACGAGAAAAAGCAAGGTCAGTAGTGACATCTTAAGAATAAAGGCCGGAAAGTCGGTGCCCGTCGTGATGGACCCCAGCTTACGACTGAGAGCTAGCGCCAGTTGGAAGAGATTCAGGAGCGCTACCAGTGAAATGGATAAAGGCAGTGCCATCAACCCCATGCCGAAGCCTTTGATGAGAATCAGCGTAAAAAGCAGATTCAATCCAATGGCTTTTACGCTGATCCAAACCGGCACCCGCGGCATATCGAGCGCGTAAAAGGTGGGTGCTAAAACTTTGATACACGCGTAACCGGCCAATCCCAGTGTGAAGGCTTGAAGAAGCCGTGCGGTAGCGACGGTATCGTGTGCTTCAAAACGGCCGTGCTCGTAAATCAGTCCGATGATGGGTTCGGCCATAAAGCATAATCCGAGTGAGGCAGGGACGGTCAGGAAAAGCGCCAGTTTTAGACCTTCGACTACTTTCCAGCGGAAATGTTGCATATTGTGTTCCGCCGCTGAAGTGCTGACGGAGGGTAGGGTGACCATGCCGACTGCTACGCCGAATAATCCAATGGGAAGTTGCATCAGCCGGAAAGCGTTGTTGAAGTAAGTCACCGAGCCATCACCCATGAAAGAGGCCCAAAACTGATTTACCAGCACATTGATCTGCACCGCCGCCACCCCGGCGATCGCCGGAAGTGAGAGCAGATATATCTTGCGCAACTCGGGGTCTTTCCAGTTCCAGTTCAGACGCAGTTTGAATCCCAGCGAAGCGGCTTTGGGCATCTGGATCAGGAGTTGGGCCGCGCCACCCAGCACGGTGCCCATGGCAAATCCGACGATGGATTCGGCACCCAGAGTGGGGTCGATCCAGTAACCTAGCGCCAACCCGGTTAAAATGCTGACCGCGTTGAAGGCGGTGGAGGCGGAAGCAGGCAATCCGAAACTGCCCAAGGTGTTGAGAAGACCCATGTATACCGCCGCCAGAGATACGAAGAGAATAAAGGGAAACAGAATCCGGGTCAGCTCCGCGGTCAGCTCCTGTTTGGCGGGATCAAATCCTTTGGCGGCCACGGCCACGATTTCCGGACTGAACCACATACCCAGTGCGGTGACCACGGCAAGCAGCACCAACATGCTGGTCAACATGGCTTGGGCCAATCCAAAAGCGGCTTCCTTTCCGTCGCGGGCCACCTTTTTAGAGAATGTGGTGGTGAAGGATACCGATAGTGCGCCTTCGGCCAGCAAGTCGCGCAGCAGATTGGGGATGCGGAAGGCGGTCCAAAAGGCGTCCAAAACCGCCCCGGCTCCAAAAATAGAATTCAAAACCACATCCCTGACCAGGCCCAGAACGCGAGATCCCATAATGGCGACCATAACCCGCACCGCCGGCCCGGTTGTATTCCCCCGTTTCATTGCTTTGGACTATCGCCCTGACATGAATCTACTTACAAGAGTAATGTTTCGCCCGCAGTTTTTACACTAATGAATCCAAAACCAGCAGAGGTGGCCCATACCTTGCTCTGTTTAAGGTTACATTTTAATGACTCCACTCCAGAAAGACGCATCATGATAAACTCAAGCTTGCGACGAACTCTCATCTGCGGTTAATATTCTGTATCTGTATGCCAACGGAACAAGCCGACACGTTGGTCATTGACCGTAAGTTTCTGATGGAAATTGGAGGCTGGCGGGCAATGAAAGAAGCTGAAGCTCTCGTGCAAGCGGGGAAGGTGGAGTCCGTGACGTGGGAACCTCCTCTCCTTTATGGAAGGGTCATGACCGGCACCAGTTCGGTCAATGCCCGTCTGCACATCGGAGCGCGCCTTTCTGAGGTGGAAAACCTCTGCTCCTGTCGCCAAGCGCGGGAATATGGAACTATTTGTTGTCACGTGATCGCCCTTGGTCTGGCGCATTTAGGCCGGACTTTGGAAGAGTCCGCGATCATCCCCCCGCCTGCCGATCATACGGCGCCAGAGGAACACCGGTTGACCTACATTTTGAATACCGAAGCCGCCGATACGGCTCCTCAACTGCGGCTCGAAATTCTTTTTCCAGTTAAATTCGTCGAGGCGTGGCATTCCGGTGAAATCCCGGTCCTTGTCCAAGGATCCATCAATGACGGAGCACCACAGCCATTGGAGCAAATCGTCAAACGTGCCGGACTGGAGCCGTTTGCTCTTTCGGATGCGGATGCCACCGCCTTGGATGCCATTCGTTCCTACAATCAAGATCGTCTCCCAAGTCGATGGATACTCCCCGCCAAAGATGCCGGGGAATTTCTCAAGCTGCTCATGGGCCACCCCAACCTCTGGCTGGGAAAAAAACAACCGCTTTCTATTCCACCGCCCCAGCAAAAATCACGCTTGTGTGTTTCTTTGGAGACGGATGGAAATCTTTTGCTTCGCTTGGAAGATGCCGCCAATGGCGAAGGCCAGGTCCTACAATCCAAAACCGGTCAATGGTGGTTTAAGGGCGATCAATTGGTTCAACTGAATGGCCTGCCTCTCAAATACCTTGGTCTGCGCGGCGGTTCCCGGAACATTCCCCGTGCGGAACTCGCCCATTTTTTTAATCATGAAATGAGTTATCTGGATCGTCAGGTCGAAGTCGTACTGGCACCGGAATGCGAACACTTCGAATTCAAAAAGCAACGTCCTCACATCCGCCTCCAACTTGATGGCATGCTCTCAGGCCTCAGCTGCCAGGTTCAGGCGGTTTATCCGGATCATACTGAAATCATCCAAGGCTCGGAAAGCCCGACCACTTCGGCGGCCCGTAATGGAAAACTGAATCCGTTGCCCCGCGCTGAGGATTGGCGTCCCGACCCCGCCAACCCCAATCGCTTCTACATCACCGACCGAAGGGCGGAGGATCGTGTGCGCAACGAAATCCTTCAGGCGGGCTTCCTCCCCGGTAAACGAAACCCCGACCTTTACACCCTTTCCCCAGAATCCCGCGTGGGCTATTTCATGGCCAACATTCTCCCGCGTTGGCAACAACAATGGGAAATCATTCTCACTGAGCGCCTTCAAGGAGTGGCTGATCAATGCGATCTGATTGAGCCCATCCTCAGTATCCAGAATACGGGTCAGGACTGGCTCTCCATGGACATTCAGTTTCGGGAGCAGTCCGGACGCAGCCAGCTTTCAGGTCTCGAAGTCCGCCAGCTCCTGGAAAAAGGCGTTAGTCACCAGCGGCTGGCCTCCGGACGCATCGCTCTACTGCCTAGTCGAGCGGTAAAAGAATTCCACGAAGTGCTGCATGATTGTCAGGTTCAACAAGAGGGAGGACGCTATCAGTTGCAAAAACGATTCTGCGGCTACCTCGGCGAGGCGCTCAAAGAAAACAACTGGAAGTTGGATGAAACCTCGGACTGGACTCCGCCCGATTCACTCAATCATGTCGAGCCGGTCGAACCAGATCCTGCTCTCGCTCACCTCATCCGCCCCTATCAACGCGAGGGCATTTCTTGGATGCACTACCTGGGTTGCAATCACTTCCACGGGGTGTTGGCCGATGAAATGGGATTAGGAAAAACGCTCCAAGCTCTCGCTTACCTCAAACACCGCCGCCGTTCGAACGGCAACGGGCACCCCCATCTCCCCAATCCCGCACTGGTTATTTGCCCGACTTCCCTTGTTTTTAACTGGCACGACGAAGTTCTCAAATTTGTGCCCGACATCAAAACGTTGGTTCTTCACGGCCCCGCTAGAAAAAAACTCTTTTCTGCTATAGGTGAACACGATCTGGTCATCACCTCCTACGCCCTTCTGCGTCGTGATCTCGAAATTTATCAGAGCCACCACTTCGATATTATTTTCCTCGATGAGGCTCAATTCATTAAAAATCGCACCAGTCAGAACGCCAAAAGCGTCAAACAACTCAATGCCGATTCCCGCATTGTGCTGACCGGAACCCCGCTGGAAAATTCACCTTTCGATCTTTGGTCCATCTTCGACTTCCTGATGCCGGGATACCTCGGTTCGGCCAAGGAATTTAAAACCCGATATGAGCTTCCGATCCTGAAAGCCGGTGACCCGGCCGCCCAAACCCGTCTGCGCCAGCGCGTGCGTCCCTTCATCCTGCGGCGCACCAAAAAACAGGTCGTCCGTGAACTGCCCGCCAAAATCGACCAAATCGCCTACTGTGATCTCAGCGATGAACAAAAAGCGGTCTACAATGAAATTCTCACCAAAGCTCGTCAGATGGTCTTTAATGCTTCCGGCCAAGACGGTATCGAGCAACGCCGCCTCACCGTTCTGACTACCTTGATGCGACTTCGCCAAGCCTGTTGCCACCTCCAACTTCTTCCTATCCAGCATGAAAAAGCATGGAAAGAACCCTCGGCTAAAATCGATTACTTCATGGAGCTACTTGAGCAGGCCATGGATGGCGATCACCGCCTGCTGGTCTTCAGTCAGTTTGTGCGGTTGCTTAAAATCATAGGAGAAGAGCTTACCCGCAAAAAGATCCGTTATTGCTATATGGATGGCTCGACATTGGATCGCAAAGCGGAAGTGAAAAAATTCCAGAATTCGACGGAAATCCCCGTCTTTCTCATCAGCCTCAAGGCGGGCGGCACCGGGCTCAATCTCACGGCGGCGGACACCGTTGTCCACTTCGACCCGTGGTGGAACCCCGCCGTGCAGGAGCAGGCCACCGCGCGCGCCCACCGCATCGGACAAACCCGGGTGGTCAACTCCTACAAACTCATTGCCCGGGGCACGGTGGAGGAAAAAATCGTGGATCTTCAAAAAAAGAAAATGGAGATGATTGCCAACACTTTGATCAGCGAAGATGCCTTTATCCAGAACCTGAGCTGGGAAGAGCTTCAGGAACTGCTGCAATAGAAGCCACCTATGTGTAGCGAGGAGAAAAAGGAGCTGGTCTGGCCTTGGAGAATCGCCGCTTTGTTGGGAGCTCTGGCTGTGGCACTTGGAGCGTTCGGCGCACACAGTCTCGCACCCCTGCTGGAGCAAACCGGCAGATTGGAAGTATGGAAAACGGCAGCCATCTATCATTTAGCGCATGCCGTCTTATTGGTGGTGCTTTGTGCACTGAGACCCTTTCCGCATCGGGCATGGTGGCTGATGGCCTCAGGGGTGGTGCTTTTTTCAGGAAGTCTTTATCTGCTCTGCCTGACCCAACGTGGATGGATCGGAAGCGTGACTCCGGTCGGCGGGCTCTTGCTGCTGACCGGTTGGTTGGTGCTGGCGTGGAGACGCCCATCAACCTTTTAAAATGATAATTGACTATCAATAAAGCAATGTCATGGTATTTGCTCCATGGCTCTTTTTATCAATACAGCGGATCGACGGCTGCCCGTTACCGTGCTCTCCGGCTTTCTCGGAGCGGGTAAAACCACCCTGCTGAATCATGTTCTTAACAACCGTGATGGCAAACGGGTGGCGGTGATTGTCAATGACATGTCCGAGGTCAATATTGACGCCGCGCTGGTGGCTCAAGGCGGTGCCAACCTGAGCCGCAGCGAAGAAAAATTGGTCGAGATGAGTAATGGCTGCATTTGCTGCACCCTGCGGGAAGATTTGTTAAGAGAGGTGGCGGCCTTGTCCCAAGAAGGGCGGTTTGATTATCTCCTCATTGAATCCACCGGCATTTCTGAACCTCTACCGGTGGCGGAAACGTTTACCTTCACCGATGAGGAGGGCCGCGGGCTTTCCGATGCGGCGCGCTTGGACACCATGGTCACCGTGGTGGATGCCCGAAACTTCCTTAATGATTTCAACGCACGCGAGATTCTGAAGGATCGTTCTCTGGAGCGCGATGCAATGGATGAACGTTCCCTATCGGATCTCCTGACAGATCAGGTGGAGTTTGCGGATGTGGTGGTGGTCAACAAAGCCGATCTGGTGGATGCGGCGCATCTCGATCAGGTTATCCGCTGCGTCCGGGCTTTGAATCCCGAGGCGGAAGTGCTCATCAGTCAGCATGGGCGCATTCCTCTGGACAAAATCATGGGCACCGGGCGTTTTGATTTTGAAAAAGCGGCCCAGTCGCCCCTCTGGTTGAAAGAACTCAATGGAGAACATGTGCCCGAAACCGAGGAATACGGCATATCCCACTTTGTATTCCGTGCCCGTCGGCCTTTTCACCCGGATCGTTTCCACCGCATCACCCAGCAAAAATGGTCGGGGGTGATTCGCGCCAAGGGTTTTGTCTGGCTGGCGAGCCGGATGGAACATGCCTTTCTGTATTCCCGCGCCGGTGCCACCAGCAGCTTCAGCCAGGCTGGCTTTTGGTGGGCAGCGATGCCCAAATCACAATGGCCGGATGACGATGAGGCCATTGAGGGAATCGTTAAGCGGTGGGAAAAACCGTATGGCGACCGCCGGCAGGAGCTGGTGGTCATTGGCCAGGAGATGGATACGCAACTTCTGCAGGCCATGTTGGAATCAGCCCTTCTTACTCCCGACGAGATGGAATCCGGTGAAACCTCTTGGGTTCACCTTCCTGATCCCTACCCGCAATGGGAAACGATCCGCCAAGAACATTGATTTTATACCTCAAACTGATAATGAACATTCACATGCAAATAAGGAACCAACCATAAAAAACACAACCCTCCCATCCTCCATCCTCGCTCTGATCGCCACCGTAATGTGGCTCGCCACGTCCACTCCCGTCATCGCGCAAGCCATCTACACGTCCGGCCATGGCGATATCGGGGTGGGTTATGACTCGGTAAACGAAGCGTTTGAACCCCATTGGCACATGGATGCCGGTGCAGTGATTGATGGCAGTCCACTTGTTGCGGGTGAGGAATATGAGCCCGATGCGCTCATGGCGCGGGCGTCAGCGACTCGAACCTCTCCTACAGGGCTCAGCAACATCCTTGGTGTCAGTGATGGAACCACCTCTTTGTAATGGGATCCAGCACCTACCAGCCCAA
>JBHJOR010000052.1:0-18639 GCA_050329585.1 Methylacidiphilales bacterium | reverse complement strand
TGCCCCTTGAGGAAAGTGACGTTCGTGGCGCCCGCAGCGGTCGCGTTGCGGCGCGCTAGGTCGAGCATCTCGTCAGTCATATCGAGGCCGTAGGCGTGGCCCGTCGGACCGACGCGCTGCGCGGAGAGGAGGACGTCGATACCGCCGCCGGAGCCGAGGTCGAGCACGGTTTCGCCGGGGCGGACGTGCTTGGAGGGATCGCCGCAGCCGTAGTCGCGTTCGATGACTTCGGCGGGGATGGCCTTGAGGTAGTGGGGATCGTAATTCACCGGGCAGCACAGGGCGGGTTCCTGGATCTGGGAAGCGGCAGCGTAGCGTTCTTTGACGGCGTGTTCGGTTTTCATGGTTAAGATGAAGATGTGGAGATCAAGATGAGGTGAATTATTCCTTTGTCATTGGAAAAAAAGAATAGAAGCATGAGGCAATCTTGGATAGTGGGCTATCTACGTAGTGAGGGACGACTCCATAGGTTAGAGATAAACTGACTTTCAGCCGCGTAGGTATTGGGTTGTTGATAATCGTGGCGCAGCCACGTTTCAACATAGGACTGCGATGGAGGCGATGGCTCAGCACTCCAACTGACGGTGAGGGAAGAAGGGGTATGGTTTGGGTCGGGCGAGCGTACGCTTAGTGTAGCTCGAGATACTGGGTTGCGGACACGCACCTCGATAGCGTCGCTTCCATACAAGAGAACCCAACCCCTCTGCGGCAGGGGATGGAATTGAGTGGGAGTGACAACTTCAGAAGAAGTAGTTTGATGTGCGCGGAGTGCGGGACGGATGTCCACCAGTCTGGTGTCAGCCGCACCCTCGCCTTCAGGATTTAAAAAATAAAGTGAACAGCGTGGATGCCACTGTGTGGATGATGACAATCCCGATGTGCCGTGCCATGAGCGTTCCAACAGTCCGTCGGGATGGAGTCGAATCTGGATGGATTTCAAGCCATTTCCAGATTCCCAGCGGACATGACTACTGCTCCGTTCTTTGACCAGCCAATGATTCGAGGCAGTGTTTGAACCTTCATTCCAAACGGTGGCAGGCTGTTCGGAATGAGGCGGAAGTAGAAGATTACGACCCCAAGGTGAGCGATAGACGACGATTTCTCCGGGTTGGTCTGGGGACAACCCCACCACGACACGGGTGTTGCGCACTAAGATCAGGGAATCCTCTCCGGGACGGTCCCGATCCCACTTTAGGCCCGGAGGCTTGCAGGAACTAAGGAGAACCAGAGAGAGGGTAAGCCAAGTCCATAAGATGATTCGGAATAATCGCATGCGGGCAACGTGCACAATTTTCACAACATAACATCCCTTTGAGCGAGGAAAGATTTTTTTAAAAAACCTTACAATTTTCTGTACAAAAGCGTAAAAAGTGTGTTAAGTTATTAGTGTGACGCCTAAAAAAATCCGCTTCATGGCAATGATGGCAGTTTTATTCTGTCTGGGGGCGGTCAGGGTGGAGGGATCCGATATGAGTGAAGCGGTGCCACAGATCGATGTAACGGGGCCGGAATTGATCCTAAATTTAGATTCGGAAGAGGAAGTAGCGACAGGGGCTACGCCGGTATCGCCCGATGATTTAGACCCTTTATTGGAAGAAGAGCGCGGCATGGCTGAGGCGTTTTTTGCCCGTCTGAAAATTCAGGATTCCTTTGTGGCCCGGCTGGTCATTAAATTGCCTGAAATGATGCAGGATTTGGGAGTGGAAGTGGCGGAAAAGGCGGTAAGCTCCGCTGACGAAATCCGAAAAAAAATCAAAGTCCTGGAAGAGCCTCCGTCCAAGTTAGACCAACTTCCACTCTCGGATTTGACCGCAGACACCGCGTTGATGAAACGTGCGCGAGTTTCCTTTGATCAAGAAAGCTCAACATGGATGGCTGTCTGGAAAAAACCGGCGGTGTTCCACTTCGGGATGATACTACACCCTGAGTTGCTGAACCAGGTGAGTGAGGGTGAAAAATTACATTTTGAATCCAAAGGGATGGCCTTGGCGCTGGTGCGATCAGCTGATAACAAGCTGATGGTCGAACAAAGCGATGGGCAGCAGCATGAATTAAGTGCCAAACGTCTGGAAGGGTTGCTAAAGAGATCCATCAACGTCGACGGTCTGGAGCTATTTCTGGATCCGGGTGGCAATCTGGTGCTGAAAGCCGATGGCGAAAAAGCGGTGGCACTCGCCCATCGCTTAGGCAACTCTTAGTAACTCTCAAGTAAATCTTGATCTTGGGAGGAACCCCGGAAATCAAACCACTTGGGCACCGTCGCACGGAGCGGTGGACAGCAGAAGAGGTTCTGATCCGTAGTGGGCCAAATAGGCTCCAGACAATGCCTTAGAAAACTCTTCGACCTGCTTGGCTCTTACCAAGTTGATCGTGGCACCACCAAATCCCCCTCCGCTTAGGCGTGCGCCCGCGCAAGCAGGATGAGCGCAGGCGGTATCAACTAAAAAATCAAGTTCCGGACAGCTATTTTCAAAATAACGTATGGAGCTGTCGTGAGACTCACGCATCAGACGACCGAAGGAATCGGCATCTCCCCGTGCCAAACAGCTTACGGCATGGGCCACGCGAGCGGTTTCTCCTACAGGATGCATGGCCCGGCGGAAGGTGAGGGAATCCAACTCGTCCTGTCTGGCATCCAGCTCACCGGGAGTGATATCGCGTAGAGATCTCAATCCGAGAGCCGCCGCCGCACGTTCGCAGGCTTCTCGGCGCTCGTTGTATTCTCCACCCGTCAGAGCGTGGTTGACACCGGAATGGGCCAAAACAAAAACCCAGTCATCAGGAAACGGAAGATGTCGAATTTCGAAGCTGCGGCAGTCAATAAAGGTGAGATGATTCTTTTTCCCGCAGAGAACCGAGATTTGATCGAGCAGGCCGCACTTGACGCCGGCGAAGCGGTGCTCGGCCGACTGGCCCACTCGGGCCAAATCCAGTGCGGTCATCTCAAAATGACAGCGGTTTTGAAAAGCAAGAACGGCCGCCATTTCCAAAGCAGCACTGCTGCTCAAGCCGGCTCCGATGGGAAGGTTTGAAGAGATACAAAATTCAGCGCCATGTAGTGATACGCCGCGATCCATCAGTCCTTGGGCCACGCCAATGATGTAATTCGGCCAGGTAGGTCCGGGAGAAGTGAGGGGTTCAAGATGATCGAGATTACCTTCCCATTCCTGTCCGAGGCCGCGTGATGCCAGACGCAGGGTTCGACCTTCCAAAGGCTTCACTTCGATGGTAGTGCCGACGTGGATGGCTATGGAGAGCACCAAGCCCTCATTATAATCGGTGTGATTTCCTAAGACCTCAGCGCGGCCGGGTGCTCTGACTTCGAAGTGTGCCTTGTTGGTGTTCATAAAAAAAGTTGCTACCGACATCAAGGTAGGTTGAGAAAATGATCCAATATAGAATCAGCCACCATCATGCCGGAAGAAGTGAGAATCACTCGATCGCATTCACAAGTCAACCATCCCTGTGAGGCAAAATCCTGCACTAGGGAATCGCGATCAGAAAGCCAATCGCGTGGTATGCCCTCGCAGGTTCGCAAGCCCAAGATGATCTGCTCGGATCGCCGCACCGACGGATCCAGTGGCTCCCATTCCCGCTGGAGTGGATTGGCCGCATAGACCGTAATATCGGCAACTGTTCTCCAACGTTGCAAGCCGACCGTGGAGCAGGCGCTGGGTCCGAAGCCGACGTAATCGGATCCTCTCCAGCAGGCCAGATTATGTGCAGCCTCAAACCCGGGACGTGCGAAGTTGGAAACCTCGTAGTGTCGGAAACCCTGTTCGGTCAGAAATTCTATCGCCCACAGATGCATCTCGCGTCCGAGATCTGAAGGAACCAGATCGCCCAGCGAAACTTTTTGCAGAAACTCGGTATCTTCCTCATACGTTAACTCGTAAAGCGACATGTGAGTCGGTTTCAGTGCCAAAGCCTGTTCCACGCTTTCACGCCATGTTTGCATGGATTGTCCGGGCAGCGCGAACATGAGGTCGATGTTGATATTATGGAGGCCACCATGGCGCAGACGCTGGACAGTGGTAACGACATCCGACGCCCGGTGAGTGCGACCCAAGAGTTGCAGTGAGGCAACATCGAAGGCCTGAACCCCGAGGCTTATGCGGTTGACGCCTAAATGCTGGAGAGCCTCGATCTTGGCCGCGCTGACCGTCATGGGATTGGTTTCCCATGTGAATTCGGGAATGTGGTGCCACGGCCACCACGCATCCAGCTCCCGGATTTGGCTCAGGCTAAGTGCGGAGGGCGTGCCTCCACCGAAAAAAACCGTTTCGGGCTTGATGGCCAAGCGGGGGATACTCCACTCGACCTCGCGTTGCAATGCGGGTAAAAACGGTCGCATCGCTGACGTGAGATTGCGGGTTTTGTAAAACGCACAATAGGGGCAGATGTGGGTGCAAAAGGGAATATGAACGTAAACGTGACGAACCGCACTGTCCAACGGATGAAGCATATAATCATTGGCAGTTTCAAAAGACACTTTGACTTGCTAACCCAAGAACGCAGACACGGCAAGGACACCCTTTAAATCGAATGCTCGATTTAGCTAAACCCTCCGAATCATTTATTATGTTTGAAAAAGAGAAAAGGCAGAGAACTTTGGCGTATGATGGATCTCAGGGTGCCTAGTTTCTATTCTTTGCGATTGGGAACAGGAACCGTAATAGTAGAGTCGTCCAGAGTAAGTTGCATTATTAGATGGCTACCACGCTGCCTCACGCTGGTGAAACGATGCTTTTCTAGAATTTTACAAACTTCAGTTCCTGAGAGCGGTGGCAGCTTGGGCAATGCTTACCTCCAACGCTGAGATAAAAGATTCAGAGGAAAGTCGTTCCGTGATTTCTTTGGTTGAGGCACATTCAAAAAAAAGCTCTACCCCCTCTCTGAGATTATCTTTAGCCTCTACGACAGAGTTTCCTTGGCTGGCAACATCTATCTCATGGCATAAGGCGACGAATCCGTCGCCTTCCTGAATCAGAACCGCAGTGAGAGAGCGCGTCATTTGTCAAACATGTCACGAATTGTAGCACTAAGGCAACCCTGCATGATGATCTTGCTCAAATGACTTGGAGGATTAAAGTCAGGTCGTGAGTCAGGAAAAAAAACGCGAGTGGGCCACGTATCGGCGTCTTGAATTGGATCGTCGCCATAAATCGCGGGCCAAACGCGAGGGTGTGGAGGCTTCCGGCATCCACCGTTATATCGGTGGCACCCAAGAACGGCCTTATCTTCTGGTTCTTAAAGAGGACTATGAACGTTTTTTAAAAGAAGAGTTATCTCACTGGCGTTCCAAGCTGTCTGCCAATCCAGAAGCTGCGGAACGAGAGGCCGCAGGCCGAACCGTCGACTGGATGCGCCAGCAGGTGGAGAATGCGGTTTACGATCGTCTATTAGCTCGGGAAGCCGGGATGAATAAAGTGGAACAACAGATCCTCCAGCAGGAGGGGCGCACCATGACTTCCACCGAACGTATGCGTTATGAAGCTCACTTGGATCAGCATTCGGGAGTGCCAGCCAGTGACGTGGAACAGCGGGCCCGCACCGCGCGGCTATTATGGATGCAGCGCTTGGTGCGCAAAATATCCGCCCGCCAAAAGACCGCACCCACACCCCTGCAACATGTCTGGCAGGAGCTGGTGGGGGTGGAGGATGCTCAGCAGGTTTCCTTAAACTACATCAATAAAGAAAAAGGCATCGCGTATTGCCAATCGCTGAATCCCTCGGTCAGTTTTCGTCTGCGGGGTCGGCGCGAGTTGCCTGAACAGCTTTCCAAGGCGTTGAATCTGCGGATTACCAAAATCGTATTCCGGTAGCCGGGCATCTTCAGGAGCCGGAGCGGTTTTTCTCGATGAGTTCCATGAAGCGTGCGCGGTCATCCGGGGAGATCAGGATGAAGGCGGGGTGGCCTTGATTGTCGTAATCGATACGCAGGCGATCCATGGACCAAGCAGGAGAGCTGATGAGGCTAAAGGAGGGGCGGATGGAGCGGATGGACGGCAGGGGAACCACCCATCGCATCACCCCCGCACGGACGATGAGTTCATCCGGTGACACGTCATACCAGACCGGCATCGCCACCAAAAGCATCAAACCGACTGTAATCGCCTCGGAAATCGCCACAAAAATGAACGGTCGGGCATCACCGGTTTGCCATGCCAGCACCGCCACCCAGATCAATGGTATGGCCAGAACGAGAACCATGAGCCAGACTAACCAGCTATCCACTTTACTGCGAAAACGGATGGTATCAGTGGTATCAGAAGAGGGGTTTTGTGGAGTCACCCCAACACTTTGCACTGGCAGGAAACAGAAGACGACTTATTTTCCTGTCTCATGTCTGTTCCGATCTACCGCCGAGTCGCCGCCTTCTGGGGTGTGGCGGGAGTACTGCTGATACTGGGTCAGGCATGTTGGAGGCTGGGGTGGGAAGCCCGTCATGCCTTTGAGATGAGCTGGAGCGTGTGGCATGGAGTGGTGTTTGTGTTGATTCTGGTCTTCATGGCTTATTCGGAAGGCTACCGGGCATTTCAAAAACAGTTTTCTCCGAGAGTGGTATCCCGGGCACGGACACTGCTGATGGAGTGCACAGGGTGGCGCGGTATTCTAGCGCCGCTATTTTGTATGGGTTTTTTTCACGCCACACGTAAGCGCATGGTAGTGACCTATGTGGTTACCGCAGGGGTGATAGGGTTGATTGTGTTGGTGAGATCGATGCCGCACCCTTGGAGAGGAATGATCGATTGTGGAGTGGTGGTGGGATTGGGTTGGGGGATGGTGGCCATCCTGTGCTTTGTGTGGAAGGCCTGGCGCGACCCCACGTGGAGCTATCCTCCTGATTTGCCTTCAGGGGATTAGGGTCATGAAGGGCACAATAGGGGCGCAACCCTTTGCTTGGGATCAGTCGATGAACTCTAGCGCTCCGTCGGGTAAGAGGCGGCGGTAATAGCAAGTGGGACGGGTGTGGCCGTCAGCGTCGTGGGTATGGCAGACGCCACCTTGTTCGGGAAGGGCTAGATATAGGAGGGAGTTTTGTTCGCAGTTGACGCGGACTTCCACTAGCCGGAGGGTGTCTCCGGAGGTTTTTCCTTTGATCCACAATTCATTCCGGGAGGAACTCCAAAAGGTGACAATCCGGGTATCAAGGGTGTGTTGAAACGCCAGATCGTTGGTATAGGCCACCACTAGAATTTCTTTTGATTCGGCATGTTGAACGACAACCGGGAGGAGATCGTGCCCGGTGGAGGCAACCTTTTTAAGCTTTTTGAAATCAAGCGCAAGCTGGGATCCTTCTTCAAGATCTTTCATCGGATCAAACTAGCGTTTGAACTGGCCAGAGCGAGTGGTTTTTAAGGTGATGAGGGAGAAATTATGACCAATTCGGGGGGAAGAACCATCTCCGCGGACGGCCGGTTTGACAATGCAGCGAGCGGGAAATGAGGTTGCCCAGACAGGCCGTGATGAGGAAGAGGAGACGGGGTATAAGGTTCATGGAGTCGATGGTTGATGGAGAAGTCGGAGGGACTGGATTCTGCGGTTGAGGGACGGGATCGGATGAAACACATGCTCTTTGGCCGCGTGAAGATGGGTATCGCTTCCGTTAAGGCGTTGGATTTTTTCCAGGAGATTTTGGGTGGATTCGGCTCCGATGAGAGAAACGAGGTGGGCATCCGCTTGGAGCATGTGGTGGTTGCTCAAGGGGGGCCACGTGAGCAGAGCTAAAAAACACCATGTGGTGAAGAGCGCCAACCCGCCCAGCGCGTAGTGGATGGCATGGTGGGCCGGAAGAATCAATCCGGGAAAACTACAAGCGATGATGAAGCCGGTCGCGATCCAAAATGAGCAAACAAGGTGGCTAAGCGTGCGTGGGCTGATTCGGAGGAACTTGATTTTAAAGTTCATGCAGAACTGAGATTTCATAAACCACTGTTCCCTTGCGGCCAGCGCAGCGAGTTCCCAAGGGGTTAACGAGTCGGATGCATGGGCGTTGATCGTGAAGGGGATGGAGGGCGGCTTTCCGGGCATGATCATTCCATTGACCCCCTCGTCTCCTCCATCATCAAGAATGCTCAGCTTGATGGGGGAGCAAGACCATTTTTCGAGTTGTTGGTTGATGTTGTGTTCCAGCTCAGGATGGTGCTTGAGATAGGGGCGCATCAAGGCATTAAAAAGAAGGTTGAGGAACCGGGTGAAGAGCCATACGAGAAAGAATAACAGCGTAGCCACCCCTAGGGTAGTGCTCCAGTTTAGTGGAGCGATCCATGCAAAAAGGCAGAAACCGATCCCTATCCCGGGCAGGGTAAGGAGCTGACTTTTGAACCAGTCTTGCAGCCATTTGAAGAGTGGTTGTCGGGTGCGGCCTACCGCCGATTCTACAGCATGGCCGGTCAGAATTTCCAGAGGTAGGAACAGTGCGGCCCAGCCCAGCGTAAAAACAAGACCCGCCAGTAGAACGAAAAGCGGGTGTTCAGGAAGGGCATGCAGCGGCAGCACCATGAGGTAAAGGCTCCACACGGCGGTGAGTTGCAGGCCGATGGTGGTGACGCCACTCCACAGGCGAACACGTTGGTAGGACGATGAATCCAATGATTCCATGCGGAATCGTACTGCGTTTCCCAGCCTTTGCAAAAAAAGGAAATGTCAGATCTCAATCGCCTTTCGTGCAATACCCGAAGTAACAACGTTCTTTAATCAATGTAGCGACCCGTGGGTCTACCATTTTCTCCCACGCGGAATCGCCCTCCGCGATTCGTTTCAGGATATCGCGTGAAAACACGGTGAGGGCCGCGGGATCATGATTGGAAAGTTGTTCAATGTTGCCCCGATCCAGCAGGTAGCCGTAAAGCTTTTTAAGGTGGGTGGCGATTTCGAGATTATCGGTGGTAAGCAGGCTGCCTGTGGTTCGATCCCGGTAGGGGTAGATATAGAGCTTAAGGTCGTTTTTGAAGAGGCGACCGAAGGATTCCAAGATCCCTCCTTCCAAATTTTTATAATATTTTTCGTCGAAGAGCTCGGCCAGGGAAATGGCACCCATACAAATGCCAATTTTTCTTTTGGTGAAGCGTGCGAGGTAGGCGGCCAGGCGGTAATATTCAAAATAATCTGAAATGAGAACTGTGTGGCCTGCGGCTTGAAGCAGGTCGGCACGGGCCAGAAAATCCTGATAATCAATTTGTCCGGTGGCCATGAGGTTGTTCATAGTGAGCTCCATCAGGACGCAGATGTCTTCTTCCCGAACATCCTCTTCTTTCAGAAAACGCTCGCGTGCGGCGCGGATGATATCGGAGTTGCTGAGGCAGACCGGACGGAAACTGCCGCGCTCCACCAAAATATTTTTTTTGTAGAGAGATTCGGAAGGCTGGAGGACGGTGCCGTCGGGTCCGAACATGGCGGCACTGCTGAGGCCAAGTTGAACGAGCTGGAGACTCATCAAGCGATTGTCCACATGGCGGAATTCAATACCGGAGAACTCGATCATATCGATTTCGATGCGTGCGGTGGACAGGTTATCGAGCAGGGATGAAATGAGTTTCTCGGGATCATGGAAATGGAAGCAGGCTCCGTAGATGAGATTGACGCCTACGATGCCGAGGGCTTCCTGTTGGGCCTGATTTTCTTTGTCCAGCATGCGGACGTGGATAATGATCTGGCTATCGTCATCGTGCGGGTGCGACTGGAATTTGATGCCCATCCAGCCATGACACTCCCCGGTGCCCTTGTAACTGGCCGCTTTGACGGTGTCGGCAAAGGCAAAAAAAGCCGTGCGGTGTCCACGTTGTGCGGCCAGGCGTTCTTTATTCAGTTTCATCTCGTAGTCGAGCATGTCTTCAAGGCGCTCCTGGCAGACGTAGCGTTCGCAGACTCCATAGATGGCATCGCTGACCTGCATATCATAAGCGGAAATGGATTTACTGATGGTTCCGGCGGCGCCTCCGGCTTGGAAAAACCAGCGGACGACTTCCTGTCCTGCTCCGATTTCGGCGAAGGTGCCGTAGCGTTTGGGATCAATATTGACCAGAAAGGCCTTACGGCGGGTGGTGAGGATATCTTTACCGGACTCGGTATCCAAATGAGTGTCGTGCATGTCGTGAGCCTATCGCTAAGGCTTGCGTTGGAGAAGTCACGTTTTGGTGTCGAAGTTAAAAAGGGGCAGGCGTTTTGTAGGGTTGAGCTGACGACCGTGAATTTTTCTGGAAAAATAAAAAGAGTTGTTCGCAATACAGAGTAATCAGCTGTAGGTATTGGTGTAAATGCGGGAACGCTTCGAGTCGTGTATTTGACTTTTTGTTTATCAATCAGCCTTTGCTCATGAACTACACGGCCATAATAAAGCAAGACAGAGACTGGTGGATTGGCTGGGTAAAAGAAGTGCCCGGTGTCAATGCCCAAGAGAAGACTAAGGAAGAGTTGCTTTCTTCTTTACGCGCGATGCTTCTCGAAGCATTGGAATTTAATCGAGAGGAAGCCAGAAAGTTTGCTGATAGGATTATACCGAAGAATTACTATCGGTATGAAGCGGCGTGAGTTCTTGCGCCACCTACCTGATCAGGGCTGCGTGCTTATTAGAGAGGGAGGCAACCCATCCATAGATCGACGATCCGCTGCCCCTCGACATCAAGAAGTGCCAGAATAATTGGTTCGTAAAATTTGTAAGGATTTAGAAATAGAAAAACCATGAAAGCCCGGCCGGATCCTTGTGGCAGCAGAGAGATTTTCATCTAACCAAAGGGTCGACACAGATCCGACTCTGGTTCAACGTAGCGGCTCGCGTTGGGCATTAATCTCGATTTAGTGCGTTAAGGGGCCATGAAATATTCTTAAGAACACCTAGTTCTCCATCAAATCAAAGTGTGTGGTTGTCTAGAATGAGGCTGTCGATTGTTGACGAGCCAGGCCTTTCGGTTACTTTGCGCACTTTATGGCGTATATTAATGAACATTATTTAAAGCTGAAAGCGGGTTATCTTTTCCCGGAAATTTCCCGCCGGGTGAATGCGTTTTGTGAGTCTGATCCCGAAGCGGCCCGGAACCTGATCCGCTGTGGTATTGGAGACGTGACCGAGCCGCTGCCCGAAGCAGCCCGATTGGCCATGCATGCCGCCGTGGATGAGCTCGGTGTTCGAGATTCCTTCCGCGGCTACGGCCCGGAACAGGGCTATGGATTTCTGCGTGAAGCCATCGCCAAATATGAATATGTTGATGCGGGCGTGATGGTTTCAGCCGACGAAATTTTTGTTTCGGATGGTTCCAAATGCGACACCGGTAATATTCTGGACATTCTGGGTGAACAAAACCGTATCGCCATCACCGATCCGGTTTATCCGGTTTATGTGGACACCAATGTCATGGTCGGTCACACCGGAGAAGCGGATGCGCGCGGAGCCTACGAGGGTCTTGTTTACCTTCCCTGCACCCCGGACAACGGCTTTGTTCCTTCCATACCCAAGGAAAAAGTAGATGTGGTCTACCTCTGTTATCCAAACAACCCTACTGGTGCGGTGGCCACTCGAGAGCAACTTGAAGCTTGGGTGGCCTACGCTTTGGAAAACCGGGCGGTAATACTTTATGATGCCGCTTATGGTGCTTTTATTCGTGATCCCTCACTGCCCCGCAGTATTTTTGAGATCGAAGGCGCGCGACAGTGTGCCATGGAATTTCGCAGTTTCTCCAAAAACGGGGGATTCACCGGAACGCGCTGCGCATTTGTGGTGATTCCCAAAGAATTAAAGGGCTTCACCTCCAACGGTGCGGAAGTGGCACTGCATGGCTTGTGGTCGCGTCGCCACAGCACGAAGTTCAATGGAGTCAGTTACGTGGTGCAACGCGGAGCCGAGGCACTTTATTCCGAAGAAGGTCAGAAACAGGTGCGGGGGTTGATTGATCACTACATGGAAAATGCGTCTATTCTACGACGCGCGGCCGAAAGCGCGGGGCTGCAATCCTTCGGCGGACAACACGCGCCTTATATTTGGGTGCGTTGTCCCGAGGGGCTGGACAGCTGGGCGACTTTTGATCGTTTCCTGAAGGGAATCCACGTGGTGGTGACTCCCGGAGCCGGGTTTGGCAGCGCAGGAGAAGGATTCTTTCGCATCTCCGCCTTTAACAGCCGTGCCAATGTCGAGGAAGTAGCACGACGTATGGCGAAATGGTGACATCGTCACCACCCAAACAAAGTCCCCTTGCGAAGGAGCAGAATGCAGTTAGCTTTCTAATACATGCTAAAATCATCCATTGTCCTCCTGACCCTAACCGCATTCCTGTCCACGATCCACGTTTTACCGGCCGCTCCGGAAGTGGGAAAACCCGCGCCTGAGTTCAGCCTGACGGACACCCAAGGCACCTCTCACAAACTTTCTGATTTCAAAGGAAAGATGGTGGTTTTGGAGTGGATCAACCACGAATGCCCGTTCGTTAAAAAATTCTACGGGCCCGGAAAAATGCAGGAATGGCAGTCCAAGTGGACCTCTCAAGATGTGGTTTGGCTTTCCATCTGTTCCTCCAACACCGGAAAACAAGGCTACCTCTCCAATGAGGATTGGAACAAAAAGACCGCTGAAGTAGGAGCCAAAGCTACGGCGGTGTTGATCGATACCGACGGCACGGTGGGTAAACTCTACGACGCCAAAACCACCCCCCACATGTATGTGATCAATCCTGAAGGAGTCTTGATCTACGCGGGAGCCATTGATTCCATCAAATCCACCAGCTCAGATGATATCGCCAAAGCGGTGAATTATGTCGACCAAGCACTGACCGAAGCCAAAGCCGGCAAGGCGGTCTCCGTGTCCACTTCGCCCGCATACGGATGCAGCGTCAAATACTGAGTTACATCTAAAACGATCTACGGCGGATCTTTTGAGATCCGCCGTTTTTTTTTTAACGACACAGGCCCTCAATCCGGGCATGCTTCGAGTTATTATGGATGGCCAAAACGAACTGACTTTTGTTAGAGATCAGCAAATCTTTACTCAGGACACACGTCCGGACGGTGTTTACATCGTCAAGGACGGCCTGGTGAAAATCTACCATACCATCGAACAGGATGGACACTTGGTGGATGTGGAATTAGGCCGGGTAGGTCCACATGGAATTTTTGGTGAAATGGGAATCATCGACCACCAGCCGCGCAGTGCTTCGGCTAAAGCACTGGGACCCACCACGGTTGTTTTTGTAAGCAAGGAGGATTTCAGACGTCATCTCGAACAACTCCCCCCTTGGATTTCCATCCTGATTAAAACCTTCGTTTCCCGCTTGCGGGAAGCTAACGACCGCCTCTACGAAGCATTGGAAAAGGGCTCTGCCGGATCAGATACTCTGCGCATTCAACCCCACGACGATGTCATTCTCGGAGAAGGAGACACCAAATCCATTCCAAGAGAATGACGCTACCCGACTTCAGGAAAACCTCTGGCCTAATCACATCTTCCGCGTTTGAATGAAGTCTATGTCGCGTAAAGGAATGGTTCTGGCAGGAGGAGCAGGGTCACGTTTACATCCCATCACCTTGTCACTGAGTAAGCAACTGCTACCGGTCTATGACAAGCCGATGATTTATTATCCCCTTTCTGTCCTGATGCTTTCCGGGATCAGGGAAATATTGATTATATCAACGCCGCACGATCTGCCGGCTTTCCGCGCTCTGCTTGGGGATGGTTCGGCGTTTGGATTGGAATTATCCTATGCAGAGCAACCCAGCCCGGATGGTTTGGCCCAGGCGTTCTTGATTGGAAGGGACTTTCTGGACGGAGCTCCTTCCTGTCTCATTCTGGGGGACAACTTATTTTTTGGCCATGAGTTGCCTAAGATGCTCGGAGCGGTATCGGCGCAGACTGCGGGAGCGACCATCTTCGCCTATCACGTTTCTGACCCGCAGCGATACGGCATCGTGGAATTTGATGCGGCCGGCCGCGCGGTTTCGATTGAAGAAAAACCCGCTGCCCCCCGCTCATCGTTCGCTGTGCCGGGTTTGTATTACTACGATGAAAGCGCGCCCCGGCGTGCGGCCGCTCTTAAACCCTCTCCACGTGGAGAGCTTGAGATCACCGATCTGAACCTTAGCTATATGAATGATGGCTTGCTGAATGTGTCATTACTCGGGCGCGGAACGGCATGGTTGGACACCGGCACTCATGAGTCGCTCTTAGAGGCTTCCCAGTTTGTTCAAACCATACAAAAGCGACAAGGCCTCATGATCTCCTGTCTGGAAGAAATCGCCTGGCGAAAAAAATGGATCGATGTGGATGGATTAAAACAACAGGTGGCACGCATGGGGCGAAGCACCTATGCCGATTACCTGCGTCGACTGGCAGAAGCCTCATGATGAATCATTTTTTCTGTGGGCATTTGAGAGCCGCTCGCTAGAAAATATAAAGATGGAACAGCCGGATATTTCATTAGCCCGACTCAAGCGCGGGATCACCCGCATGCAAAAGGCTAAAATACTTGTGGTGGGCGATCTGATGCTGGATAAATTCGTTCGCGGAACGGTCTCCCGGATCAGTCAGGAAGCACCTATTCCTGTGGTGCACGTCACCGACGAACATAGTTTTGCCGGGGGCTCTGCCAATGTGGCTCGCAACCTCTCGGACTTTGGCATAGAGTGCGGCGTCTGTGGTGTCATGGGCAAGGACGAGGTCGGTCAAGAACTCATCGGTCTGCTCAAACGCCAGAACATCTCCACCAAAGGACTTTTTGTTGAAGGTCGTTTTTCCACCATTGTCAAAACACGCATCATCGCCCGACAACAGCAAGTGGTGAGGGTGGATTACGAAAAACCGATCCGTCTCAGCACCTCGCAGTTCGACCGCATGGCACGTTTCCTGGCCGCCGAGATCCCAAACTATGACGCGGTCATCATCGAAGACTACGGCAAAGGAACCATCACTCAGGCTGTTTTTGATGAAGTGGCGGAAATTTGTAAGAAGAATGACAAAATCATCACGGTGGATCCTAATCCACGCAACGTGCTGAGTTTTCACGACGTCACGGCGGTTAAACCGAATCGCTTGGAAGCGTTTCAAGCCGCCCGCCGGGAAGATGTCGGGGGTCTGGATGCCGTCCGGGATGCTGGCTTTTATCTCCTTGATCGCTGGGTCACCGACCAAATTCTCATCACTCTGGGCGAACAAGGAATGATGCTCTTCATCAAAGGAGAAACCGAACCGTATCACACCCCTACGCGGGCCAAGGAAGTTTACGATGTTTCCGGTGCCGGAGATACCAGTATCGCCTTCTACACCGCCGCCCTGGTAGCCAATTTCAATCCGGCAGAAGCTGCGGAAATAGCCAACCACGCAGCAGGCATCGTGGTGGGCAAGTCAGGAACGGCTACCGTATCGCCGGATGAACTCCTCCGGAGCTTTGATGAATTGGGCGATATTCTTTGATCGCGATGATACCCTGATCCGGAATGTCCCGTATCTGGGAGATCCCGATCAGGTGGAACTATTACCCGGCGCCATCGAGTGCGTTCATATGCTGCGAGATGCCGGAGCGCGTCTCATCCTTGTTTCCAATCAGTCAGGGGTTGGTCGCGGCCTTATCACCAAGGAACAAGTGGTGGCAGTCAACACTCGCATGGTTCAGCTTCTTGGCATTGGCGACTTGGATGCGGAATACCTTTGTTATGCCTCGCCTGAAGATCCTTATGGAGCCGAAGAACGTAAACCTTCACCCCTCATGCTCCAGCGCGCTGCCGAGGAGCATGCGCTGGATCTATCTTCCAGTTTCATGGTCGGCGACAAATGGATTGATGTGGAGTGCGGACACCGTGCCGGTTGTCTTTCGGTATTGGTGACCACGGGAACCGACAGTCAACATCATCAGCGAGCCCAAGCCGAAGCGGATTATGTGGCGGGTGATCTGAACGTGGCGGCCGAATGGATTCTACGCACACATCGCGAAAAAACAGCCTGATGAAAGCACTGGTAGTTATTCCGGCTCGTTTTGCTTCCACCCGTTTTCCAGGAAAAATGCTGGCGAGTCTATGTGGTCGCCCACTCATTGAACACGTTTGGAGCCATGCCGTAGCCGCGCAATATGCCTCCCGCGTGGTGGTCGCTACCGATGATGAACGCATTGCTTCGGTGATTCGAACTGCGGGGGGAGAAGCGGTGATGACCCCGCCCGATCTACCTTCCGGCACCGACCGAATCGAAGCCGCGCTGCGCCTTATGGAGCGGGGGGAACAAGCAGACGATGTTGAATGGGTGGTCAATATTCAAGGTGATGAGCCTCTTTTCACGGCGGAAGAACTCGATTCCTTGATCAGTCAGTTGGGCGGAGGTGATATGGCCACGCTGGCCCGTGATATCGAGCCAGACGAAGATCCGCATGATTCCAATCTGGTTAAAGTGGTGACCGATCAACGGGGAATGGCCCTCTATTTTTCCCGCGCCGCTATCCCGCATATCAGGGATCCGGAAGAACGTGGCGCAGTGGATGACAGTCCCATTCCCTATCGCATTCATCTGGGAATCTACGCCTACCGCAGGGAAATCTTGCACCGGCTGGTCCAGTGGCCACCCTCTCCCTTGGAAAAAAAAGAAAAATTGGAACAGTTGCGTGCCTTGGAAAACGGGGTGTCCATCCGCGTCATCCCCACCCGCTTTCGCAGTAAGGGGGTCGATGTTCCGGAAGACATCTCAAAAGTTGAAGCCCGGTTGGCGGAAGTAAAAAAAACCTCTCCGGTCTGTACAAACTCCAACTAAGCGCGCAAGATACATTCCGGAACAAGCGCATGAAATATATATTTGTCACGGGCGGGGTCGTTAGCTCCCTTGGTAAAGGGCTCACAGCAGCAGCGCTGGGAACCCTTTTGGAACGTCGCGGCCTGAAAGTCTCACTACAAAAGTTCGACCCCTATCTCAATGTGGATCCGGGCACCATGAACCCCTTTCAACACGGAGAAGTCTACGTCCTTTCCGATGGTGCGGAAACCGATTTGGATCTTGGACACTATGAGCGCTTTACAGACTGCCGTCTGACCCGATACAACAACCTGACCACCGGTCAGATCTACGAGGAAGTCTTGCGTAAAGAACGCAAAGGGGACTACCTCGGCGCTACGGTTCAAGTGATCCCCCACGTCACCGACGAAATCAAAAAACGCATTCTGCATAATGGACAGGGTGAGGACTGTGATATCCTCATTACAGAAATCGGCGGAACCACCGGAGACATCGAGGGACTACCTTTCCTTGAAGCGTTACGCCAATTTGCGCTGGAAAACGGCCCCACCAACTGCCTGTTCATCCACGTTACCCTGCTGCCCTACATCAAAGCGGCTGGCGAACTCAAAACCAAACCCACCCAGCAAAGCGTAGCCAAGTTGCGGGAAATCGGTATCCAACCCCAGATCCTGGTCTGCCGCACCGAACACGCCATGGAGCCGGGCATGAGGGAGAAAATCTCTCTTTTCTGTAACGTCCCCAAAGAAGGTGTCATCGAAGAACAAGACGTCGCCTACACAATTTATGAAGTGCCCCTGATGCTCAAACGAGAGGGTGTGGACGATCTCGTTTGTAAGCATCTTCAGCTCGACGTTCCCAAGGCGGACATGACTGAATGGAAGATCATGGTCAACCGCATCATTGCCCCCAAGAGGCACATTACGGTGGCGGTGGTTGGAAAATATATCGAACATCAAGACGCTTATAAAAGTATCTACGAGGCTATCACTCACGCCGGAGCGGCGGAGGATGTGGGAGTCCATGTTATGCGCCTAGACGCCGAAGATCTGGAAAAAGAAGGAGCGGAGAAATTCTTATCCGGCATCGACGGAGTCTTGGTTCCGGGCGGCTTTGGAGTGCGGGGCATCGAGGGAAAAATACAAGCGGCACGTTTTGCTCGCGAGTCGGGAACGCCTTATCTTGGACTTTGCCTGGGCATGCAAATCGCGGTCATTGAATTTGCGCGCCATGTTTGCAATTTGGCCGGAGCGCACAGTATGGAATTCGATGTATCGACTCCCCATCCTGTGATCTCTCTGCTGGATGAGCAGCAACAAGTGACCACCAAAGGAGGCACCATGCGCCTGGGTGACTGCGCGTGCACGGTCATAGAGGGCACCAAAACGCATGCCGCCTACGGCACCACCGACATTATTGAACGACACCGACACCGATTTGAATTTAACAGCGGCTACCGCCAAACGTTGGAAAACGGAGGTTTGGTTGTCGCGGGAGTTTATTCCAAGCGTGAGCTGGTTGAAATCGTCGAAGTGCAGGATCATCCATGGTATGTGGCCTGTCAGTTTCACCCCGAGTTCCGCTCCAAGCCGGGCCGGCCCCACCCACTATTTTTAAACTTCATCCGCGCCTCCCTCCATCATGCCGAAGCCTCGAAATAAATTCTTGTTGATCGCGGGTCCCTGCGTGATCGGGGATCTCAAAACCGCATTGGACATCGCCCGCCGCGTCAAGGCCTTGGCGGAAGAGCTGGGCTGGCACTACGTATTCAAAGCTTCCTACGATAAAGCCAACCGCACCTCGATTCATTCCGAGCGCGGCCCCGGGCTGCTGGAAGGCCTTGACCGGCTGGCGGAAGTGCGCGAGCGCGTGGGCGTTCAGGTGGTTACTGATGTGCATAGCGAAGATGAGGCGGTAGCGGCAGGCGCGGTGGTGGACATGAT
>JBHJOR010000037.1:0-8155 GCA_050329585.1 Methylacidiphilales bacterium | reverse complement strand
GCTCGGTGCTTTCGGGAAGTCGGCCCAGTTCCCGTTTCATTTCTGGTTGCCCCGGGCGATGGAGGCTCCCACGCCGGTCAGCGCGTATCTTCACTCCGCCACGATGGTCAAGCTGGGGGTGTTTCTGGTGGCCCGACTCTATCCGGTCTTTTCGAATGCGGTATTATGGATGCCGGTTTTGATGGTGGTGGGCTTTGGCACGATGTGTATAGCGGCGTATCTGGCGCTGAAGTCCAACCAGCTCAAAGCCATCCTGGCCTATTCGACGGTGACGCAGTTGGGTTGTCTTACTGGACTTTACGGACTACAGAGTGTGAACGGGGTCTTCGCCGATGCATTTCACATACTGGATCACGTTTTTTATAAAGCCTGTCTCTTTATGGTGGTGGGTATTGTGACGCATGCCACGGGGTTGAAGGATTTGAGGGATCTTGGCGGATTGGGGCGGAGAATGCCGGTTCTGGCGTTTGCGACCGGGGTGGCCTGCGCATCGATGGCCGGGCTGCCGCTTACCATGGGTTTTATTTCCAAGGAACTTTTATTGGAAGATTTCGGCAAGGTGATGCAGGTGGTGCCGTCGTTTGGCTGGATCGGATTTGTATTGTTTGCACTGGCCTCGTTGATGAAAGTGGCGTTCAGTTTCCGCCTGTTTGTTCAGATGTTTCTGGCACCGGAAACCGAAAAAGTGCGTGAACACTATCATGCCCCGGGTTGGGCCTTCCAGCTCCCTCCGGTTCTATTGGCGGTGGCTAGTTTGTTGGGTGGTTGGTGGTTGGCCGCACCGGGAGCATTGGTGCGATATCTTCATGTGCCAGGTCTGCAAAGTAGGGAAAGCTACTTGGCGTATTGGCACGGTGTAGGCTTCGAGCTGGCAATGAGTTTAGCCCTGCTGTGTGCGGGGTTGTGCCTTTATCTGCATGGTCGTGGCACTCAATGGGCTCACAATGAAATACCCCATTTTCTGCGTTTTGACGTGGGCTTTGAAAGACTGGTTGGGATGTTCAATCGATTCACCCAGTGGCTGACCCGTCTGCTTCGATCGGAGTCCCCGGTGGATTATCTGCTGATTATCTTAGGAGTCTTCGCGCTGAGTTGCGGAGGGTTTCTTATTCAGCATCTTCAAAGCGGCACGGGAGCGGCGTTTATTGTTTCGGATTGGCGGTTCGAAATCAATCCGCTGCGATGCTTTGTGGCGTTGATGATCGTGATCGCCGCACTTTCAGTGGTGTTGCTGCGCAAATGGACGAGCCAATTGATCATGCTTTCCGCGGCGGGCTTTTTGATCACGTTTTATTTTGTGCTGTATCGGGCACCGGATCTGGCACTGACCCAGATTTTGGTGGAATCGGCCACCTTGATTCTGGTCTTGTTATTATTGGCTCGTTTTCCCAAGTCGGCCCAAGAGGGTGAGGATCTGGAGCCCGTGCAAGGGTTCCGGAATGTGTTTAATCTGTTGGTATCATTAGCGGTGGGTAGCACGATCACCATGATGATTTTAGTGGCTGGGGCATTACCGCCGAGTCAACGGTTGGGACTGAGTCATTTGGAGCAAACGGTTCCTTTTGCCGAGGGATCCAACGCGGTGAATACCATTCTGGTTGATTTTCGGGGTTTTGACACGCTCGGTGAAATCGCGGTGCTGGTCATTGCGATCCTCGGAGCCATCGGATTATTTTTTCGTTATAAGCGCTCGGATCAGCAGCGGCGACAGCGCGCACTGGGTGCTCCCGGGTTCGGTACTTTTCACACCCAACCTAAGCCTCCGGAGGAAGTGCAGTGAAAACGCCTACTTCCTTTATTCTCAGGACCGCGGCCGGTCTGCTGTTTTTTTTAGTCAATGTCATGGCGTTGTATCTGCTGTTACGAGGCCATAATTATCCGGGAGGCGGATTCATCGCGGGGCTGGCATCGGCCATGTCCATTGTGCTTTTGGGACTCGCGGTGGGATTTGAAGAAGTGGAAAAGTGGATCCGGATCGACATGATGCAGTTGGCGGCTTGGGGTTTGTTAATCGCGTTGTTGGCAGCAATGCTGCCGTTGTTACCCTTCTTTCCGGGGCAGCATTTTTTTGAACATAAAATGTTCCATCTGGATCTGCCGATCTATGGCACGCTCCATGTCGGCACTACATTAGTTTTTGATATTGGCGTGTTGATGGTGGTGGTGGGTATTTCGACTAAAGTGGTTATGGTTTTATCCCGTTCCACGTCGGGACAGCGGGCATTGAATCCGGGCGAGAGGTCGCACTATTCTTCTCCGGTGGAAGGCTTTATTGAGGAAGGGCACGAGGATACGAACGATATAGATAATGAGGTGAACCGGCCATGATCATGGAAACGGCACTCTTGGTGGGCCTTTTGTTCACCATCTCGGTTTTCCTGATTTTGCAGAAGAGCTTTGTGCGGATTCTCTTTGGTTTCATCATGCTCTCAAACGCGGCCAACTTGTTTGTGCTCAGTATGTCGGGCAATCCGGATGGGAAAAGCGGGCCGGTAGTGCTGCCCGAACACGGGGAGATGGTCGATCCGCTGCCTCAAGCATTGATTCTAACCGCTATCGTGATTGGCTTTGGGGTCACCGCTTATTTGGTGGTTTTGTTATACCGGATTTTTCTGGATCACGGAACCACGCGATTGGATGAGCTATTTACTGAGGACGATCTGACCGAAGACTCGGGGAAAAGCAGGCCTCGGGTAGAGAAGGAATCTTCATGAATTCAGCCGTTCTTCCTTTCCTTATTCCATTCCTCACCGCAGTGATCCTGCTGTTATGGCGCAGATCTTCACCGTGGCGTCGGGTGTTCATCATGGGATCCATTCTGTCACAACTCACGGTGGCCTTCTGGATGGTGTGGACTCTTCACACGACAGGTGAACGGTTGGTGCTGGCGTTGGGAGGCTGGACGCCTCCATTGGGTATCGTGCTGGTGGTGGATTCGTTATCGGCCATCATGTTTGCATTGTCAGCTTTGATGACCTTAGGCTGTGTGACGTTTCGTTATGCGTCTATTTCTCCACTGATCGAACATCCATTGCGACAACCGCTGCTGCAGTTTCTGGTTTCGGGAATTAACCTCACCTTCATTACGGGTGACTTGTTTAACCTTTTTGTGGCCTTTGAGATCATGTTGATAGCGTCGTATGCGTTATTGACTCTGGAGGCGGATGACTGGGATGTGAAACAGGCCTTCCCTTACTTGTCCATCAATCTGGCAGGCAGTGCGTTGTTTCTGGTAGCGGTTGCCTTTGCTTACGGGATATTCGGGACGTTGAATATGGCGGACATGGCGCGAATAGCCTCCGGCATGGAGGGAGATCCCCGGGTTACGTATTTAGGATTGATGCTGGCACTGGTCTTCGGCATCAAGGCGGGAATTTTCCCACTCTATTTCTGGTTGCCTAACAGCTATCCTATTCTGCCTGCCTCCTTGGCGGCGTTGTATTCCGGAATGCTGACCAAGGTGGGAGTTTATGTTCTTTTGCGGACGTTTACCACGATTCTACCGCAAACGCTCGAATCGATCTATCTGCTGTTAGCATGGGCAGCGGGATTTACCATGATCTTTGGAGTGTGTGGTGCCATCTCAAGAAATTTTATCCGGGGCATTTTATCTTACCATATTCTGAGTCAGATTGGTTACATGGTGTTGGCACTGGGGCTTTTCACGCCGCTCTCAATAGCCGCCTGTATTTTTTATATTATCCACCATATCATCGTTAAGGCCACGCTGTTTCTGATTGGCGGGACGGTGTGGTGTTTGAATGGGACGGATGATTTGAAGAAAACGGGTGGATTGTGGTGGGTGGTTCCGTCACTCGGCGTATGTTTCCTGATTCAGGCTCTATCGCTTGCGGGGTTGCCGCCGCTCAGCGGATTTTGGGGTAAGTATCTGATCTTTGTTGAAGGCGTGCGGCTCGCACAGGAAGTGGGCTGGTATTATTACATTCTGGTGGGTGCGGGAGTGCTGGCGGGCATTCTGACGCTTTACAGCATGTTAAAAATTTGGAATGAAGCATTCTGGAAGCCGGTTCCTGAAGGGAGCAGCGTGAGAATCGAAGACCGTCGCTGGATAGGTATGACGGCGATTTGTGCGTTTTTCTGTGTTCTTTCATTGGCGATTGGATTGGGTGCTGAAGTGGTGCTGAATGTATCCCAAAAGGCGGCGGATATGGCTATGGATCAAGAAGGTTATATTCGTGCCGTGTTGAATGTAAGCGGGAAAGGAATGCGCCCATGAGTAAATCGTTTTCGATCAACGTCGTGCTGGCCGTGATGTGGTTGTTTTTGGCGGGAGGGGGATTGGTCGGTTTTCTGACCGGCCTGATCGTGGGATTTTTTCTGATTTCAATGTTCCGGCCCATTTTGAACAGTAGTGATTATGTGCGCCGCGTCGTGGCGTTTTTTAGATTTGGTTGGGTGTTTGTGCGCGAGTTTATCTGGTCCAATATTTCACTGGCGCGATCCGTTTTGTTTCGTCCGGTTGAAAAAATTCATCCTAATTTTATTACGTATGATGTGGCGGGGTTGAAATCCTGGGAGCTCTTCATTTTGAGTCAGGCTATCAGCCTGACTCCGGGAACCACGAGTGTGGATTTAATCGATGACGGGCGGACGTTGGTTATTCATAGTTTTGATGCTGATGATCCGGATGCGGTGAGAGAGGGTATCGACCGCACCCTTAAATCATCTCTATTGGAGTTCACACGATGATAGAATGGGTTACCTTGATCTGTGGCATGGCGCTGGCACTGGCCATCCTGACCGGCTTGTATCGCATGGCGGTTGGGCCCACCGTTCTGGATCGGATCCTTGCATTTGATATGGTGACGATCTGCGCGGTGGCGTTGATGGGTATGCTTTCGATCCGCTGGCATACGACATTGTTTCTCGAACTGATACTGGTTTTTTCATTATTGGGATTTTTTGGCACGGTGGCTCTGGTGTTTTATTTGGAAAAATCTCTACCTCCCTACCCGCCGGACTTGTGTGCTGATGAGCAAGAAGGAGGTCACCATGGAATGGATTGATGTGGTAAGGCCCTGGCTGGCGGCTGTTTTTCTGGTATTGGGAACTACCTTAATTTGTGTGGCGAGTGTGGGGTTAATCCGTTTGCCCGACATACTTTGTCGCTCCCACGCTATGGGTAAGGCGATGACGTTGGGAATCACACTGGTGTTGATGGCGGTGGGAGTCCAATTAGGTGTAGATCGGGCCGGGTTCAAGGTGGCACTGGCAGTTTTATTCCAGTTTCTTACCATTCCTGTAGCGGGTCATTTGCTGTGCCTTTTGGCTTACCGGAAAAATCTTCCGCGCTGGCGTCACCGTTGTATGGATCGGCCTATACCGAAACGTAACACCGATGGGAATTGAACCTTCTTGGAACAGATAGCTGCGGTAAAGAATGGATGACGACCTTTAGGTCGATGACTAAGCTCAACAAACTATGCGAATTAGCGATTGGGAAATCAAAGCACGCTCCGAAACATGCGGAATCACTGGCAAGAGTTTTGTCGATGACGAGGTGTTCCACACCTTGCTTTTTCAACACAAAGAAGGATTGGAAAGGCTGGATTTGAGCGAAGAGGCTTATCGCGCTCGCACGGATCAGGATACACCTGCTCTTTCTTCATGGAAAAGTCATTTCAAAGCAGCACCTCCGGGGGCTCAAGAAGCGGTGGGAAGGAAGGATGCGGAATCCGAACTGCGGCGGCTTCTAGATAAAGGAGAGGAGTCCACCGCCAAGGTTTGCAGGTTGCTGGCACTTCTATTGGAACGTAAACGCATCCTCAAGCGGCGTGAAACCTTTCAACGGGAAGAGCGAACATGCATCGTTTACGAGCACGCAGAAACCCAGGAAACCTTTATTGTGCCGGATGTGGAGTTCAAGTTGTCCGACCTGTCTCAAATCCAAATGGAAGTGATGCAGAACAGCGAGAGTAAGGTTTTCTCCGGGGATGTCGATGGGGTGGTGGCTGAGGGGGCGTGAACTTGTCTCCGCACTTCACTGGAAGCGGGGTATCAATGCAGTGAGAGCCTTAGCGGCTATGAGGCTATCCAGATCGTCAACAAGGCCTAATATCCCAGCCAGGGGCCAAGCCATTTTTCACAGGTGGGAAGGTCGAGTCCTTTACGACGGGCGTAGTCTTCCACTTGGTCTTTTTGCAGGTCGTTGATCGCGAAGTAGTGACTATCAGGATGTGAAAAGTAGAGTCCACAGACCGCTGATCCGGGGAACATGGCTTTGGATTCGGTGAGGTGGACATCGCAATACTTGGGAGCTTCTAGCAGCTTGAAGAGGGTGTCTTTTTCGGTGTGATCCGGCTGGGCCGGATAACCGGGGGCGGGCCGGATGCCCCGGTAGTTCTCATGGATCAATTGATCACGCGTCAACTCGTTTTCGGTCTCATATCCCCAAAGACACCGCACCCGGTGGTGGAGAAGTTCGGCGAAGGCTTCGGCAAAGCGATCGGCAACCGCTTTGATGAGGATGCTTTTATAGGGATCGTTGTCCTGCTCAACCTCGGCCGCCCATTCATCCGCTCCATGGATGCCCACGCAGAAGGCACCACAAAAATCCATCAAGCCGGAATGCTTGGGGGCGATGTAATCACTGAGTGCGAAGTTCGGCTTGCCGGTGGATTTTTTGATTTGCTGCCGCAGGGTGTGGAACGTTTTGAGAACGGCTGAGCGGGTTTCATCCGTATAGAGTTCAATATCATCCCCCACCGAGGCGGCGGGCCACAGGCCATAAACTCCCCGTGCGGCCAATCGATTGCCTGAAACGATTTCATCAATCAGCGATTGTGCCTCATGATAAAGTTTAAGCGCTTCTCCTTTGCTGGCTTCATTCTGGGTTTTGAGTTCCTTTTTTACGGGATCCCATACGCCACGCAATTCCCACGTATGAAAAAAAGGTGTCCAATCAATGTAGCCGGAGAGTTCGCGTAGCGTAAGATCCGCGTTCTCACCCACTGATGAGGAGGAACGCAGTCCGGTGAAAGTGGGAACAGGAGGACGATAGGAATCCCATTGGCCATGGAAGGCATTCGCACGGGCTTCGGCCAGCGAGACGGTTTCTTTTTTAGGACCGCTTTCGTGGGCGGCTTTGGCCTTGGCATGTTTGGCTTCGTTCTCCGCAATGAAGGTTTGGCGCCCGTCAGGCGAGAGCAGCGAAGTGGTGACGGGAACACTGCGCGAGGCGTCCAGAACATGGACGACCGGGCCGGAATAATGAGGGGCTATTTTGATGGCGGTGTGGGCGGCACTGGTGGTGGCTCCGCCGATCAGCAGAGGGGTTTTGAAACCGAGGCGTTCCATTTCCTGCGCCACGTGAACCATTTCATCCAGTGAGGGGGTGATGAGCCCGCTGAGCCCAATGATGTCCGCACCCCGTTCCCGGGCGGTGGAGAGGATTTTCTCGCAGGATACCATGACGCCCAGATCGATGACTTCAAACCCGTTGCAGGCCAGAACCACGCCGACAATGTTTTTGCCGATGTCGTGCACATCACCTTTGACGGTGGCGATGAGGAAGACGCCCTGTTTTTTCTGTTGCACTACTTGGGACTCGGCTTCGGTCTCGGAAAGGGCGGGGTTTTCCTGGATGAGTCGGCGGATTTCTGATTCCAGAAAGAGGCGTTTTTCCTCTTCCATAAATGGAGTGAGATAAGCGACGGCCTTCTTCATGACCCGGGCGGATTTGACCACCTGAGGAAGGAACATTTTCCCCGCACCAAAGAGGTCGCCCACAATGCTCATTCCGTCCATCAAGGGGCCTTCGATGACATGCAGGGGGCGTCCGTATTGGATCCGTGCTTCCTCCGTATCGGTGTCGATGAAGTCGGTAATGCCTTTGAGCAGGGCGTGTTCGAGGCGCTTTTCCACGGACGCATCGCGCCAGGCGAGATCCTGCACCATTTCTTTTCCTCCTTGACCCTTGAACTGTGCAGCGAAATCGAGCAGTCGCGCGGTGGCGTCGGGGCGGCGATTGAGCAAAACGTCCTCGACATGTTCAAGCATGTCTTTGGGAATTTCGTCGTAAACCTCGAGCATGCCGGCGTTGACGATACCCATGTCCATCCCGGCGCGGGTCGCGTGGTAGAGGAAGGCGGAGTGCATGGCTTCACGCACCACGTTGTTGCCACGGAAGGAAAAC
>JBHJOR010000065.1:0-5215 GCA_050329585.1 Methylacidiphilales bacterium | reverse complement strand
GTGGTATTGTGCGATACCAATGGAGGCCGTCTTCCGTATGAGATCGAGGAGGCTACCAGGTCGGTGCTGGCCAAGCTGTCGTGCAGGGTCGGCATTCATACCCATAATGACTGCGGCCTAGCTGTAGCCAATGCGTTAGCTAGTCTGCGTGCAGGTGCGGTGCAAGTTCAAGGAACGATCAATGGATACGGAGAGCGCACCGGGAATTGCAACCTTACCACGGTAATCCCGCTTTTAGAGATGAAAATGGGACTTGCGGTTTTGCCTGCCGGTCGACTGATCGATTTGACGGAACTCTCCCATTTTGTGGATGAGGTAGCGAATCAAAACCATGACCCGCGAGCCCCGTTTGTTGGCCAGTCGTCTTTTGCTCATAAAGGAGGCATGCACGCCAATGCGGTGACCAAATCCACTTCCAGTTACGAACATATTGACCCCGCTTCGGTGGGCAACCGCCGGCGTATTCTGGTGGGCGAGTTGTCGAGTCGAAGTAACGTGATGCTCAAAGCGGCGGAGATGGGGCTGGAAGTTCATGACAAATCACCCGAGGCACGTAGAATTCTGGATCGAATCAAGGAATTAGAAAGTGGTGGATATGAATTCGAAGCGGCCGATGGCTCCTTTGAACTTTTAATCAGACGCGAATTAGACCAAAAAAAAACGTGGTTTATTCTTGATGAGTACCACGTTTCGATGAGGAAAAATAAGCTTCATGGCTTTACGAACTGCGAAGCCACGGTCAAAATTAGAGTGGACGGTGAATGTTTCCATACCGTTTCCAATGGTGATGGTCCGGTGAATGCGTTGGATAACAGCCTTCGGCTGGCACTAGGCCAGAAATACCCGCAGATCGCACGAATCAAATTGTGTGATTACAAAGTGCGTATTGTTAACTCATCAAATGGCACGGCAGCACGAACACGCGTTCTGATCAATTCATCTGATGGTGAGCGGGAATGGGGAACAGTAGGCGTTTCTGACAACGTCATTGAAGCCAGCTGGCTGGCTCTGACCGACAGCGTGGAATACTATCTTTCTTCTAAACCTTAATCGGGGTCTGTTGAGGAGAGCCGTGAAATCCTACTGATTCTCCAGCACATCTTGGGCGGCATCCTCTGCGATTTCTTCAGACTTGGCCCGCTTCTTCAAATAAACCATCCAGGTTAGTCCTCCTACGAATGCTCCCAGCCCAATAGGTATCAGAGAGAGTGAAATGAAACAGATCCAGCCTAATTCACTCATGGCTTGTAATGCGCTGCGGTCATCCAGCGTCGCTAAGGTGATCACCGTAAAGCCGATAGGAACAATTAAGAGTAGCAACCCAATGCCTAAAAGAATATTTGCTAAATTGAGTGATTTCTCTGTTTCGGGTTTCATACCTACATTGATAAAGATTGTTTGTTAGAAGTGTCAACCCTGATTTTTTTAGGATTTAGGCTGGTTCGATTCCCGAAGCAAGAATTGAGCTGCGCGGATGTCTTCCAGAACCTCTGTCGTCGCTTGGCGGATCGTGGCGATATAGGATGCATGCTGACTCTCGTTTTCGCGATATTTGGCCAACAAGGGGACATATCCGCTAATGGGCATAAAATGATTATTTGCCTGATGGAGCAGATGCCTTATTTCCGCCTGACGTCCGGTAGAAAGCAGTGCTTCCAGCAGCGACCAATCAGCAGGGTTGGTTATTTTTAGATTAACCGTAGGAGTTGCCACCAAGCTGACCGGATGTCCGGCATATTCCATGGCCGAGGCATCATCCGTGATGCGTGCCCCTTCTTCAGCTACTTTCTCATAGGCGGAAAGGATGAGTTGCAGACGAAAAACCTGCGGGGTTTCCACTAGCCAAATGCTTTCACGCGGAATGGTTTCTATAATAACCTGTTCCGGTGAGGATCGTTTCAGGGTGTCCGCGCAAGGTTTTCCACAAATAGCGGCTCCAGAGATTCTCGCTTTTGTCACCACCTGAGTCACAAGGTCGCGGGTAAGTAGGGGACGGGCGGCGTCATGGATGACGACCATTGGCAGTTCTGGATCGCAGGCTTTTAACCCTTTAAGCACTGAGTCTTGTCGTTCCTCTCCACCAGAAATGACTTCCCAAGGAAGATGCAGTTCCAGCGCAGTGAGTTGGCGGAAGAAGGTTTCGACCAGATCATCCCGGGTTACCAGAATCAATCGACCTGATTCCGGGCAGGAGCACAGAACATCCAAAGCGTGTCGGAACGCAGGCTTGCCTGCCAACGGAGTGAGTATTTTATCAAAGCCAAGGCGACGGCTTCTGCCGGCCGCCAGCAGCACTACGTTACAATCCGCACTCATCAAAAAGGGATTATTTCTTTTTTTCGTCTGCCGATAGGTCGCGGTAAAAAAGGATCCCTCGTTTACGTAGATTTTCCGCTAAGATTTTGAACTCGGATATTGTTTTTTTGAGTTCTTCGGCGGTTTTTTTATCATTGAGCAGGGTGTAAACAGCTCCTTCACCTTTTTCCGCCTGGTCCAGGATGCGATCCATCTTTGCTGTGATACCACGGATCGAAGTCATACTGGCACCCAGATTCTCAATGACTTCTTCTTCTTCGAGTTGAGCGGCCACCCTTTGTAGTTGCGCTACCACGGGCTCAAGTTTTTCCGTAAGGTCGCCGAAGCCTACCGAGAGGGAGCCTTGAACCCTATCTCCGTCTTGAAAATATTCTCCGCTTGGCTTTACAGGTGGCTGAATATCAATGAAGCGGTCGCCCAATAACCCGTAGCTACTTACCTGAAAGCGAGATTTTTTATCGATCATAATATCCCGGTTTATCTTTAACCCTAGATCCACCCGGCTGCCCCCGTCCGCAATGAAGGGTGCGGTGGATACGGTGCCTACACGCGCTCCGCGGTAGAGAACTTGGGAGTTCTTTATGACGCCGCTGGTGTTGCTAAATTCTACGGTGAGATCGTAAGACTTTTGGAAAAGTTCACCAAATCGTCCGAAGGTAACGATCATGAAGCCTAGTGCCAGCAGTCCGGTGAGGACAAAGATGCCGACGCGTAATTCGAGTTTCTGTGTTTTCATAAGTTGAGATGGGCAGGATGATTCAGGTTGTTACATGACGGCATCATTGTTATCGGATTGGCCTTTGACAAACTTTTGCACCAGAGGATCGGTGCTCGACTTGAAGTCGTCCGGAGTTCCTTCAAAATAAAAGCGGCCGCCATGGAGATAGACCATGCGATCCGCAATAAAATAAGCGCTGGCCATGTCGTGGGTAACCACAATCGACGCCATCTTGAGATGTTCGCCCAGTCGCACGATAAGTCGATTGATACTGTCGGCCACAATAGGATCGAGTCCGGTGGTGGGCTCGTCATACAGCATCAGACGGGGACGGCTGATTGCCGCTCGAGCTAAAGCGACTCTCTTTTTCATGCCTCCGCTTAGTTCGGCTGGTAACTTGTGATGTTGGCCTGGCAAATCAACGATCTCCAGTGCCTCATCGACCCGCTTATTTATTTCCGAAGTATCTTTGATGCCCTGTTCCACCAGTGGAAAGGAAAGATTTTCCTTTACGGTCATCGAATCAAAAAGTGCGCCGTTTTGGAAAAGCATACCGATCTGACGACGGTGAGGATTCAACTCTTCCTCTTCTAAGGAGGAGAGATTTACTCCTTGAAAAAGGACTTCACCTTGATCCGGGCGCATCAATCCCAGGACATGGCGCAATAGGACGCTTTTCCCGCCGCCGCTCCTGCCGATCACCACCACCCGTTCACCTTCTGAAACATGCAGACTTGCCCCTTTCAGGACAGTATTCCCGCCTAAAGACTTATGCAGGTCACGTATTTCCAGAAAATGGCTCATTATTGATGTCCGATAAACAGGGAGTTAAGCAGAAAGGTGAGGAAGAAGTTACAAACCAAAATAGCCAAAGAGCTGTTGACCACCGCCTCGGTGGTGGTGCGTCCCACCCCGGCGGTTCCAAGCTGTGGATTGAGTCCTTTATGGCAGGAGATGATGGCGATGATTAGTCCGAATATGGTTCCTTTGGTGATCGCGATCATGACATCACTTGGCGCGGTGAATTTAATGGTGTTATCCCAGAAATAAGCGCTGTCCACTCCAAGCAAAGGCACTGCCACCAAGTAGCCACAGCCGATCCCAACAAAAAGGGCCAATGCTGTTAAGATCGGCGCGGAGACGAGCAAGGCCAAAAAGCGGGGAACGATGAGATAATCGATCGGATAAACCCCCAGTGCCCTTAGCGCGTCGATTTGCTCGGTGATCTTCATGGAAGAAATTTCAGCGGCCATCGATGCGCCCACCCTTCCGGCCAACAGCAGGCAGCACAGGATGGGTGCCAGTTCCCGACACATGGCCACCGATACGGTGGGCCCCACGGCGGACTCCATGCCCAGCTTGGCAAACTGGAAATGAACCTGCGCGGCAAAGACGGCTCCGGTGAAGGCGCCCGTCGTCACGACCACCAGGGCTGAATGCATCCCCACAAACAGAACCTGCTCCAAAAACAGCCTCCAGCGCAGGCCATAACGTGTCATGGCACGAAGGATCTGCCAGGAGAGAATGGATATTTCCCCGGTAATCTCCACCCCGCGCAGCAGCCAGGCACCAAAACTTTGAACCAAAACCATAGTGTGAGGAAACTACACATCCATCCCCGGCTGTCCACCCCTCCTTAGGGGCTACGAACAGCTTGAAAAGAAAGCATGTTTTTCAAACGGAGAGCGGGTTTTCCAACCCGCTATGTTGGGATGGAAAGCGGGAAGCGGACAGGAATATCCGCTCTCCAAAAAAAATCCCGGCCACCCCAAGAGGGCGACCGGGATAAATCAATCAATTCTCTTGGAAACTCAGGCGCGCTTGCGGCGAACCAGGTAGAGAGCACCCATTCCCAATCCAATCAGCATCATGCTGGAGGGTTCAGGGATGGCGGTTATGTTAAAGTTATCCATAGTGATTGTTGCAGATCCGGCAGTAAAAGCAAACTTGAGATCTGATAGGGTCTGAGTAGTAGTTTGGATGTTAACACCGTCAAGAATTTTAGTTGTTCCAAGCCAAAGGTCTGCTCGGTCATCAAGTAATGTTGTAGAAGATAAACTTGGATTGGTGTAGGATAGAGAGCTTCCCGAGTTGTTTAAAACCCACATTAAATTTTGAGTTCCGCTGAAGGCAGCACTTGAGGTTGCGTTTGTTATGTCACGAATGCTAAATTCTCCGTCA
>JBHJOR010000036.1:0-40350 GCA_050329585.1 Methylacidiphilales bacterium | reverse complement strand
ACAGACTGGAGACATTTTGCCGGTGGTGATCACTGTCTTTAAAGACAAAAGCTTTACGTTCATCACCAAGTCACCGCCGGCTGCCGTTCTGCTCAAAAAAGCAGCCAACATCGCATCCGGTTCGGGAGAGCCCAATCGTAAAAAGGTGGGTAAAGTCACCCGTAAACAAATCAAAGAGATTGTGGATATAAAAAGGAAAGATTTGACCGCCAAAACCGATGAAGCGGCGATTCGGATCATTGAAGGAACCGCCCGGCAATGCGGTATTGAAATCGCGGACTAACACTCAATTTACGGCGTCCCGCCCAGGGAAATAGAAGTAGGAGAGCTCCGGTTACGTGGCTCGAATGCACTACAAAAGGAAAATATAATGGCAAAAAAACAAAGTAAACGATACCGCGCCGCCCTAGAAAAGGTCGATAGCGGAAAAACCTACACGGTGGAAGAAGCAGTAACCCTGCTGAAATCCATGCCCAAGACCAAAGCCGACCAAACAGTCGACATCGCTTTCCACTTGGGCATAGATCCCCGCCAGAGCGATCAAATGGTTCGGGGCACTGTGGCTCTACCCAATGGATCCGGAAAAAATGTGCGTGTGCTCGTATTCGCTCAAGGTGCTGCCGCAGAAGCGGCCCGTGAAGCCGGCGCAGAATATGTCGGTTTCGAGGATCTTATCAAAAAAGTGACTGAAGGCTTTCAGGACTTTGATGTTGCAGTAGCCACCCCTGAGGCCATGAATGAGGTGCGCAAACTAGGGCGGGTCTTGGGGCCACGTGGCTTGATGCCCAATCCTAAAACAGGCACTGTCACCAACGATACCGCCAAAGCAGTTAAAGAATGCAAAGCCGGACGCGTTGAATTCAAGGTGGACAAAACCTCCAATATACATGTCGTGTGCGGTCGTCTCTCTTTTGCTGACAACGAATTAATTGAAAATACGCGCGCCGTTGTCGAAGTGATTCAAAGGGCCAAACCCGCCACTGCCAAGGGCAAATATATGCGTTCAGCGGTGCTCTCATCCACATTCTCTCCCGGAGTGCGTCTCGACGTCTCCGCGCTCAACTAAAATAAGGATTATCAATATGCATCCAGCCAAAACAACCATCTTAGACGACATCAAAGCTTGGGTTAACAGCTCACCCTACGTGATCGTCACTGATTATACCGGCCTTACGGTCGCTCAAATGACCGAGCTGCGTAACCGCCTGCGTGAACACAAAGCTGAATACCACGTGGTTAAAAATACCTTCCTGCGCCGCGCCCTGAACGATGCGGGGGTGGAAGACCTGAAAGATGTGCTCAAAGGCCAAAGTGCCATCGCTTTTGGGTCCTCCGATATGTCGGCAGCTGCCAAAACGATCAAAACCTTTGCCTCGGAATTTGAGAAGCCCGAAATACGCTTAGGTGTTCTCGATCGGGCGGTGTTGAAAGCCGATCAGGTTCGGGCTATAGCCGAACTGCCTCCGCGCGAAGTTCTACTGGCGCAATTGCTGGGCGTGCTGAACGCTCCGGCCACCAAACTGGCCACCTTGATCAATACGCCGGCCACTCAGTTGGCACAAGTAATCAAGGCGAATGTGGAAAAAAATGGCTAAGATGATAGATTTTGAAATCGGTCGGGGTAACCCAGCCGGTTTCTAAAAAAAAAGGCAACGCGCCTTATCTAGCCCGGGAGCCTTTCCGGGATAATTCGACAGCGGGTGCTGTCGGCTAGGTAGGCCACAACCTGGAAATAAGAAACCATGGCTGACTTGGAAAAACTGACAGAAGAATTGAGTGCACTGACCGTGATTGAAGCGGCAGACCTCGTAAAAAAATTAGAAGAAAAATGGGGCGTCAGCGCGGCGGCTCCTGTAGCGGTCGCGGCCGTGGCGGGTGCTGGTGCAGCAGCTGCCCCGGCTGAGGAAAAGACCGCGTTTGACGTGGTGCTGACCGAAGCGGGTGGAAACAAGATCGGCGTGATCAAAGAAGTTCGCGCCGTGGTGCCCGGACTGGGCTTGGCCGATGCCAAGGCACTGGTCGAAAGCGCTCCCAAAACCCTCAAAGAGGGTGCCACCAAGGAAGAAGCCGAAGAGATCAAGAAAAAGCTCGAAGCTGCTGGCGCCAAAGTGGAGATCAAGTAATCGGTTCGATTTGTTGGAATGGGGCCGCTTCGGTTGATCCCGAAGCGGCTTCCTACCGGGGGTGGTGAAAGAATAAGAACGCATAGGATACGGATAAACGATATGGCTGCACAAAACGCAAAACGACTTAACTTTGGAAAAATCAAAGACGCACTGGAAATCCCGGATCTCATCGAGGTTCAACTCAGTTCCTATCGCGACTTCCTGCAGCAAGGCGTGCCGACCTCGAAGCGTAAAATCGAAGGTCTGCAGGCGGTATTTGCCGAGGTATTCCCCATCGAAAGTTACGATGAGAAAATCAAACTCGATTTTAAAGAATATGAAATCGAAAACGAATCCATGTCGGATCTCGACGCTTTACGTGATGGTGAGACCTATGCCTCTCCCCTTTATGTTACCTTCCGCTTAGAAAATGATGGCAGCGTGCTCGAGGAGCGCGTTTACATGGGTGAACTTCCCATGATGACCGATCGCGGCACCTTCATCGTTAACGGTGCTGAGCGGGTTGTGGTAAGCCAGTTGCACCGGTCACCAGGCATCTGTTTTGAATCCAGTATTCATGCCAACGGCAAAACCCTCTATTCTTTCCGCATCATTCCTGACCGCGGATCATGGTTGGAAGTCGCTTTCGATACCAGCGACCTCCTTTGGGTTCACCTCGACCGTCGCAAGCGCCGTCGTAAATTTTTGGTAACCACCTTCTTGCGCGCATTGGGTTACAGCAGCAACGAGGAAATCGTAAGACAATTCTACCAAATCGAACCGCTACCGCTCAAAGAAAACATGGATGAAAACATGATCAGCACCAAAGTGTTGATCAATGAGATCCGTGATACCGCAAATGAAGATTTGGTAGTGGCTCGTGCATTCGAACCGCTGACCAAAACGGTCATTCGACAATTGCTGGATCTGGGCATCAAGTCGGTTGATGTGGTCGATGTGGAAAACGATGACACCATTATCCGCTGTCTCAAAAAAGATCCGACCCGTAACTCCGAAGACGCACTAAAGGAAATCTACCGCCGTTTACGTCCCGGAGATCCTCCCACTGTTACCAACGCCAAAGCTCTGCTGAAGCGCCTGTTTTTTGATCCCAAACGCTACGACATTGGACGGGTGGGACGCTACAAAATCAACCAAAAGCTCGGCCTCGATGTGGATCCCGAAACTCGCATTCTGTGTGAAGATGATGTGTTGGCCGCCACCAGCTATGTGATCAATCTTCGCCAAGGCGAGGGGAGCACCGATGATATTGACCACTTGGGCAGCCGCCGCATTCGTGCGGTGGGTGAACTTTTGGCTAACCAATGCCGGACCGGTTTGGCAAGAACCGAGCGTCTGGTCAAAGAACGCATGACCCTTTTTGATGTGAATACCGAAGGCATGACGCCGCAAAAGCTGATCAATCCCAAGGCGCTTTCGGCAGTGATACGGGATTTCTTTGGTCGGAGTCAGCTCTCGCAGTTGATGGATCAGACCAACCCGCTTTCGGAGGTGACACACAAGCGCCGACTTTCAGCGCTTGGGCCAGGAGGCTTGAGCCGCGACCGTGCCGGGTTCGAGGTGCGAGACGTTCACACTTCACACTACGGACGTATCTGCCCGATCGAAACACCTGAAGGGCCGAACATCGGTCTGATCTCCAGCATGTCCACCTTTGCGCGCATCAATGAGTATGGCTTCTTGGAAACTCCCTATCGAAGAGTGGTCAATGGGCGTGTGACGTCGGATCTGGACTATCTGACGGCGGATCGCGATGAACATTATGTTATCGCGCAAGCCAATGCCACGATTGATGATCAAGGCCGGTTCATTAGCGACCGCATTTCGGTTCGTTACAAGAGCGACTTTATGGAAGTCGAGCCGGATCGTGTTCAATACATGGATGTTTCACCGAAGCAGTTGGTTTCTGTGGCAGCCGGTTTGATTCCCTTCCTTGAGCACGACGATGCCAACCGCGCTTTGATGGGATCGAACATGCAACGCCAAGGTGTGCCCCTCATTGAAACGGATTCCCCCTTAGTTGGAACAGGCATGGAAGCTATTGTGGCTCGTGATTCTAAGGCAGTCGTTCAAGCCCTTGGCTCCGGTGTGGTAGCCTCGGTTTCGGCTGCTCTAATCGTAATCACCAAAGATGGTCAGATGCCCGAGGGTAAACGCAAACTGGTTACCGATGAAGAAGAGGGAATCTATGTTCAAAGTCTGAGAAAGTTCATGCGCTCCAACGCGGGAACCTGCATCAACCAGAAGCCCATCGTCAAAAAGGGTCAAAAAGTCAAAAAAGGTGAGACCATCGCTGACGGTCCCTGCACCGATCAGGGCGAACTGGCTCTGGGCCGGAACGTTCTGGTGGCTTTCATGCCTTGGAACGGTTACAACTTCGAAGACGCTATTATTCTTAATCAAAGAATCGTTAAAGAGGATATTTTCACATCCATTCATATTGACGAATTCGAGATCTCTGCGCGTGACACCAAATTAGGGCCGGAAGAAATCACCCGGGATATTCCCAATGTTGGCGATGAAGCGCTTAAGAATCTCGGACCTGACGGCGTGGTGCGTATTGGTGCAGAGGTCGGCCCGGGAGACATTCTTGTTGGTAAAATTACCCCGAAAAGCGAGACCGAACTGGCACCTGAAGAAAGGCTGCTGCGTGCGATCTTCGGTGAAAAAGCGGCCGACGTGAAAGATTCTTCACTGGTGGTGCCCTCCGGCACCTATGGCATTGTCATGGATGTCAAAGTGACGGGTGGAAATGTCAAGGCGGCTCAAGCCAAATTGTCTCCCACCGAAGCCAAACGGCATGTCAAACAAATCACGGATCGTTACGACAAACGGAAGGCGGAACTGACCGAAGAGCTTACCCAATCGCTCTCGAACATACTGCTTAATGAAAAAATCCCGCTTGATGTGGTTAATGCCGAAACGGGCGAGATCATCATTCCTGCCAACCGAAAAATCACTAAGACTCTGCTGCGCAAGATGGCATCAGTTTACGACCACATCGATATCGATCCCAGTCCGATTCGTATTAAGATTCGTGAAATTATCGGATCTTTCGAAAATAAATTCCAGCAACTGGAAAACGAAAAAGACATCGAAATGGATCGAGTTGAATCTGGTGATGATGTCGATCCCGGTATTATCAAGCAGGTCAAAGTTTATGTTGCTTCAAAAAGAAAAATGGGTGTTGGCGATAAAATGGCCGGGCGTCACGGAAACAAAGGCGTGGTATCCTCGATTGTTCCAGAGGCTGACATGCCGCACCTTCCGGATGGCACCCCAGTAGATATCATTCTGAACCCGCTTGGTGTGCCATCACGTATGAACGTCGGACAGGTCTTGGAAACCCACTTAGGCATCGCTGCTAAAATTCTGGGCTTCAAGGTGGCCACTCCGGTTTTTGACGGTATCTCTGAGGAAAGGATCAAGGAATACCTTACCGAGGCTGGACTCGATACAGATGGAAAATCACAATTAATTGATGGACGCACGGGTGAACCCTTCGACCAGCGCATTGTGGTCGGCCAAATCTATATGCTCAAGCTCGGACACATGGTGGCCGATAAAATCCACGCCCGGGCGGTAGGGCCGTATTCATTGGTCACTCAGCAGCCATTGGGAGGCAAGGCACAATACGGTGGACAGCGTTATGGGGAGATGGAGGTCTGGGCCATGGAGGCTTATGGAGCCGCCTACACCCTTCAGGAAATGCTAACGGTCAAATCTGACGATGTCCCCGGCCGAACCAAAATCTACGAAAGTATCGTCAAAGGTGATAACTCGCTTTCAGCGGGAACGCCTGAGTCGTTCAACGTGCTGATCAAGGAAATGCAGAGCCTGTGTCTCGACGTCAAAGTCGGCAAGAGACGCACCGGAGCCAAGCCTTTGGAAACGAACCCCGATGACGAGACCCCGGTGGAAACTACTATTGAAGCTGCCTAACACGAAAAAAATATTATGAGCACTGACACCCAAACCGCACGTGAAATTCTGGGAGCTGAAAAGTCGATTGGATTCGATCAAGTCGGCATCTCTATCGCATCCCCGGATACCATTCTTTCATGGTCCATGGGAGAGGTAAAAAATCCTGAGACTATCAATTACCGAACCTTCAAGCCCGAATTCGGCGGGCTGTTCTGCCAGCGCATTTTTGGGCCGGTCAAGGACTACGAATGCGCCTGTGGAAAATACAAGCGTATCAAATACAAAGGTGTGATCTGTGACCGCTGCGGAGTTGAAGTGACCATAGCTCGTGTTCGTCGCGAGCGCATGGGGCACATTGAATTGGCGGTGCCCGTTTCTCATATCTGGTTTTACAAGTGTATGCCCAGTCGTATCGGCCTCATGGTGGATATGACCGCCCGGGAACTCGAGCGCGTTATTTACTATGAAGATTACTTGGTGATTGATCCGGGTGATACCGCGCTGGAAGCAAGGCAGTTGCTTTCAGAAACTGAATTCCGTGAAGCGCAAGATCAATATGGAGAAGATGCTTTTCTGGCCAAAATGGGGGCTGAAGCAGTTAGGGATTACCTCAAGCGGCTGGATTTGCCCCAAGTGGCGCGCGATCTGGAGGAAGCTTTGGAAACCACGCGCAGTAAGCAGCTTAAAAAGAAGTTGGCCAAGCGGCTCAAACTGGTCAACGGGTTTATCTCATCGGGCTCTCGTCCGGAATGGATGATTCTCGAAACACTGCCCGTCATTCCCCCTGACTTACGCCCCTTGGTTCCGCTAGAAGGTGGACGTTTTGCCACCTCGGATCTGAATGATCTTTATCGGCGCGTTATTAACCGTAACAACCGACTGCGCACCCTTCTGCAATTAAAAACCCCCGAGGTGATTATCCGCAACGAAAAGCGCATGCTCCAAGAGGCAGTGGATGCCTTGATGGATAACGGCCGCCACGGCCGTGCTGTCACCGGTGCGGGCAACCGCCCTCTCAAATCGCTTTCCGACATGCTCAAAGGCAAAACCGGACGATTCCGCATGAACTTGCTCGGCAAGCGCGTGGATTATTCCGGCCGTTCGGTCATTGTGGTGGGGCCTGAACTCCTGCTGCATCAATGTGGCCTTCCTAAAAAGATGGCCTTGGTTCTTTTCGAGCCGTTCATCATCCGTCGGTTGAAAGAAATGGGTTTTGTCCATACGGTTCGCAGCGCTAAGAAGATGATTGAGCGGCGTGAACCTATGGTTTGGGATATTCTGGAAGAAGTCACCCTGGGCCACCCGATACTGCTTAACCGGGCTCCGACCTTACACCGTCTCTCCGTTCAGGCTTTCGAACCGGTTTTGATTGAAGGTGAAGCCATTCGTGTCCACCCGCTGGTCTGTAAAGCGTATAACGCCGACTTCGATGGCGATCAAATGGCAGTGCACGTTCCGCTCTCCGTGGAAGCTCAGTTGGAAGCCAGGGTTTTCATGTTGGCCTCCAATAACATATTTGGCCCCTCCGATGGCAAGCCGATCACCAAGCCGACCCAAGATATTACCTTGGGTTGTGCCTACATGACGCAGAATCCGCGGCCCATTAAGGGAACAGAAAAGAATCGCAAGCTGGTCATGGGTGATACCAACGAAGTCATCTTTGCCTATGAAGAAGGGATTGTGGGACTGCATCAGCCCATTTTGTTTAAAAATCCCGACTACGGAAAAGTAACCACGTTCGGTGATCCCGATAACAAGCGCATCGAAACCACTCCTGGACGCGTTATCTTTAACGAAGTCTGGCCGGACGTTCTCGGATTCTATAACAAGATGGCTGGAGACAAGCAGCTCGGTGAAATCATTCATCGTTGCTACCAGCAATGCGGCCACGAGCGTATCATTACCGTGCTGGATGAACTTAAACGCATTGGATTCCGCTTTGCCACCAAAGCCGGTATTTCCATGGGCGTGGATGATATGATCATCCCTGAGCAGAAAAGTAAAATAGTAGCCAACGCGCGGGAACAGGTTCTAACGGTTGAAAAGCAATACCGCATGGGAGCCATCACCGATGGGGAACGTTACAACAAAATTGTAGATATCTGGACTCAAGCCACCGACGAAGTTTCCGGCGTCATGTTCAGTACCCTCAAGGAGAATATGGGTCGTCGTGATATCAACCCGGTTTACCTCATGGTGGATTCCGGTGCCCGCGGCAACCGGAACCAAGTGCGTCAGCTGGCAGGTATGCGCGGTCTGATGGCCAAACCATCCGGGGAAATCATCGAACGTCCGATTCTGGCCAGCTTCCGCGAGGGGCTCTCGGTTCTCGAATACTTCATCAGCTCCCACGGAGCACGCAAAGGCCTTGCTGATACCGCCCTTAAAACCGCAGATTCGGGTTATATGACCCGGAAACTGGTTGATGTGGCGCATGACGTCATTGTCACTGAAGAAGATTGCGGCACCGTCAAGGGAATCTGGCTCAAAGCAGTTTATGAAGGGGAAGATGAAATCGTCAGCTTGCCTGATCGCATTATAGGTCGGGTCTCGTGCGACGACATCGTAGATCCGGTTAGTGGCAAAGTGGTCATAGCGTCTAATGATGTTATAACCGAGGAAAAAGCACTGGCCGTTGAGAAGCTGGGCCAAGAGCGTGTGCGCGTGCGTTCGGTTCTGACCTGCGAAACGAAGCGAGGCATCTGTGCCAAGTGCTACGGCGTCAATCTGGCCACGAATAAATATGTTCAGTTTGGTGAGTCGGTCGGCATCATTGCGGCTCAAAGTATTGGTGAACCTGGTACCCAGTTGACCATGCGAACCTTCCACATCGGCGGCACCGCATCTGCCGTCTTCAAGCAGCCTCACATCAAGGCTAAGACGGCAGGACGTGTTCAATACAATGACTTGCGGGTGGTTAAATCACTCGAGGGAAACAACATTGTCCTCAATAAAACCGGTCAGATCAGTATCCACGCCGAAGATGGCCGCGAACTGGAAAAATATAATGTCATAATCGGTTCCACCATTTCCGTTCCAGATGGTGGCACGGTGAAAAAAGATCAAGTCTTTGTGGAATGGGATCCCTATAACGTTTCCATCCTGACCGAAAAAGCGGGTAAAATCGAGTTCCGCGACATTATCGAAGGCGTCACGATGAAGCGGGAAGTGGATGAGGCTACCAAGCAGGTGGAAACCATCATCATTGACCACAAAGAGGATCTGCATCCCCAAATCGTCATCATGTCCGAAGCGGGTGAACCTCTGGCCGCTTACAGCATTCCCTCCGGTGCCCACATCGAAGTCAAAGAAGGCAAACAATTACAGGCCGGAGAACGTCTGGCCAAAACGCCGCGTAAAGTTGCCAAAACCAAAGACATCACCGGTGGTCTTCCCCGTGTCGCTGAGCTGTTCGAGGCTCGTCGCCCGAAAGATGCGGCAGAAATTGCCAAAATTGACGGGGAAATCACCATTGGAGGCACCTCTCGTGGCAAACGTCTTCTGGTGATTAAGGACAAGGAGACTGGATTGGAAGAAGAACATCAGATTCCCCTTTCCAAGCATCTCATCGTTTATCAAGGTGACCTCGTCAAAAAAGGACAGCAACTTACCGAAGGTCCCGTGGTTCCCCATGAGATCCTCGAGGTCTGCGGACCCCAAGAATTGCAGGAATATCTGGTCAATGAAATTCAGGAGGTTTACCGCCTTCAGGGTGTGGAAATCAACGACAAGCACGTTGAAACCATTGTCCGCCAGATGTTGCGCAAAGTAAAAATTACGGAACCTGGCGATACCCAGTTTCTCTGGGGCGAACAAATCGACCGGCTGGTCTTCGAACAGGAAAACCGGTCAGTCGTGCAAAAAGGCGGCAAACCCGCCGAAGCCACACCTATTCTGCTGGGAATCACCAAAGCTTCTTTGGAAACGGAAAGCTTTATTTCAGCGGCCTCCTTCCAAGATACTACCCGGGTGCTCACCGACGCGGCCACTCTTGGCAAAATCGATCACCTGCGAGGCTTCAAGGAGAACGTTATTATGGGGCACCTCATTCCTGCAGGAACGGGCTTCCCCATTTATAAAAACATTAAGCTTATCCATCGAGGAGAACCTGTTGGCGAGCCATTGGTCGGCCAGGAAACGGAAACCAATGAATTTGGTGAGCCTAGCGGCAAAAAAATGCGACTAGAAATTCCAGATGCTTTGGCAGGTTGATAGTCGATAGCTGTTCAGTACCACCCTCCGTGTATAATAGCGATAGAAGCTCGGTTCACCCCGCGCTTCAATCCTCGTATAGGTTGACCTCGATCTAGTCATCTCGCTTTTTGGTTTCAAGCAAGATGTCAGATCAGAGATCAGGAAGTGGCTGGATGGGCCGATATGTTTGGGGGAAGGGGTATCAAGCTGCTTTTATGCTTGAGACTCTCAATCAGCTCTTTGCGTCGCTCGTCCAATCCCAACTGGGTGGCGGCATCAGACAGAAAACGCACCGATCTCAGAAAGCCTATGCGCTCTTCATAGTTCATATTGCGGCCTTTTTTCCATTCAAGTGACAAAAGATTGCTGAGCAATTCATTGTAGGTTTCACTGAAGCACGAAAAAAGAATATCCGCTTCGGTCAATATCAAGCATTGTCGTGCTGTTAGCCAGGCCCCCGGATCGGCCTTCGCTTTGAGGCTTTTCAAGTGTAAATAATTTTCCCGGACGATCGGCACCCCGTTAACAAAATCAGTAGCAAGAATCATCTGACCGACCCGGTCGATCTGTTCCTCGGTCATGCCTTTTTCAACCATGACTGGGTAGGCCAATTCATAAGAGCGGGTCTCTAGCGCGTAGGGGGTCTCGTTTGAACCACCGGTATGACCCAGATCATGTGCGGCGGCTGCGATCATCAGCTCCCCCATGCGATCCGGTGGCAAATGCTCGCGTAGTCCGAGGCTGAAGGCGGCCAGTATAACCTCTGTAATGTGTTGTGGATTATGGTATGTCGGCTGATCTGTCAAATCTCCTGCCATCCTGCTGATCTCAGCGGCTACCGAGCCCAAGAGGGTGGTTTCCGAATAACCCAATCTGCTCATCAGAATCGGCATAATGGATTCCGGAGAGGCTCCCGTTTCACGAAGAGATTGGGCCTCATCTACGATGACATCGAGTAAATGGCGCGCATTGTCCCATTGATCCGTTTTTTCATCCAAAACCACCTGTCCTTTGGATTCGTGGATGGAGTGAACAACCTTCTTTAAATCAATGATACACGTGGGGGAATAAGCAGGATTCATGGATTTAGCTGCCGGTTGATGCGGGGGATCCTGCGGTGGAGGGGAATTCGAGCCCTTAGCCGCTTGGCGGGAAGAATAGGGTTGCTGATTGCCTAACATGATAGGGTTCAATGAAGTTGGAGATCCACTTACTGAACCAAGCCTACCATGATAAATCAAGTAGGACAATCTATAGTACATAGTGTAAAAATTCATAAAAAAATAAAAAAATGCTTGCATGAAAAAGCGATTTCTATAGAACTTTACTCCCCTTCATCCCATTTCGGGTGAAATGGAATAACAAGTGCGTGTGACGGCCGGTATTAACCAGTCGTCCTCCATGCGAAAAACACCTTATGGTGCGCATGGAACTTTTGTCACATGCGCACTTTTTGTTTTAGCACCATTGGGGTGCGGGGGGATGCAAAACATCCGGCGAGTGGTGAAGCGACGAGAAAGATTGAAAACATTTTTTAAGATAGAATTTTGGAGTGATAGAAGAAGTAAGTTTAAAGAAAAATTGAGTTCGGAACATTACGGAAAAAAATATGCCCACCATCAATCAATTGGTTAGAAAAGGCCGCAAGCCTTTGAAAAAGAAGACAAAGTCTCCGGCACTAGAGGACTGTCCTCAGCGCCGTGGCGTCTGCGTTCAAGTGATGACCCGCACGCCCAAAAAACCCAACTCCGCGCTGCGTAAGGTGGCCAAAGTGCGTCTGACCAATGGACAAGAAGTCATCGCTTATATCATGGGTGAGGGGCACAACCTTCAAGAACACTCCATTGTTTTGATTCGAGGGGGACGCGTAAAAGATTTGCCCGGCGTTCGCTATCACATCGTCCGCGGCGCACTTGACTCCCTTGGTGCCTCGGGCCCCAGCAACACCAACAAGAAAACCCGCAACGTCTCCCGTAGTAAATACGGTGTTAAGCGTCCGAAGGCGGATAAGAAATAAGGAAATTATATGGCACGTCGTCGTAAAGCGAGCAAACGCATCACATCACCCGATCCCATGTTCGAAAGCCCTGTGGTGGCCAAGTTGATTAACACCGTCATGGGTGCGGGGAAAAAAGCCACTGCTCAGCATGTGGTCTATGAGGCTATCCAAAAAGCCAACGACAATGCCGCAGACGCCAGTCCGCTGGACGTTCTGAATAAGGCCTTGGAAAACGTCAAACCACGGCTCGAAGTGAAATCCCGTCGCTTGGGTGGAGCCACGTACCAAGTTCCGATGGAAGTGACCCCCGAACGTCAGCTCGCTTTGGCCATGCGCTGGATGGTCGGTAACGCGCGCTCCCGCAAAGGCGTCCCCTTTTCCCAAGCTCTGGCTAATGAAATCAAGGAAGCTTCTGTTGGACAAGGTAATGCCATCAAAAAACGTGATGACGTTCACCGCATGGCGCAGGCCAACAAGGCCTTCGCGCATCTTCGTTGGTAAGCCTTTCAGGTCAAACGGAATACAATCATGATCATGGGCACGCGCGCATACAGCTTGGAAAGAACCCGTAATATCGGGATCTGCGCGCATATCGATGCGGGTAAGACTACCCTCACCGAACGCATCCTTTTCTACACCGGCATGGTGCATAAAATGGGCGAAGTTCATGATGGCTCTGCGGTCACGGACTGGATGGATCAGGAGCGCGAGCGCGGTATCACGATTACCTCTGCCGCCACCACGTGTTTCTGGCCGTGTAAGCAAGAAGAAGGTGTTTTTAAACTTTTTGATAACACCAAAAACCGCATCAACATCATTGATACCCCCGGACACGTTGACTTCACAGCCGAAGTCGAGCGTTCCTTGCGCGTGCTTGACGGAGCTATTGCTGTTTTTTGCGGAGTAGCAGGAGTTCAGCCTCAGTCCGAAACCGTCTGGCGCCAAGCTACCAAATATCAAGTTCCACGCATCGCTTTCATCAACAAAATGGACCGCACCGGTGCCGATTTTAATGCAGCCGTAAACAGTATGCGTCAAAAACTCAGTGCACCTGCCTGGCCAGTTTTGATTCCACTTGGTTCACAGGATGAGCTCCGTGGACAAATTGATGTCATCAATCAAAATGTCATTCTTTACAATGATAGTGACGATCTGGGCTCGGTTTATGAACTGGCCGAAATTCCCGAAGCTCTGCAAGAAATGGTTACCAAGGCACGCCGGGATCTGCTCGAAGCACTGGCCGAACTTGACGAAACAATGGGAGATCTTTTCCTTCAGGAAATAACCCCGTCAGAGGAACAAATTAAACAGGCCATCCGCCGTCAAACTATCGCCAACCGTTTTGTTCCAGTGGTGGGTGGCTCTGCATTCAAAAACAAAGGCGTCCAAGCGCTGCTGGATGCGGTGATCGACTACCTTCCCAGTCCGCTTGATATTCCCGCCGCTAAAGGCCTGCACCCTGACCGGCCCGAAGAGCCTGTGCCAGCTCCGACTCAAGACGACGCCAAATTTTGCGCATTGGCATTTAAGCTTTTTGCCGACCCTTTTGTTGGAAAATTAATTTATTTCCGGGTTTACTCGGGATCGCTGAAAAAAGGCGATACCATTTACAATCCTCGCACCGGTAAAAAAGACCGCATCAGCCGGTTGATCCAAGTTCAAGCTGATAAACGCGAAGAACTGGATGAAGTATTTGCGGGTGACATAGCCGCCACCGTGGGTCTGAAGGATGTCAAAACCGGAGATACCTTCAGTGACATGAGTTTCAAAATCATCCTTGAACCCCCCAGCTTTCCTGAGCCGGTCATTTCGATGGCGATTGAACCTAAAACCAAAGCGGATCGGGAAAAACTCGGTGAGTCCTTGCAACGATTGGCTGAAGAAGATCCCACCTTCATGGTTCATACCGATGCTGAAACCGGCCAGACCATTATCAAGGGTATGGGCGAGCTTCACCTGGACATTATTTGTGACCGCCTTAATCGGGAGTTCAAGGTCGCTACCAATGCAGGTGCTCCACAGATCGCTTATCGTGAAACGATCACACGCCACGCTCAAGGCGAGGGTAAACTGATCAAACAATCCGGCGGACGCGGTCAATATGGTCATGTTGTTCTTGATATTCAACCTGTGGAGCGCGGACGCGGAATCACCATCGAAAACAAGGTGGTGGGTGGAACGATTCCCAAAGAATACATTGCGCCAATTCGCAAGGGTATCGAAGAAGCTCTGCTCAATGGAGTCATTACCGGCAGCCAAGTGATCGATGTAACGGTCAATATTTTGGACGGCAGTTACCACGAGGTGGATTCCAACGAACTGGCATTCAAACTGGCAGCGCAGTTCGCCCTGAAAGACGCGCTCGACCATGCCGGTGCGGTATTGTTGGAGCCGATGATGAGCGTTGAGGTCATCACCCCTGATGAATACCAAGGCGACATTTTGGGAGACATCAACCGCCGCCGCGGACAGATCAAGGATGTCACCTCGAAAAACGATACCAGCATCGTCGAAGCGATGGTTCCGCTGGCGGAAATGTTTGGATATGTGAATATGCTGCGCTCACTGAGCCGTGGCCGCGCCGCATATTCTATGGAGCCCTCACATTTTGAAGAAGTGCCCCAAGGCGTCCTCAAGCAACTTATGGAACAGAAAGGTTAAAAATGGCTGTAACTACGATACGCATACGACTCAAAGGCTTTGACTATCGACTGATTGACAAAGCGGCTTCCGAAATCAGTGAAACCGCAGTGCGAACCGGATCCCGCGTGGCCGGGCCGATTCCGCTACCCACTAAAATCGAACGGTACAGCGTCAACCGCTCACCTCACGTTGACAAAAAAAGCAGCGAAGCTTTTGAAATCCGCACCCATAAAAGGCTGTTGGATATCATTGATCCCTCATCGAAAACAGTCGATGAGCTCAAAAAGCTGAACCTGCCTGCCGGAGTCGATATCACCATTAAAATCTAGCCCGGATAAACGAATCAACCGGAGAATCTAACCATGAGCATTGGAATTTTAGGAAAAAAAGTGGGCATGACCCGCATCTTTGACGAATCAGGCACCGCAGTGGCTGTTACCGTCATCGAGGCCGAACCTAACGAAGTCACCCAAATCAAAACGGTGGAAAAAGAAGGCTACCAAGCCGTGCAGCTTTCCACCGGAACAGTCAAAGCCAAAAACACCACCAAACCCATGCAAGGCCACTACGCTAAAGCGGGAGTTTCCAACAAACACAAATCCATCGAGTTTCGTGTTAATGGAGAAGCACTGCCTGAAGTGGGTACGGCTTTCGGCGTAGATGTCTTCAAAGAAGGCCAGATGGTGGACATCATCGGTCTATCCAAAGGACGCGGTTTCCAAGGGGTCGTGCATCGCTACAATTTTGCGGGACAACCTGATACCCACGGATCCATGATGCACCGCCGCACGGGAGCAGTGGCCGCCGGATCTACTCCGGGTCGTCTTTGGAAAAATCAAAAAATGCCCGGACATATGGGCAACCGCAAAGTGACGGTTCAAAACCTCAAAGTCATGCAAGTTCGCGGCGAAGACCGGGTCATTCTGGTTAAAGGTGCCATCCCGGGTGCCAAAGGAAGCTACGTCGTCGTGCGTGACGCGATCAAGGGGCAACCTGCTGCTAACACCGCCAATCAAGGAGGCAAATAACCATGAGTGCTAAAGCATTGGATTTTAACGCGGCGGAAGCCGCCTTCGGGGTCAAACTTATTCCCAACGGAATCGGCACCCAGGCACTGCACGATACGGTGGTGGGATATCGAGCTAACCGTCGTCAAGGCACGGTGGGCACGCTTACTAAAGCCACTGTCAAGGCGTCCGGTTCGAAGCCCTACAAACAAAAGGGAACTGGCAATGCCCGGGCCGGTTACATCTCTTCACCTATTCGGCGTGGTGGCGGTGTCGCTTTCGGCCCTCAGCCGCGTGACTACTCTAAGAAGCTTCCCAAAAAAGTACGCCGCCTCGCTCTGCGCAAAGCGCTCAGTGAATCAGCCAAAAATGGCAAGCTGTTCACCGCTTCGTCACTCAAGCTCGAGAGCCCGAAAACCAAAGAATTGGCCGCCTGGATCAAAAAGAACCAGTTGGAAGGCTCACTTCTTATCGTTACCAAGGACATCCAATCCTCGCTGCTTCTTTCTGGTCGTAACATCCCCGGACTTGAAATTATGCAAGCCGCCGAGGTAAATGCTGAAAACATCCTTCGTCCCAAGCGCGTGGTATTGATCGAAGAAGCCCTGCCGGTTCTGTCTGAAAGAATCAAATAATATGAAGAGCCCTTACGACATCATCAAAACGGCCCGCATCACTGAAAAAAGTACCGCGTTGACCGCGGCCACTAACAGCTATGTCTTTGAGGTGGATCCGAAAGCTACCAAGCTCGAAATTGCTTCAGCCGTTCAAACCATCTTTAAAAAGAAGGTCGAGCGCGTGAACACCCTTAACGTCCGCGGAAAAAAGAAACGGCTTCGCACCGCCCACTTCGGCCGTAAAAACCATTGGAAAAAGGCCATCGTCACTCTTAAAGAGGGTGAATCCATCGACTTGGTTTAATCAAAAAAGGTAACGCATCATATGGCACTTAAAACATTCAAAGCGAACACCCCTTCACTCCGCTACACGGAGCTGTTGGACAATTCCGATCTGACTACCGATCGCCCCGAGAAATCCCTGCTCCGTCCGCTCAAAAAGAGCGGAGGGCGCAACAACAATGGGCGCGTCACCGCGCGCCATCGCGGGGGTGGACACAAACGCAAATACCGGGTGATTGATTGGAAACGTAACCGCCGTGACGAGGAAGCCGAAGTGATCAGCATCGAGTATGATCCCAACCGCACCGCGCGCATCGCACTGGTTGAATATCCAGACAAGGAACGCCGTTATATTGTTGCTCCGGATAAACTACAAGTAGGTGACAAGGTGCAATCGGGGGAGAATGCTCCGCCCAAAGTAGGTAATTGCCTACCCTTGAAAGCCATTCCGGTTGGTATTGAAATCCATAATCTGGAACTCATTCCGGGTCGTGGAGCGCAAATGGTTCGCTCCGCAGGTTCGGCAGCGCGCTCGATGGGCTTCACGGGTGAATATGCCCAGGTCAAGCTGCCTTCGGGAGAAATTCGTCAGGTTCACCGGGACTGTTGTGCGGTCATCGGACAAGTCAGCAACCTTCAGCATGAAAATATCTCGTTGGGCAAAGCAGGACGCGCCCGATGGAAGGGACGCCGCCCGCATGTGCGCGGTATGGCCATGAACCCGGTAGATCACCCGAACGGTGGTGGTGAAGGCCGCAGCAAAAGCGGTGGCGGTCGCCAGCACTTGTCATCACCATGGGGACAGGTGGCACGTGGACTCAAAACCCGGCGTAAACACAAGTCATCCAGCCGTTTCATCGTGGAACGCCGCAAAAAATAAAAGGACTGAATTATGGCTCGCAGCTTGAAAAAAGGACCGTTTGTAGATTACCACTTATTGGAAAAAATCGACAAAATGAACGCCGACACCAAGAAAAAACCGATCAAAACCTGGTCACGTCGTTCAATGATTATTCCGGACTTTGTCGGACACACCTTCATGGTTCACAACGGCAAAACGTTCAATTCAGTATTTGTTACAGAGAACATGGTAGGCCATCGACTGGGTGAATTTTCACCCACCCGCATCTTCAAGCGGCACGGTGGTCATACCGAAAAGGTTGCTAAATAAAATGAGTGGAAAGCCTGCCACAAAAGCGGGCTTAGTTGCAGGATGGCTCGTCATGATGACGGTGCTTTCCTGCCCTGGAACGGAAAAAGTTCCGGGTGGATCTTTTAAAGAAAAGGGTGATCAGGATGGGGATTTGCGCATGCGGATCCGCTCGTTGGAGGAAAGTCTCGCCTTGGCTAAAACGGAGGCGGATTACTTTCACCAAAAGTGGCTGGATTTAAAACTCAGGAATGAGGCGCTTGGAATCGAGGCACTCACTGCCAACGAAAAGAAACTGGGTGAACGTTCTGTGCGGCTGTTGGGAGAGTTGTTTCGCAGCGAAAAAAAGCGTGCGGAACTGGTCTCAGGCATCGTGGAATACATGAATGCCGTTGAGCGGCTCAAGTCAGCCAAGTCCATGGAGCGTGCCTCAGCGGGCGCGGCGGTGGAAGCGGCACGTCGCAAGCTGCTTTTGCAAATTGAAGATGGGGAGCCGTTGATGAAAATCGCGCCCGATCTGAATGCGGCGCAAGTGACGCTTTTTGACGGAGAGAAAGGCATGCTGATCATCAATGTGGGAAGCATCCACGGAGTAGTGGAAGGGATGCCTTTCCGCATCATGGATGAAACAACGGTCATCGGAAGATGTCGGGTGGTAGAAGTCAGGGAATACCTGAGTGCCGCCCGGTTGGAAGATTTATTGGAGAACAAAATGGTAAAACCGGGAAACCGGCTTTACTTAGATACAGTTAAATAAGAAATAAAGTTATGGCAGTAAAAGCAGTGACAAAACATACGAGGATTTCGGCCTTCAAGGCCCGGAATGTGGCTCGGCATATTCAGGGCCGTCCGGCTTTACAAGCGCTGGAGTTGCTGGAGTTCTATCCGCAGAAAGCAGCCCGCTTGATTGGCAAAACGCTCAAAAGTGCGATAGCCAATGCGGAGAATAACAACGCGCTGGATCCCGCCACACTGGTGGTCAAGGAAGCGGTTATCGGTGAAGGTCCGACTCTCAAGCGGTTCCGTCCCAAAGCACGCGGTTCGGCCGGGCCGATTCGCAAACGCACCAGTCACATCCGAATCATTCTGGACGAGATGGAAGTCAAGCCAGAGGAAAAAAAGAAACCAGCAGCCCGGCGCGCCACTAAATCAGATCAATCCGTGAAGTCTTCAACCGGGAAATCCGGAGCAGAAGCCAGCCAGTAGTAAGCAAAAGAGAAAGCAACGATATGGGACAAAAAGTTCATCCAATTGGATTCCGCCTCGCAGTCAAAAAAGACTGGCGATCAATGTGGTATGCCAGCAAAAAAGATTTTCCGGTTTTCCTCAATGAGGATTTCCGCATACGCCAGTTTATCAAAAAACGCCTAGCTACCGCCGCCATTTCCAAAGTGATGATTGAGCGGGCGGCTAATCGCCTCCGCGTCAACATTTTCACTGCCCGTCCGGGTGTGGTGATTGGTCGTAAGGCTTCCGAATTGGATAAAATCAAAGAGGAGATAAGGGAATTGGTGCCCTTGCGCGACGTCTTGGTGGATGTGAAGGAAATTAAAAATCCTGAATTGGACGCTCAATTGGTGGCCGAGAACATAGCTGTTCAGCTCGAGCGTCGTATCTCGTTCCGCCGCGCCATGAAAAAAGCCATTCAGACCACCATGGATTTTGGTGCCTTGGGTATCAAAGTGCGTTGCGCGGGTCGCTTACAAGGCGCGGAAATCGCCCGCACCGAGCAATACCGGGAGGGCAAAGTGCCTTTGCACACCCTTCGTGCCAACATCGACTACGGATTTGCTGAGGCCAGCACCACAGCCGGAATTATTGGAATCAAAGTATGGATTTGTCTTAAGGAGGATGCGGCGCCCGTTGCCGTATAATACATTATGCCACTACTACCCAAACGAGTTAAATATCGCAAACAGCAGCGCGGGTCGCGCGCGGGCAATGCCAAGCGCGGAACCACGCTGGCTTTCGGATCTTACGGTCTGCAGGCGTTGGAGCGCGGTTGGTTGACCAATACCCAAATCGAAGCGTGCCGTATTGCCATCAACCGTCATATGAAACGTAAAGGCCAGCTTTGGATTCGCATTTTTCCGGATAAACCCGTTTCCAAGCGCCCTCCTGAAACCCGTATGGGTAAAGGAAAATCCAACCCTGAATTTTGGGTGGCGGTCATCAAGCCCGGTCGTCTGCTGTTTGAAGTGGATGGATTGTCCGAAAGCATGGCCAAAGAAGCGATTCGTTTAGCGGCCAACAAACTCCCCATTCGCACGAGATTTATTAGCAGAGAAAGGAAGCTGGTAGCATGAAAATCCAAGACGTCACAGCCATGAGCGATGCCGAGATGGCCAACAAGGTGCAGGATCTGCGCCATGAGCGCCTCAACCTCCGTATCCAGCAGCAAAGCGGGCAGCTGGAGCGCCCTAGCCGCTTGTATGAAATACGCAAAACCATCGCACGCATTGAAACCGTGAAAAGCCAAAGACGCCTCAAGGCAGACGGGCAGAAATAAAACTTAACTTGATTGTTGCATATGAATGAATCTTCTATAGAACAGATCGCTCCTTCGGCGACCGCAAACGGTAACCAAGCGGTTCAAAAAGAGCGTGTGGGTGTGGTAGTGTCCGCGAAAATGGACAAAACCATCGTGGTGGAAGTCACCCGTCGGGTTCCCCATCCGCTTTACAAGAAAATCGTGAAGCGATCACAGCGTTATTACGCACATGACGCGGAAGGAACAGCGACGTTGGGTGACCGGGTCAGCATCGAAGAATGCCGACCTATCAGCCGAACCAAACGCTGGCGGTTGAAGGAAATTTTGAAACACTGAGGAAACAAATATGATACAATTGCTGACATGGCTGGATGTAGCCGACAACACCGGTGCCCGCAGGGCGCAGATGATCGGTGTTATTGGTAAACGCAGCAGCACGGCTTCGGTTGGTGATGTGATTACCGCCAACATTAAAGAAGCCGCCCCGGATGGAACCGTTAAAAAAAGCGACGTGGTGCGGGCCGTAGTGGTGAGAACCGCCGCCCCAATCCATCGTGCTGATGGTTCGATACTGCGTTTTGATAACAATGCGATCGTTGTTATCGACAAGGATAAAAATCCACGCGGCACCCGCATCTTTGGGCCGGTGGCTCGTGAATTGCGCGATAAGAATTTCATGAAAATTATTTCCCTGGCCCCGGAGGTTCTATGAACACTGCCCCTTTGAAAAAGTCCCACGTGAAACGCAATGATGAGGTTAAAATCCTCAGTGGAGCTCAAAAGGGAAAAACCGGCAAAGTGCTGCAAGTTCTGCGCTCTCAACAGCGCGTTCTGGTGGAAGGTGTCAATGTCCGCAAAAAGGCGGTCAAACCTACACAGGAAAACCCCAAGGGTGGTTTTGAAGAAAAAGAAGCCTCACTGCACCTGTCTAATGTGAGGGTGATCAAGGCGACGGAACGCAAAAAACCCTCCAAGAAATAACCCGAAAGATTAGAGTTATGGATATTGTCGATTTAAGAGAGGATTACAAAAAACGGATTATTCCCGCGCTGATGCAAAGCCGCGGGTACAAGAACGTTTCCCAAGTTCCGAAATTACAGAAGATCGTAGTTAACTGTTCGGTTGGATCCAGTAATGACCGTAAAGCGGCCCTGGACGACGCCGTGCATGACATTACGGTGATCACTGGACAAAAACCCGCTGTGACCCGTGCGCGCACCAGCATCTCCAACTTCAAGTTGCGTGAAGATATGGAAATCGGTTGCAAGGTCACCCTGCGCGGACGTCAGATGTATGATTTCCTGATGCGTTTGGTCTGTATTGCGCTCCCCAGTATCAGGGATTTCCGGGGTATTTCCCCGAAGTCCTTTGACGGACGCGGGGCCTATACTTTGGGCATTAAAGATCACAGTATTTTTCCGGAACTGGAGCTTGATAAGATCAAACGAACACTGGGTATGGATATCACGGTGGTTACCACCGGGAAAAACGCGGCAGAAACGCGGGAGCTCCTCGACCTTTTCGGGTTCCCATTCTCCGACAAAAAGAACAAGACTGAGGACGCCCCGGCGGCGGCCTGAATAAGGAACGTATATGGCAAAGAAATCATGGATCGCTAAACAGAAGCGCCAGCCCAAATTTACTTCACGGGCTTACAACCGCTGCAGCATCACCGGACGCCGTAGAGCATTTATGCGGAAATTCGGCATCAGTCGTATTCAGTTTCGTGAAATGGCACTCCGGGGCGAGATTCCCGGATTAACCAAGGCCAGCTGGTAAAGAGGAAAAATTGTATGCAAACCGACCCATTGGCAGATTTTATCACCCAAATCCGCAACGCTAACGCGGTATCCAAGCCTGACGTGATCACGCCTTATTCACGCATCAAAAGTGATGTGGCTGCTATCTTGAAGCGTGAAGGATTTATTGAAGATTTTTCACTCGAAAAGGTGGAAGGTAAACAGAAGTTGCACGTAAAAATGAAGCATACCCAAGTGGCAAAACCTATACGCGGGCTCAAGAAAATTTCCCGTCCCGGTTACCGTCAGTATGTGGGCAGCCAAGAGATTCCAAGAGTTTTGGGAGGTTTGGGCTTTGCCATTCTTTCCACTTCAAAGGGCCTGATGACCGGTCAGGACGCACGCAAAGAAAACGTAGGAGGCGAAGTGCTGCTGCACGTTTGGTAATTATATGTCACGCATAGGAAACAAATCCATCACCGTTCCCGACAAGGTAAAAATCAATCTCAATGGCTCGCGCATTCGTGTCGAGGGGCCGAAAGGTGCTTTGGAAATGGACATCTCACCCAGAGTGACCGCCAAACTCGACGGTGCGGTGCTTAGCTTCGCCCGCCCTTCCGACACCAAGAAGGATAAAGCCTTTCACGGTCTGACACGTGCTTTAGTTCAAAACATGGTTACAGGAACCCATCAGGGATTCCGAAAGGTTCTACTTATCACCGGCGTTGGATTTAAAGCCGCTGTTCAAGGCAAAATCGTCAACCTGAGCCTGGGTTTCTCCCACCCTATCCATCATCCGATTCCCGAAGGAATCTCCGTTAAGGTGGAAGAAAATACTAAAATAATCATTGAGGGAATCGATAAACAAAAAGTAGGAGCCCTCGCCGCCGAGCTGCGCTCATATTACCCGCCTGAACCTTACAAAGGCAAAGGCGTCCGCTATGACGACGAGATTATCCGTCGTAAGGAAGGCAAGACAGCCCAAGGTAAATAAAGTGCCGAAAGGAAACGACAATCATGAGTGAGAAAGTAAAAAGCAGAAAAGCGGGCCGTCAAAGGCTTCACGCCCGGGTGCGCCGGAAAGTCAGTGGTTCCTCCGAACGCCTCCGGTTCAGTGTTTGCTTCACTGGACAACATATTTATGCCCAGCTGATCGACGATATTGCACAAAAAACCGTGGTTAGTGTGGCGACCACTGAAAAAGAACTGAGCGGAAAAAAGATTCTCCCCAATATTGAGGGAGCCGTTCAAGTTGGCAAATTACTGGCCGAGCGCGCGATTTCCAAAAAAATTGATACCGTGGTTTTTGACCGGGGTGGATTTCGTTATACGGGAAAAATCAAAGCGCTAGCCGACGCGGCACGCGAAGCTGGACTCAAATTCTGAACATTATGCAACACGAAGATATCAATCCCGACACCCAAGCTGATTTGAACGGAGCTTTGGACAAAACAGCTTCCATCGCAGCCGAACCCGCTGTGGCTGCGGCCACCGCCGCCGTGGCGGATGAGCCCAGGGAATCATACGGCAACGCCCAGCGTGGCCGTTCACCCCGACGCCAGCGTTCCGAACGCAATACCGAACGACGTGAAGATGACGGTATCATGGAGAAAGTGCTTTTCATCAACCGATGCGCCAAGGTGGTTAAAGGCGGACGCCGCTTCAGCTTCAGTGCCTTGGTCGTGGTTGGTGATGGCAAAGGCAAGGTCGGGATCGGTTTTGGCAAGGCTAACGAAGTTTCGGAGTGCATCCGAAAAGCCAATGAATCCGGTCGCCGCAGTATGGAAATGGTCAATTTAGAGAACACCACCATTCCTCACGAAGTGGTGGGCGAGTTTGGAGGCAGCAGGGTTCTCATGCGTCCTGCCTCGGCTGGAACCGGATTGATCGCCGGTGGTGGGGTGCGCGCGGTAGCTGAAGCGGCCGGGGTGCGCGACCTGTTGGCCAAGTCGCTCGGTTCATCCAATCCTTCCAATGTTGCCAAAGCGGCCATGGACGGACTTCGGCAACTCACCTTGAAAAAAGAAATTCTACAAGCGCGCGGTAAATAAGCCCGCCACAAAGGAATACTGACATGCAACTTCATCAGATCAAACCACGCCCCGGAGCCAAACATTCACGCAAACGTCTGGGTTGCGGCGAAAGCTCCGGCCATGGAAAAACCAGCGGAAAAGGAAACAAGGGTCAGAAAGCCCGTTCGGGTGGCAGCATCCGTGAAGGTTTTGAGGGCGGCCAGCTTCCTATTTACCGTCGTTTGCCCAAACGCGGCTTTAACAACAAGCGCTTCAAGAACTTTCTGGCACCAGTAAATGTCGGTTCGTTGAATGTCTTTGATCATGGCACTGTAGTCGATGCCGCCACGCTGAAAGCAAGTGGTCTGGTCGGCGGTAACTGGGACGGGATCAAAATCTTAGCCCGTGGTGACCTCTCCAAAAAACTGACCATCAAAGTGGACGCGGCGAGTGAAGCGGCTATCGAAAAGATCAACAGCGCAGGTGGATCATTCGAACCTTCCGCTTCCTGAATACCTATTCCACGGATTGATTTAAGCCCACCAACATGTTTTCCGCATTCGTCAATTGTTTCAAGATACCGGATCTGCGCCAGAGGATTATTTTAACCCTGTCGCTGCTGGTCATCGTGCGACTCGGTGCCGCGATTCCGGTTCCTGGTATCAATGCGGATGTGCTGGGAGAATACTTCCGCACGGTGGTTAATACGCAGACTCAGGGAAGTATCTTCGGAATGTTCAACCTCTTCAGCGGAGGTGCATTTAGAAATTGTGCCATTTTTTCGCTCACCATCATGCCCTACATCAGTGCCAGTATCATTATGCAGCTGGCCACCGGTGTGATTCCGAGCCTTGGCAAGCTGGCACGGGAAGAAGGGGGACGCCAGAAGATCACTCAATTCACCCGTTTGGGCACTCTGTTTTTGTGTTTGGTTCAGGGAAGTTTCCTTGCGTTGGCGTTTCTTAATCCTACCGACCTTTTCCCGGATATCGCCCAAGTGACTGCGGTGATGGGCCCTTTGGTAGTGATTTCTCCGGCGCTCTTTGTATTCACTACGGTGACGACATTGACGGCCGGCACCATGCTGTTGATGTGGTTGGGCGAGCAGATCACCGACCGTGGTATTGGGAATGGAATTTCATTGGTCATCACGGTGGGTATTGTGTCTGAGCTGCCTGCGGCACTGGTGGCGGGATGGCAGGTATTCAATCCTCCAGCAGGTTCGGCTACTCAAGGCATCAGTCCGGTGATCATTGTACTTTTATTGGCGTTTCTTTTTGCGGTAGTAGCAGGGGCGGTGGCGATCACTCAGGCGCTTCGCAAAGTGCCCGTGCAGTATGCCCGCCAAGTGAGGGGTAACAAAGTCTATGGCGGGCAATCATCCTACCTGCCGCTTAAGGTCAACTATGCTGGTGTGATGCCCATTATTTTTGCCAGCATGATCTTTGTATTTATTGGCACCACCGCCACGTTTGTGTTTAGGAATTCTGAAATGTCGACCCGTTTTGTCTCAGCGATCAACGACGGTTTTCTCTACTATATGATTTACGGAGGATTGGTGTTCTTTTTTTCCTATTTTTGGGTGGCGATGGTTTTTAATCCCACGCAGATCGCTGATGATATGAAGCGAAACGGCGGGTTTGTTCCGGGAGTGCGCCCCGGGGAACCAACGGCCCGTTTTGTGGATCATGCCATGACCCGGCTGACGTTTGCCGGAGCGGCCTTCTTAACGATACTGGCCATCCTTCCTATGATTGTGAGCCGGATTCTGCAGGTGCCTATGATTACATCACAGTTTTTCGGCGGCACCGGATTGTTGATTATAGTAGGGGTGATGTTGGATACCATGAGACAAATGGAGACGCACTTACTACAGCGTCACTATGACGGATTTTTAAAACGCGGTAAAATACGCGGTCGTTCGGCTACTGCGGGCAAGACCGCCGGTGTAGCCGCAGTGGGAGAGGATCGTCTGGTTTGGTTGATCGCTTTGGTAGCAGTAATTTTGATCGGTGGAATTGTGGCCGGGTTAATCCAGGCGTAATGGGGTACGACTAGGACTGGAATGAATCATGCAGGACAAAGAATTGTTGGTGGAACTTCCGGCCACTGTGATTGGAGAGGTTTCCAAACACAGGGTTCGGGTGGAATTGGAGAACGGGCAGCGGCATGTAGCCCAGTTGTCCGGCAAGGTAAGGTTGGATTTCATAAGAGTCTTGCCAGGCGAGAAAGTATTGGTAGAGTTCTCGCCCTACAATTTGTCTAAAATCCGTGTCAAAGAAATTATCGGAGAGAAAGAAACATGAAAGTAAAAGCGTCAGTTCGGAGAAGAACATCAGGATGTCAGGTGATCCGTCGCCGTGGCAAAGTGTATATTATTAACAAAAAGAACCCGCGCCTGAAACAGCGCCAAGGATAACATTATGCCACGTATTTTAGGAGTAGATATTCCCGGAGACAAGAGACTGGTGCACTCGCTCCAGTATTTGTATGGAATCGGACCGGTTCGCGCCATGGAAATTGTCGAAGAAGCGGGCTTAGACCCATCGCTTCGGGCCAAGGAATTGTCCGATCAGCAAGTCAACGTCATTCTGCAGATTATTCAGAGCCGAGGATACCTGATCGAAGGGGATTTGCGCCGCGAACTTCAACAGAACCTGAAACGCCTGCAGGCGATCAACTGCTACCGCGGTATACGTCATAAGCGCGGACTCCCTGTTCGTGGACAACGCACCCAAACCAACTCCCGCACCCGCAAAGGGCCGCGCCGCACCGTCGGGGTGGTTCGCAACAAAAACGCCAAGTCCGGCAAAGTTTAACATCGATTACCCTACTGGAGATTATCATGCCTGAGAAAAAGAAATCTGGATCCGCTAAAGGAGGACCTAAAGCGGCTCCTAAAAAAGTAACTGAAGAAGCTCCTGTTCCCATCAGCCTGAGCCTCGATGCGGATATCGAGCGGCCCAAGGTGGTCAAGGCTAAGGGCAGTAAGAACGTCGGACACGGCATCGCGCACGTTCTGGCATCGTTCAACAACACCATCGTTTCGATTTCAGATCGCAAAGGAAATATTATTGGTTGGTCCAGCGCCGGAAAATGCGGTTTTCGCGGTTCCAAAAAATCGACCGCCTATGTGGCACAAGTTATTGCTCAAGACGCAACCAAACAAGCATTGGCGCATGGTCTGCGTGAAGTGGAAGTTCGTCTTAAGGGGCCCGGTAATGGGCGGGAGTCTGCAGTGCGCGCATTTCAAGCGATGGGAATTGAAGTCACATCGATTACCGACGTGACACCGGTGCCTCACAATGGGTGCCGTCTTCGTAAAGCCCGTCGCGTTTAAGGCGGAAAAGAAAGATAATAGATATGGCACGATACACAGGTCCACGCAGCAAAGTCAGCCGACGGTTCGGTCTGCCTCTCTTTGGCGACGAAAAAGTTTTGGAAAAGCGCCCCACACCTCCCGGTGTGCATGGTGCCAAACGCCAGAAAAAGAAATCCGATTACGGTGTGGCGTTGGGAGAGAAGCAAAAACTCAAATTCATGTATGGGGTTCTGGAAAAACAGTTCCGCAGGTATTTTGAAACCGCACTAAGGCGCCGTGGCGTAACGGGGGAAACACTGTTACAACTGCTGGAAACGCGTCTGGATAATGTGGTGTATCGTCTTGGATTTGCCACGTCCCGCCGCTCTGCACGTCAAATGGTTACCCATGGCCATCTGATGGTAAACGGCAGAAAAGTGAATATCGCCAGTTATAACTGCCGCCAGGGAGATGTGATCGAAGTTCGTAATATCCCTAAGTCCCGTCAGATGGCAACAATAGCTCTGGAATCCAATTCACTCAACGAAGTATCAGACTGGCTGACTCTGGATAAAGAACAGTTCAAAGGAACGGTGGCACGAATCCCGACCCGTGATGAAATGGCACCAGTGGTCAATGAGCGTCTGGTGGTTGAGTTGTGCTCGCGTTAGTAACTTAAGGTGGAAGAGCATTCTATTTAATAATTATAAAAAACAGCAGCTGTTGGTCCCTGGCATCCCGGTAGGATGCCATGGGGTAACCCGGCTCAAATAAGGAAATACAAACATGGCTATCAGACTTGGACGGTTCCAATTACCGAACCGCTTGACAAAAAACGAAACCACCGCAACAGCTAACTATGCGCAGTATGTGGCGGAGCCCTTTGAGGCAGGATACGGGCACACCTTGGGCAACTCACTGCGTCGTGTGTTGCTCAGCTCGCTGGAAGGTGCTTCCATCACTTCCATCAAAATCGAGGGTGCCCAACATGAATTCAGCGCACTTCCCGGTGTGGTGCATGATGTCACCGACATCATCCTCAATCTTAAAAAGGTTAAATTTAAAATTGCCGATCGTGAGCCCCGTGTCCTTTTCATTAATGTGAAAAAGCAAGGCGATGTCACAGCCGGTGACATTCAACTGGAAACGGGTGTGGAAGTGGTGAATCCCGATCAGTTGATCTGCACGCTTGATAAGGAGCAAAAGTTCGAGGCCGAACTGGAAGTCAAAGTGGGCCGTGGATATGCCTCGGGTGAGGACAACAAGCGGCAGGAGCAATCCATCGGCGTGATTGCCATTGATTCGCTTTTTTCCCCTGTCAGCCGGGTGAAATATGAAGTGGCCAACACACGTGTCGGGCAAAAAACGGACTTTGATAAATTGATTCTGGATATTTGGACGGATGGGCGTCTGACTCCGGATGAGGCACTGCTCCAATCCGCAGCGATTTTGAAGCACCACCTCGATATCTTCGTGGACTTCGACAAAGATCCTGTCGAGTTCGAGGAAGTCGAACAGAAGCAATCCAGCCAGGATAGCGCGTTGAAAAAACTGCTCAACATGAGCGTCAATGAAATCGAACTTTCGGTGCGCGCTGCCAACTGTTTGAACAATGCCAACATCACCACGGTTGGTCACTTGGCCATGAAAACCGAGGCTGAGATGCTCAAATATCGAAACTTCGGCAAGAAGTCCCTCAACGAAATCAAGGACAAGCTCTCGCAACTGGGTCTGTCGCTAGGCATGAAGTTTGACGACGGCTTGGTGGATCTTCCCGCTGAAGACCAAAACAACGCCTCCTAAGTAAAGGAGAACCAAAACATGAGACACCGTAAAAAAACAGTCAAATTAAGCCGCACCACCGACCACAAGGAGGCGATGTTGGCCAATATGATTTGCAGCCTGATCCAACATAACCGGATCAAGACCACCCTGACTAAAGCCAGGGCACTTCGTCCGTTGGCGGACAAAATGGTGACGTTGGGCAAAAAAGGCACTTTGCACCACCGCCGCATGGCGATCGCCCGTCTCGACGGAAAAGTTGAAGAAGTGAGTAAGCTTTTCACCGAAATTGCCCCTCGGTTCAAAAACCGTGAGGGTGGTTACACCCGCATTATCAAGATCGGCCCGCGTTCATCCGACGCCTCGTTTATGGCTTACATAGAATGGGTCGAGGAGGGAGCTTCCACCGTCGAAACGGTGGCCGAGACGACCGATAAAGAAGTGGCTAAATCGGATAAAAAATAAGTGCCAATCAGTTTCGAAAAGCCGGAGTCTTATCAGCTCCGGCTTTTTTTATGTCGGGTAAATGGGTGATTCGTTGACGAAGAAGTGGCTTTTTTAAACCGAGTGCTAACGTAACATGATGAGCAGCACCATAGAAACAGGACGACCTGTTGCCTCCGATGAGGAGATAGAGAAACTCAAGGTCAACGAGATCTATGCCAGCATTCAAGGTGAGAGCACTCTGGCGGGGAGGCCTTGCACCTTTATCCGGCTGACGTTTTGTGATCTGCGTTGTCGCTGGTGCGACACCGAATATGCCTTTTATGAGGGAGATAAGATGACCCTCAATGCGATTGTGGATAAGGTTCGTTCACTGAATCTTCCCTTGGTAGAATTGACGGGAGGTGAACCGCTGGCGCAGCCCAACTCCCTGTCACTGATGAAACGACTGTGTGATGCGGGTTTTGAAGTGATGCTTGAAACGGGTGGCCACCGTGATATTGCCGCTGTGGATGCCCGTGTGAGACGTATCATGGACTTAAAGTGTCCCGGATCCGGTATGTCAGATCGCAATCGCTATGAAAACATTGCGTTGTTGACCCGGCGCGACGAGGTGAAATTTGTTATCTCATCGCGTGACGATTATGAGTGGGCCCGTGATGCGGTGGGGAGGTATAATCTGCCCGGTAGGGTTAATGCGATACTGTTTTCCGCTGTGTTTGGAGAGGTAGAGCCTCGCGACATGGTGGCTTGGATTCTCGAGGATCGGCTTCCGGTTCGTTTCCAACTCCAGATGCACAAGTTGATCTGGGATCCCAAAACAAAAGGAGTCTGATCGTGCGACCCGCGTTGGTCACCGAGGTTCCGGGCCCGCGTTCCCGACAGTTGGCCGGAGATCTCCGGCGTTATGAGTCGCGCAACCTGACTTATGTTTCCGATGGGTTTCCAATTTTTTGGGAGCGAGCTGAAGGGGCCAACATCTGGGATGTAGATGGAAATCGCTTTTTGGATCTCAATGGAGGATTTGGAGTAGCCACCGCCGGATTTGGATCTGCCCACGTGGTGGAAACGTTCCGTCACCAGGCGGGCGATCTTTATCATGGCATGGGGGATGTGCACCCCAGCCGACTGAAGGTAGAGCTTTGTCGGGCTTTAAGCCGTGTTACGTTTGAACGTTGGGGAGTGGGTGAGGGGAAGTGCATCCTGGGTTGTGCGGGGTTTGAAGCGGTGGAAGCCGCGCTCAAAACGGCATTTCTCGCCACCGGTCGTCCAAGGGTGTTAGCCTTTGATGGCGGATACCATGGACTGGGTTATGGAGCGATGTCGGTGACTGGTATGCCGGAATTCCGCAAGCCCTTCTTAGATCAACTAAGAACATTCGTTAATTTTCTTCCATTTCAAGATGCCCGTAGGGGCCGCGCCGTGGCGGAAGTCCGCTCCGAGATGGACGCATTGTTATCACAGCAACAAATAGGTGCCATTCTAGTTGAACCCATTCAAGGCCGTGGGGGAGAAAAATTCCCTCAGGAAGGGTTCCTAGCCATGTTGAGGGAGATGGCGGATGTCCACGGCTGCCTGTTGATTTTCGATGAAATTTATACGGGCTTCTTTCGCACAGGCGACTGGTTTGCATGTGACCATTGGGGGGTAGTGCCGGATTTAGTGTGTCTGGGCAAGGGGTTAACAGGCAGCTACCCACTTTCCGCCTGTGTGGGACAGGCGAAATGGATGGATGCCTGGCCAGAAACGCAAGGGGAGGCGCTCCATACCAGCACCTTTTTAGGTAGTCCGATGGGATGTGCTCTCGCTTTGGCCTCATTGCGCTTTTGGAGTGATCCCGAGCGACCCCATGAGGTGGATCGTGTGTCGGACTTTTTTGCCTGCGCCTTGGAGCCGCTGCGCTCACTTCCGGGGGTGGAAGAAGTGCGAGGCAAAGGACTCTTATGGGCGGTCGAATTAACCCAACACAGCGCGGCGTCATCGTTGGTGGAGCCTGCGTTGCGTCAGGGCTTGATCCTTCTTCCCGCCGGGGATGAGGGCAGAGTGATTTCCATCAAGCCCGGCCTATGCCATACCGAAGATGACGCTCACTACGCAGGCAAAATTCTGGCCGACTTGATCTCGACACGTTGTTGAAGACCCGCGACGATGCTAAGTATGAGTTCTTGGGCAGTCATTACGGGAGCCAGTGCCGGTATCGGAAAAGAACTGGCTGAGGAGGCGGCGAAGGAAGGCTACCGACTGATATTAGTAGCTCGACGGGAAGATCGGCTCAGGGAACTCGCGGCAGATTTAACGACACGCTACGGTTGTGAGTGTCGGGTAGAGGTGTTGGATCTGGCTGAAGAAGAGGGGCAGAGGCACTTGGCGGCAACGGCTTCGGAGGTCGCTGATGACTTGGAAGTTTGGATCAACAATGCGGGTTTTGGAGCGTCGGGGCGTGTGGTGGATCTGAGTTGGTCACGTCAGCGTGATATGATCTCCCTCAATATGACGGCATTAGCTTTTCTCTCGCGTCATGCAGCCTCTTTAATGGAAAAGCGCGGCAAGGGATATATCATGAACGTAGCTTCGACCGCGGCCTTTTTGCCCGGACCCTTGATGACGATGTATTATGCAAGCAAGGCGTTTGTACTCCACTTTACCGAGGGACTGGCTGAGGAAATGCGCGCGAGTGCTGTGGTGGTTTCGGCTCTTTGTCCAGGACCGACCGAATCGGAATTTCTGGAAGCTGCCGGGATGAATCGTCCTATTTATTTTAAAGGGCCGGTGCCCACTTCACAAGAGGTGGCGGTGTGGGGGTGGCGTGCCATGATGAACGGTAAGGTCGTAGCCGTGCACTCTCTGAAAAATCGGATTTTAACAACAGCGGCTCGTTTGATGCCGCGAATGTGTTTGCGTCGAATCACCCACCAGTTGAACCAAACCCGTTAGCTGCACGGTGATTCAAATGCGCCAACCTTGTAAAATCCGCATGTAGTTGGCCCTCTCGAAGACTTCGGGATCAGGACAACGCTCCATGCTCATGCATCCGCGCAGTTTCTGGATGCTGGAAAATTCGTTTTGAAACATCCACTGGCGTAATCCGGTATTGAGGGTTTTAAGATGGTCGATGCCAGTTTTAAGTATTGATGAAACCAATTGTATTCCTGTTGCCCCGGCCATCAGTCCTTTCACCGCATCGGGAACCGTATGCACCCCTCCTGACAGAATTAAATCAAGGCTGACATGGCCGTGGAGAGCGGCGATCCAGCGTAGCCGCATGGGGAGTTCCGAGGAGTCAGACAAGATCAGTTTGGACACGGTTTCTTGTTGCTCGATATCGATGTCCGGTTGGTAAAAACGATTGAAGAGAATGACGCCATTGGCACCTGTCGCTTGAATCTTGGCTACCAGATGGGGTAAGGCGCTATAAAAGGGAGAAAGTTTAACTGCCAAGGGCAAGCGGACAGTGCTCCGCACACTCATCACTACCTCCAAAAGCCTAGCTTCGACTTCACTGCCGGATTCGGTCGGATTGGTGGCGATATGGTAGAAGTTGAGTTCCAAGGCATCTGCCCCTGCGTCCTCGATTTTTCGGGCATAACGAACCCAACCACCCGGGGTGACTCCGTTGAGAGAAGCGATGACGGGCAATCGGGTCAGGCGTTTGGTGAAAGCGATTTTTTCAAGATATTCATCGGGCTCTAGATTGAAGTCTTCATAACGGGGGAAATAGCTCAAGGCCTCTCCGTAAATATCGTCGTGGGCCGTAGTATGATGAAGTGTGGCTTGGCGTTCCATCTCGATTTGTTCTTCGAAAAGTGAGTGGAGTGTCAAGGCGCCGGCACCCGCCTCTTCCATCCTTCGGATCCGCTCGGAGCTATCTGCCAGTGGTGAGGCACCTATGATGAAGGGCGAAGCGAGATCAAGTCCCAGATAGCGGGTGCGAAGATCGATATCCGATAGGGGTGCTGTGGGGATTTCAAGATTCATGATGAGGAATGAGTGGGGTTGACGGGGTTAATGCCGCGAGCCATGAGTTCGTAAAGTGCCCTTTGGTGGTTGATTTGTTGCTGCAGGGAGGTGTTGAGTTCTTTGGCTCTCTCAGGAAAGGCCCGTTGAAGGATTCGGAAGCGGGTTTCATTTTCGGTGAATTGATGGACGGGCATTTTGGGTGTGGCACTGTCCAGATGGAGGGGGCGAGTTTGTGCGGTGTCTTTTCGCGGGTCGAAACGGTAGAGCGGCCAGTAGCCGGAGTTCACCGCATTTTTTTGTTGTTCCAGACCATAGGTCAGGGAGTAACCGTGGGCGATGCAGTGGCTGTAAGCAATGATCAGCGAAGTGCCGGGATAAGCTTCAGCTTCGGCGAAGGCGCGGGCTGTCTGGGAGTCGTTAGCACCAAAGGCCACCCGGGCGACATAGACGTTGCCATAACCCATGGCGAGCAAACCCAGATCTTTTTTCGCTTGGGATTTTCCGTTGGTGGCAAATTTGGCCACCGCTCCAGTTGGGGTTGATTTGGACTGTTGCCCTCCGGTGTTGGAATACACTTCGGTATCGAGCACCAGAATGTTGATGTCACGCCCCTGGGCCATAACATGATCCAAACCGCCAAAGCCGATATCATAAGCCCAGCCATCGCCGCCTACGATCCAGACGCTTTTTCTTACCAGATAATTCGCATGAGCCCTAAGACGCTGGGAGGATTCGCGGTCGAGACCATCCAGTTGATCGAGCTTATTCAGTAATTCGGCTACCCGGCTGCGCTGCGCAGCAATACCGGTTTCAGTGCTCTGTTCGCCCTCTAATAGTGCATCCACTAGATCCGTTCCAAGCAGGGTTCGATATTGCATGAGCAAAGCGCGGGCATGAGTAACTTTATGATCCAACGCCACGCGCATCCCGAAGCCGTATTCAGCATTGTCCTCAAAAAGGGAGTTGGACCATGCCGGGCCGCGTCCATTCGAGTCACAAGTGTAAGGCGTAGTGGGTAAGTTGCCTCCGTAGATGGAAGAGCAACCTGTAGCATTGGCGATCAGAGCACGGTCACCGCAAAGTTGGGTGAGCAGCTTGATATACGGAGTTTCTCCGCAACCAGCACAGGCGCCGGAGAACTCGAATAGGGGTTGTGCAAATTGGACATCTTTGACTCGCGTAATATCGAGTCGGGTGCGATCGACTTCAGGCAGATTCAGGAAAAAATCAAAATTTTCCCGTTCTTTTGCGATGACCGGTGGCAGAGGTGTGATATCGAGGGCTTTGTGTTTCGGATTGGTTTTATCCTTGGCGGGGCAAACCATGACACAGAGAGAGCATCCAGTGCAGTCGTCTGGTGCCAGTTGGATCGTGTAGCGGTGGCCGGGATTTTCTTTGGAACGATAGGCAGCGGAGGCAAAGTGTTCGGGTGCGCCTTCCAAGGCCGATTCCGGGTAATACTTGGCCCTGATGCAGGCGTGAGGACAAACCATGACGCATTTGTTACATTGAATGCAGAGATCCGCATCCCAGGCCGGTGCTTCGTGAGTTAGAGTGCGTTTTTCCCAGCGGGCGGTGCCGGAAGGCCAAGTGCCATCAACGGGGAAGGCACTGACAGGTAGAAGATCCCCTTGGCCGCGCATCATAACCGCTGTAACGCGTTGGACGAAGTCCGGAGCATCGGTGCTTACGGTAGCAGGGCGGAAAGACGCCGTGGCGGTAGATGGAACGGTGACTGGATGTAAATGGGCCAAGGCCTGATCTACGGCGGCGATATTCTGAGCTACCACGTTTTCGCCTTTAATCGCGTAGGTTTTTTGTATGGCTTGTTTGATGGAGTCGAGCGCTTTTTCTTTGGGTAGCGAGTCAGAAAGGGCAAAGAAGCAAGTCTGCATGATGGTGTTGATGCGTCCTCCCATGCCGCTTTCTTTAGCGACGCGGTAGGCATCAATGACGTAGAAGCGCAGTTTTTTTTCTATGAGAGTTTGTTGTATTTCTCGAGGCAGGTGGCTCCACGTCTCGTCGGAGGAGTAGGGGGAATTGAGTAGAAAAACAGAACCTTCACGTGCGGCTTCCAAAACATCATAACGTTCCATCAGTGACCATTGGTGGCACCCAATGAAGTCAGCGGAACGGATCAAGTAAGGGGCGCGAATGGTTTGTTGGCCGAAGCGCAGATGAGAAATGGTAATCGCCCCGGATTTTTTAGAGTCGTAAACAAAATATCCCTGGGCGTAAAGACCCTCGTTACCGAGGATTTTAATAGTGTTTTTATTAGCTCCTACCGTACCGTCTGAACCTAGGCCGTAGAAGAGAGCCTGAGTGATATCTATTGAGTCGATCTCGTAATCATGATCAATAGGCAATGACAGGTGAGTGATGTCATCGACGATACCCACCGTGAAAACCGGTTTGGGAGAACTGGATTCGGCGTGGTCGAAGACGGCTTTAACCATGGAAGGGGTAAATTCTTTAGATGAGATGCCGTAACGGCCTGCCAGCACAGGCAGTAGGCTGCCGTCGCTTCGCAATGCCCGTCCGGTTTGGTACAGTGCGGTGACCACGTCTTGATGCAGTGGTTCCGAAGGTGCTCCCGGTTCTTTGGTGCGGTCAAGCACCACCAGACGTTGCACGGAGTCCGGAAGAGCTCTCACGAAATGTTCGATCGAGAAGGGGCGGTAAAGTAGCACCTGAAGAACTCCCAATCGGCGTCCGTTGGAGTTGAGAGCCTTGACTGTTTCAATAGCTGTTTCGGCTCCAGAACCCATGATAACCAATACCGTTTCGGCCTCCGGGTCGCCCTGATAGTTGAAGAGGTGGTAGCTACGTCCGCAAAGTGCAGCCAGGCGATCCATTTGGGCTTGGACTATTTCCGGCACGCTAAGATAGGAAGTATTACAGGCTTCCCGGGCCTGGAAATAGGTGTCGGGGTTATGGGCGGTGCCGCGGATTTTGGGAGCATCCGGGGTGAGCGCACGGCTGTAATGGTTCTGAATCCACTGGGGATCAATCAGCTCACGGATGTGATCATTACTGAGCATGGAGACTTGGTTCAGCTCGTGGGAAGTGCGGAACCCATCTAAGAAATGCATGAAGGGGATGCGTGAGGCTAGAGTTGAGGCATGCGAGATCAGGGCCAGATCGTGCGCTTCCTGAGGATTCGATCCGCCTAATAGGGCAAAACCAGTGGCACGAACCGCCATGATATCCGAGTGATCGCCAAAAATCGACAGGGCATGCGTGGCCACGGTTCGCGCCGCAACATGCAGCACAAAGGGGGTCAGTTCACCCGCGATTTTAAACATGTCGGGCATCATCAGTAGGAGTCCCTGAGAGGCGGTGAACGAGGTGGAGAGTGAACCGGCCTGAAGCATTCCATGTAAGGCTCCGGCTACTCCCGCTTCAGATTGCATTTGGACAATGTCAGGAATATTTCCCCAGAGATTTGTTTTTTTATTAGCCGCCCATTCGTCAGATAACTCACCCATGGGCGTGGAGGGGGTAATGGGGTAAATGGCGATGGTTTCGCTTAATCGGTAAGCTATCGATGCGGCGGCTTCGTTTCCATCAATGGTTTTAACTTCAGAAAGTGAATGATTTTGCGGGAATAGAGGGGCAATCATCGAAGAAGCCTGTCTAATATTATTAGAAAAGTCAAATAAATAAGACTTATTTAAGGCTTCTTTAAACCAAGTTATGGCCTTAGATTCAAATAATGGTTTTTGCAATGGGTTGACTGTTAATAAGTAGAATCAAATCGGGTATATAGTAAGATATAAGTAGTCAGGATAGGAGAGGGTGATAGGATGGCCCTATGAAAAATATTGGCATGTTGTTGTTAGCTATATGGCTGATCCTTCAGGGTTTAATCCCCCTAGTAGGTTTACGCTTTGAAGGTTTAGGGTTAGTTTTGAACATTCTGGCCATCGTGGCAGGAGTCTTCATTCTCATCAGGCGCTGATCAGAATGAATCAGATACTTGGTCTTATTGTGTTGGTTTATCTGGGGGTCTACCTTTTCCTTACTTTAAACGGTGAATATGCGGTCGGAAGTTCTGGAAATGTTAAGGTGCCGCTTCTTGAGGTGGGAGTTCCCGACCGTCGAGAATGGCAGCCTCAGGACACTCGTTTGAAATTTTACAAGGATTCAGAGGGGAATTGGACCGCTTCCGGAAATACACCCGGCTACATTTTCGCGCCCTTGATTTTAATCGACCGTCTCGTCTGGCATCGCCATAAAGGACTATTGACCGATTAGTGGGTGAAAAAGGTTTTGTCGACTAGTCAAATCGCGGAACATAGATAATTTGGGTCGCATGTATTTATCTAGATTCAAATCATCCTCATTGTTTTCTGCGGCCACGCTTTTGGTTTTGGCCTCATGCGCTAGTGCGCCTGAACCATCCGTTCGCTATGTATCGCCTGGTGAGCAAGGCCGGGTAGCTGTGACCGGAATTGAATCTCAGGATATCGCGGCAGCCTCCCAACAAGCGGCGGCTTCTTTCCTGCAGCTGCCGCGAATTTCCCAGTCTCCGATTCCGCCGATCGTTATCATCACCCCGGTGACTAATCGCAGCAGTAGTCCAATCGATACCAATCTTTATACCAGCAAGCTTCGCGGTTCGTTAATGCAGCACGGTGGTGGTCGAGTCCGCTTTCTGGCCCGAGATGCCTCGGCGGCTACCAATGAGCGTGAACAGCAACTTCGGGAAAGTGGCGCGGTTCAACCTGGAGGCACGTCGGCTGGACGAGTGGCGGCCACCTATGACTATTTACTGACAGCCGAGATCCAAGGAATTGCCACCGCTTCACGGGAGGGGGCCAGTGATTACTTTTTGGTATCTTTCAAACTGGTCGACTTCAATGATCTCTTAGTGTGGGAAAACCAATACGAGATCAAAAAAGAAGGCCGGGAAAGCGGCGTTTATCGCTGAATGGGGAAGAAATAAGTTACCGACGTGCTTCCCGTGAACATCCGGGTTTTTTCTATTCCCGTTCCTTTGGTTTTGTTGCTACTGGCAGCCTGCGCCACTCCCAGCCACCGCTCAGCATCCGGAACACGTATCGCCACTGCCGACCTGATTCAGGCGCAAAACCTCGCTGTGGAGCGCGGGATTCCTGAAACATTGAGGCGGGACTTTGTGGCTTTGCATAGCGAGGGGCGGCAAAATTCTGTCCTCCACGCGATGCGACTGGGCATGGGAGCATGGCGTCTAGGGCGTTTGGATTTGGCACGTGAAGCGTGGGATCGCGCCATAAGCGAGGTGGAAGCGTTACAAGAAGGAACCCGCCAAGCAGAGCGCAGCAAAAGTAAATTCGTTGGCGAACGCGAAAAATGGTTCAAGGGTGAAAGTCATGAGCGGGCCGCCCTCTACTTGTATCGTGGCCTGCTTTATCTGCAGGAAGGCGATGCGGGTAATGCCTCCGCCTGTTTTAAACGGGCCCAAATACAAGATATTACCGGGGATGATCAACCCGGCTTTTCCGGAGACTGGTTTAGTGCCGAATGGGCACTGGCACTGGCCTCTATCCTTCAGGGTTTTCCCGAGGATGCAGAGGTTGCGCGCCGTCGTGCAACAGCCTTTTCAACGGCGGGAGAACCACACCCGTGGCCGGAGCCTCCGTTTTATGGGTTGATTGTCGTTGAGGCGGGCAGCGCCCCAGCAAAACGGCGTGCAGGCCAGTATGGCGAGAAACTCATTTACTCGGATTGGCCGACGCGAGTTGATCGGGTTCGACTGGTTGGGTCGCCAAGCTTGGAAACCGCACGTAGCGAAGACTTATACCTTCAGGCTACTACGCGTGGGAGGCGAGTGGTGGATCATATTTTAGACGGAAAGGCATCCTTCAAAGAAGATACGGCAGTAGCTACGCTTGGATTGTTTGGAGCCGCAGCGGTGGCTTCCCAAAGGGAGGAAACAGGAATAGCTGCCGGAGTGCTGGCGTTGGCGGCACTCGGAACGGCAATTGCCTCTTCGGCAACTAATCCCGAAGCGGACATTCGGGCGTGGGATAACCTGCCCCATTCTGTCTTTTTAATCGCACCTACTGTTCCCGATCCCTGGGTGATTGAAGCATTAGACAGATCAGGACAAGTGATGAATCAGGTAAGAGTAGACGGCGTCAAAAATGGCCAAGCCACTGCGGATGCTAAAAAATTGCCAGTCGCCTTGGTTCGATTTTCGGAGTAGTTTATCAATATGAAACATTACGCACTTTACGGTTGGGCACTTTGCCTTCTTTTGGCAAGTTGTGCCCACGGCCCCTACACTTCAAAGCAAAACCCCGACCACGCAGAAGCGCGGGGAGAGACGGTGGTCTTCCTTGACAAAGACGTGCGTCGCACTCTTTCCGTAGATACCGCGCCCATAGCCTTTCGCTCACCGGCAGGGCAACTCAGTGTTCAGGCTTCCCTGCGCAACCGCACCAATAATGAAACACTCCACTTGGTTGTTCAAACCCAGTTCAGAGATGTGAGGGGGGCTGCGTTATACGTGGGCGGAGGTGCTGATGCGCCCTGGACGCCTGTGACGCTTTCTCCCAATCAAACGTTCGTATATACGGCTACCTCATTGAATGCGGAGGCTCAGAATTTCACTATCCGGGTGCGCTACTCGAAACAACCTCATTAACTCTATGTCATCCAAGGATCTGAAGATCAAAATCAAATCAGTAGTCGGGCT
>JBHJOR010000041.1:0-7249 GCA_050329585.1 Methylacidiphilales bacterium | reverse complement strand
CCAGTATTCGATGGGTATGTTGGAATCCGTGGGCATGTTGAAGATGGATTTCCTTGGACTCAAAACCCTGACGGTCATCCAGGAGTCCCTGCGCCTGATCGCTGAATCCACCGGACAACACATCATCATCGAAGATCTCCCGCTCGACGAGCCCAAAACCTACGAGCTGCTCAACCAAGGCCGGAACGTCGGTATCTTCCAGGTGGAATCATCGGGTATGCGCAAGCTCTGCAGGCAATTTGATGTCCGCACGCTTGATGACATCATCGCTCTTATCGCGCTTTTCCGACCCGGCCCCATGGAAACCATACCTGACTACATCGCCTGTAAAAAAGGTCTTGTTCCCATTGAATACGATCACCCGTTATTGGAAAAGGTTTCCTCTGAAACCTACGGATTCATGATTTATCAGGAGCAAGTCATGCAGGCGGCACAATTGCTGGCGGGCTACACCTTGGGTGAAGCGGATCTGCTGCGACGCGCCATGGGCAAAAAGAAAAAAGAAGTCATGGATGCGCAGCGAGAGCGTTTCCTGCGCGGCAGTGCCGAGACTAACCAAATCCCCCGCGACCAAGCGGAGAAAATTTTTGCCCTGCTGGAAAAATTCGCCGAATACGGATTCAATAAATCCCACAGCGCCGCTTACGGCATGATTTCTTACCAGACCGCGTGGCTCAAAGCCAATCACCCTGTGCCCTTCTTGGCCGCGCTGATGTCCAACGATCTGGACAATACGGATAAAATCGCTCTCTACATCGGAGAAGCCCGTGAATCTGGCATTACCGTCCATCCACCTTGCGTCAATCAAAGCGTGGTGCGTTTCTCGATTGAGCAGGATGCTATCCGTTACGGTCTGGCCGCTATCAAAGGAGTGGGCCATGCTGCTTCGGAGGCCATTGTCACCGCACGTCGTGAAGGCGGCCCCTTCGCCTCCATGACTGATTTTTGCAAACGGGTGGAGTTCCGCTCCATTAGCAAAAAAACCGTGGAAGCACTGGTCAGTGCGGGAGCCTTTCAGATGATCTCAGACCACCGCGCCGGGCTGCTCGAGCAGATTGATAAATGCATGGCTCAGGCCGGTTCGATTGCCCGCGATATGGAATCCGGCCAATCCATGTTCTTCCTGGATGAAAGTCCGGCCGATCAACGTGTTAGTGAGCTGAAAGACATTCGCTCTGTTCCTGCCTGGACCAAAAAACAAAACCTTGAAGCTGAGAAAAAACTTCTCGGGGTTTATTTCAGTGGCCACCCCATTGATGAATTCGAGCCCGATCTGCGCGCGCTGCGCACCCTTAGCATGGTTGAAATTCCCGATGAACCCGAAGGCAGTCTTCTGCGACTTGCGGGTCTGCTGATGGCCCGCGAAATCCGCATTTCACAGAAAACCCAGAAACCCTTCGCCCGCCTCATGCTGGAAGACCGCACCGGGGCTTTTGAAATCATGGTCTGGTCGGAACTGTATCAAGAGATTGGTGAAAAACTTGCCGTCGGAACCCCGTTCGTGGTCGAAGCTACCGTGGATCGATCCCGCGAGGATCAATTACGCCTCAATCCCCATCGTATCATGACCTTGCAGGAGGCCTTTCCTTCGCAGATCCGGGAAGTTTATTTAGTCGCTGATCGCGACTCTTTGGGGCCTGATTATTTTCAAAAGATTAAAAAGGCACTGGATGGCCATTCGGGTGATCATCCTCTTTGTTTGATTGTTCCAGGCCCTGAACAAGGCATGGCCATCATCGAGTGTAGCAAAGAATATCATATTGATGCCCATTATGAAACCATCCGCTCCTTGCGTTCGCAATTCGGTTCCCAGCAGATCAAACTCGCTGTGACGGATCCCGCGCCTCCGCCCCCTCGCCGCCGTTACCCCTCTTCAAGGCGCTCCTGATATGATACTGGAAAGCTCATCTGATGCAGAGACCGAAGCCTTCGCTGCCTCCTGCGCTTCATTTATCCAAACTGGCGACACGCTTCTTCTCGTCGGCGGACTCGGCGCGGGGAAAACCTGTTTTGTCCGCGGTCTGGTGCTCGCACTTGGAGGCGATCCCGATGAGGTTTCGAGCCCCACCTTTGCACTCGTTCATCCCTATACACTGCAAGATGGAGTGTTGCATCACTGGGATCTTTACCGATTGAAGGATAATACGGATTGGAGTGTGCTGGATTTGGATGACCACTTGGCTGATTCGCATTCTACCACTGTGATAGAATGGCCGGAGCGTTACCCCAGTTGGGCTTCACTCCCTGCTCATCGGCTTACCATCGAAACTTTGGGAGAAAACCGTCGGCGGCTTCATTTCCAGCATCATTGAATCTTTAGTTATGCTCCCCCAAAAGTTTTAATAAATAAACCGAAGCTTTCTGGCGTGCCTGCTCTTCATCGATTCCGGGTGGCGAATAGATCTGCAACATCCGCGCATGATTCGCTCGCTCGCCACGCCAGACCGCTCCAAGAACCTCGTGCACCGACATCGGATCCAGTGACTCTCTTCCTCTCCCCTCCAACCAGAAAAGATAAAAAACGTGGAACTCCAGTGCGCTCTTGGTGCGAAAAACGAAGTGCCTGACCATCAATGAACGCTTTCGAATCGTCACTCCAAACCGGGATGCTTCTCGCCTGAATTCCTGCCCACCAGCGACTAAACAAACCTCCGGGGTGTGTAGGCGACTGCTGCCCGCCGCAACTAAATCATCCCAGACCGCATAGGCTCCCATCCAACGCGCGCCCTCCGCATCACGCCACACGGTCTGCTCGCCTTCCCGGAAATATAGCAGCTTTTGTGCACTTTCCGGAAGTGCTTGTGATTCGACCTCGACTCCCCAATCCGGGGACGGTGGAAGTGCTGCAAATTCGTCCACTCCTCCGCGTAGCAAAAACCAAGCGGGAGGCATGATCCAAGTAGATAAGGCCATCAGCATAGCCACCCCAGCGATGGCCCATCGGTCCGAAGAGGCGGCCACAGGTTCTGAAGCATGAATCGGAATGTTTCGTTCCGCGTTTCCGCCCAAAAGATAGGCCACGGCTCCCACCCCCGCTAATATCATGGCCATCAACAACACTCCCAGCACATCATGCGCAAGCTGAAAATGGTCTACTCCGCCATGCATCGCCACCCAAGCCAGGCTCAAGGTACGAATCAAATTTCCTAGAAACGCTGCCACCACCGCGACCACACACAACACAAGGCGGCGGCTTACCGAATGTTGCAGAATTTCACCCAAGCAGAAAGCCACTGCTAGTGCCAATTGGAGAGAGCGGATGCCTGAACAAGCCTCGTCGACTCCCAGCGGCGCAGCACCGCCAAAATCAATCAGCCTACCCTGTTGTAACACCACCGGACCAGAAACGTTAAGTAGATCCACGGTGATCGTCGTGACCCATAAAGCCATTGAACCCGTCAGAGGCACTTCCAGTGCGGAAGGCCACGGCACGGCAAGGAGTAAAAGTAGAACCACTCCGGCGCTTTTTTTCATGACGGAGGCACCCCAGATGATTCGAATGATGGCTAAGGTGGCGATCACGGCCAGAGCACTTTCAAGCCATAGCCACAACCGACCGTAGGGCTGCACGCTTTGAGCCGCATTCACCAACAACCACGTCAGTGCCCACATCACCGCAGCCGTTATTTTATACCAAGAACGATACCAAGTAAGCGGTCCCGAGGCCATATGCGGCGTTCCCGGCCACCGGACAACCCACAGCCAGATCACCACCAGCGGTATCAAATAGCCATAGGCGTATTGCTCATCTGCGCGCCAGATCCGCTCCAGACGAAACAGCACATCGGCCCACAGTAATAGCACCGCCAGCCCTAACATGGCCTCTGGCCTCGCAAACCAAGATCGCACTCCTGATATGCTTAAGGCTGAGGATTGAGCAGTCGCCATTCCTCCTCCGTGTATTTCTGTTCGTTCAAAGCCCTGATGAGTGACGGAAATTCATCTGGTGCGGCGGCACGAGCCGCAAGAGCACGAACCCATAAAATCCTCGGGTGATATTTCCATCGCGTGGGTATTTCTTCCAGATGCTCACGCGCTGGAATGCTTTTTCCGTCTAGAATCATGGCCAGTGCTTGAACTGCTGACATCCAAGGACCTGAGTTACCCGAAGTGATAAGGCGGGTGACGTCCGGTCTGAGTGAGGCGGGCGTTTCTCCCTGCACCAGACGCCAATAAAGTTGCTCGGCCTGATACTCCGTGTTGTCAGGCTGGTCGACCAGCAACGGAATCAGTCGCTCCATTTCCGATTGCGCCTTTGGTTTCTCACGCGATGAGGTGCGCGCATCCAGGCGTTTGACCTCCGCTCGGTGGATTTCAGCATGGAGGCGATAAAACGTTTCCCACCCCGCTGCCCAATCCCAAGCTTTGAAGCGTTCCTCCATTTTACGAAGCTTCACGGGATCGTTGCCAGCCAGCAACGCGGCCTTTCGCAAACGAACCTCCTGATCTTTCCTGAGTTGCTCGTTGAGGGAACCGATTTTATCAACACATACAGCCTCCAGAATCAGAAACTCAAGGGTTTGGCGGTCAGACTCCGTTGCTTGAGCGACCACCTTGTCCTTTAAATCCTGCCACCTTTTATTCCGTGCTAACCAGAGCCCGTAGGTTCGGCGGACTTCCAACGAGTCGCTTAAAACAGGAGGTAATTTGGCGACCCATCGGAGGGCAGGTTCTTCACCCAGGCGGTTGAGCATCCAGCGTTTGACCCGTGCTGCATCTGCGGCGGTGGCGACCGTGCTCTGGCAGGCTTCGAGTAGCTCTTGAACCGTTTCCTCCTGTGCTTGGTCTTCCCATGCGGTCAGACAGAAATAGGCATCTTCAAAAGAAAAGTGTCCGCTCCGCATCCATTCCCGCACTACGTTGCGCGCTTCCTCACTCATGCCTTCATTCAAGAGTAAGCGAATGAAGGATCGGGTAGCCCAACCTTGAGCGAACTGGGTCTCCCGCACCAGATGGCGCAGCGTTTCCATTTCACTGGAGGCGACCGGCGTTTCATCCGGAAGGCGACGCAGGGAAGGATCCGCCAACACTAAATCCCACTCGGCGGGGGAGTAATTCTCTTGTTTAAGTTTGTCCCTAAATGAAGCGGCCTCTGCCGGAAGCACCGAGGCGGCGACCAAGGCTCGAACATAGGCAATAGACGGGTGTTGGCGCAGAGCATTGGGAGTTTCACCGATAACGTTCCACGCCTGCTCATCGTCGCCCTGGCGCCAGAGTGCTAAAGCCCACGTGACCCGACTGTGGGGACGTTCGGGTTGCTCGGAGAAATTTTTCTTGGCTATGGCCAGCACCTCTCCGGTCACTCGCCCGTTCACCAGACTGAGGTAAGCGTAGTTATTGGAAGCCGAGTAATCATCCGGCTTGGATGCGTAAGCGCGTGACGCAATCAATAAAAGATCGTCATAGCGTTTCTTTTCGATCGCCTGACGGTAGAGTTCTTGGGCCGCTTGAAAGCCGGTGGTTTTCTCGTAGAGAAAAAGGGGCAAGAGATCACGCCAACCTTCCACCCAATCCAGCCGCTGACATCCTAAGCGCACTTTATAATATCCTCCTGCTTCCCGAGCCGCCTCGAGTGAGGACTGTTGCAACTTCTGTTTGTTTACCTGTCCGGTGGTCGCAAAATCTAAATACGCCGAATATAAAAAATACAGTGAACGGTTTCCAAACCAAATCGCCTCATCGGCCAGGTAGTTCTCACGGATGTGATCCCATTCGTTCCGGCGGGCATGATGGACAGTAAAAATGGAAATGACTTCCGGTGAATCGAGAACCGCTTGGGGAACTTCATCCAGCCATAGCCTCATCTCGGCTTCGCGTTCACGTGAAAGATACCACTGCATCAGACGAGCCACCCGCTCCGGAACGTCGGCGCTAGCCCGCGCTACCGGAAGTGCGGCGTTGACCCATGCCATCTCTCCAGTGATGGCGGACTCCAGAGCATAGATGGCATCCTCAAAGCGAACACCTTCACCGGACATCCATGCGATGGCAAAGTGCACGGCTTCCTTTCGTTTCCCAAACGTCAGTAAACTTTCGACGTATACCCGTGCCGCGTCATGTTTCCATACTTCGGAGGATTCATAGAGTTCCAGCAGCCGTTGCCTGCCAGCCTGACGCAGCGATTCATTTCCCGGTTCTTGAGCGTTGAGCTGCGCCAGAAGAAACTCCCAGGAGAGACGCTTGGCTCCATCCATTGAAATCAGCTGTTCCGCAGCGCGCCGGGCCTCGGGGATATCGCCACTCTTCAACGAGAAATGAAAATAAGCATCCCACCAGCGTTCTTCATTTTCTGGTTCGCCGGGGGTATCCTCAATCCACTTCAAGGCCTGATAACGGTCCGATACCAGGATGTGGTAATCCACTACTCGTTTCCAAATGTCCCAGCGCTGGGGTGCTTCTTGCTGCGCGATGGTATAGTAATGGAGTGTCGAGGGGTGTTGGAACTGAAACAGAATATCACCGGCCAGAAGGTTGGCCTCGACGTGCCGGGGGTTGAGTTGCAGCAGCCGTTGGAGTGATCGTATGGCACCACCCCAGTCCTCTTCCCGCAGTTGTTCCTGTGCTTGGGTGTAGAGCAGCCCGATAGGTCGCACCCTGAGAACATACCAGTAAGAGACTGACCCCACCAAAGTAAGCACGATCAAGCCCGCCACCCCCACCAGCAGGAAAAGGTGTTTTCGTAAGCGGAAACCTGCCATCTGAGAATTACACCACCGGCTGACAGGTGTTGTCCAGCGCGGCGCGGTTGCGACGACTCCAGACTACCACCCCAAGTACCACGCCTCCCAGTAACGCGCCCATATGGCCGGGTTCCGGGATAATGGTGACCAACAGTTGAACGTCATCAATATGCAGACCCCGATTAGCATTGTTGGTTCCTGTTTCCCGCCACGTTACCGTTACCGTATCGCCCGAGGCCACTGTGAGCACTTGCTCATTGAGTGTCCAAAGCGTGCGGGGAGTATTCATGGCGATTTCCCCGGTATCCGAGTTATTGGTTCCTGAAACCACGACACGGTAGCGACCGGTTGTAGCGTAGCCGCTATTACGGCTCCAAGCATCGAAACGCAGCGTAGCCGTTGGTAAGATGTCGTTGGGCATAAGCACGGTAAGGGTGATGAGTGCTGTGCTGTTATTTAAACTACCCCGAATTTCAAGATGCTGCCCTGTGGAAAGCCCGTCGGATCCATTGGCCGGATTGTTGGACGCGCCGCTGAGTTGAGGATCAATATCGAAGTCGTTGTTTGAT
>JBHJOR010000002.1:0-3896 GCA_050329585.1 Methylacidiphilales bacterium | reverse complement strand
TTTAGCAAATCACCATTGCCCTGTAAAGACGAACCCGAATCCGCATCCTCTTTAGCATCCCACCCATACCAAAGAGGTAGATCCACCGGGCTATACCACTTATTAGAAATATCAGGAACCTTTTGAAATCCACGGCTAACAAGAAAATCTTCCACCTCCGCTAAACTGGGATGCTTGTTTTCAGTATCCGCAGCATTAACGAAATCCTGTTCTATCACCACCTGGCCATACTTCGTAACCCCTAAAATTCTGATAGAAGCCATCGGGCCAAACACGGAATTATGTAAATCAACCCGCCGCAAATACTCGGAAGGCAAAGAATCGTAAAGATACACACTACCGTCTTGGCGTTTGTAATTCCTTATCCCGTATGAGTTTTGATGCGTGACCTTGATCACCCCGGAATCACGCAGATGAATAACATGCTCCGCACCTGAATTAATCTTGCTCAGATCAACCGGAACCTCGACAGTCTTTCCGTCGAAATACTTCCGTAACAGCCCTACCTCATAGGCCAGACGCTCCGACCTGCCTACTTTTTCCTCAACTGGTAAAGCATTTCTTCGTAAGTAGGCTTCGGGCGACTCGCCATCGCTCGGGCTTGGCGCTCGATCAACTCTCTGCTTCGCTTCAAGACTTCTTCTCTTGAAGGCTTGAAAGCTTGAGCTTTTTCGGATGTGTTCTGGAACGTTTGCATCTTCATCATCATAAGCAGCTCTCCTACGCTGTCACCCTCAAAAGGCGCATTTATCTACACATCACATATTTACGTAGCATGTCTCGGATCAATCACCCGGATGCCATACTCCGTATCGCCACGGGGTCGTCGTGCCCCGCAGAACATTCTGGACAGAAACGATGGCCCCTCTTTTGTTCCCCCTCCAGGCTTAAAAAAAACCGCTTGTTGCACTCCGGGCGCTGGCAGTTCACATACCGATCACTGAGCTCACCCGTCTCGACACAACGTGAGACCGTGCAGCGATCCTCCGCATGGTTGCATTCCACGCCGATGCGCTCATCGAAGACATAACATTTTCCTTTGAACCTTCTTCCCTGAACCTCGGGATCTTTTCCGTAGCTGACAATGCCGCCATCCAATTGGTAAACATGCGCAAAACCCTCCTGCTTAAGAAACGCGGAAAGTTTTTCACAACGGATGCCTCCGGTGCAATAGGTCAGGATCTTCTTATCTTTGAGATGCGCCATGTTTCCTCGGATCCAATCCGGAAAGTCCCGGAAATTTTCCACCGGAGGACAAACCGCACCCTCGAAATGGCCGAGGTCGGATTCATAGTCGTTACGACCATCCAGAAGAACCGCATCCGGATCATTCATGGCCCGGAGAAATTCTGGCGGCGACAACCGTTCCCCGCCACCCTGCCGCGGATCGACATCCTCGGAACCAAGTCCCAGCGTCACGATTTCCGGCCTGGCCCTCACATACAGCTTACGAAAAACGTGCCCCTCCGCAGCATCCACCTTGAAAGCCATATTAGAAAAGGATAGCGAAGCATGCATCCACTCGCGGTAAGCCCGGGTGCTGGCGACCGGGCCCGAAAGAGTTCCATTCAACCCCTCACCCGCCACCAAAACGCGCCCGCGTAAATCCAGCTTTTGGCACACTTCACGATGACCGCGAGCAAAGGCCTCTGGATCGGCCAAGCGGGTGTATTGGTAATAAAGCAGGACTTCGTGAGTCATTGCAGTCATCCGGGTCAGCGATTTGTTTTCCGTTCCACCCCGCGTGCGTCTGCTTTTTCGGAAATCCACCACACCACACCACCACCGAAAATCAGAAAAAACGACAGCACTTGCCCCTGAGTCAGCCCGCCCCACAGATAACCAATATGAGCATCCGGCTCACGGAAGCATTCCCCCACGATGCGAGCTACGCCATATCCAGCCAGCATGACAGCTGAGATTAAACCCGGACGGGGATTGCGCCAACGCATCCACATCAGCAGCACAAAAAGTAACAGTCCCTCTAACAACGCTTGATAGAGTTGGGAAGGATGTCGCGGCACCAACCTCCCGTCCACCAGAGGGGAATCCGGGAAGATCACGGCCCAGGGAATGGTAGCCGGCCTGCCCCATAACTCACCATTGATGAAGTTGGCCAGGCGTCCCAAGAAAAAACCGGGGGTAGCCCAGATCGCCACAGCGTCATACAGCTTCCAGATCGCATAACGGTGACGACGTGCGAACCAGCCAATCGCAAGCACCACGCCGACAAAGCCACCATGACTGGCCATGCCGCTGATGCCCCCGCGCCAGAATGCGATGACACTGAGAGGATCCCGCCATGTGGTATCCCAGTCATAAAAAAGACAATAGCCCAAGCGGCCTCCCAGCAGCGTGCCCACCACCGCCCACGTCAACAAATCCCCGCGTTTCTCAAGAGGAACCTCCGACCATCCGCGTTGGAAAAACCAGCCCATCCCCCAAAACAAAATCCAGAACGACACGAGATAGGCCAGTCCGTAGTAGCGGATTCCCCAGTCACCCGAAAACCGAATTAGAAATGGACTTAGGTCATGAATATAATACGCCAGCAAACTTCCCATCAACAGAGCCTCCAAAAAAATAGAAAAAAAACCATCTTTTTCCTTGAGTCCGTTTCAGGATCGGGCAATCTTTTCCTCCCTTTAACAGGATTTATTTATGTTCGCAGTCATACAAACAGGCGGGAAACAATACAAAGTCACCGAAGGTCAAACCTTCGATGTGGAATTGCTCGATATTGAAGAAGGTCAGCCCGCCACCTTCCAGGAAGTCCTCCTTGTCGCCGAAGGCGATCAAGTTAAAGTAGGCAAACCCCTGCTGGACGGTGCTTCGGTCACCGCTGATGTGCTCGGTGAAGTAAAAGGCGAAAAGCTGATCGCTTTCAAATTCCGCCGCCGCAAAGGATACCACCGCACCGTGGGTCACCGCCAACGCCGTTTGCGCGTCAAGGTGAGCAAAATCAACGCCTGAATTTATAAATTTCTAACCAACCACCAACCTCACTCTTCTTATGGCACACAAAAAAGGTCAAGGTAGCACCCAAAACGGACGCGATAGCGTCGCCAAACGTCTTGGCGTTAAAAAATTTGGCGGTGAGTCCGTCATTGCCGGAAACATCATCCTCCGCCAGCGTGGAACACGTTTCCACCCCGGAGACAACGTCGGCATCGGACGCGATCACACCCTCTTCGCACTCAAAGACGGCTTTGTGAAATTCGACCGCGAGAATCGCCGCATCCACGTCGCCAACTCCAATTAACTTTCATGCCGCTATCGTGCGGTTCATGAAAAAGGCCTTCCCGCAAAGAAGGCCTTTTTTTATTATGATACTGAATACGTTTTATTCTCAACCACACCTTCGGGCTTTGGGGTTAGCCTGTCTCTTGACAGCATTCTTCACATTCACCGGATCGGCCCAAACCACCGAAGAGACCGAACGCCTGCGCCGGGAAGTGGATGAATTGCGGTTTAAAAATGAGGCCCTGCAGGCCGGATTCCGAAACCAATATACGCAAATCGAACTCATGCGTGAGGAAATCGCCCGTCTGCAAAACGAGCGTCTGGCCCAACCTCTGTCACCACCGAAAACTGACGAGGTCGAAGCCACACCTCCCCCTTCTCCATGGTCGGCCAGCGCGGCATTGGGTGCCAATCTAAACCGGGGTAACAATAACTCCCACCGGGTTAAAGCCGAAATTAAAGGTGTCCGAACCACCGAACTGGATTGTCTCACTCTGGCCTTTGAGGCGGAGAGTGGAGAAAACGAGGGCACGCTGGCTTCTGAATATTTAGAGGGACAGGTCGACTACCGTCGCGATATCCATGAAAAACTGTTTTGGTTCGGATTGTTGCGAGGTCGGAGGGATGCGGTGGCCGACTTGGAATACCGCCTG
>JBHJOR010000056.1:0-18160 GCA_050329585.1 Methylacidiphilales bacterium | reverse complement strand
GCACCGGCACGGTTACCAAACTGGCGGCCAACACCCTCACCCTGACCGGCGCTCACACCTACACGGGTGTCACCACGCTTGACGCGGGAACCCTGCTGGTAAACGGCAGCCTCGGCAACACTGCCGTTGCAGTCAACAATGGCGCCACCCTCGGCGGCTCCGGCACTCTGGCCGGCCCGGTCACCATCAATAACGGCGGCACACTGGCACCCGGCAACTCCCCAGGCATCCTGACCATCAACAACAATCTCACGCTCAACGCCGGTTCCACCACTCGCATGGAAATCAATGGTACCACTCCCGGCACCGGTCACGATCAAGTCATCGTCAATGGCATCCTAACTCTGGGTGGCACCCTCGATCTACTATTCGGCTTCACGCCCTCCAACGACGACACCTTCACCCTCTTCGATACCACCAATCCGATCGTGGGGGCCTTCGACTCCATCAATAACCCGCTGGGTAACGCCCTGATTTTCACCACGACGATTACGGACGATTTCATCCTTTCCATCACCGCCGTGCAGACCGACTTCAACAACCCCATCTTCACCGGTGGCGATCCCGATTTGATCACCATCACCACCATCCTCGATGACAACTTCAGCAATCCCGACCTTCTGCCCATCATCAATGCCCTCAACGGGCTGCCTGGAACCCGTTTGGAAGATGCTCTACAGCTCATCAATCCAGACGAGTTAGCCGTGCTGAGCGGACTGGCTTTTGCCAATGCCCGCTCGGCATTGCTCCAACTCGGCAACCGTCTTCACGACCTTCGCAATGGAGCCACCGGCATCAGCACCCGCGGCTTCAGCCTGACAGATCCCTCCGGACAATTCCGCAGCGGATCGCTTTTAGCCGATGCCGGAGCCATCGCGCCGGCTGGATTGCAGCTTCTCGATCCGATCATTGAACAGGATCCGCGCCTCGGGGTTTTCCTGGCTGGTTCGGGAACCTACGGTGAGTTTGACGGTGATGTCAACGGATTCGGTTATGACTATGATGCCACGAGCGTCCTAGGGGGAGTGGACTACCGCCTGACCGAAACCTCCGCCGTAATGGCCTACGCTGGCTACAGTCGTACCGAAGCCACCCTGGGGCGGAGCGGCGGAACGGTGGACGCCGACACCGTCCGATTCGGTATCGCCGCCACCTGGTGGGCGCCCCAGATTCTTTCTTCTAAACATGAATTGGAAGGCAGGGTCTATGTGGACGCCAAGCTGGGTGGGGCTCATCATGAGTATGACAACCAGCGCAACGCCTTCGGGGGCACCGCCCGCTCCGACACTGCTGCCAACGAATTGAATGCCGGAGGAACATTAGGCTATGCGTTCCGCAAAAGCGGATGGTCTTTTGGGCCGGAGGTTTCCTTGAATACACCCACCTGTGGATTGATAGCTATCGCGAGAGCGGCAGCCTCGCCCCATTAAGCGTTGCTGTAGATTCCACCGGATCACTTTCTACTACTCTTGGTGGACGCCTATCCCGAAATTTCGAAATTCAAGACATCACGCTACAACCCTATCTGCACGCCGGTTGGCGACATGAGCACCTAGGCACTAGCGAAGGCGTCACCGCCCAATTCGCTAACGGAGTCGGCAATACCTTCAGTGTCCGCGGAGCGGACACGGCACGCGATAGCATCGTGGCGGGAGCCGGCCTTTCAGTATCATGGAACCGGAGATTCGAATTCAGCTTGGCCTACTTGGGAGAGGGATCTGTCGACACAGAAAGTCACCAGATCAACGGCTCTGCTACCGTGCGGTTCTAGGATCCATCATCCGCCACGTTGGTAGTGGGTGGTATTAGGACTTGGTGGGGCTGATGATGACGATCAGGCGGTCTTTTTCCACGCGAAAGCCTTTGAGATGGGCACCAGCGATGGATTCAATGCGGCTGTTGGAGTCAAACTGATAAAGTTCCATCTGGTTAAGCACCGGGCGAACCGCTTGGCCGATCAGTCCGATGACCTCTTCGTGTTTTCCGTCGGGCAGGCCTTTGATGTTGAGCTTATGCACCTCGATATCCGTCATGACGATAGCCCGACGCTTTGCATTATAAGCCAGTCCTCCCTCCACTTGAGCGGTGCCACGTGCCGGGAGGATGCCAAGTGCACGAACCTCGACATTCACGTCAACCCGTAGTCTATTTTTTGAGGCAAGATACTCGATCTCCGGATTGGTGAGGGTGATTTTTAAGAGGCCTCCCTTGCTCAACGGAAATTTGGCCTGAACACGAGGATCGAGTTTGTCCCGAGGAATGGCGAACTCGAAGTTCTTACCGCAGCCGGTAAGCATGATCGCCACCAAAGCCAGAAAAATCAAAGTCAAGGTGAGGCGCATCGTTGAAGGCTTTCAGTAGGATGAGGTGCTACAATTACCTGTAACCAAGGCCACACCGGATGAAGTACCGAGACGGGTGGCTCCCGCTTCCAGCATGGCTCGGGCAGTGGCTTCGTCGCGAATGCCGGCGGAGGCTTTCACGTGCACCCGTTCGGATACGGAGGAGCGCATGAGCCGCACGTGTTCCACTGTGGCTCCGGCGTGGCCGAAACCGGTGGACGTTTTGACAAATGAAGCACCGGCTCTTTCACAAGCCTGACAGGACAAACGTATCTGTTCTTCGTTGAGATAACAGGTTTCCAAGATCACTTTGACTACTTTTCCTTCAGCAGTGGAAACCAGAGAGTGCACCTCGTGCTCTATAAAGTTCCAATGAGCTTCCAAGGCGGCGGCGATATTCATCACCACGTCAATTTCATCGGCTCCGGCCACGATGGCTTCCTGAGTTTCATGCACCTTGGCATGTGAAAGGGTGGCGCCAAGCGGGAACCCTACCACCGTGCAAATTTTCACATCGCTGCCCATAAGGGCCTGACGCGCGGTCGGTATCCAGTAAGGATTGATGCAGACGGCGGCAAAACCATGCTCCCGCGCTTCGGCGCAGAGGGTCTGGATGTTGCCAATGGTGGCGTCAGCTTTAAGAAGGGTGTGATCGATGAACGGGGCGATGGGGTGGTGATGACTCATAAGGGGATTGTGATCGCAATGACGGCCTAAAGGAAGTCCGATTGCAGGGTAAAATCGTCAGAATATTTTTTTCTTTTTTCGACGTGTTCGATGTAGTGGAAGAATTCATCGGGCTGCTCGAAAAGGTGCCCCTTTTCAATGTAGCTGTCGGTGGTGAAGGGGCTGAAGCCCTTGGGAAAGATCATATAACGGGCTTTCATGTAATCGCGGGCATGGCCCAATTCATCCATCATGCCTGCTGAAAGGGGAGGACGTTCGGGGTAGGGGTGAATGGCCACCACGGCATGAACTTTGCCCACATACCAATGCAGGTCGCGATGAACCGTGTAAGCGTAAATAGCCTCACGGTTGGCTTGGGTTTCGTTGTCGTAGTTGGTGCCGATCTCTACGGTCTGGGGGTCGATGATGACTGCGTAATCGCGCAGCCGATGGATGACTTTATCCACTTCTTTTCGCATTTCCGGAGTGGCGTAGGTCATGGAGTAGCTGGCGTAAACCACCCAAGGTTCAGGATCTGTGGTCAGTTTATAGAGTGTTTCTGGGGGCTCGCCCACCGCGATGACATAATGCGGGATACCCATGTACTTGGCCCAGTCTTCGGAAAGACTTACCTCTTCATGCATCCATGAAAGAATTTCGTAGAGCGTATGGTTGCGTTCCCTGAGCGCGGTGAAAAAGGGGTCGCTACCATCCGCCTTTTCCAGCTTTTCTTTGATCAGCCACTCGGCGTCAATCAGGGTGACGATGACATCAGGATTAATGAATTCCTTGATGTATTTCTGGTCTTTGAATTTCCGGTTGATGCGGTTCCACTCGATGGTGGCAGGGGCGCGCACAATGGTGTGCGGGTATTGATGTTTTTGAATTTCGAAGCCAATGCGTTCGTATTCTCGCTCACGAGTGAGTTCGAAGACGTAATCGGTGGTGCCTAACAGCCGTTCGAGCGGTTTTTTCCCGCTCTTGGTAAAATTATCGATAGCGTGGAAGACGTGGATGTCTTTGTGATTGCGCCGACCCAGAGCGGCCACTTTTTCAAGATAGGCACGGTCATCCATTCCGGCGACCATTCCAGTAACAAGTACTCGCATAAATTTTTAGTTAGAGAGGGAAGTGCAGGCAATCAATGAGGAAAACAATTATGGGTTTACTCTCAAAAAGGATACGCGGCCTAAGAAATCAACCGTATATTTTTTGAGCGCGCTCCGCAACCTCTTCAGGGGTCAGTTGTTCTATCATTTGAACAAAAGCCCAGCGGTAGCCGTAGGGATCTTTTATTATAGCTGAGCGCGCTCCCCAAAAAAAATCTTGAGGTTCGGATAATGCTTGGGCACCGGCTGAAACGGCGCGCTGATAGGAGGCGTCGCATTCCGGAGTGGCGATGGAAAAAAGGCAGGAGGCCGTGGTTCCTTCAGGCATGGCATAGGCATGCCACTCGGGTGATTCTTCTGAGAGGTAAATCTTGGCGTCGCCAATCATGAACTCGGCATGGCCTATTCCTCCTTCGGGTGTGGGCAGGCGGTATAACTCCTTACCACCCAGCGCCGCTGCATAAAAATCAAGTGCAGCAACTCCATCTTTTACGGTTAAGGATATGGAAACGCCTTCGTGATGCATCGAGAGTATCATGAGTCGGCGTGGCCGGAATGCAAGTGACGGTTTGGAAACAGTCAGCGTTAGGCACGAGTTTGGTCTTAATCTATGACGACCGTGTGATACATGCGGTGGATGCTAGAACTCTAGCGCAGATGAAGTTGAAGCGTGGCTGGACCCGGGATCGAACCGGGGACACACGGATTTTCAGTCCGTTGCTCTACCTACTGAGCTATCCAGCCTTAAGCCGAAGGGAAATTAAGCTGCAAATCGGGCGCTTTGTAAAGCGTTCTGAAAGGAAATTTTAGCAGATCAACCCGGGATGTCGCCGTGGATTTGTGCGCCGGGCTCCATCGGTTCGATGATAATGTCATCCACCGTTTTACCCGCCGGGATCATGGGTAGCACATGTTCCGTATAGGGCACCATGACATCGAGGACGTAGGCGGTCTTGGAGGCTAGCATACGTTTGATGGCCGGAACGAGATCTTCCCGTTCAATCACCAGCTCACAAGGAACGCCGAAGCCCTCGCAGATTTTTTTGAAGTCCGGGTAGGTTTCATGTGGGGCATGCAGTTTACCTAAGAAGGTGTGGCCCCGGTTTCCTTTGAAGAAGCGATCTTCCCATTGCACCACCATGCCCAGGTGCTGGTTGTTGATAATGATGGCCTTGGCAGGGATGTTTTCCGCTGCAGCGGTAGCCAGCTCCTGAATATTCATCACGAAGCTGCCATCGCCATCGATATCAATCACTTCGCGGTCGGGACAGGCGACCTTGGCCCCCAGCGCGGCCGGATAACCGTAACCCATTGATCCGAGCCCCGCCGAAGTCAGGAAGCTGCGCGGGTTTTTGAAATCGTAAAACTGCCCGGCCCACATCTGATGTTGACCCACTCCGGTGGTGAGAATGGCTTCGCCTTTGGTCAGTCGGTAAAGCTCTTCAATGACTTCCTGGGGCATGATGGCATCACCAATACGGTTCCAATGCAGAGGATATTGCTTCTTCCAGCCTTGGATACACTCGTGCCACTTGGGAAACGTTTTGCGCTTGGTTTTGTTTTGCCCCAGAAGCTGGTTAAGCCGCTTGAGAGCATAACGCACATCACTTTGTATCGGCAGACGAACCACTTTGTTTTTGTGGATTTCGGAATTGTCGATCTCGATGTGAACGATGGTGGCGTGTTTGGCGAATTCACTCACTTTCCCGGTGACCCGGTCGTCAAAACGAACCCCCAAGGCGATCAATAAATCAGAGTCTCGCACCGCAAAATTACCATAAACCGTGCCGTGCATACCCAGCCATTTCATGGACTTGGCATCCGTTTCTGGATAACAGCCTATTCCCATCAGCGTAGTGGTGACTGGAATGTCGGTGGTGTCGGCGAATTGTTTCAGTTCTTTCGATGCGTTGGAGGAAATGATGCCACCACCGGCATAAATCACCGGACGCTCGGATTGTTCAATCAAAGCCAACAATTCAAGAAGTGCTGCGTCATCCGCTTTGGGGATAGGAGGCAAACCGGGTAAATAGATTTCCTCCGGATAAACCGGAACCGTTACATCTCCTTGTACATCTTTGGGAATGTCGATAAGCACCGGACCGGGCCGACCTGAGGTGGCGATATGGAATGCTTCTTTCACTACCCGAGGGAGGTCATTGACATCCATCACCAGATAGTTGTGTTTCACCACCGGCACGCTCATGCCGAAGACATCGGTTTCTTGGAAGGCACCCTTGCCGATCATACTACGGGCCACTTGGCCGGTGATGGCCACCATGGGAATAGAATCCATGAACGCGTCAGCGATGCCGGTAATTAAATTGGTGGCACCGGGGCCGGAGGTGGCCATACAAACGCCCACTTTACCTGTCGCCCGAGCGTAACCCTCGGCCATGAACGCGCCTCCCTGTTCGTGACGCGGAAGGATGGTGCGGATGGTTTTAGAACGGGTCAGCGCCTGATGCATTTGCATGCTGGCACCGCCCGGATAGGCGAAGATGGTGTCCACTCCTTCCCGTTCCAAGGCCTGAACCAGAATATCGGCACCTGACAGGGCTGTGCCGGCTTTCCGGGCGAGCTTGGAGGTATTCTTATCTGTAAGAGAGAGTTTTTTCATGGAAAAGAATGTAGAAATTAGCAGTTCTTTTGCTGATACGCAACCAGATTGTGCATGCTAAACAACAGGGCGTTAAAGATCCTTATGCCATGACCGCTTGACTTAGCGTCCTCGTTTCGTAATTTTGCGCCCATGTCTGCCAGCCAAGCCGCAAGTCGCCTCGAATCACTCACCATGGCCGCCCATGAACTTCGTGTCGCCGTCGAGCCGGATTTGAAAACCCAGATCGATACCACCATTTCGCGCGTCCAGCAATATATGATCGGACTCCAACATCCCGATGGTCACTGGCGCGGAGAACTCACGGTTGACAATACCGTAGCCGCTGATTATTTGACCTATCTACACTGGCGCGGTCAAGTGGACTTTGATCTTCAACAAAAAATCGTCAAACACACCTTGGATCGCCAACAGCCTGATGGCGGTTGGAACACTTACACCGGAGGCCTCAGCGAGATCAATGCCTCAGTGAAGGGTTATTTAGTCCTCAAACTGGCTGGATATTCCGAAGATGAGCCGGTCATGAAAAAGGCCCGCTCAGTGATTCTGCGACTGGGAGGCATTCCCAAAATGAACACGTACGGTAAGCTCCATTTGGCACTCCTCGGACTTTTCCCTTGGAAATACCTGCCCTCTATTCCGGTGGAAATGATTCTACTGCCCAATTGGTTCTACTTCAATATTTACGAGATGTCATCGTGGACTCGCGCGATGTATGTCCCTCTGGCCATCATCAATCACTTCCGCCCCATTCGACTCATGCCGCCGGAGAAGCAGCTCCACGAGCTTTATCCCTATGGCACCGAGAATCAGGACTTCTCCCTGCCTTTTGATCAAAAAATGCTCACATGGAGAAATTTTTTCCTTTGCTGGGATCGCTTCTTTAAAATATTGGAAAAACTCCCTTACAAACCTTTTCGTCGTATGGCCTTACGGAAGGCTGAGCATTGGATTCTGGAACGTTGCACGGAAGGAAGTGACGGACTGGGGGCCATCTTCCCCAGTATCGTTGAAACTATCATCGCCTTCAAATGTCTCGGCTATTCCGATGACAATCCGGTGCTGCGCAAACAGGAAAAGGACTTGGAGGATTTTTTCGTCTACGACAAAGAAAAGGACGATTTCCGCATCCAGCCTTGTCTCTCTCCAGTCTGGGACACCGCCATCACTTCGGTGGCACTGGCTCAATCGGGTATACCTAGCGACGACCCTCGTCTTGTTAAGGCTGCCGACTGGCTTCTGGATCGTGAAGTTAAGCGCAAAGGAGATTGGGTGGTAAAAAATCCCTACCCACACGCCAGTGGATGGGCCTTTGAATATAATAACGATTATTATCCCGATGTGGATGATACCTTCAAAATCCTGATTGGTCTCACCGGATTTAAAGCCTCTGACACGGAACGGCAGAAAAAAATCATGCGTCGTGCCATGGAATGGGCTCGTAGCTTCCAGTGCACCGACGGTGGTTTCGCCGCCTTCGACAAAAACATCAATAAAAAATGGCTCGAACACGTTCCGTTCGCCGATCACAACGCCATCCTAGACCCCAGTTGTAGTGACATCACCGCCCGCGGTCTCGAAGCCATGGGTAAAATGGGCTATCCCAAGGACGATCCGATCATCAAACGCGCTATCATTTATTTAAAGAATACTCAGGAAGAAGACGGATCCTGGTGGGGCCGCTGGGGCGTTAACTACATCTACGGCACGTGGCAGGCTTTGCGCGGACTTCATTATATTGGTGAAGATATGAATCAAGACTGGATCGTTCGTGCGCGCGATTGGCTTGAATCATCACAAAACCCCGACGGCGGATGGGGTGAAACGCCGGAATCCTATAACAACCCGGCTCTCAAAGGTAAAGGTCCCAGCACACCCTCCCAAACAGCATGGGCCATGATGGGACTCTTAACCAGTGGTGATCCCCATCGTTCAAGCCTCCAGCGCGGCGCCCGTTATCTTGCCGCTACCCAAAATGACGACGGAAGCTGGGATGAAGAACAAATAACCGGAACCGGCTTCCCCTGTGTTTTTTATCTCAAATACGAATACTATTGCACCAACTGGCCCATGATTGCTCTTTCCGAGCTTCGGGCTCTTATGAAACTACACGGCCCCCACGCTCTTGCAGTGGCGTGAAGCAAAAATAACGAACCAAATTCTATGGTTGTTGTTGCATTCCCCACACTTTTCGAAGCCGAGGACTTGATCAAAGCCCTACAAAAAAGAGAAAAGCGTATCATCGAGGGTGTGAGCTGCTTTGCGGGTTATATTGGTGAAACCGCTGTTCTCCTCCCCATCGTAGGTATTGGCCCGGAAGCCTCGGTGGCTTCTACCCGCATCGTTCTGGAAAAAATGGATGTCAAAATCTTTATGCTGGCCGGTTTTGCCGGAGCCATCACCTCCGAACTGTCACGCGGTCAAATCGTCATCGTCCAAGACTACAGTTCTCCCCATGTCATCAACTACCTCAAACTCATCCCCGGATTTGACATCGCACGCGTCCATCCGGTTACTCAAGTGGTAGATACCGCTTCTGAAAAACAGCGGCTCGGACGGGAGACCGGATGTCAGATCGTAGATATGGAAACCGCTTACCTGTCGAACCTGCTGGCTGAGCACCGAATCAACTTCCTCTGTATCCGTGCCATCAGTGATCTGGTGGACGAGGATGTTCCCAATGACGTGCTCGAATGTGGCTACGACCAAGTTCAAAGCCGCACCACCCCGGTGAAACTTCTGGGTTTTCTAGTCACCCATCCTCAGCGCATCCAGCCCTTGCAAAAATTCCTCAAACCACTTCCCGAAGTGCGAAAAAATTTGACCGATTTCCTCATCACCATCATCAAGGAATTCTAAGTTTATTCTGTCATTTCTGTCGGTTCCACGTTTCGGTGGCATAGCGGTGGACTTCCAGTTCCCGTGCACGGGTTACCTCCGCCTCCGTCATGATATCCTCCTGCGCGGTGTCGCCCAACAGCGGAGACAGTTCCGCAAAAAAAGAATTACAAAACGAATCAAACGAAAACGCAGCCGGGGGTAACACGCTTCCCTGATGCAACGTGCCGCTGCGCGAGCGCCGCTGGGCCGCGCCGGCCACCTTGCCCAGGCCATCCGATACATCGTATTTCACCGCCCTCTGAAAACAGGCAGCATGGGGTTGGGGATCAGCTGCCGACACCACCCGCACCTCGAAACCCTCACGACATAACGCGTCGGCTACCGCGCGGTGCACGGCCTCGTAACTGCAAGATGTCCCCCGCACATCAAGCGGGTGGCCTTTCGGAAGCACAATCGAATAGGTGAAATCCCGCGCGTGATCGACCAATCCTCCGCCGGTGTATCGTCGCGCAAAGGGTCGCCCCTCCGGCACTTCACGCCAACTTTGAAAATAGCCGATGGTCACCGCAGGTTCAGACCATTGATAAAAACGTAGCACCGGTTCCGTCACCTCATGCAGCAAGGCCTCATCCACCGCCATGTTCCACGATGCCGAGCCCGCAGGCTGGCGCAGAATACGGCAGAGGTTCATCCAGCGCGTTCCCGATTCAGGCCGCCATGTAAGCTAAGCGACGCGCAGTGGTTTCCACCGCTTCCATCCCGTCTAAAAGATCAGCAATCGGATCCCAGTGCCCGGTGATCAAGCCCTCGCGTGCGGCTTCCCGAATAGCGCAGGAAAAGACACAGTTCCCGGCTTTCACCACTCGCTCCACCACATCTACCGTCACTTCTAGAGACGGATCGGCTTCCACCGCCGCCATCAACTCCAACCGGTCGGCATGGGAAACAGTCACACAAGGCATCCCCAATGTGGTGGAATTGCCGAAGAAAATCTCCGCAAAACCTTCGGCGATGATGGCCCGGAACCCGTGCCGGTAAATGGCCTGTGGGGCGTGTTCTCGTGAGGAGCCGCAGCCGAAGTTATTGCCGCTGACTAGAATGGATGCACCGGTAAAACGAGGGTCATTGAGCGGATGCTGTTTTTTGTTTCCCTGTTCGTCAAAACGCACGTCGTAAAACATGAATTCGCCCAGCCCGTCAAAGGTAACGCATTTCATGTAACGAGCGGGTATGATGCGGTCGGTGTCGAGGTCGTCGCCCGGCACCGAAACGGCCCGGCCTGTGATTTGAAGTATTTTTTCGAGTGGCATAAATATATCAGTATTTGGAGTGGGGGTCAGGCAGAAAAAACCTCACGGGCATCACAGACTTCGCCCGTAACCGCCGCAGCGGCCACCATCACCGGGCTCTTCAGCAGGGTGCGTCCGGTCACACTGCCTTGGCGACCTTTAAAATTGCGGTTGCTGGAGGATGCACAAAGTTGATCACCCACCAGTTTATCCGGATTCATCGCCAAACACATCGAGCATCCCGCATCGCGCCATTCGAATCCGGCATCGCGGAAAATCTGGTCGATGCCGGCACTTTGGCAAAGCCGTGCCACACCTTGGCTGCCGGGGACGGCGATGGCTTTGACGCCGGGGGCGACACGTCGTCCTTTGAGATGCCGGGCCACTTCCACAAAATCGCTGTAACGTCCGTTGGTGCAGGATCCCAAAAAGGCCACATCGATTTTTTTTCCTCGAATCGGAGTGCGAGGGGCGAACTTCATATGTTCCAGAGCTTCCTCGGTGGTGCCGCGTTCAGCGTCCGGCACGTCATCGGGTGAGGGGATGTTTTCATCAATGAAGACCGCTTGTCCCGGGTTGATCCCCCAGGTCACTGTGGGCCGAATCTCAGCGGCATCAAAATGCACCACGTCGTCATACGTGGCATCGGCATCCGAGGCCACGTTTTTCCAGCGTTCCACGGCCTGTTCCCACGCTTGGCCTTGCGGAACATAGGGACGTCCTTTGAGGTATTCAAAGGTAGTTTGATCCGGGTTGACATAACCCACTCTTGCTCCGCCTTCGATCGACATGTTACAGACCGTCATGCGCTCTTCCATGGTGAAACGGTCGAAAACGTCTCCCGCATACTCATAGGCATAACCGGTTCCCCCGTTGACTCCCAAGGTGCGGATGATGTGAAGGATGACATCTTTGGAATACACCCCGGGGCGCAGGGTTCCGTTAACTTCAATGCGGCGCACCTTGAGCGGTCCGATAGCCATGGTCTGGGTGGCCAGCACATCACGCACTTGAGTAGTGCCGATGCCGAAAGCGATGGCACCGAAAGCACCATGGGTAGACGTGTGGGAGTCACCGCAGGCAATGGTGGTTCCAGGCTGAGTGATCCCCTGTTCGGGGCCGACCACGTGGACGATACCTTGGTGGCCCGTGGCGCGATCAAAAAACGTCACGTTGAAATCCTGACAGTTTTTCCGGAGTTCTTTGATCATGGCATCAGCCAACGGATCTGAATACGGCTCATGGGCCTGATCGGTCGGCACAATGTGATCCACCGTAGCAAACGTGCGGTGTGGGTATTTCACGGGCAAGTTGCGCTCCCGTAGCATGGCAAAGGCTTGCGGGCTGGTGACTTCATGGATCAGGTGGGTGCCGATCAACAGCTGTGTTTGCCCGTTGGGCAGGGTTTGCACCCGGTGTGCGTCCCAGACTTTTTCAAACAATGTTTTTCCCATAGACAAAGAGTAACGACTTTAATGATGTTTGAAAAATATTATATTTGGATTAAATGATAGAACTATGTTATCAACATCTAAATGGATTTGAGGCATTTGCGAGGTTTTTTAATGGTAGCGGAAACGTTGAACGTTCGAAGAGCTGCGGAACGCTTGTCGCTTTCACAACCAGCCCTGACCCGGCAAATACAGATTTTGGAGCAGGAGTTGGGATGCGACCTGCTGGTGCGGGAGAAAAAGCGTATACGCCTTTCTTCGGCGGGCGACTATTTGGTGAGGCGAGGGGGAAGGTTGATGCTGGAGGTGGCCCGGCTGGAAAGAGAAATGCGCCAGGCCTGGAAGTCCGGTCAGGGAGCTTTGATGTTGGGATATACGGAAGCAGTGATGGCCGCGTTCCTGCCTTCTCTCTTAAAAACCATCCGCTCCACCCGCCCCGAATGGAATATCCGATTGCACCACGGCCACTCAGAAGGATTGGAGCGCGAACTCGTCGCGGGCACGCTGGATGCGGCGCTGGTATCGTACCCCAGTGATCATGCTGGACTCGATTGCCGTGAGGTGGCCGTGGAACGCTTAGGAGTGGTATTACCTGATGAACATCCACTGGCCATCAAACAGAAGGTGCCTTTGCGTGCTCTGCGCGACGAGATTTTTGTCTTGTTTCCTTACCGCGATAACCCGCGTTTGTTCGGGGATATTCTCCATGCCTGTCGGGAGTCGGGTTTCGCACCGCGACAGATTGAAGAAACCGATTCCCGGATGTTGGCGGTCAACCAAGTGGCCGCCGGAGTCGGTGTGGCACTCTTGAGTGAAAAGTTATCCCACAGTTGTCCGTCTGGCACGGTATTCCGTAAGCTGGCTGGCCAAGGCATCCCCATTCGCCACTACCTGCTTACCCCTTGCGCGGCATCTCATCCACTCAACGCGGATTTTTTAACGCTGGTGTCAGGATGGAGCAGCAGGAGGCGCTAAAGCGAGTCTCAAGTTACTGAACTCTTGCGGAGAGATAATCTTAAGAGACGGAAAGAGTTTGCGGAAATCTGCTACATTTCGAGTCAATAAGCCTAGTTGGTGCTGGGCGTAGGCTCCGATCAGTACGTCGGCAATAGGTCGCTTGGGCAGATGGTCAAGGCGTCTTTTTTTGGTGCCGCGTCCAAGCAATGCTGGCATTCAGGGTGTCGTCTGTTGTCCAGCATCCTTGGCGATTAATGCCTAGTTGAAATAGAAATTCATCGATAGCTTCCATGTGGCCGGCAAAGGCGGGAGCAAGCTCGATCTGGGTCACCGGGCTGATCATCAGATCTTCGGCAAGCTTGGCGTTCAACATTTCTTCAGATGCAGATGCAAATTGGGGTCGCCAAGACCTACATCTAGTAAGATGCATGTGTCAACGATCCAAGCCACTAAGCGAGATCCCCTTCACGTAGCCGCTTCATCCATCCAGCAGTGTTGGTGGGTTGGTTCCTTAAAAATGATTTCATGAACCCTCTCATGGAGCGGCCACGCTGATCAGCTGATTCTCGAACAATCAGAACGCGACATTCATTATCGGAGACCATTTTCCACATCAGAAGCTGGCCAGGGCGTAAACCTAACTTTTTACGCAGTGCTGAAGGTACAGACTCTTGGCCTCTTTCGGTCAGAGTCGTCAATGCATTCTCCATCAGAAAAATTTATCATGTCAACATAGGGCCGAAGCGGACGAGGATACAGAAGTTAGTATCTAGCCGCTCGTTGCTGAAAACCTTAGCGGATAAACTGATTGATCAGAGCTGCCAGCACTTCCTGGCGTCCGGATGCGGGGAGGGGATCTTGGATGCCCAGAGCATGACGGTGCAGACTTTCTAGAGAAGCTTTGCCCGCTTCGATTTCCGCACCCAGCGCGCTGTCCCAACTGGCATACCGCGCTTTTACCATTTGCTCATACCGTCCGTCTTCACGGATAGCGTGTGCGATTTCCAGCCCGCGTGCAAAGGCGTCCATACCTGCGATGTGCGCGTGCAACAGATCCACCGGCTCATAGGAATCACGGCGGCGCTTGGCATCAAAGTTGAGTCCGCCAGTGGTGAATCCACCCATGGCCAGCACTTCCAACATCACCTCGGTGGTCAGATAGAGATTGGTGGGAAATTCGTCCGTATCCCAACCGCAGTTCGGGGTGCCGTCGTTTGCATCAACCGATCCCAGCACCCCGGCCTCCCGGCAAACCCGCAGCTCGTGTTGCATGGTGTGACCGGCCAGCGTGGCGTGGTTGGTCTCGATGTTGAGTTTAAAATGCTCTAACAAACCGTACTCCCGCAAAAAGTTTAAACAGGCGGCCGAATCGGAATCATATTGGTGGGTGGAGGGCTCCTGCGGCTTCGGTTCGATATAGAACTGTCCGGTGAAACCAATCTTTTTCTTGTAATCGACCGCCATATGCAACAGTGCCGCGAGATGATCCAGTTCCCGTTTCATCTGGGTGTTGAGCAGCGTGGAGTAGCCTTCCCGACCACCCCAGAATACGTAGCCTTCACCACCGAGTTCGTGAGTCACTTCCAAAGCCTTTTTAAGCTGTGCGGCAGCGTAGGTGTAAACACCTAGATCCGGAGAGGTGCCCGCTCCTTGAGCGTAGCGCGGATGCGAAAACAGACACGCGGTGCCCCATAAAAGTTTTTTGCCCGTCTCGGCCTGCTTGGCTTTGAAGTGGGTGACAACCTGATCAAGGGTTGCTTCCGTATCTTCGATGCTGCCGCGTTCGGGGGAGATATCGCGGTCGTGGAAACAATAGTAGTCAATCTGGATGGCTTGCAGGAAATCGAAAAATACGTCTCCGCGTCGCAACGCATTGTCCAAGGATTCGGATCCATCATCCCAAGGCATGTGAGCGGTGCCGCTGCCGAACGGATCGGAAAGGGTATTGCGCATGCAATGCCAGTAGGCGGCACCAAAACGTAGATGGTCGCGCATGGTTTTCCCGCCGACTAAGGCATCGGGTTGATAGTGTTTAAAGGCCAGAGGGTTTTTGGATTCAGCGCCTTCAAACGTAACACGGGGAAAGGTGTAGGTGGTCATGAGAGTCAGTTTGCCAAAAATTCGGTGCACGGCTACCGCAGAATGCGGTAAATTCTTGTTAAATTGCGACACATGGAACAGTGTCGGATGATGGATCATAGGGCGGATCAAATGGATCGAAAGCGGGTGGCTTTAGTGATGTCAGACGTATTTCTGAGACGTTTGATGCCCGCTTTGAGTCCGGGGGTGCGCAGTCGCCGTGATTTCTGGATCATTGATATCCATCGGCCACCCTCCGAAGTGGTGCGCTTGTTACGCCAACTCAAACCGGCGGCGATTCTCACCGAGGATCTGCCCGGTCGCACCGAAGCGGTGCTCTCCTGCGGGATTCCTGCGGTGGTGGCGGATACCGACGAGATCGACCCCCGTTATGTGGCGGTGGATGTCGATGATCAGGAGGTGGGGCGCAGTGCAGCGGATTTTTTGATGCAGTCGGGCTACCGTCATTTTGCGGTATTGGCCAACGGAACCTCATATGCTGCGCAGAGGCAGAAAGGTTTTTGTTCCCGTCTCGCTGAGCGGGGCTATGGCTCTGCGAGCTATTTGCATCGAGAGCCGAGTTCCGCAGGTTACATGGAGCATTTTTCCGGGACCCATGCCCGCTTGGTGCGCTGGTTGGAATCCCTGCCCCGACCCTGCGCACTCTTCGCGGTGCATGATCCTTTAGGGAGGCTGGTTTGTGAGGTGGCCGCCGTTCGTGGATTGGCCGTTCCCGAAGATTTGGCGGTGTTGGGAGCCAATGACGATGAGCTGGTGTGCCCTGTGTCCTATCCTGCCTTGTCCAGTGTTTCCATACCTTGGCTGAGGATCGGCGCGGTTTGCGGAGCACAGCTGGAGGCGCTGCTTAATGGTTCGGGGAAACCCGGCACTTCAGTGCTCATTGCTCCCGGCCCCGTTCGAGCCCGGGGATCCACCGAATGGGCGGCAGTCGATGAACCCATGCTGAGGCGGGCCATGGAATGGATGCGACTCCATTACCAACAACCGGTCACCATTGGAACCCTCTGTGATACATTGAAGATGAATCGCCGCACCTTAGAGCGAAAATTTCACCAACATGTAAAACGATCTCCTCGCGATCAGCTCTTACGTCTCAGGTTGGACCGAGCCCGTCAACTGTTACTGGAAACCGATCAAACGATGGATACAGTCGCTGCTCAATGCGGTTTTTTGGATGGAGAACGGCTTGCTGTGGTGTTCAGATCCGCTTGTGGCGAACCTCCTAGTGCGTACCGCCGACGAGTGCGAGGCGAATACAGCATCCAGCAGACTTAACGGTTGGTAGCCGAACCTCCCCGGAAAAAAACGGAGACCATCCTGTAAAGCGGGAAAGACCCGCGTCATCGCCTTAGGACTTATAGCGCAGACGCTTTTTGTGACGGTTGGCCCGTCTGCGTTTGCGGCGCTTGTGTTTAGCGATTTTGGCTTTACGGCTTTTTTTGATCGATCCCATATGAGTAGCTGATTTTTAACGTTTTCTTTAAAAGAGAGTGAAATTAAAGAGGATTTTTTTTAATAGACAACCTTATTCAGCGGAAATTCGATAATTCCTTCAGCGCCGAGTTCTTTCAACTGGGGGATAATTTCCCGCACGACCACTTCATCAATGACGATTTCGATGGCCACCCAGTCACCGTTGCTCAAGTGAGAGATGGTGGGATTACGCAGCGCAGGGAGTGCTTTCAACAGCTGAGGCAGCTTGGCGGAAGCTACATTCATTTTCAGCCCCACTTTTTCACGTGCGTTCAATGCGCCTTCGAGCAGGAGGGAAAGGGTTTCGATTTTTTTGCGGGCCGGAGGGGTTTTCCAGATGGAATGGTTGACGATCAATTGCGGATAGGACTCGACCAAGGTATCGACAATACGGAGCTGATTGGCCCGCAGAGAGCTGCCGGTTTCCGTGATATCCACGATGGCATCGACCAACTCTGGAACCTTGACTTCGGTGGCCCCCCAGGAAAATTCCACATGGGCTTTGATGCCGTGCTTTTTCAGGTAGTCGGCGGTTAGGTTAACCGCCTCGGTGGCGATGCGTTTGCCCTGTAGATCCTTGGGTGTTTTGATTTTGGAGTTTTCCGGCACCACCAAGACCCAACGAGCGGGCTGTTTGGTGGCCTTGTTGAAAGGCAAATCGCGCACCACATGAACCTTGGAACGGGTTTCTTGAACCCAGTCCTTGCCTGTGATGCCTAGATCCAAAAAGCCATCCTCGACGTATTTCGCTATTTCCTGGGCGCGTAGCAGCCGCACCTCGTATTCAGGATCATCGATGCTGGGTTTATAGGATCGGCTGGAAACCGTGATGTGAAAACCGGCGGAGCGAAAGAGGGACAGGGTGGAATCCTGAAGGCTGCCGGAAGGCAGCCCGATACGAAGTTGTTTCGGATTGGAGCGTGACATGGGGCTGAACATAGTGGGGAGGGTGACATACATTTCAAGCAGGAAATGGGGATTGCCACGAAGCAAAGAACGCGTTCATCTACGGTCCTAAAGTTCACGATGCCGGATCGTTCTTCTATGCGGGGTTCAAGGTGGCGAGCTTCTAGATCTTGCGGACACGAACAGCGGCAGTTATAACACGTGCTCATGCCCGCACCGCTCAGTTTGTTATCCATCGTTATCCCGGCACGCGATGAAGAGGGCTGTATAGCCGCCACGGTGGAGCATCTGCATATTGAACTCAAACTGCGCGGCGTTCCTCATGAGATCCTGGTGGTGGACGACGGAAGCACCGACCGGACCTGGGAAATACTCAATGAGGTTGGTTCTCAGAAAGCAGAAGTCA
>JBHJOR010000057.1:0-16251 GCA_050329585.1 Methylacidiphilales bacterium | reverse complement strand
TTGAAGGTGCCCCGCATTTTGTCCCATGGTAAACGCCTGCTACGAGAGCGCATGAGCCATGTTGAGCCTTGTGAAGGGATGGTGAAACTGATTCGTGCTGCCCGCAAAGATTATGACACGTTGGGTATTCTGACTTCGAACTCTCAGGAAAACGTGGAGTTGTTTTTGAATCGGCACGGACTGCATAACGTGTTTGATTTCATCAGCACGGTTCCCAAACTCTCAGGCAAGGCCAAACATCTACGTGCCATTCTGAGGACCTTCAATCTACGACCCAAGGAGATCCTCTATATCGGCGATGAAATCCGCGACGTGAAAGCGGGCCGTAAGGCGGGGGTGCCCACAGCGGCAGTCACTTGGGGATTCAACTCGGAAAAATCCCTGCGTGAATCCGATCCTACTTTTGTGGTTCATGACTGCAAAATGCTAGCCGACATCCTCCGTCATCTGAGGGAAGAAGATCAAGATGAGGAATAGGGATCAGAGTTTTGTAGACCGTTGAGGGTTTCGCCAGTTGCTAACACCTTACGCAAGGGTATGCTCCGTGATCCATGAATGAGATTCGCCGAGTTTTCGGATACTGTGCCCGCTATCGGTTTTATGCATTGGCCACCTTCGCATGCGCGGTTTTTTCCACATTGGGGCTGCTGGTTTTCCCGTTTTTAACCGGGCCCGTGTTTGACTTGGTCAACACCGGTGAGGCGGTGGGCTGGGCAGGTCAGACGTTACGGGATCTTGGAGTGAACTCGCCCCGGGGCCAACTGGCCGTGATGGCCGGACTGGCTCTGGCTGCTTTCTTAGTGCGCGACGGGTTGAACGCGGCCCGGATTTACTTCAACAACCATTTCGAGCAGCAAGTCATCTATGACATCCGGGGAGACCTCTACGGTCATATTCAAAAACTGCGACTCTCCTGGTTTGATGACAAGGCCTCGGGAGATATCATGACCCGGATCAGTGAAGATGTGGCCAACATGGAGCGAGTGCTGATTGACGGCATTGAACAAGGATCGGTGGCGTTGCTGCAAATTGTCGGGCTGCTCATCTTTCTGTTTATTCTCGATGAGGAACTGGCCCTATGGACCTTACTACCAATTCCTTTCATGGTAGCGGGTGCCTGGTGGTATACCACCACGGCTCACAAACGTTACCGATTGATCCGCCGTGCCACCTCGGCCATGAACGCGCTGCTGATGGATAATTTGCAGGGGATCGCGCAGATTAAAACATTTACCCGGGAGGAAGATGAGTGGAGACACTTCCAAGAAAAATCAGGTGAGGTGCGTTCATCGACGCTGGTGGTGATGCGGGCCTGGGCACTTTACAATCCGGCGATGACCTTTCTGGCTTCCAGTGGCACGGTCTTGGTGATATATGCGGGAGGTAATCGTGTTCTGGACGGTAGTGGCGGTCTGACCCAGGGTGGGTTGGTATCCTTTCTGGTGGCGGTGGGGTTCCTCTATGATCCCATTAACCGATTACATCAACTCAACCAGCTTGTGCAATCCGGCCGAGCTGCAGCAGAGCGGGTCTTTGCCATTCTGGACACCCCGCCGGAGCCGGATCGCATCATCGAGACCCACGCTCCAGAGGCGCGACCTGCCGCTGCGCAAGCGGGTGCCTGTGAAGTGATTTTTGATTCGGTGGGCTTCGAATACGAACCAGGCCAGATCGTTCTGCATGACATTCAGATTCATGCCCGCCCGGGTGAAACCATCGCTCTGGTTGGTCCTACCGGAGCGGGCAAATCCACGCTGGTGGGATTGATTCCCCGGTTTTATCACGATTTCACTGGTCGTATCACGTTGGACGGACAGGATAATCGATCGCTTTCGCTAACCGATTTGCGTGCCCGGATTGGCGTTGTTTCGCAGGAACCGTTTTTATTTAATGATACGTTGAGACGAAATATTCTTTTCGGGCGTCCGGATGCGAAGGAAGCGGATTGCTGGGAAGCCTTACAGGCCGCCAACGCCGCTTCGTTCGTACGCGCTCTTCCCAGAGGGCTGGATACGGTAGTCGGAGAACGTGGCATCAAACTCAGTGTAGGAGAGAAGCAGCGGGTATCCATCGCCCGCGCTCTCATCAAGAATCCTCCACTGCTGATTCTGGATGAGGCTACCGCCAGTGTGGATACCGAAACCGAAAAGCTGATCCAAGAAGCGCTCAATCACCTGTTACGGAACCGCACTTCGTTTGTAATCGCTCACCGCCTTTCGACCATTGTGGATGCAGATCAAATTCTCGTTTTGAATCATGGCAACATCATTGAACAAGGACGTCATGAAGCGTTGCTCCAACAAGGCGGCCTTTATTCACGCCTTTGCCGCGCCCAAAGCACCGGTACCATTGAGGCGATTTGGAGAGAACAAATCAACTGACACAGATCCATCGGTAAGTCTTCTGAATCTTTTGGCTGGATTTTCAATCAAGATACCGGAACATCCACGCCATGCCCGTTGATGATATTTTATTTGAGACCGAAGAACGAATGGAAAAAAGCGTTAACAAAGTCCAGGAGGACTTTCACGGCGTTCGAACGGGGAAGGCCTCTCCGCAGTTGGTAGAAGGATTGCGGGTGGACTGTTATGGCAGCAACATGACTTTGCGTGAAATAGCCGCCATCACCTGTCCAGAGCCCCGGCTGATCCTGATCCAACCTTGGGATGCGTCCAATGTAGACCCGATCCGCAAGGCCTTGGAAGAATCCCGTTTAGGTATTACTCCGATGGTTGACGGTAAATTAATCCGTCTTCCCATTCCCGAACTTTCCGAAGAGCGCCGCCGAGACCTCACTAAAGTGGTCAAAAAGATCGCTGAGGATGGTCGCATCTCCGTCCGGCATAACCGGCGTGACGCCATGGAATCCCTTAAAAAGGAACAAAAAAACGGTGATATCACCGAGGACGATCTCAGCCATGGGGAAAAAGAAGTGCAAAAGCTGACCGACAGCTTTGTTCAAAAGATCGATACCCTGCTCGAGAAAAAAGAAAAAGACCTGATGACGGTTTAACGGGCATCGTTTGCTATCAGCACACGAGTCGGTCGATACAGGGCGCGATCGTTTCGAGGTCCACACCTTACCCAGCCTACCTTCAGTCCGACGACTTTTTACATATTTTTAATACGCCATGCGCGCTGAGGTTTGTCGTTAAGCGGGTTTCAGCCGACCCGTTCGCTTCTGGCCTTTTGCTATCAGGCTTGGTGCCGGTTACCATCTCTGATTCCCCATAAACACTGAGCAGAATCAGTATCACCTTTAATAAATGTGATTGACGATCATACGGGAACTCGACTAGAACAGAAAGTTATTCACATTTTATTCACATTCGGAATACGTATTCCAATGCGATAAAATGGAATAACATCAATAACCCAAACATAACAACTCAGGAGAAATTATATATTATGGCCATGAATCGTGCCCAACTGGTAGAGAAAATTCAAAAAGAACTTGGTAAAGATACGACCAAAGCCGCAGCCGAACGCGCACTTGTTGCCGTGCTCAACAGCATCAAAGCGGGTGTGAAAAAGGACAAAGCCGTCCAACTCGTCGGCTTCGGAACCTTCCTCATCAAAAACCGCAAAGCCCGCACTGGCATCAATCCGAAAACCGGTGATAAAATCAAGATCAAGGCTTCGAAAACCGTTGGTTTCAAAGCCGGTGCTGATTTCAAAAAGAACCTCTAAGTTTTTACTAATCCATCGCACAGCCCGGACCGGCCCACGCCCGTCCGGGCTTTTTTATGGATTGGGGGCGGGGGCGTTATAATAGGGAACCCATGTGGGCTGGGTCATGGCGCTGCGGGAATCGTACGCGGCGGCATCATCACTGAGTTTGGATCTCGGGATGGCCTCAACGTGGCCGTCACAAAACAGCACGTGAGCCATCGCATTGGCAGAGCCTGATTTACCGAAACGATAATCAACCGTGTGAGGTAGAACCCGGGGATCTTCACTGAAGGTTTCGGTCATGAACACGGTATGGGTGGGATCTTCCACTTCGTAGATGCGCAGTCGTGAAGCCGCCTTACCGGATCCAAGCCATGCATTCATGCCGTAGTAAAAAAAATAAGATTCACCCTGCGCCGGTTCGCGCTTGGGGGCGGCCGGGTTAATCCATAATTCACGGATGGCATGGGGAGTATTTTGCAGATCTTTTAAGGGAGGTTGGGAGAGGTAAGGCGGCAGCACGTTGAACCAGACCTGGGCCATGGCAGGATCTGCGGAAGGCAGTTCATTGCGGTTTTCAATCAGATACAAATTGAGAGCGATTCCCCACTGAACCAAGTTGGAGCGGGCGGCTTGCTGGCGGCTTTTTTGTCCGTGGCTGAGATAGACGGGCACAACCACCGCCGCGCCCAGAATCAACAGGGCCAACAGGATCAAGCCTTCGGTTGCGGAAAAGCCCCGGGTTGATTTCATGGTTTTAAGGCCTCCCATCCTTGGGGAATCCCGGTGAACACTGTTTCGAGGGGCCTTGATTCGAGGAACCGGCAGAAGAACTCAAATTCATTGTCCGGCCCCGCCGCTTCCACCGCGCTGTCGGCCAGGTTCAGATGGCGCTGAATGATGCGGGCAAAAAATCGGGAGGTGATGACGTCGGTATCAGTTCGCTGGCCCGGCCGCACCCAAATCTGGGTGCCCTTTATTTCAAGAAGACGCGGAAGTAGGTCGCTTGAAATCCGCACTCGCTCAAGAGGCGTGGACCAGGGAATGGCCTGATAAACGTGGGAGGTATTGAGTTTACCGCGGCTGAGTGGAGAGCGGATGGAGTCTTCTGAGTAAAAAAGAGCCTGCGCATGAGGCACGGTGGACAGAGCCGTGAAATAAGCGTTCAAAACCTGCTCAGGGCTCACATCGTCAGGCAGCACTCCCAACGATCGATCGGCGGTGCTGATGGCATCATGGAATGGTTTCATCAATTCTGAGATTTCCATATCGGCCGGAGCGGAGTTGGCGGTCATTTGAATAACCTGATGTGGATGAGGCGCCATCCATCGCCCATCGCGTCCTCGTATCAAATCCAGGCGAGCTAACGTGAAGCCGCCATTTTGGCGCAGGATGTTTTCATTGACCGGTAGCGGCCAACCGGAGAAATCAGCCGTTTCCCAACGCGTCTGCTCTTTCGAGCTGTAGGTTCGATGGGCTAGTAGAGCGTCCACTCCTAACTGGGTGAGCTGATGCACCCAGGCAGAAGGATCCCCGGGGCCGGGAAATTTGGTCCAGTGAAAGAGTGATAAGTCGGGTTGCGCTTCACCGGCTGAGGAGATCAATGTCTGGTAATCACGCACGGGCCGCACGGTGCGGGCTTGGGAGCCGAACCACATGGGAAACTGGGTGGGCTTGTCCTCCCATCGGGTATCACCGTAAAAATTGGCCAAGAGCTGGACTCGCAGCCCTTGAATTTCTACTTGATGTAAAGGAGAGCAACCGGCTGGCACGCTCTGGCCTGTGGCATCCATGAAGGGAGATAGCACCGGCATTTGAAGTGCCTTCAAGGCCTCCGGTGGCACATCCGCATCCAGATTACTCAGGAAAATGGCATCATAGTTCAAGGAATTGAAAAAAACCACCATGTTGCGAGATGCGGAAATATGACTGGCAAAGGATCCGCTCAAGCTGTCACCTGAATCCACTAACAAGACGCGTGCTCCCGTTGCTTCCGCCTCGCGGCGCACCTGCTTCACATAACCACCTAAATACGGATAGTGTTGCAGGGGAGCGATTTGGCGGCTTTCTAGTGGATAGACATTTCCGGATAGACGGCCGGTTTGAAGTACGATCACCCGTTGTGAGCCGGAGTCGGGTCCGCATGAGGTGATCACTCCACACAACACCAGGAAAAGAAAAGTCAGCCCGCGCATCCCGAAGACTTAGCCGCGTCTTGTGACAATCTCATGACCAGAGATCATTTTGAGAAAATAATAAAGATTGTTGTCATACGGGATTTTGAGTATTGAAGACGCATGACCACATCCAATACCTCCGAAGCCAACCTCTGGAACATGCTCTGCCACCTCAGCTCCTTAGCGGGCTTTGTCATCCCGTTTGGAAACCTGATTGCCCCTATTGTGATCTGGTCCATCAAAAAGAACGAGATTCCCAGTGTGGATATTCACGGCAAAGAATCGATCAATTTTCAGATTACGGTAACCATCGCCTCGATCATTGCCGCCGTTCTTTGTTTGGTTATCATTGGATTTGTACTTCTGCCGATCATCCTCGTGGCGTGGATCGTTCTGGTTATTATCGCCAGCATGAAAGCCAACAACGGCGAATCGTACACCTACCCCTTCTCGATTCGGTTGATTAAATAATCATCGAATCTTTGTAGTTGCACCCCCGCTTAGATCTCTCAAAGGGGTCAGGCGGGGAACAACATACGGCGCATGGGAGTGGGTAGGGGAAGAGCTTCCAGCGTTTCCATAGAAATCCACCCGCCGTGGGGTTGGTTCCTGTCTGCCCTTTTTGATTTCCATTCGGCCATGACCACAGTGGCCTGAACCCGATAGCGGGTGATGCTGTAGGTCAATGAGGTCCAATCTCCAAGCACGTTCATGCCAGCGGGATCAAACTCCGGCATACGATGAAACCCCTTCCACCTTCCGGGATAATCAGGATTCAACATCCAGATGCTTTCGTTGGATGAAGTGATGCGGGCGTAGGTTAATTCTTGGCGGAGGGTGGTGGTCCGGGTGCGAACCGGTAGGGAGGCGGGGTCTGGAGCCGTGCACCATCGACGCACCGGGCATTCCAGGCAGCGCGGAGCTTTCGGAATACAAATCAAGGCTCCCAGCTCCATCAGCGCTTCGTTGAACTCTCCAGCCTGACGCGATGGCATCAAGTCGGAAGCCCGTTTCCAGAGGAGTTGCTGAACAACGCGAGATTTGATGTCTCCGCGTAAATCAAACAAGCGGGCAAACACACGCTCCACATTCCCGTCAATAAGCGGAACCGACAGGTTGAAGGCCAGCGAAGCCACCGCACCGGCGGTATATGGACCAATACCGGGGAGCGCGCGCATCATGGTAGGATCATCCGGAAAACAGCCTTGAAAGTGGAGGTCGATTTCCTGAGCCAAGCGGTGCAGATGACGGGCGCGTCGATAATATCCCAATCCCTCCCACGCCTTTAATACCTCAGATTCAGGTGCCTCTGCCAGGGCCTTCCAGTCCGGGAAGCGCTTCATCCAGCGCTCAAAGTAAGGTATCACCGTGGCCACCTGGGTTTGCTGAAGCATGAATTCCGAAACCACCACCGCATAGGGACTGCGTTGTGTGGAACGCCAGGGTAGAGCGCGTTGATGACGCCTGAACCAGTGACGGAGCGCGCGGTCGAAGGCGGCGGGTTCCTCGGTGGGCAGCATGGTCGAACTTAACACGACTGGAATAAAAAGGAAAAATTCGAATTCAGCTTAGAATTCAAGTTTGTAATTTTATGGCAAAGCGGGATGCTAAGAAATGATTTGGATCACCCGGTTCGCCCAGTCCATGTTGTTTAAGCCAACCCAAGCAGGAGTGAGACCGGAGCTAACGGGGCTCGAACCCGCAACCTCTGCCGTGACAGGGCAGCGCTCTAACCAATTGAGCTATAGCTCCTGAAGGGACGAAAAACGTATCGAAGTGAACGGTGGGAAGCAAGTATATTATCAATGCCAGCGCTGCGGAAACTGCTGTCGCTGGCCGGGGCTGGTCCGGTTATCCGAAGAAGACGTGGATGCTATGGCAGGAATCCTGGCCGTCCATGTGGAAGATTTCATCCGCGACTATACCGCCCTCCATCCCAATCGTAGAGGTCTGGTCTTGAAAGATCGTGGAGACGGAGCCTGCGTGTTTTTGGAAGGAGTCCATCACTGCCGGGTTAACGCCGCCAAGCCTCACCAGTGCCGGGGCTTTCCCAACCATTGGAATTTTCCGGGTTGGCGGCAGGTATGTGAGGCAGTTGAAATCACCACCGAGACATGAATGAGAAAGAGATTCCCATGAAAAAGTATGATTATCTCATTTTAGGCAGTGGCATTGCCGGTTTGACCTGCGCACTCAAATTGGCCGAATCCGGGAAAGTGGCCATCATCACCAAAAAAAACAGGGCTGAATCCAATACCAACTACGCCCAAGGTGGCATCGCCTGCGTGACCTCCGAAGAAGACACCTTTGAAATGCATCTGTCCGATACACTGATAGCAGGTGACGGATTATGCCGTGAGCAAGTGGTGCGAGATATCGTAGCCGAAGGGCCGGAGCGGATTCAGGAACTCATCCGCCTTGGGGTTCGTTTCAGCGAGCGGGAAGGTAACTACAGCGGTCAATATGATCTCGGAAAAGAGGGTGGTCACAGCAAGCGTCGCGTCTTGCACGCCGAGGATATGACCGGCAGGGAAATTGAGCGGGCCTTGTTGCACGCCATTGATCAACACCGCAGCATCGAGGTGTTGGAAAATCATGTGGCCGTGGACTTGATCACCTCAAACAAAATAGGCTGTTCCGGATCCAATCGTGTGATGGGTGCCTATGTGCTGGATCGCAATCGTGGCGAAGTGGAAACCTTTGCCGCTCCGGTGGTGGTGCTCGCCACGGGTGGATCGGGCAAATGTTACCAATACACCACCAATCCCGATATCGCTTCCGGTGACGGGGTAGCCATGGCCTATCGTGCCGGAGTGCGGGTCGCCAACATGGAGTTCGTTCAGTTTCATCCGACCTGTCTCTTTCACCCGTTTGCCAAATCGTTTCTCATTTCCGAAGCACTCCGTGGTGAAGGCGGTATTCTCATCGATGAACATGGTCAGGACATGGTGCGGCGATATGATCCACGCGGATCGCTGGCTCCACGCGATGTCGTGGCACGGGCCATTGATGCCGAAATGAAGCGCACCGGAGCGGAATGTGCTCGACTGGACATGACGTCGAAATCGGCTGAGTTCCTGCGTTTGCGTTTCCCGAATATTTATGAATTTTGTCTTGGATTGGGTCTAGACATGGCCAAACAGCCTCTACCCGTGGTGCCAGCGGCCCACTATCAATGTGGCGGAGTATTGACCGGAACCCAAGGCGATACAGATCTTTCCGGCCTTTATGCTATTGGAGAAGTAGCGTGCACAGGCCTACATGGCGCCAATCGCCTGGCCAGTAACTCCCTGCTCGAAGCGGTGGTAACCTCTCATCGCGCCGCGCTTCACGGAATCCATTACCGCCAATCTGTGGCAGCGGAGCCTCAGCCTCCTCTGTGGAGCACCGGTGATGCCCATGACCCCGATGAGATGGTGGTGGTCACGCACAACTGGCGGGAAATCCGCCAAACCATGTGGGATTATGTGGGCATCGTGCGAACCGACAAACGGTTACGCCGCGCCGCCACGCGCTTGTCCATGTTGCATCAGGAAGTGCATGAATATTATTGGAACTTCAAGGTTTCGGCGGATTTGTTGGAACTGCGCAACCTAGTTTTGGTGGCTTCCCTCATCGTGGAATCCGCGCTGCGGCGCAAGGAGAGCCGCGGACTGCACTACACCCTCGATTACCCGGAGAAGCTGCCTGTGGCGGTGGATACGATTATTGAGCCCGGTATAAATTCCCGGAGGTGTGACGACTGAGTTGGTTAGAAGCTATGAATCTCTGCGACTCAAGGGGTCCAAGAGGTCGCGCAAGGCGTCGCCTAAAAAATTCAGCGCCAGCAGGGTGAGTGCCATCATCAGCGCGGGTGCCAGGAGCAGCCACCAGTATATTTTAACCGGATTGATCAGCGCGGCACCGTCGCTGAGCAACGTGCCCCAACTGGCCAGAGGCGCTTGAACGCCGAGGCCCAGAAAACTGAGGAACGATTCTTCGAGGATCACTGCAGGAATGGTGAGAGTGAGGTAAACCAGAATGATGCCGGTCAGGTTGGGCAAAAGATGTCGGGACATAATGCGCCAACGGCTCTGTCCCATCGAAAGTGCGGCCTGCACATAAGCCCGTTCCTTTAACGTCAGCACTTGACCCCGAACAATGCGGGCCATGGTCAGCCACTCCACAAAACCCAGCCCCACAAAAAGCAGCAGAATACGTGAATACTGAATCAGCTGCGGCCAGCCGGACTGTTCCAACAAGGCCCGGGTTTGTTGGTCAAAAAGCGCAATCAGCACCATCACGATGACAATGCGGGGCAGGGCGTAAAGAATGTCCACCACCCGCATCATCAGCGTATCGATTTTCCCGCCCAGATAACCACTGATCAATCCATAAAGGGTGCCGATGATCAGCGATATGCTGGCTCCTACCAAGCCGACCAGAAGTGAAACCCGCCCTCCTTCCAACGTCATGGTCAACACATCGCGGCCATTGATATCGGTTCCCATCCAATGACTGAAGGAGGGAGGAGAGAACTGGTTCTCCGAAAGCGTGGATGAAGAATACGGGCTGAGCAAAGGCCCCAGAAAACACAGCAGTGCCAGCACCAACAAAAGCCCGGCAGTCCAGCGCACCGTGGGGTGTTGGCCCACTGCGGAAAGGAGTTGGGGGGTGGGTGCGACTTCTTTCATATCGTTGAATGAGGTCATCCCAGCTTTACGCGTTTATCGAGCACGGTGTAAAGAACGTCCACGATGATGTTGAGTCCCACCAACAGGAGGCAGTAGGTGAGCACGCAGCCGCCGGCCATGAAGACATCTTTGTTCAAGACGCTGTTCACAAAAAAGGGGCCGAGACCTGGAATTTTAAAGATCTCTTCAATGATGATGCTGCCGGTGAGAATATGAGCAGCCAGAGGGCCGGTGTAACTGACCAGCGGCAAAATAGCCACTTTGAGGGCATGCTCCGTCAGCACATCATATTCCATCAGACCACGCGCACGCGCCGTGCGGATGAAGTCCTGATTCAGAACTTCCAGCATGCTGGTGCGCATCAGGCGGGCGCAATAAGCACCGTAGGGCAATGCCAGACAAAGCGCAGGTAGCACAAGGTGTCCGGCAGTGCCCCAGCCCGCAACAGGAAAAAGGGGAATCAAAATGGCCAGTGCCAGAACAAACAACGGGGCCAAAACAAAGCCCGGCAGACAGATGCCCAGCAAGGCCATTAACATCGCGCTGCGGTCAACCCACGTGTTGTGGAACGCTGCCGATACGGTGCCGGCCACGATGCCGATACCGAGCGCCAGCACCAGTGCCACCGCACCCAGAGCGGCGGACTTAGGCAGGGTTTGTCCGAGAATTTCGGTAACGGTGCGGTTGCGATGTTGGGTTGAAACCCCCAGATCTCCGCTCAGAGCGTTTTTCCAGTAACGAACAAGTTGTTGATCCCAACTCCCATCGAGCTGGAACTTTTCTAAAAGTCGGGCCTCCACCGCCGGATCCAAGTTGCGTTCCGAGCCGAATGGAGAACCCGGAGAAAGACGGATCAACAGGAACGTGCCGCTGAGCACGATAAATACGACGGGGATGGCCCACAGGATGCGGCGAATCAGAAATGAGGTCATGGCACAAAATACATTTCGCGTAGCGGGTGTTCAGCCAGCACGTTGGGGTGGATGCCTCGCAGGTGGCGCGCGTTGTAGAACAGCACGCCTGAGTAGTAATAAAGAGGGGCGATGGGACACTCCTCGGCCACCAAAAGCTTCTCGGCGTTACGAAACGCCTCCATACGGCGGACGGAATCACGCTCATGAGCGGCAGCACTCAGCAGCGCATCATATTCAGGGTGACTCCAACCGGTGCGGTTGTTGCCACCTCCAGTCAGAAAACAATCGAGAAAGGTGTTGGGATCCAAGTAATCACCTATCCAACTCGAACGGGCGACATCATAATCGAGCTTGCGCAGCGAATCGAGGTAGGTGGCCCATTCCTGGTTTTTGAGTTCGCACTGGATGCCGAGGGTGGTTTTCCACATGTCTTGAATTTCAAGAGCTATTTTTTCATGCAGTTCGGATTTGTTGTAAAGGATATGGATGCGGGGGAAGCCGCGTCCTTCCGGATAACCCGCTTCGGCCAGCCAGCGGCGGGCCTGCTCCGGATCAAAACCAACTCCATCCGGTGGTTCATAACCGGGAATACCGGAAGGAGTAAAGGAGGTGGCTGTTTGTTCCCCTGCCTTTGTGATTTTACGGGTGAGGCGCTCGCGGTCGATAGCCGCACTGAGGGCACGACGAACCAAGGCCTGGTCAAAGGGTGGCTTGGTGGTGTTGAAACGATAGAAGTAGGTGCCCAAGTAAGTGTAAGAATGGAAGTCGGCTCGTTGACTGAGCTCGGCTAACAGCATCTGCGGAACCAGGCCTTTATCGAGGATCAAGTCGGCTTGCCCGGTAGCGTAGAGGTTGTAAGCGGTGGAGGCCTTGTTCACCGAGAGGGCGTCAATGCGTTCCAGTCGCACCGAATCCGCCCGCCAGTAATCGGGGTTTTTTTGCAGTTCAACGCGATCATTGATTTTCCATCCTTTAAGCAGGTAGGCCCCATTGGTGACAATGTTTTCCGGTTTGACCCAGGCCAGCCCGTGTCGTTCTACGGTAGGCAGGTGAACCGGGAAATACGTTACGAACGCGGTCAGGCTGGGGAAAAACGGAGTAGGACTGCGCAGTCGAACTTCCAAAGTGAGCGCATCCGCAGCATGGACTCCCACGTTGGCAAAGTCTTTTGTTTTTCCTTTGTGATAATCTTCCGCACCCTCGATGAAATAAAGGATGTAGGCATATTCTGAAGCGAGTTCCGGACTCAGGGTGCGTTTCCATGAACGCACGAAGTCGTGAGCGGTGACGGGATCGCCATTAGACCAGCGGGCTGCGGGGTTGAGTTGAAAGGTGTATCGGGTGTGATCTTCATTGCTCTGCCATGTGGTGGCCATGCCGGGGATAAGTTCTCCGTGCGCATCACGACTGATGAGACCTTCAAAAAGGGCGTTGCAGAGTCGGCCTTCGATTTGGCCGGTGATGGTGGAGGGATCGAGACTTTGGGGTTCGGCGCCGTTGATGAAAATCAGATCCACATCCGGAGGGCGTCCGGAACAGGACATGAAGCAGAGCATTGCCAGCAGAAATCCGTGGAGGGGTTTCATGCCGGAGAAGAAGCTCAAGGCTGTGCAGCAGGTTCGGGGGTGGGTGCGGGCGAAGTCTCTGCTGAAGGTTCTTGCGAGGTTTCAGGTAGAGATTCAGCAGGAGCGGAGTCGGACGTGGAGGTCTCCGGCACGCTCAGGGGAGCCACCGGCTGCAGGTGCTGTTCGAGTATACTGGGAGGAGATTGGTCGCGGTGGGACATCAGCACCGCCAACAGCAGGGTGCAGATAAAAAAGGCGGCAGCCATCCAGATGGTGATTTTGGTGAGGACGTCAGAGGTGCCGGCGCCGAACATGGATTCGGTCATGCCACCGCCAAACGCGGTTCCGAGTCCTTCCGAGCGGGGGCGTTGGAGGAGAACGACGCCGATGAGCAGGAGACAGCACAACACCAAAATGGCGGTGATGGCGTAAATGAGTATATTCATGATGTTCATCGTTAGCGTATGATGGATTTCAGATCCGAAAGTGAGATACTATTTTTCTTCGCTGAGATGACAAGCGTTTTTGATGATGGTGATAAAGGATTCGGCGTCCAAGCTGGCACCTCCGATGAGAGCGCCGTCAATATCAGGCATGCTCAGCAGTTCGCGCGAGTTGTCGGCTTTGACGCTGCCGCCATACTGAATTTGAATTTTGTAGGCTACTTTCTCACCGGCCATGCTTTGGATCGTCCGACGAATCAGGGCGTGGACTTCTTGAGCCTGTTCGGGTGAAGCGGTTTTTCCGGTACCAATAGCCCATACCGGTTCGTATGCGATGATGGTGCGTTCCCAATGATCCTCGGAAAAACCGGCACAGGATCCCTTGAGTTGGAATGTGACGACTTTTTCCATTTTTCCGGCTTCCCGTTCGGCCAGTGTTTCACCGATGCAGATAATGGGGTTGAGGTTGGCAGCGATGGCGGCTTTGGCCTTGCGGTTGACCAGATCGTCGGTTTCCTTGAAGAATTCGCGGCGTTCAGAATGACCCAGGATGACAAACTTGCACCAAAGATCCTTAAGCATCGATGCGGAAATTTCCCCGGTGTAAGCTCCGGATGGCAGTTCGTGCATGTTCTGGGCTCCAAGGTAAATTTCGGAGCTTTGGCCGATCACTTCTTTACAGGATTGCATCGCGGTGAAGGGCGGGCAGATGATCACATCTACATTGTGGACTTTTTTCCAGTGATGGAGGATGTCTTTGACCAGAATAACCGCCTCAGTGGCGGTTTTGTTCATTTTCCAGTTTCCTGCGATAACGGTTCTACGTGACATAAGTGGATGATTTATTTTTCAGAAAGAAAGGATACGCCGGGCAGTTCTTTGCCTTCGAGAAGTTCGAGGGAGGCACCGCCACCCGTTGAGCAGTGAGTGACTTGATCGGCCACTCCGAACTTTTGGGCGGCGGTGGCGGTGTCACCACCGCCGATAACGGTGATAGCGCCCATGCGGGTGACTTCGGCCACGGCATCGGCCATGGCCCGCGTTCCCTTTGAGAAGGCATCGAATTCAAAGACACCGGCCGGCCCGTTCCAAATGAGGGTGCGGGCGCGCAGGATCACCTCGCGGAAAAGGCGGATCGATTCAGGACCACAATCGAGTCCCATCCAGCCGTCAGGGATACCGTTGGAGTCGTCCGCCGGGCGGGTTTCTCCATCGGGGGAAAACTGTTCGGTGCAGATGTAATCCACCGGCAGGTGGATTTTGACGCCGCGCTGTTCGGCTTTGCGCATCAGTTCGGGGGCCAGTGCCGCACCCGCTTCATCGTATAGGCTGGTGCCAATGGACATCCCGTGGAGCACTTTTTTGAAGGTGTAAGCCATACCGCCCCCGATGATGATTTCGTCAGCCTGATCCAACAGATTTTGGATAAGGGGGATTTTATCGGCGATTTTAGCACCGCCGAGAATAGCCAACAAGGGGCGCTCCGGTTTTTCCAGCACGCGGGCGAAGGCATCCAGTTCTTTGTCCATCAACAATCCGGCGACCCGTTCCGGCAGATCGATTCCCACCACTGAGGAATGCGCGCGGTGGGCGGTGCCAAAGGCGTCATTGCAATAGACGTCTCCGAGCTTGGAGAGGCTGGCCCGGAAGGCGGAGATTTTTTCCGGATCCGCTTTGACTTTATTCCCGGATTCATCTTTGACCGAGCCTTCTTCTTCGAGGTGGAAGCGCAGGTTTTCCAGCAGAATGACGGAGCCGGGGGCAGGTGCGGCGCAGGCGGCTTCAACCTCGGGGCCCACACAGTCGGCAAGAAAGAGCACCGGTTTTCCAAGGAGCTCTTCGAGTCGGGAGGCGACCGGTTGCAGCGAGTATTTTGGGTTAGGTTGGCCATCCGGACGTCCGAGGTGGCTCATGAGAGTCACGGAGGCTCCCTGATCTAAGATGTAACGAATGGTGGGCAGTGCCGCCTCAATGCGCTGGGTGTTGGTGATGGTGCCGGTGGACTTGTCCATGGGGACATTGAAGTCTACGCGCATCAGGACGCGGCGTCCTTTTAAGGAGAGATCACGGATGGATTTTTTCATGTGCAGGCTGGGTGAAGCCGTGGCTTGGAGAGCAACACGGCTGAGAGGTTCCAGTGGTTAGGCTCAAGTGTAGGCGGCTCAACCTTGTGCATGGATGTGTTTAACAAGATCCACGCAGCGGTTGGAGTAGCCCCACTCGTTGTCATACCAGCTGATCAGTTTGAAGAAGTTACTGTTGAGTCCGATACCAGATCCGGCGTCAAAGATGCTGGAGTGGCTGTCGTGAATAAAGTCACTGGAGACCACTTCATCGTTGGTGTAGGCAAGAATGCCTTTGAGGTACGTCTCGGAGGCATTTTTCATTTTCTCACAAATTTCTTCGTAGGAAGTTTCTTTGGTAGTTTTGACTGTGAGATCCACCACGCTGACGGTTGGGGTGGGGACGCGGAAAGACATGCCGGTGAGTTTGCCTTTCACTTCGGGGATGGCGAGGCCGACGGCCTTGGCAGCACCTGTGGTGGAAGGTATAATATTGATAGCCGCGGCGCGTCCACCTTTCCAATCTTTGGCTGAAGGGCCATCGACCGTTTTTTGGGTGGCCGTGAGCACGATGAAGACATGCCCGAGAAGGCAGAGCAGCAGCGAGCCGATCCAGGCGGTCAGGTAGAAGAGCCGTGCCTCCTCGATCCGCTTCGCGCCCGGAACCCGCGACAGGAAGGCGAGGAGAGCCGTGACCGCCGCCATGACGAAGGGGATCGCGAGCAGCCCCTCGAACCGGCTGCC
>JBHJOR010000066.1:0-21675 GCA_050329585.1 Methylacidiphilales bacterium | reverse complement strand
GAAATCTCATGGCGCAAACTTCTGCCACCCGCACCTCACCTACGGGTCTGAGCAATATCATCGGTGTAGCGGATGGAACCACCATCTTCGTAATGGGATCCAGCACCTACCAGCCCAATCTTGGGTTCAGCACGGAGGAACTGGTTGACTCCGATTGGACAGGGAACATCACGGTCAGTCTGACAAGTTGGAGTCTTCCCACCGATGCCAACTTCGCCTTATATACCACGAACTTAGCCGGGACGAGTGTAGTGGATCGCATCTTCTCCACCTTCAACGTCTCGAATACCGATTTCAGCAATAGTTTTCCCATTGTGCCGGTTGACCACCTGCACTTTCAGTGGGGCTTCACGGACTTGGGCACCTACAGCTTCGACATCACATGGTCGGGAACCCATGCCACCGATGGGGCCATATCAACCACCGAAACCTTCGTCGTCGAGGTGGTTCCCGAACCGTCGACCGCGCTGCTGCTGGGTGCGGGTTCGTTGGCACTTTGGATGGTTGCACGTCGCAAACGCGCTCTCCGCAACGCCGCATGAGTCGAGTCCGTCATTATTATAGGGTGAGGGTGCGAGGCTTCACCTTGGTGGAACTGGTTGTGTCACTCATGGTGGTGGCACTGCTGGGCTCCCTCGGGATGGCCGGTTACATGCGCTCGGTGGCAGTGGCCAACCAAACCCGCTGCGCCTCCAACCTCCGGCAGATTGCGCTCGGGCTGCAATATTACAGCCGCGATCACGCGGGCACCTATCCACCGACCACCCACACCACCGGGCGCCTGCGCATCCAGCAAAGCTGGATCTATGCTCTGGTACCCTACCTTGGAACCTTTGATGAAACACGCGTTTGTCCCGCCGAACCGTCCGCCCGCAAGGAACGCATCCTGAGGATGGGTGCCACCAGCTATCTGACTAACGATTTGGTGTTCGATGATGAAAACCACAACGCGTTTCTCAAGTTGGCCCACCCTTCCTCCACCATGCTCGTCTTCATTCTCTCCGAAAACCGCGCCCCTTCTCAGACCCGGGATCACATTCATGGAGGCGAGTGGCTTTCTTGGCCTGCTGTTCTGAATGACATCGAGGTGGATCGCCACCGGTTGGGAGCTCGCGCCACAGACCGCCTTAAGGGATCCTCCAATTACCTTTTCGCCGATGGGCATGTGGAGAACATTCCAGCCTCCGTCATCAAGGAGCGGATCGTGAGAGGGGAAAACATTTCTTCTCCCCGGAAGGCTGATCAACTTTCCAAATTATGAAACAGAAATCGCGTATCATCATGTTTCTCTGCCTGCTAATAACAGGTGGTTTGATCTCCTGTCAACCGGTGCAACGTATAGAAGAACCAAGCCGTCCCTTGGTTTTTGTGAGTATCGCCCCGCTGAAGTATGTAGCTGAACGACTGCTAGATGGTAAGGCCGATGTCGAAATTTTAGTTGGCCCCGGTGAAAACCCCCACAACTACCAACCCACACCCCAGCAAATGGTCCGACTGGGTCGTGCTTCCGCCTTGTTCCACCTTGGTATGCCTTTTATGGAAACGCTTGCACCGAAACTTGCCGGGAGTGTCCCGCAGTTGAACGTGGTGAATCTCGCGGAGGGTGTGGATACATTGACCTTTGCCCAATCCTTGACAGGCGGTGCGGGTTGTTGTCCGTCAGGCTCCGTGGGTGCGACTCATGACCACCACCACCATGATCATGGCCATCATCACGGCGATCACGACCACGCAGATTCTTCCATCGACCCGCATGTCTGGTTGTCTCCGCGTAGGATGATGGACATGGCCAGAAGTCTCGCGCTGGAACTGCAGCTTTTACTTCCCGATCATCAAAAGGAAATCTCTCTCCAGCTTGAAGAAATCATCGTGGAATGGACGGCCTTGGATCAGGAACTGCGCCGCCAGCTTCTGCCCTATCAGGGCAAGTCCATCATGGTCTATCATCCCGCCTTCGGCTACTTCTGCCACGATTATGGGCTGGTGCAGAGGTCGGTGGAATTGGAGGGCCGGGAGCCCACGCCGTCACAACTCGCCGCCGTGATTGCCGCAGCCAAGGAGTCGCAGATTCGGGTCATCTTTGTTCAGCGTCAATTTCCGGTGGCCACAGCCAACGCGGTGGCAGAAGCCATAGGAGGCAGGGTGGAGGAAATGGATCCTCTGGCAGAAGATTACGCAGCTAATCTGCGCCGTATTGCAGACACCCTGACCGCGGCATTTCAACAACCCTGAATCGCAGTCCAGGACTATCATTTTACTTTGTCATGCAGTGGGCTGCCGCTAAGTTGAAGTGTCTGTGAATACCCCTGCCGTTTGCCTTCATGATGTGAGCTTTCGTTATGAAGGATCCGGAGAGAATGTTCTGGATCGGATCAATTTGGATGTGGAGACCGGGGAGCTGCTCTGCCTCGTAGGGCCCAACGGTGGCGGTAAAACGACCCTCTTAAAACTGATACTCGGAGACTTGGTAGCTTCCCAAGGCACGCTGCGGGTGCTGGGTGGGACTCCCGAAGCGGCCCGCCCTCGCATCGGTTATGTGCCCCAAAGCATGATGGTGGATGCCCATTTTCCTATTTCCGCCATCGAAGTGGTTTTAACCGCACGCGCACGACCGGGATTCTTGCGGCGAGCGGATCGTGATTGCGCCGAAGAGGCGATGCAGACGGCGGGGGTGGCGGATCTTCGTTCGTCCTCATTCAGCGAACTGTCAGGCGGACAGCGCCAGCGGGTCTTGTTGGCCCGCGCTTTGGTGCGCTCTCCCGAACTGCTTTTATTGGATGAACCAACTTCCCACATCGATCCTGGTAATGCCCGTCGATTGAATGAAACACTGGAACGATTGCGCGAGAAGGTGACCATTCTACTGGTCTCTCATGATATGGAATTTGTCACTTCCTTGGCCCGTCGCGTAGTGTGTATCCATCGACGTGCAGAGATTCATCCTACCGAGGACTTTGCGGACGATCATGCCGAGGCACTTTTTGGCACCCCATTACGCAGAGTATTACACAGTCACACCTTACCGGAGCCGGAGCATCGACATGATTGAATTTTTTCAAGTGTTGGGTGCTGAACATGGTCGCTTCCTGCGGTGGGCTCTTTTGGCCGGTCTGCTGGCGGCACCGGCATTCGGAGTGGTGGGCACTCTGGTGGTGGTGCGGAAAATTTCAGGACTGGCGGGTGCCTTATCGCACTGCATTTTAGCCGGAGTTGGCGCGGCACTTTTTTTGCAGGTGCGGTTGGGCTGGGATTGGTGCCATCCGCTTATAGGCGCAATTGTGGTCGGTGCGTTGGCCTCATGGGGATTAACCTGGGTTACATTGAAACATCAAGCCCGTGAAGACACATGGATCAGTTTTTTATGGGCGGGAGGCATGGCGGTGGGGCTGCTCTTTTTTGCTGCCACACCCAAATTCATGGATCCCATGAGTTATCTCTTCGGCAATATTCTGATGATTCAGACCCGGGATTTGGTTTGGTTGCTGATCCTTAACGTCGTGACGGCGGGACTCTTTTTAGGTTTTCACACCTTATTGCTTTCGGTGTGTTTTGATGAATTTTATGCCCGCATATCCGGACAACCGGTTTTTGCGATCAAGTGGTTACTGCTGTTTTTGACAACCCTTACCATCATTCTCATGGTGCAGATCATGGGGGTTATCTTGGTGATCGCTCTGCTGGTGATGCCGGCAGCCACGGCATCCCTCTTCAGCCGTAACCTTTGGTGGATCATGGCGGGAGCCGCAATGGCAGTGGCGCTATCGGTGGCGGTGGGTCTTGCACTGAGTTTCGTTTGGGAAATGCCCACTGGGCCGGTCATTATCTTGATTACAGGATTGGGCTACGCCTTGGCCTTACTGGGTAAGCGATGGGCCATTAGGTGATCCGAGCGTTGTTTACCGGAACATAACAACACATCAAAATATGATGATATTTGTATTGCCATCGGGCGATACGTGTTCAATCTAAGCGCCGTTATGTCGAAAAAATGGATATTTTCCTCTGAGTCTGTAGGCGAAGGCCATCCAGATAAAGTCTCTGATGCCATCTCCGATGCAGTGCTGGACGCCTGCCTCAAACAAGATCGCAACAGCCGTGTGGCCTGTGAAACATTGGTCAAAAGCAACTTGGTAGTTTTGGCTGGTGAAATCACCACCCGGGCGAAATTTGATTACGAACAGGTGGTGCGTGAGGCCATCCGGAAAATCGGCTACACTCATGATGACGATGTTTTTCACGCAGACAAGGTGTTCATCACCAATGCGTTGACTGGACAGAGCCCGGACATCGCTCAAGGGGTGGATGCTCGTAAGGTCAAAGGCAAAGCCACAGCTGAACAAGGCGCGGGCGACCAAGGATTGATGTTTGGTTATGCTTGTAATGAAACACCCGAGCTGATGCCTGCTCCGGTCATGTTTGCACACCGTTTGGGTCGTGAGCTGGCTCGCATTCGCAAATCGGGAAAAGTCAATTGGCTGCGCCCCGATGCCAAATCCCAAGTCTCAGTTGAATACGTGGATGGCAAGCCGACCCGTATCACCGCCGTCGTGGTGTCCACACAACACGCCGCCGGGGTGGATCATAAAACGATCAAAGATTTCATCACGCGTGAACTCATCCTGAAGCAGCTTCCCGCCAAGATGATCGATAACAAAACTGAAATCCTCGTCAACCCGACGGGCAACTTTGTCGTCGGCGGTCCGCAGGGAGACTGCGGTCTGACCGGGCGCAAAATCATCGTGGACACCTACGGTGGTATGGGCCGTCATGGCGGTGGAGCCTTCAGCGGAAAAGATCCTTCCAAGGTGGATCGCAGTGCAGCCTATATGGGACGCTATGTGGCGAAAAATATCGTGGCCGCAGGACTGGCTGCCAGGGTGGAGGTTCAGTTCGCCTATGCCATCGGTCATCCCCAACCGGTGTCCTTTATGGTGGATACGTTTGGCACCCACACCGTTCCTGAGTCCAAAATCGAGGCGGCGGTCAAAAAGACCTTCAGTTTCAAACCCGCCGACATCATCACTCAACTCGACCTGAAACGCCCCATTTACGGACTGTCCAACAATTACGGTCACTTCGGCCGCAAAACCGAATCGAATGACGTGCCATGGGAAAAAACCGACAAAGCGGCTGCGCTTAAAAAACTCTGCGAAAAATAAAAAGTATGAACATCGATATTGTGGATCAAAAAGTCATCGACCGTGGTGACTTCAAAGTAAAAGACATGGCGTTGGCCGAATTCGGCCGCAAGGAAATCACCATTTCTGAGCATGAAATGCCGGGACTGATGTCGCTACGTAAAAAGTACGGCACCGAAAAACCGCTGCTGGGTGTTCGTATCACCGGATCACTGCACATGACGGTGCAGACCGCCATTCTGATTGAAACGTTAGTGGAACTGGGCGCATCGGTTCGTTGGGCCAGTTGTAACATTTTTTCCACACAGGATCACGCTGCTGCGGCGATCGCTGCCCGCGGTATTCCGGTCTTTGCGTGGAAGGGTGAATCCCTTGAAGAATATTGGTGGTGCACTTATGAAGCCTTGGTTCACCCCGGAAACTTGGGGCCCCAGCTCATCGTCGATGACGGCGGAGATGCCACGCTCCTGATTCATAAAGGCTTTGAGTTGGAAAACGGCTCCACGTGGATCGACGAGCCTTCTTCCAGCGAGGAAGAGCAAGTAATCAAAGATCTCCTTCGCCGCGTGCATGCTGAACATCCGAAACACTGGCACGCCGTGGTTGCCGAGTGGAAGGGCGTTTCTGAAGAAACCACCACCGGTGTTCGCCGTCTCTATAAAATGAAGGAGCAGGGTAAACTTCTGGTTCCCGCCATCAACGTCAACGACTCCGTCACCAAGTCGAAATTCGACAACCTCTACGGTTGCCGTGAATCTTTGGCCGATGGAATCAAGCGTGCCACCGATGTGATGATCGCCGGCAAAGTGGCTGTGGTCTGTGGCTATGGGGATGTGGGTAAGGGCTGCGCCCAATCGCTGCGCGGTTTCGGTGCCCGGGTCATTGTCACAGAAATCGATCCCATCAATGCCCTGCAAGCCGCCATGGAAGGTTTTGAAGTCAAACCCATCGAAGATTTCCTGCCTGTGGCTGACCTTTATGTCACCACCACAGGCAACTGTGATGTGATCACGTTGGAGCACATGCTGGCCATGAAAGACCAAGCGATCGTTTGTAACATCGGTCACTTTGACAACGAGATCCAAGTCAGCCGCCTCAACCAGCATCCCGGTGCCAAACGCATTAACATCAAACCCCAAGTGGATAAATACGAGTTTGAAAGCGGCAGGTGCCTTTACATGCTGGCCGAAGGTCGCTTGGTTAACTTGGGTTGCGCCACCGGCCACCCGAGTTTTGTGATGTCCAACTCCTTCACCAACCAGGTGCTGGCCCAAATTGACCTCTGGCAAAACCGTGCGCGCTACGAGCCCAGTGTCTTCTGTCTTCCGAAATATCTGGATGAAGAAGTGGCACGTCTGCACCTCGACCGACTCGGTGTCAAACTCACCATCCTGACCAAGGAACAGTCCGATTACATCGGCGTTCCCCAGAATGGGCCCTACAAACCGGATCACTACCGCTACTGAGAACTGGGGATAGCGAACCTCCCCATGTTGCAGACGTCCTTTCAAGCAGATTGACGGCATAGTGGCATCGTTTAAGGTGCGGCCATGAATCCACGTTCTGATCGTGCTGCCGGGGTCTTCTTCCCGCTTTTTGCGCTCCGTTCCGACGACGACCAGGGTATTGGCGACACGCGTGCCCTGCATGAAGCTGTGGACTGGTGCGTCGATTCCGGATTTAAAGTTCTGCAAATTCTACCGGTCAACGAAACCAGTGGAGACAATAGTCCTTACAATGCGATCAGCGCGCTGGCGCTTGAGCCCACCACCCTTTCCATCCGTCCCGGGGAGCTTCCCGGCATGGACGATGCCTTGCATGTTGAAGTTTGCTCCCGTCATGGGTTTCCCTCCGCCGGAGACGATTCAGTGGACTACCGCCGGGTTCGTGCGTTTGTCCGTGATGCTTCCTTTAACGCCATGGATCGGCTTTCCGATTCGGAGGAGCACGCGTTTGAATCGTTCCGTCAAGCCGAGGCACACTGGCTTAATGACTATGTGTTGTTCCGCACGCTGATGGAGTGGAATGGGCAATCACCCGTTTGGCAAAGCTGGCCGCAAGATCACCGCTCTACCCCCCAAGCTCGGGAATGGCAGCAGTCGCTCGTTGGAGATGAACGCACCGCATGGCTTCGTATGGCACGCTATTATGCCTACCTCCAATGGGCACTATATGGCCAATGGGACGCGGTGCATCACCATGCTCGACAAGCCGGGGTGGCGCTGATGGGAGATATACCTTTCGGGGTCAGTCGTCATAGTGCCGACGTATGGGCGAATCCTGAGTGGTTCGATCTTGAGTGGAGTGGTGGTGCCCCTCCCGAGCCCTTTTTTCAAGGTGATGACTTTATTCGTAAATGGGGCCAGAACTGGGGTATCCCCTGTTATCGATGGGATCGCATGAAAGAGTCCGGTTATCTCTGGTGGCGCAGCCGGGTGGCGCAAGTGGCCCGTCATTTCGACATCTTCCGGATCGATCATGTGTTAGGTTTCTATCGGCTCTATTCTTTTCCTTGGACGCCGGATCGCAACGGAGAATTCGTGGATCATGAACCCGATACGGTGCGGGAAATCATCGGTGATGTGCCGCGCTTTTTACCACACGCTGATGATTCCCCTGAGGGCATGAAGGCCAATCAACAACAAGGTGAAGAACTGCTTCGAATGATTCTGGATGCAGCAGGGGGTGCGGTGGTGGTGGGCGAAGATCTGGGTGTGGTGCCTGATTATGTTCGCCCCTCCCTAACCTCTCTGGGCATTAGCGGGTTCAAAATTCCTGTCTTTGAACGGATCGAAGCCACCCAGGAATACAAGCCGTCGGAACGTTATCCTGTGCTTTCTGTTCTTACTCTGGCAACCCATGATCACGCTCCCATGAAAAGCCTTTGGGAAGAATGGTGGCGGGACTACGAAGAAGGACGACAGGCTCCCGACGAAAGTGAGTGCGCCCGCCGCGGAACCGAACAGAGCTGGGAAATCTACCGCACCCAGCGCTTTTTGGGCTTACCCGACCAGACACTATACCGTCACTATGAGCCGGTAATCCGCGAGCGCTGGATCGAAAAGGGGCTCAAGGCTCCATGCTGGCTCAGCATTTTTATGATTACGGATTTATTCGGCTGGGAAACCCGGTTTAATGTTCCGGGCCCTGTGGCCGATTCCAATTGGTCTCAACGTCTGCCGCAAACGCTGGCATCGTTGCAGCGCGATACTCCCTACCACGGTATGACCGAGTGGATGAGGGAAAAAATCCAATCCGCCGGACGCTGATCGGTTCCTCAAAGAGGAGTCACCTCAAAAGCGCGGGTTCAGATCGATGCGATTATCGCGCAACGGGCTATGGATATCGGCTATTTTCGGGCGGCGCTGATTTTTATCCTGCCGGGCACGTTCTTCTTCCAGCATGCGCAGTTTGGCCACCGCCATTTGGTTGCTGGTGTCCTGTTGGAGATCCGCTTGGGTTTGCTGAAAAGGGTTGGCTGGAGGTCCGGATGAAGTGCTGATGGGGCCGCCGGGCTGAGGAGCGGTGAACTGAGGTTGTATGGAAGGGTTGTAGGTGGCACTGGGCACCGCTGTGTTTAATCCTGCCTGCCTTAAAAGTTGAGCTTCCCGTTCCAAAGCCTGGCGAGCCATAGGGTCGGCCGTGGTAGCGGATGCGGTGATCCATGCAGGTTGGGGAGCGCGGGTGTTGTTTTGTGCCGAAGGTGGCTGGGAATCAAAGGTTCCAGTGCTAGGGTTGTAGAATACATTTGCCACTCCGGTGGCCTCGTCATAGGCCTTCCAAGTTGGTTGATTCGCTGTGCTGCCTTGACCGCTTTTTATTTCGCCGCCGGGTGTCGTAACGGCTTGAATTTCCGGAAGCGGTTCCCATGCCGAAGTCGTGATGGCAGCTTGAAATCCACGGTTAACTTGTGGTTGCTTTTCGAGGGGATTGTTGTTGTTCGTATCTGAGACGGTCAGTTGACGGTTTTTCTCCAGCATCTGGTCAATAACCGAAGGCGTCTCTGATTGGGTGCGTCTTAGTTCTTCTTCCGTTGCGGCGTTACGATCTTTTAAACCTTCGCTCAGCCAGTTTTTATCTTTTTGAGCTTGTTTGAGTTGCTCTTCGGTCATGTTGGCACGCTGGGGTTGGGCATTCATGTTGCCCTGAATCGGGGAAGTCGTGCTGGTGGATGGAAGGGGAGCTGAGCTTTTGGAGAAATCCGGTTGGGTCGTTACCTGTGGAAGATCAGGTAGTGCTGGAGCCGTTGAGTCTTCAGCGACTAGGGAAAAAGGAGATAGTGCAAAAAAAACCGCAGTAAACCAATTGAGTGCATAAACAGACTTCATAAGTAGAGGTTACCACAGAAGATCCTCAAGGTCAACACCACGGAGCGTGGGCGCGTGATGATCAAGTTGGTCTCTTATTTAGAAATGGTTGATGCGGTCAATAAGCATACGAAGCCGACCGTAGGATTTGCGGTCGAATTGAATGCACAAGCGCGGCAGATGGGCCAGTTCCGGTTCGTTGTCTTCCTGCGGCAGGGCCGGGCAGACATTGAGGCTGTCATTGGATATAAGAATGTCCTGGAAGTCTTCCTGAAGGCGCACCAGAGCACCCGGAGGGACTTCGCGATGCATGCGAATCACCAAGGTTTCACCCACATAGCGGGCGGAGTGGTAGTTATAATAGAAATGAGTGATTTCTTTGCGCGCCACCTCGGGATCGTCGGTGACTTTGATGAAATTGAAGTCCATCTCGCTGATGAGCCCGTCACGCAAAACGTGTTCACGAAGATAACGGATGAAGGTGGACCAGAAATTTCCACGGGGGGCATCCAGTAAAACGAGGGGGACGATAGGGGACTTCCCCGTCTGCATGAGAGTCATGGTTTCAAAACCCTCGTCCATGGTGCCGAAACCTCCGGGGCACAGAACAAACGCATCCGACTGCTTGAGGAAGTTTACTTTACGGGTGAAGAAGTATTTGAAATTGATGAGTTTGGGATCGCCGAGGATGGTCGCATTGGCAGCTTGTTCAAAGGGCAGGTTGATGTTGAGCGCGAACGAGTGCTCACGACCTGCACCAGCTTGTGCGGCACCCATGATGCCGTCGCCTCCTCCGGTGATCACCATGTAGTCGCTTTCAATCATCAGGGAAGCAAAGTGGCGGGCCTGCTCATATTCCGGAGATCCGGGTCGTGTCCGGGCGGATCCGTAGACCGAGACTTTACGTTTGCTGCGGTAGGGCGCGAAGACGCGATCTGCGTAACGCAGTTCTTTCATGGCGGTGGTCATGAGGCGCAGGTCGGCCGAGTCAGCCTGATCGCGGGAGAGCTTGTGGATCGTTACCAGCATATCCCGGTAGAAATGTCGTTCTAAGGTGATACCCCAGGCATCCAGCACGTCCTCAATTCTCTGATCCTCGGCGGGATCACCGGTGGTGTAGGGTTTCCGTGATGTGGTTTCGTGTGCTTTGTAGGAAGGCATAACGTGAACCATGGGGCAAGTTATGCCCGGAGTCACGTCACAGAATTGTGACGTCTCGAATCAAGTAATCAAGAGTTCGGTCGTGGAATCGAAAAGGCGCACTTTTTCGATCTTGATGCCGAAGCGGAGACGTTTACCGACTTCCTTCTTAGAGGCGAATTCCCGGGAGCGGATGATGAGGGAGTGGGCGTCGGTGCGAACGTAGAGATACGATTCGGCTCCCATGGGTTCGATGACTTCGAGTGTGGCTTCGAATTGGTGAGCGGGGTCATGATCCGATGCGTGTGAAGCCTCTTCAATGTCCTCTGGTCGAATGCCACAGACGACCTTTTTGTTTTCATGTCCAGCGAGCTTGCGGGATTGATCTGCAGTTAGGCGGATGCGGAGTCCGGTCGGTTGGGCGTCGGCATGGTGTTCAACAAACTCGAAGCTGCCTGAGGAAGCTTGGACGGTGCCATGCAGGAAGTTCATGGCGGGGCTGCCTATGAAGCCCGCGACGAAGAGATTGGATGGCGTATTGTAAAGATTGATGGGTTCATCGATTTGCTGAATCACACCGTCCTTCATGACCACGATCCGGTCGGCCATGGTCATGGCCTCGATCTGGTCGTGGGTCACGTAGATCATGGTGCTTTTGAGACGTTGATGCAGCTTGCTGATTTCCGAGCGCATTTCGACCCGCATTTTGGCATCGAGGTTGGAGAGGGGTTCGTCGAATAGAAAAGCCTGGGGTTGGCGGACGATGGCTCGACCCAAGGCGACGCGCTGGCGTTGGCCACCGGAGAGTGCCTTGGGTTTGCGCTCCAAGAGATTGTCCGGATGCTTGAGTCCGAGGATGTCAGCCGCCGACTGCACACGGCGGTCGATCTCGACGCGGTCAGAGCCACGGAGCTGAAGGCCAAAGGCCATGTTTTTATAAACGGTCATGTGCGGGTAGAGAGCGTAGTTTTGGAACACCATGGCGATGTCGCGATCCTTGGGGGGCACGTCATTAATCACGCGGTCACCGATACGGATGGTGCCTTTGGAGATTTCCTCTAGTCCAGCGATCATGCGCAGGGTGGTTGTTTTGCCACATCCGGAGGGGCCCACCAAGATCATGAATTCCTGATCATGGATTTCAAAGTTGGCGTCGCGAACCGCAATTTTTTCAGCGTTACCCTTGTCGCCGGGGAAGATTTTATAGACGTTTTCGATGATGACTTTGGCCATGGTGATAGGGGGTTAGTGATTGGAAGAGGTGAAAGAAATAGGTATTAGTGGGTTAATAATCGGAAAGGGCAGAAAAATTCAACCTTTGATGGCTCCCGCTGAGAGACCTTTGACAAAAAGTCGCATGGAAAATACGAAAATGAGTAACAAGGGGACGGAAGATATGGCGTATCCAGCCATCAACTGCCCGTATTGTTTGACGTATTCTCCGTCAAGCCGGTAAAGGCCGACAGGTATGGTGAGCAATGCATCGTCACGCATGAGAAGCAGGGGGAGAATCACGTTATTCCATGAGCCCAGAAAATCCATGATACAGGTTACGGAGATGATGGAGGCGGACATGGGAAGGATGATGTGACGGATTTGCTGGAAGTGTCCTGCTCCATCAAGCTGAGCGGATTCGAACAGTTCCTTGGGAATGTCCTCAATGAAGTTGCGCAGGATGAAAACGCTGACCACCTGACCACTGACCGAGGCCATCAGAACTAGAGCCCAGAGGTTATTGACCAGCCCCATGTTCATCAGGAGGTTAAAGAGGGTGACCAAGGCGGCCACGGTGCCGGGCAGGAACATGGTGGCCATGATCATATAAAAAAAGATATTCTTACCGGGAAAGTCATAGCGGGCGATGGCATACGAGCTCATCAGAACGATAACCAAGGTGACGGCGGTTCCGGTGAAGGAGACGAAAATAGAGTTGGCAATGTAGCCACTTACGGAATTCCAAGCAATGGCCCAGTTGTTCCAGTGCCAATCGGATACTGGATCGAAGAACCATGGGTTAGCCAAATACTGGTCGTTGCTCTTGAAACTGACCACAATCATGATGAAGAGAGGCAGAAAGGCAAAGGCCAGAACTAACGAGACGTAGCCGATTTTGACGGCCTCGCCCCAGTCGAATTTGCGTTTATTATCCTTGGGTATGTCCATGGTAGTGCTTATTTGTCCACTTTGACGTAGCGCTGATAGATGATGGTGAGGACTAAGATGACAACAAAGAGAATCATCCCGAGGGCGCAGGCGTAGCCGAATTTACCTTCGGAGAACGCTGAGCTGAACATGTAGAGGCCCGGAACCATGCCCTTTTTTCCCGGGCCGCCGTCTGGACCGAGGAGAATCAAGAAAAGCTCGTAGGCGGTAAGGGTGCCGATCGTCATGAAAATAAGGTTGATGCGCACCTGGGTCATGATGAGCGGCAGCTCGATATGAAAGATTTTTCCGATGGGTCCGACGCCGTCGAGTTCAGCGGCCTCATACACCTCGGTGGATATGTTTTGCAGGCCGGAGAGATAAATCAGAACGCCGACCGTGCCGACCCATGGAAAACCCCAGAAGAGCAGTGAAGGAATCACCAAGTTTGAAGAACCAAGCCATGCCGGGGTGCCAAATTCGAATTCTCCCAACGGTTGCGTCCAAATTTTCCCGAAGAGAATCAGGGTACAACCCAGTGCAAAACATGCCCCTGAAGTCCAGGCAGTGATCGTAGTTCTGCGGATGGGGTCGAAACGCGATTGGTAAAAAAAGGCAATGGCACCGGCCACCGCTACCATGGTGGGAAGATAAAAGGGTTGTGCGGAATAAAGAAAAACGCCCCCTAAAATGAAAAGAGACCAAAGAACCCATATTTTGCCGACCACGCGGGACGTGAAAACCATCCACAGGATGACTAAAACGAAGGTGGCGATGCCTCCAGAGAAGCTGGAAAGTGCGCCACTGACAAGGGCTATGGGGATTAATGCGGAGCCTAAAAGGACGAGGCCGAACTCACGGTAAGTGAGGGGGCCCTCTGGACGACGCCCCGCCCAGACTGCGATGCTGCCACCCAGCAGGAAGAGGCCACCCACACTTCCGAATAGCGGATTGATCACCGTCGTAAAGACAGGGTTCAATGAAGTCGCCAGTGCGGGGAAAACTTGGTCAAACCAGTTCAATACTCCCATGAGTCCTGTGGTGTTGAGTATCTTATTGAGCAATCCAAAACTGGGATCATAGAAACTTTTCCAGATGAGAAGCCATACCATGCCCGGAATAATCATGGGGACGACAAAAAGCACTTGGTAGATATAGCGCAACCGGTCATTGGCCAAGCGATGGAGTGCGATGGCTGCGAAGATGCCGGGCCAAAGCTTCAAGACATTGGCGACCAGAAGGATGCCTACCAATTTAAATGAGTTCCAAAAATTGGGATCTGCGAATGCATCACGGAAATTTTCCAGCCCATGGTATTCCATAACGGATGGGGGTTCCCAGCGAAAGAAAGACATAATGACCACATCCACTTTCGGGTAGTAGCTGAAGATCAGCAGGGAGAGAATCGTGGGCGTAAGAAGCAGGTAGAGAGTGGACCAGAGTCGTGTTCTCTGCCAGAACTTGGCGCGACGGCGGATTCTTTCTGAATCCTGATTGATGGGAGTTGTCGGACTCATGGCGCGGTATTTGAGTTATCCAAACTAGGGAAAGATTGTTCACCCTTCATTTGATACCAGATCAGGCGCACTTCGGCACCATGGTCACTAAACAATGAAGAATAAAACTTGGAGAGGTGAGCCGCATCGTCACGGTTTCCTGCTGAGAAAATCTGGCGGTAGCGGGTAACGCTCAGGAGGCGGTCATTAGCGCGTCCTTTGTCGTTGTCTTTCTGTAGCTCGGATAGCCAGCTTCCTATCAAACCCTGGCGTGGATTTTCAACGGTTTCCAGAAAACGGCGCGTGAATTCCTCAAAACCGATTTCACCATTTTGATAAAGTTTAAAATTTGAGGAGTAGGCGTTGCGAATACTGGAACGGGTATTCTCTAAACTCATGCTTTCCGACGAGGGAATGCCCTCCGTTCGCGGGCTGAACGGCTTCATATAGTCGAGTGCTTCGCCACCATGAACCACGGGGAGCCACCCGGAGCGGCGGTTGAATTCCTGATTGATGTGAAGGCTGGTGACAAATTGGAGAAAATCCAAGGCGACATCGAAGTGGGGTGATTTCATGTTAATCGCAAGGGGCACGCCAGCCTTGAAATTAGCCTCGGTCATCAAGAGTCCAAGAAACTCATCCCATCGTTCACCGGTCGCGGCAGGCGGGGCAGGGCGGATCACCACTTCAAAACGATCCTCCGGGCGATCACGACTTTGGATGCTGGAGTAGATGCCGGAGGCATCCCAGCCTCCCGAACTCAGCACCAGTGCCTCGCCCAGTACAAACTGTCGCTGAGCCTGCTCGCGGTCTTTACCTAGAAATCCGACCGGATAATAACGGGATATAAGAGAGATAAAATGGAAATACTCCCGGATTGCCGGAGACTGGAAATCCCACACCCCGTCGGCCAGTGATTGTAGAGACTCGATTTCTATAATGGGCGTGGCGGGGACGGTGTTGATTTTTGATCCGATATGATAGAAAAAGACCGGCCCGTAATATCTGGAGATATCAGCAGGCGCGTAACTGCTGGCGGATACCGGAATCAGGTTGGGCCGATTATTATGTTGAGCGTAGGCGGTGCAGGCTTCGAAAAGAAAAAGCATCTGCCCCAGCGTTTCCGGAGTGGCTTCAGGATCCTCAAGCCAACGTTCCAAACGCTGATCAATGGGAAGATAGCCTGTGGTGGCTGTTTGAGGGTCGGTAGAACGTTTCAGTCGCGTGAATTCAATCCACTCGGGCACTGGCTGAGTGTGTAAAAGGAGTTGCTCACGCGCGAACACTTTAACTTTTGTCAACAGGTCTAGATTATAGAAAATGCGCTGGCTGCCATAGACGCTGATAGGTATGGCGTAGTAATTGTCCAGTTGCTCGTCGAAGCCTCCTTGCAACCCGTCTATAAAGGAGTCTTTCCATGAAAGTGATGCCAGCGGAGTGCTGCCGTCTGGCAATGGAATGAGGTTATATGGGTTTGGTTCCGAAACGTAGTCGCTTAACGGTGTGAAAAACTTGGCGGTGCTGTTTCCTTGAATCAGCTTGCTTTGGCCTTTTTGGGCGAGATCGGGGGCGGTTCCGCTGATGAGGTGAACGTTCATGAACTGGTTGTAAACCCGTTCCGTAATGGGGGCTTGAATCACCCGCACTCCGCGCTCTTTAGCCTCAGGTCGATCATTGTAAGCCTCAATAGCCCAGTCCAGGGCCTCACGAAATCCGGGCTCCAACTGCCAATGGGTCACCCGGACGACATTGTCGTCCACAGCAGATTGGAGGGATCCAGTGCGGAAAAAAATTTGATAGACTGAAATCAGATACCCAAAGATCAGCAGGGCGATAGCCGCGTGGTTACCATTGAAGTTGGAGATGAAAGATTTCTGTTTCATGGTCCGGGATCGATGGTTTGTCCGCTGATCGCCTCATAGCGGATACGGGCCAAAGTTTGGAATTGCGAACGGGGCTTTTCTTTGATGATGATGCGGTAGTAAGGGAGAGACTCGTTTTGCCGACCTGCTTTTTCAGCCCACTGAGCCATCCTCCAGAGGGATTCATCCTCGCGCGATGTTGTGATGAATCCGAGTTGGTGAGCCTTTTGAAGCACGTCTAAGGCTTCACCAGGCTTGTTGAGGGGGCCTCCGTAAAGCCGCCCTAGATACATGTAGGCCATAGATTTCCATTCTGGCAAATCAGGGCAATCTTTGAGGTAGCTATTGAGGATACGCACCGCCTCCTCGAGTCCTTGGGTGTCGGCATGTTTGGCATATGAATTGGCCAGTCTCATGGCGGCCTGAAAACCGATATCGTCCCGGTGAGTTTGCATCAATTCCCGATAAACCACGCGGGCATCATCGATGCGAGGCTGGTCTCCTGGATAATCCACCACTTCGTCAATGCGCGCGATATCCAGCTGCAGCTGACCCTTCAATTGAGGATCAAGAGGCTCCTTCAAAAGGGAAACAAGAATGGAGCGCGCCTGCTCGGTGGCTTCTCGCTTTGGAGGGGTGCGGTGCCATTTGGATAAGGCCAGTGCGTAGTGGGCTTCTACCCGAAGCGGAGAAGCCTTGTCCAAATGTGAAACGTTTTTCTGCAGCAGGTGCTCGGTTTTAGCGTAATCGAAGGTTTTGAGCGCTTCAAGAGCCTCCTGAACCTCCGCCTCTAAGCGGGTGGCGTCATGCTGGGTGCCGCACGAGATGAGGCCTGTAAGTGTCAAAAACACGCAGGCCCAAGCCAGAAGCTCTTTTGAACAAAATCGGATGCGGTTAGCCATCGAAGTCGTCCAAAATAAGAATAGAATGATCTATGGCAACACTAATCGTAAACAGTGTTTCCTTGGTGGAATTTATAGAGCTAATGCGAAGGCTGTGGATGGATATCTTGGAGCGCAATAACTTCCATGGGGCGTTCTTTAAGTGCCTGGATGGCCAAGACCGTGGCCTGAGCTCCGGCGATGGTGGTAATAACCGGCACCTTAGTATCGAGCGCGGTGGTGCGTATTTTGATTTCATCGGTGCGGGAGACCTGACCGGATGGGGTGTTGATGACCAGAGCCAGCTCTCCATTTTTGAGCATGTCGAGCGCGTTGGGCCTTCCTTCGGACAGTTTATGAAGTTCGTAGGTCTGGATACCGGCTTCCTTGAGGAAGCTGGCCGTGCCATGGGTGGCGTGGATTTCCATACCAAAGCCGGTCAGGGCTCGAGCGATGTCGATCGCGGCGGCCTTGTCGGCATCACGCACGCTGAGAAATACTTTTCCCGAGGTGGGAACGCTGCTAAGGGTGGCCAACTGGGCCTTGGCGAAGGCCATGCCAAAATCACTACTGATACCCATGACCTCTCCCGTTGATTTCATTTCCGGGGACAGGATGATATCCACACCGCGGAATTTATTAAAGGGAAAGACCGCTTCCTTTATACAATGAAAAGATGGAACGATTTCCTCAGTAAAACCGAGATCTGCCAGTCTTTTGCCCGCCATCGCCAAAGAGGCGATCTTCGCCAAGGGCCGACCGATAGCCTTGCTGACAAAAGGAACGGTGCGTGAGGCGCGAGGGTTCACTTCGATGATAAAAAGTTCACCCTTTTGCACCGCGTATTGGACATTCATCAGGCCGCACACCTTAAGTTCGCGGGCCATCGCGAACGTCGCCTGGCGGATCTTCTCCTGCATTTCCAGATCCAGTGAATAGGGCGGGATGGCACAGGCGCTATCGCCCGAGTGAACCCCGGCGCGCTCAATGTGTTCCATGATGGCACCGATCACGGTGGTTTCGCCATCGGAAATGCAGTCCACATCAACTTCGGTGGCATCATCCAAAAACTGATCCAGCAGCACCGGACGATCGGCAGAAACTTCCACGCTGTCGGTCATGTAACGAACCAGCTCAGCATCATTGTAAACAATCTGCATGGCACGGCCGCCCAAGACAAAGGAGGGGCGCATCAAGACCGGGTATCCGACGGAGGCAGCACCCGCACGAGCCTGATCCAACGTGGTAGCGGTGGCATTGTGCGGTTGGCGGAGACCTAGTTTGTGGAGCATGGCCTGAAAGAGCTGGCGATCCTCGGCCATGGCGATGGAGGCGACGGAGGTGCCGATAATGGAAATGCCAGCGCGTTCGAGTGAGGCGGCAAGGTTGAGCGGAGTCTGCCCGCCAAATTGGACAATGACTCCTTTGATAGTTCCCTTTTGATTCAAAGCGTCATGAATATCGCGCACGTTCTCATCAGTCAGCGGCTCGAAGAAAAGCTTACTCGAGATATCGTAATCGGTGGAAACGGTCTCAGGGTTTGAATTGACCATGATGGTCTCATAACCCGCTTCACGTAGAGAGAGGCTGGCGTGGACGCAGCAGTAATCAAACTCGATACCTTGGCCGATGCGATTGGGTCCACCTCCTAAAATGATGATTTTTTCGTTGTCGGAAGGTGCCGTTTCATCCTCTGCTGTGTCATAGGTGGAGTAGAAATAAGGGGTGTAGGCCTCAAACTCAGCGGCGCAGGTGTCTACCAAGCGGAAAGCGGGGCGAAGATGGTTTTCCAAACGCCATGAGCGGACGGTTTCAGCGCATTCTTTAACGGCTGAGCTGGTTAGCGGTTCCGAAGGATGCAAGAGGCTGGCGAGCTGAAGGTCGGAGAAACCGTATCGTTTGGCTTGGCGCAGGAGAGGAAGTTGTTCAGGAACGTGCAGCCAAGGGGTTTCGGCTAAGGTAACTGCCAGGCTGGCGATTTGTTGCAGGTTTTCGAGGAACCACGGGTCGATGTGGGTTAAGCTGTGGATCTGATCCACCGTATAGCCGCATTGGAAGGCATGGGTGATCCACCAGAAGCGTTGGTGATTGGGTTTGATCAGGTTAGCCCGGATGTCGTTGTCGCTCATCCGCGCACCTGCCGGGCAGGGCCCAAGAGCGAGGGTGCCGTCGCGACCTTTGAGGTCGAGGGAACGGATGGCTTTTTGAAAGGATTCCTTAAAGGTGCGTCCGATGGCCATGGCTTCACCCACGCTTTTCATCTGGGTGGTCAGGGTGGAGTCGGCCCCGGCGAATTTTTCAAAAGTAAAACGCGGAATCTTGGTGACCACGTAGTCGATACTAGGCTCAAAGGAAGCAGGTGTATCGCGGGTGATGTCGTTTTTAAGTTCGTCGAGCAAGTAGCCGACGGCAAGTTTGGCGGCGATCTTGGCGATGGGAAAGCCGGTGGCTTTGGAGGCTAGGGCGGAGGAGCGTGAGACGCGGGGGTTCATTTCAATGACCACCATGCGTCCGGTTTTGGGATCGGTGGCGAATTGAATATTAGAGCCGCCGGTTTCTACCCCGATGGCCCGGATGACCGCGAAGGAGGCATCACGCATCCTTTGGTATTCCTTATCGCTCAGTGTTTGGGCCGGAGCGACGGTGATAGAGTCTCCGGTATGGACGCCCATCGGATCGAAATTCTCGATAGAGCAAATGATGATGCAGTTGTCCGCTTTATCGCGGATCACTTCCATTTCATATTCTTTCCACCCCAGAAGGCATTCTTCGACCAGAATTTCATGAACCGGAGAGAGGTCGATGCCGCGTTGGGCCAGTTCTTGAAATTCTTCCAGATTGTAGGCAATGCCGCCGCCTGTGCCTCCGAGGGTAAAGGCGGGTCTGACGATGAGGGGGAAGGCACCGATTTCTTTTCCAATTCGGAGCGCATCGGTCAAGTTGTGGGCGGTGCCGGATCGGGCCACGTCGAGGCCGATTTGAATCATGAGATCTTTGAAGATCTGGCGGTCTTCGCCTTTTTGGATGGCATCGGCTTTGGCACCGATCATTTCAACACCGAATTTTTCCAGCACCCCGGAGTGGAAAAGATCCATCGCGCAATTCAAAGCGGTTTGTCCGCCGAGGGTGGGTAGCAGTGCGTCGGGCCGTTCTTTTTCGATAATCTTCGCCACCACTTCGGGGGTAATCGGCTCGATGTATGTGCGGTCGGCAAACTCCGGGTCGGTCATGATGGTGGCCGGGTTGCTGTTGATGAGGATGACCTCGTAACCTTCCTGTTTGAGGGCTTTGCAGGCTTGAACTCCGGAGTAGTCGAATTCACAGGCTTGGCCGATAATAATGGGGCCGGAACCGATCAGGAGGATGCGTTGGATGTCGTCGCGTCTGGGCATTGCCGCAAAATCTTAGTGGAAACTTCCTGTGACGGAAGCCAAAAGAATAAGATCAGGATGGGGTCTCAGGATTTAAACTGGGAAACGAGTGCCTGAACGTTTACGATTTTCATGACTTGGCCACCACCTCTTTGCGCAGATCACGCAGGGAGAACACGCCTGGCAAGTCCACCCCGCGCAAGGTGCGAGCCCCGTTTTGGCGCTGGGGCCCAAAGCGCTGGCGTTGGGATTGAAAAAGATCCTCTAAGGTGGCTTTACTACCCAGCACCGCGCCATCGCTAAAATACCTTACCCGACACCGTAACGCCTCGGCTCGATCCAGTTTACCCCGGCTTGTTAAAACCGCCTGCACCTGTTCCGGAGTTAACCCGCGTCGCAAAGCTTGTTCCGTGGTTCCTCCGTCACCTACCTCCTGACTAGACTCCTGTCCCTGAACGGCCATCCACTCTGCATAAAGCTCAACGGCCCGTGAAGGAGTCACCGGCTGGCGATTTGATACCGCACTGTGGGTATCCACTATCTGCTTGAGCCCCAGGCGGGCCAGCGCCTTACCGGCCCGTGCTTGGGCAAAACTGCACCACCGGTAATCCTTGGGATCATGAACCAGCCCTGCACGCACCGGGTTAAGATCGATATAGGCCGCCATGGTAGCCAGAGCCTCACCATCGCACCCATTGAGCAACACACTCTTAAAGCGCGATTCCCAAAGGGTGCCCTGACGCTGATGGCGACGGTTAAACCACTGGGTAAACTCCTGTTTAAGAGCCTTCATAAACCAACTCACATCACCCATACGGCGCAAATATGAAGTCTTAAGCGCATCGATCGGCTCACGATGGCCTTCCAGAGTCCAGCGATCGAACTTCTGACGCACCTCTAGCGCCTCAAAGCGCGAACAGGTTTGATCGAGATGGGCTAAAAACGAAGCATCATCCAACAAGCTAGAGCTAGCAGAAAGAGAACAAGCATCGGGCTTGGCAGAGGCATCGGGCGATTCATCGACCAGTAAATGGAAGTGATTATCCATGATGCAGAAAGCGACCACCCGAACCTTACAAAAAGCCTCCTTACGTCGCATTAAGCCGACAAAGTGTTCCTTTTCATCGGGGCCGAGCAAAAACTGTCGATCCACCACCCGGGAGATGCAGTGATAATAGGCCTTATTCCAGTGACGCGGTGCCTTCAATCGTGCCTGTCTCATAAATGAAAAGCCACTTCACCATCATCCCCGCCACCTCGCAAGTTTATTCTTTATAGTAGGTCTGTCCCTTTATGCGTTTCGATCTGTGCGCGCTGGCGGATGGCCTCAAGGAGGTC
>JBHJOR010000050.1:0-11390 GCA_050329585.1 Methylacidiphilales bacterium | reverse complement strand
TCCATTATGTCAGGTCAAGGATCAACGGGAAATGTGATCGCGGCGCTGTGTAGTTTTTTTATTCCGGGCCTTGGTCAGCTTTTACAGGGGCGTTTAGTATTAGCGCTGATCCAATTTGTGTTGGCGTCACTTTTATGGATCGTGCTGCTGGGATGGTTGATTCACCTGTGGTCCATTCTCGACGCGGCGATGTTCAAGTCTAAAGCGTCTTGATCGTCTCCTTGCGTACTGCGGTCATTGTGTTCATAGTCTGGACATGGACTCCATGGCCAGCTCATTCTTAAACGAGCGCTATTTGCCCATGTATGAGGCAGGGTTGGGGGGCACCTCGAGGATTTTTGCTTCGTTTGATACGGTCAGAAGGGAACTGGTGGCCGTCAAACGTATTTTTCCCGAGATCTATCCCCAATTGAAAAAAAAAGAATCCGAGTTGTTGGAAGAACTCAGTCTCCGCAATATCGAGCACCCGCATGTGATGGGCTTTATTGATCGCTTTTGGCATGAGGGGTCATTCTGCATGGTGACCGAATTCATTTGGGGGATGAACTTGGAGGATTATCTTTACCGCAGACCGCTGAGTGAGACTCTCTTTGTGCGGCTGGCCGACCAGCTTCTGGCCGCGCTGGGGGCCATCCACGGTGCTGGTTATCTGCATGGTGATGTGAAACCACAAAACATGATGGTTCATTTCTGCGAAGCGGGAGAAGTCAGTGTGAAGATATTGGATTTTGGTCTGGCCGACGTGCTGCCGGAGGAAGTTCGCTTCGGCAAGGAGGACTTCATGGTTGAGGAGTTATTTGCCACTCCGGAATATGTAGCCCCGGAGCTGATACGAGGCGGCACTCCCAGTGAGCTGAGTGATCTATACGGGCTGGGTCAAAGCTTCTTCCATTGTTTAACCGGTGAAGCGGCTCTGGTGGCAGACACCCCAGAAAAAACCGCACGCATGCAGGTATCGACGGCCCCGCCTTCCATCATGGAAAGGCGGCCGGACTTACCTCCTGAACTGGCCGTCTGGGTGGATCGATTCTTAGTCAAATCCCCACGCAATCGCTGGCCCACTGCCGATGCAGCCCGGACAAAATTAAAGCAGCTATTTCCTAGCGAGGTCGAAGAGCCCGTGCCGGCATGAATAAACCATCATCAGACAGCACGTGGCCTACCGATTTTAAGGATCCGATGGATCGCCTGCGGCAGATCGTGGCCCGACTGCGCGGCCCGGATGGTTGCCCTTGGGATCAGGAACAGACACATCAATCCATTCGCAATTTACTTCTGGAAGAATGCCATGAGGTGCTGGAAGCCATTGACGATAGGGATGACAGCGCGCTATGCGAGGAACTGGGTGATGTTCTTCTCCATGTGATATTCCATGCCCAACTGGCTGGTGAGCGCAGTGCCTTTGACCTGAATGACGTGCTGTGCACCATCAATGAAAAACTCATCCGGCGGCATCCCCATGTTTTTGCGGTTGATCAAGAGTCCCCTTGTAAGGATACGGACGCCGTCCTGAGGCAATGGGACGAGCTGAAGAAAATGGAAAAACCGGAACGAAGCGGTCTGCTGGACGGCATTCCTCCGTCTCTCCCGGCGTTGATGCGAGCCCGTGAGTTACAAAAAAAAGCCGCGCGGGCCGGGTTTGACTGGGAAGACCCCATGGGAGTGCTTGAAAAAGTGCGTGAAGAATTAGATGAATTTCAGGATGCTTTGTGTTCTGGTAATCAGGATGACATGGCCGGGGAAATGGGTGATCTTCTGTTCAGTCTGGTCAATCTGGCGCGACATCTAGACATTGATGCTGAGGAGGCTTGCCGACTGACCAACCGGAAATTTGAAAAGCGATTCCGTCACATGGAGCAGCAAATTACTGCATCGGGCCGCTCCCTGAGTGAAGCGTCCCTTGATGAAATGGAAGCGCACTGGCAGCAGGCCAAGGCACTACCCTGAAGAAGGGGTAATGCTGTTTGTGAGAAAAAGAGACATTGCCCACCTGAAGATAGCGCGTTTAATGGCTCCATGAGAACACTTGGTTGGACATGGATAGGGCTCATTCTCTGCGGGCTGAGCCACCCTGTGGCAGCACAGCATACCCCGGGATCCCCGGAAGTTCCCCCGCTTCGCAAGATGCCGATACCTGAAGGATATGTACTTTACGTTACACAACCCAATGGCTGGGGAGATACCCCCGAGGCGGCCATCAAAGATCTGAGAGTGAGGATCCTGCCTTGGTATGAGAGAACGTTTGGCGATCGCCCCGGGTTTTATGTGGATTGGAAGTGGTATGCACTAGTTCAAGTGGCCGATGGCCGTGAGTGGCAGGCTGACGGGAGGGTCGGCTGGTATGTTCCCCGGGCTACGGGGGCCTCCAGTCGCCCTACGCTTAATCCTCACTCCCGGCTGCGAACGAAGTAACATTTTCATGGCACGCAATATTGTTTATTTTGATCTGGAAACCCAGAAAAGTGCTCCAGAGGTGGGCGGCTGGAAAAATATCGCCGACATGCGAATGTCCATTGGAGTTACCTTTAGCAGCGTGCGCAACGGTTATCAGATCTATGATGAAGGCAATGTGGGCGACTTGATCACCGAGTTGCAACGTGCCGACCTGGTGGTGGGCTTTAATGTTCTGCGCTTCGATTACACCGTATTGCAGCCCTACACCTGTTTTGATTTTTCACAGGTGCCCACGCTCGATATGTTGGTGGACTTGGAATCGAAGATAGGCACCCGGATCAAACTGGATGCGGTGGCGGAGGCCTCACTCGGCATCAATAAAACGGCTGAAGGCACCGCCGCCCTGAAATGGTGGAAAGAGGGTAAGATTTACGAAATTGCCGAATACTGCTGCTACGATGTTAAAGTCACCAAACTACTCTATGAATTCGGGGCCCGGGAGGGTCGTGTTTATTTTGAAAGCCGCCAGACCAAACTGAAACAGGAGATTCCGGTAGAGTGGAGTTTATAAAAAACCTTGCCTGAAGGGCTGTTCAGGCAAGGTTTGGTTTGAAAGGAAATATGGCGCTGTTCAGCACAGGCCGAGTCTGCGCAGGGTGGCAGTATTCAGTGTTCCGGTGGGACGCAGTCCATGATCGTATTGAAAGGCACGGACTGCCGCACGGGTATCGCGACCAAACACACCATCAGCCGGTCCGCAGTGATAACCCATGCGTTGGAGCTGCCGTTGTGCAGCGTGAACGGTGCGATGGGTGATCACCACCGTCTGAGGATGGCTGCTGTAGTAGACTGGGGCCGGTCGATAGTAGCGGGGCGCGGGAGCAACATACCTCGGGGCGTAGTGATAACGCTGTGGTGAGCTGGTGCCGAAGTAGAACGTGACGCCCGAGCTGCGTCGGGGTTCGTGACAGGTTCTAGCCTCGCTGACGGCAGGCATTAAGATGGCGGATAGGAGGGCGGCGGTGGTGATGATGGTTTTCATAGGTTGAGTTTACTTGTGGTGTTCATTTACTGTCCGCTTATTCTGACGACTGATAGGGATGGATTATTCATAACGAGTAGTCTACCGAGTAGCATTTCCCTGATGATGGACTCGTATTAATCTCATTTTCCTCAATAAATACCGCCTCAAAGTCTGCCATGGTTGCTCTTTTTTGTAGCCGCAATGTGAATTGCATTGCTGGGCTCCTTGCAACCCGCTTAATTCATCCCATGAATCCAGTCCCGATCGAAACGACCGGAACCAAGCCCAATGCGTTGCGCCGATTGTATGCTTGGACCATGCATTGGTCGGGTCACCGTCGTGCACCGTGGGCATTAGGTTTTCTTTCGTTTATCGAATCTTCTTTTTTTCCGATCCCCCCCGACCCTCTACTAATGGCCATGTGCTACAGTGAGCCCAAAAAATGGGTGCGCTATGCCACCATCTGCACACTAACCTCGGTAGCTGGCGGAGCACTCGGATATGCCATCGGTTATGCTTTTTGGGAAACGGTCGGACAGCCGATCGTCGCGTTTTACCATGGCCAGGATATCTTTGATAAAATTCAGGACTGGTATGACCGCTTTGGATTCTGGGGGATTCTGATGGCTGCCATCACTCCCATACCTTACAAAATTTTCACGATTGCCTCGGGTGTGTTTCATTTTTCGCTCCCGATGTTGATCGCCGCGTCCCTTTTGGGCCGGGGTGTGCGTTTCTTTGCGGTGGCGGCGGTGATTCGGTTTGGCGGCACGGCCATCAAACCCTACTTAGAAAAGTATCTGGAAATCGCGACGCTGCTGCTATTTTTAGTCGGCGTGGCGGGGTTTTTGTTGCTTAAATGGATCAAATAATGGACTCAGTTCCCCCCACGGAAGAAATCAGGATCAAACCTACTCCATCTAACTTGGTTTGGTGGCGGAACAAATTTTTGACTGGTTTGGCAGTGATTATTCCGGTGGTGGCGACGGTATTGGTGCTGAAGTTCCTCTATAAGATTATCAGCGGCTTTTTTGATCCTTTGGTTCGGGCCTTCGTCAAGCGCTACCGGGATTCATTGCCGGATGTCCTTATACTTAATGACACCGTTCCTTTTCTCGCTTTTCTACTCACGGTGCTTTTTGTGGTTTTGGTGGGCTTGCTGATGACCAATGTATTTGGCCGGAAGCTGTTGTTATGGCTGGAAGGAGTTTTGCTGCGCATACCGCTGGTGAACATTATTTATCCGTTGGTTAAGCAAGTGGTTGAATCCGTTAAATCCATTGGAGAAACTTCCAACCAGCTCGATCCTAAAGATGATCGCCAAGTCGTTTATCTCCGCTACCCGGGGCTTAATGGGTATTTGATCGCATTTCAAACCGGTGCGTTTCGCGACAAAAAGGGAGAGGCTTTTGTTTCGGTTTTCATTCCCACCGCACCCAATCCAATTACCGGATTTGTTTTGATTTTCAAAAGCGCGGACGTATCACCGAGCGATCTTTCTATGGAGCAGGCATGGAAGCTTATTGTATCAGCAGGATTCGTAACTCCAAAGCACCCCTCAATGCCCAATGAGGGGGCTCTCAACGCGAATAAAACCATCCCAGTAGCAACAGTCCCAATGCCAACCGGTAATATCCAAACGGAATAAAACTATGGCTACGGAGATAGCTGAGCAGCCATTTCACTGCTGCAAAGGCCACCACTGCCGAGACAGCGAATCCCAACCAAAATTGATCCATCTCTGAAAACGCCGCGGAACCTTCCTCTTTCCATGATTCCCAGGCCAGATAAATTCCGGCAGCAAACATGGTCGGAATCCCGAGCAAGAATGAAAATTCGGTTGATTTCCAGCGCGAAACGCCCAATAGCATCGCCATAATGATCGTGGCCGCAGAGCGTGATGTGCCGGGAAAAACTCCCGCTACCACTTGGGCAGCTCCAATCCAGGCTGCGGCGGCCCATCCGACTGTCTCCGCAGCGGATATACCGCGAAGCCGCCATTCAGAAATAAAGATAAACAGCGCACCGATCAGAACCGCCCAAGCCACGGGCAGCGGCTCTTCCGGAAGTGAAAAACCTGCCTTGCGGGCTGAAAGTCCCAGCACCACCGTAACCGCGAAAGCCAGGCCTAACTTAAAAACTTCTGCGCGCGGTTCGGGCTCAGTCCAACGGGTGGCCAATTCCCATAACTTGCGCCAATAAATCAACACCACCGCGCTGACCGCACCGGACTGGATCCCGACATTAAATAGCTCCGATCTTGGATCATTCAGAAAATATTGAACCAGCAACAGGTGACCGGTCGATGAAATGGGTAGAAACTCGGTGATTCCTTCAACCACTCCGTGAATAATGGTAAGTAACCACGTCGGCATCGCAGCACCATGCCGCATAGCTCTCTTCATCCAAGCCTGAAGTGAACCTCTAGCAAAAATTAGTTTCAGGAAGGCGTTCTTGCCACTACGCGCACTCACGCTAAAGCTGTAGGGGTGAAGCAGGTTATTACAGTATTGGTAGTGGTTTTCATTTTGGGAGTAGCGGCCTATTTTGGATGGAATTACTGGGAAGGCCGGAAAAAAGAGCTGGTGGACTCAAAACCCAAGGAACGCACCGCTACCGTCGAACGCCGTGATATTGAGATCAATGTCGAAGTGGCAGGTGATATCGAGCCTCTCGAACAAGTTGAAGTTAAGGCCGAAGTAAGTGCCAAACTGAAAAAAATCCATGTCGTCCTCGGTCAATCAGTTGAGCGTGATCAGATTCTATTCGAACTAGACGACACCGAATTACTCACTCAGCTGGAATCGTCAAAACTGGAAATCGCCAGTGCCCGTCTTAATCTTGAAAAAAGCCTTTCGGATCACCAGCGCAATACGCGGATGTTCGAGAAGGAATTGATTCCTGCAAGGGAGGTAGCCAACTCGCTTACAGATCAACAACTGGCTGAAAACGCGGTGGAGCGGGCGCGCAAACGCCTCCAGAATGTAGAAGACCAGCTGGCCAAAACCCGGGTCATGGCCCCCATTTCGGGTATGATACTACAAATGCCGGTGGTGGAAGGCCAAGTGGTCGTAGCCGCCGCTTCGGTCAGTTCTGGAACTCTGTTAATGCGACTGGCCGATCTCTCGCGTCTGGTAATCAAAACCCATATCAACCAGATCGACGTGGCCAAAATTTCATCCTCGATGCCCTTGAATTTTTTTGTAGATCCACTGCCGGGAGAACTCTTTAAGGGAAAAATCCACAGCATCGCACCCACCGCCACGGTGAAACAAAACGTAAAAGGATTCGAAGTGGATATGGTCATCACCGATCCCGATCCGCGTCTGCGCCCCGGAATGACCGCTAATGTAGTGATTCCCATCGAAAAGCGTGAGCAGGTTTTAGTGGTTCCTTTGGCGGCGGTGTTCTCCGAACCGGATCGAAGTAAAGTCGTCTTTCTGCCAGGAGCTGAGTCCACAGTGGCCCCCGAAAAGCGGGCGGTTCAAATCGGAGCGGCCAACATGGACGTCGTAGAAATCCTGTCCGGCTTGAAGGAAGGGGAAAAGGTTCTACTTTCCCGTCCCCGAGATAAAAAAACCTGATTGTATCATGGCACTTATTGAAGTTCGCGATGTGCGGAGAATTTACCGCATGGGTGACAACGAAGTCCGTGCGCTCGACGGCGTGACGCTGGATATTGAGCGCGGTGAATACGTCTCCATTGTCGGCCCTTCCGGTAGTGGTAAATCCACTCTAATGCACCTGTTGGGTTGCCTGGATGTGCCGAGCTCAGGAGCCATCCGTATTGATGATATCACGGTCAACGCAAGCTCGGCGGGAAAACTTTCAAAAATTCGAGGTCAGAAAATCGGCTTCGTTTTTCAAAGCTTTAACCTGATGGCCAAACTCAATATTTTTCAAAACGTCGAGCTGCCGCTCATTTATGCAGGCATGCCACGCACTGCCCGCAAGAAGCGGGTGATGGAGGTTCTTGATGCGGTGGGATTGGCGGATCGTTGTCATCACAAGTCCAACGAGCTTTCCGGAGGTCAGAATCAGCGGGCCGCCATCGCCCGAGCATTGGTAAACCAACCCCAACTTATCCTAGCCGACGAACCCACCGGCGCGTTGGACTCCCAAACCGGTGAGAACATCCTTAAGCTTTTCCGTCAGGTCAACTCCGAGGGCCAGACTGTCATTCTAGTCACCCACGACCCCGACATCGCCGAAGAGACACCGCGCAAAATTGCGCTCAAAGACGGTAAAATCATCGAGGATGTTCGTCGAGCGCGGGGAGAAAGGAACGCGATATGAACATCCTTCTGGGCGTGATGGAAGGTGTTAGAGAGGTGATTCATCATCGCTTCCGATCTTTTCTTACTGCATTAGGTGTGATCTTGGGGGTGTCCTCTTTAATGTCCATGTTGGCCATCACCAACGGCCAGGCTATTGCTTTCCGTAAAAATCTGGAACTGTTTGGCGGTGCCGAGCGTGTCACGTTATCTAACCGACCGGTTCCGGCAGAGCAAGAGTCTATCAAGGATCAGAGCCCCGGGCGCACCTATGCCGACGTGGAGGCCCTTCGAGCCCTGCCCTTTGTCACCATTGTCTCACCGGTGCAGAGGCTCCCTCAAGCGACCTTGGAGGCGGGCTCTAAGCGTTTGGAAACCCGTGATCTGCGCGGCGTAGAAGAAGCCTATTTGGAAAGCGATAACATGGAGGTAGCCACCGGAAGGTTTTTTAATGAAATAGATCAACAACAAAGACACCGCGTCATCGTGATCGGCCAACAGGCCAAAAAAAATCTGTTTGGTTCCGTCAACGACAATGCGGTTCTCGGAAAAAAAGTCACTATCAACGGCATTATGTTCACGGTGGTTGGACTTTTTAAAACCTACGAGCATCGTTTCAAAAACAACCGCATGGTGATACCCTTTCATACCATGCAGGAACTTTTTTTCGCTGCACGGGTGGTGGACGGTGTCGATCAAGGACCGGATCGACGTATCGACCGCATTGAACTTAAAATTTCTGATATCTCCATGATGGAAGATTATATAACTCGCATGACCCATGTGCTTCTCATCAACCACAAGGGGGTGGAAGATTTCGGTTTTGAGACACGGGAGGAATGGTTTGAAAACATCGAAGCCTCTATTTTCGGTGTCCGCTTGAGTGGGTTCATCGTATCGGGGGTGACGTTGATCGCTGCTGGGATTGGGATTACCAACATCATGATGGCCAGCATTCGTGAGCGCACCCGTGAGATCGGAGTGCGCCGGGCTTTGGGAGCAGGGGCCCGCGATATCTTTCTGCAAATTTCCATGGAGGCACTGGTTCTGGCAATTCTGGGTGGATTGCTGGGCTTATTGGCCGGCTGGGGATTGATTCACTTGCTCGGTGAACTGTTGTCGGAGTATGCGGTTCCAGTCATTGAAACCAACGCGGTCATCTTCAGCCTGGCGGCTGCCGTCATAGTGGGCTTTTTTTCGGGAGTCGCACCGGCCCTACAAGCTTCCCGGATGAAGCCGATTGAAGCGTTGCGTTTTGAGTAATCAATCAACCCATCTAGTATCAAAGTAAGAATTCAAGCTGAATGAACTTTTTTTATGCTGCATCAGAAGGTTTACGCGATATCGGATCACACAAATTTCGATCGGCTTTAACCATTTTAGGAGTGGTCTTGGGCGCCTCAGCTCTCTTGACAATGAATGCCCTCACTGAAGGCATGGCCCGTGGTATGCGTTACAGCATGTTGGCCACTGGAGACCATAGTAAGATCCAAATTTACAACGCGGCGCCGCCTCCCGAACAGAGCGCGCTGTCCGGAACTCATCCCGGATTAACTCTCACTGATGCACATTCGATACGTCAGAATATCCCCTTAGCGGCATGGGTTTCTCCCAGTATTTCCCGTCATGTGATAGCCACCTTTGGTACTTTGCGCGATCGCACACGTATGGTCGGCGGGGAAGCTGGATTTCTCATCCGAGACAACCACAGTCCACCCATCGGAAGATCATTCTCAGAACTGGATGTTCAGAATCGCAACCGAGTCTGCATCCTTGGAGGGAGGATATACGAAAAGCTTTTTCCTGATCAATACGAAGCAGCCATTGATTCCACGATTCACTTGGACGGCATCGACTTTCGGGTCATCGGCATCTTTCCATTCTATCTCACCCCCGATCAGCAGCGGCAGGTGGACAGTGGGGAATACGAAAGAAAGCAACAGCGTGAAGCCACCCGCCGGGGTCGGCAGCGTTTTTTAACCTACGATGCGTTTCCTTGGAAAAACGACCTGATTCTTATTCCTATCACTACCTTTCAGGAACGCTTTAAGCAGCAGGCTAGTAGCACACAGGTCATCGGAGACGATATGCCTCTCGATAGTATCCAAGTCGGAGTCAATGACCCTGAGCGAGTTTCCGAACTGGTCGATCAAGTTCGCAGTCTTTTACTGATCTCACGTGGGGATCTGGAGAACTTTGAGATCAGGCACTCGCTGGATCAAATGGAAAACGTGGACAAGCAGGTGGCTGCCGCGCGGCTGAGTGGAAGTCTGATTGCCGGAATAGGACTGGTGGTCGGCGGAGTCGGTATTGCCAACATCATGCTGGCCAGCATTGCCGACCGTATCCGGGAAATTGGCATACGGAGAGCCATCGGAGCCCGAGCCCTCGATATTTTCTTGCAGGTTATGATGGAAGCCTTGCTGCTGGCATTTATGGGTGGAGTGCTGGGAATCCTGGTTGGCATGGGGATCATTTACGTGCTGGGCGATGTGATTCGTATACCCAATGAACCCGTGCCTACGATAGCTGCGGTGCTATTTAGTTTCACCTTTTCCTTGTGCACCGGATTTCTAGCGGGAATATACCCCTCTATCAAAGCTTCGGCCCTCAGTCCGGTCGAAGCTTTACGTTACAATTAATCATGGTCATACTATTATCAGGATGGTCTCTCATCTGAACCCCATGGATATCACGGCCTATAACGACTATGTTCTGGACGCATCTCTGCAGGCGGGATGGATTGATTCGGATCAACAACAGACCGCCCGCGCCGCCCTGTCACATCTCTCCGGTGTCTCCGCACTGGAATTCCTGCTTGAGCAGGAAATGCTCAAACGCACCCAATACGAGCAGCTTAAGGCACTCATCATGGAGTCCATTGAGGCCGGAGAAATCAGTGACGCTGGAAACGAGCAGCCTGCCGCCAAGGCCTCATCGGTGATCCAAACCGGCAGAACGTTGCCCAGCGAACATCTGCAAACAGTTGAAGCCTACCTTCGTTATGCCATGGAGAGTGGCGCTTCCGATCTGCATCTTGGACCCGATTCCCCTCCCTTGATTCGTTACAACGGTGCCTTAGGTGCTATCTCGGCTGAAGCATCGGCTTTAGTTCCAGAAGAAACGGAGGCACTGGCCCGACAGTTTCTTAATTCGGAACAACTCAAAATGATGGATGAAGTAGGCTCCGTAGATTTTTGTTACGAAAAAGTGGGACTGGGACGTTTCCGCACCAGCGTCGTGAGACAACGGCGCGGCTGGGAATCTGTTTTTCGGGTTATCTCCACCCGGGTGCGCACCATGCAGGAACTGGGATTTCCTCAAGTGATGTATGACCTCATTAAGTATCACAATGGCCTCATACTTGTCACCGGGTCAGTCGGTTCAGGTAAAACCACCACCTTGGCTGCTATGGTGGATCAGATCAACCGCGAGCGCAAAGACCACATCATCACGTTGGAAGACCCTATCGAATACGTTTTTGAGCCAGTCGGCTGCCAAATCACCCAGCGGGAAATTCATAGCCATACCGAATCCTTTGCCACAGCGCTTAGAGGTTCGCTGCGCCAGGATCCCGACGTGATCATGGTGGGAGAAATGAGAGATCTGGAAACCATTTCGCTGGCCATCACCGCATCGGAAACCGGCCACTTGGTCTTGGGAACCCTGCATACTTCCAATGCCGCCCGCACCATGCA
>JBHJOR010000068.1:0-14013 GCA_050329585.1 Methylacidiphilales bacterium | reverse complement strand
ATCAATCCGGTGGCACTGTTAGCCGCCTCGCTGATCTGGTGGGGATCCTTGCTGGTGCTCCAATTCGACGGGTTGCCGTTGAAGATTTTAACCAGCGTGCTGCGGGTGACGTTGACTGTGTCCATTATTTGGGTGGTTTACGCCGCAGCCGATACACTTTCGATTTATTTAAAATCGGTAGCCGAGAAGACGACCAATACGCTGGACAATCAACTCGTGAAGCTGGTGTCACGCACGTTGAAACTATTTATCATTTTGATGGGGGTGTTAATTGGTCTTCAAAACTTGGGTATTAATGTGGTTTCGCTTCTCGCAGGTTTGGGGATTGGCGGTCTGGCTATTGCCTTAGCGGCTAAGGACAGTTTATCCAATTTTTTTGCCTCGATCATGATTATGCTGGATCGGCCCTTCCGACTGGGCCATTGGATCGTGGTAGGAAAACATGAGGGAACGGTGGAGGATATTGGTTTTCGTTCGACCAAGATCCGAACCTTTTACAATTCGCTGATATCAATTCCCAACTCGGAGATTGCCAACACCGGTGTCGATAACATGGGACTGCGCCAGTATCGCAGAGTGCGCACGGTTCTGAGTATTACGTATGACACGCCGGCGGAGAAGGTAGAGGTGTTTGTGGAGGGAATCAAAAAAATCATTCTTGCCCATGCCTGCACCCGGAAAGATTTCTTCCACGTCGTGTTCCATGATTTCGGGGAATCGAGTTTGGATGTGCTTTTGTATTTTTTTCTAGAGGTGCCGGATTGGGGAAGTGAACTCAAAGAGCGTCAGAATGTGTTGCTGGAAATCATGAGGTTAGCGGAAGCGTTGGGGGTGGAATTTGCCTTCCCAACCCGAACGGTTCATATGATGAATCATCCGTGACAGTGATTGCCGCAGAAGCGAGAGTTGTTAAGCTGGTGGCGTGCCTAATACGGATAGCTATGACCTGATCGTGATCGGTTCCGGTCCGGCGGGAGAACGCGGAGCGGTGGAGGCGGCCCGTTTGGGCAAGCGGGTGGCTCTGATTGAAAAAGCGGATTCGTGGGGGGGAGCGTCGGTTCTCGGGGGCACGCTACCATCCAAAACACTGCGTGAAGCGGCACTGCAACTTTCGGGTTGGAGAAAGCGCGGACTTGCTCCGGCGATCGACCCTCAGCCTCCGCAGTTAAACATTCAAGAGTTTCTAATCCGGAAACAACAGGTGGCCGATTCCGAGCGCGGTCGTATCATGGCCCAGCTTCAGCACTATCAGGTTTATCGCTTTCAGGGAACGGCATCCTTTATGGATCCTTTTTCAGTCCAGGTGGATGATGGGAATGAGCAATGCCTCCTTACTGGCGGACATATTCTCATTGCCACCGGATCGCGTCCACATCATCCGGATCTCTTTCCATTTAATGATCGAGCGGTATTTGATTCGGACTCCGTATTAGCCATGGAAAAGATTCCTGAATCGATGGCCATCATCGGGGCCGGGGTGATCGGGATTGAATACGCCTGTCTTTTCCGCGCACTGGGAGTTGAGGTTCATTTGGTGCATAATCGCGATCAGATTCTTCATTTTATGGACGCTGAACTATCCGCCATGCTGGTGGAGTCGCTCGAGGCGTCGGGGGTGCGACTCCACTTTAATCAAAGAGTGGATAAGTTCCGCCGCAAAGGAAAAGTGCTGCAGTTACAAATGGATAGCAATCGCATCATTGAATGCGAGACCGCACTGGTGACGGCGGGGCGGATCAGCAATGTGGAGATGTTGAGGTTGGATGTAGCCGGTGTTAAAACGGCCGAGCGCGGGCAGATCGAGGTCAATGCCAAAGGCCGAACCAGTGCGGCACACATCTACGCGGCGGGTGATGTGGTAGGTTTTCCGGCTCTGGCCTCAACCTCGATGCATCAGGCACGCGAGGCGGTGATCGATATGTTCACCGTAGGAGGTGCGGCGCGGCCCAAGCCCGTCTTACCCTTTGGTCTTTATACCATTCCAGAATGTTCCATGGTGGGAGCCACGGAGGAAGAATTGAAGGCTTCGGGAATATCTTATGTGGTGGGTCGGGCCCGCTACCATAATCATGCCCGGGGCATGATGATCGGTGAGGATGTAGGCCGTCTGAAATTACTATTCCATGCCGGATCCGGAAGGCTTATGGGTGCCCATCTCATTGGCGATCAATCTACTGAAGTGATTCATGTGGCGGTGACCGCCATGATGATGGAAGCGGATATCCGTCTGTTTCTCGGCACGTGTTTCAATTATCCGACCTTAAGTGAAATGTATCAATACGCCGCCTACGATGCGCTTGAACAATTTCCGGAGTCGCTGCGGCATTGCATGCTGGATTCACGCGCTGATTAAGGCTCCACTAGTGTTCGCTTGCGGGGATGCCCATGACGCGGGAGCCGTCAAAAACCGGTCCGACTACTACTGCTCCAGCGGCGACTGCGCAACCGCGTCCGACTTCGACTCCTTGGATGATGGTGGCGCCAGCACCGATGAAACTGGAAATACCCACCCGAACCCGCCCGGCTAAGATGGCACCAGGTGCCACGTGGACGTGATCTCCGATCTGACAGTGGTGATCGATGGAACAGCCGGTGTTAAGGATAACGTTATCGCCCACCTGAACGCCGGTTTGGACGATGCTGCCAGCCATCAGCACGCACCCTTCACCTAAATGGACGTTTTGGGCGATGCAGGCTGCGGGATGAATAAGCTGGGCAAAGCGATACCCTTCTTTTTTATAACGTTGGAAGAGGATTTCCCTTTTTTCAGACACCCGGACGGAAGCGATACCGGAAGCCAGTTCTACTTGGTCGGGATGAAATTGTTTCAGGGCGCGATCATCGGCAAAAACGGGCACCCCTAAAATTTCACTGGCATTTTCAGATTTCTGCAAAGCCACCAATCCGGCAATGGGACGATGGAGGATCTGGCAGAGATCGATGATGACTTGGGCATGATCATCGGTGCCCAGGATGAGGACGGGGGTGGATTTGGATGTGGGTTTCATGTTTGGGGCAGGTTACAACGGGAAGCGGGCACGTCAATTCGACGTGCCTCGAAGTATTTGAACGGGTTCCATACGCGCTGCCCGGCGGGCAGGTATCCATGAGGCGACCAACACCGAGAGAAGCGCCAAGAATGCGGCTTGCAGGTAATGTTTGAACGAATAAACGACGATGAAGTGGTCGGCCTTAAAGATGCCCCGGATTTTAATGGGGATGTGGGTGACCGTCCACGTGAGCAATAGACCAAAAATCCAACCCAAGGCGATGCCGAGAATGGCGACCAGGAGCCCCTGCCACAAGAAAATGGCTACGATGTCGAAGCGTGTGTAGCCCATGGAACGAAGGATGGCGATCTCCTTGGTTTTTTCCAGAACGCTCATGGTGAGGATGTTAAAAATACCGAACCCGGCCAGCAGGATGATACAGCTGATGGCCAGACCTGCGGAGATGCGCAGGGTGCGAAAAATCTGCATATTGCTTTTTTCACGATCTTGCCACGGGCGTGAACGGTGCCCGAGCAGTTGTTCCATAGCTTTTGCGTCTTGAGGCGCTCGCATGGAATCTTTCAATTTAATGAGGATAAAGGACATGGGAACCACGCCCTCGACTAAGTATTTGGCGGGTCTCTGGTGGGAGTAAAGACGTTTGTCATCAATAGCGTTGATGCCTGTTTCGTAAATTCCGCGGACGTTGAAGCGGCGGGTGTTGGCTTCCGGTCCGGTGAGGTTGACAGCCTGGCCGACAAAGATGTCGAGTTTATTGGCTAATTCCTTACCGATGAGCAGCCCGTCGGGATCCTGTTCGAAGCTTTGGAAGGTGCCGTCAATGATCTGGTATTTGAGATCGCTGGTGGCGGTGTGGAGGGGGATGTCGATGGCATACAGGGAGGCGACTTCACTGCGAAGACCGGCGCGGATGGAGACTTTGATTTCCAAGATAGGAGAGGCAGCTTCAACGTTGGGGAAATCCTTGACGACCCGCATAACCCGGTAGGCGTCGCTGATACCGGGGTAGAATTTGCGCTTTTGAGGGTTGGAGACGACGACCAGTGTGTTATTTTTTTCTTCCAGGAGCTGGGAGTAGGAAGCTTGGAAGCGATCTTGGATGATGATGGCACCTTTACTGCCGAGGATGGTATCGATGAAAAAATTCTGGAATCCCTCGGTCTGAGCCTGGCCGGTGATATAAAAGGCCACACCGAATACGACCCCAATCGCGCTCAGGAACATAGAGCGCTTACTTTGAGTGAAGAAGCGCCAGGCGATTTGGAAGGATGAGGGCACGGCGGGAGGCGTGGGGGGTTAAAGTGATTTGACCCGATCCCCTTCCTTGTAACGGTCATGCTCGCTGAGGATGATGGTCTCACCCTCGTTAACCCCATCAGTGATTTCGCAGACCTCGATGTTACGGTATCCGGTTTGCACGCGCTGGAGGCGCACTTTGCCACCGCGCAGGACGTATAGAAGGTTTCCATCTCGCAGTGCGCGGGTGGGAACCAAGAGGGTGTTTTCTCGTTTGCCGATGACGATGTTGGCTTCTCCGGTCATGCCGGTAAAAAGTTCGACAGGGGAATCCGACTCGAGTTTAAGAATGACTTCGAAGCTCTGGTTAATGCCACGGTTCATTTTGCGCATGACTTTGGCGGTGAAATCGCGGTTTCCGAATGAGTAAAGACGAACGCTGGCGGTCATGCCTTCTTCGATGGCTCCGACATCCTCTTCGTTCACCACGGCAACCAAGTGGGTTTGTTTGCTGCCGACCACAAAGAGCTGGGATTGATTGAGAACCACTTCACCGAGGCGGGCGAACACTTCGAGCACTTCGCCGTCAATAGGGGAGCGGATGGCACCCTGGTCGATCTGGTTGCGGGCATTGTCGTATTTGGTTTGTGCCACCGCGACGGCTTGTTCAAGTTCGACAATTTCCTGAGAAACTTTTCGGGTGAGATCTTCGACGATGCTCTGGACGCGTTGGAGTTCCATGGGGGCAATGAGGCCATCGCGAACCAGAGGAGTGATGCGCTCGAGTTCGAGGCGGCGGCTCTTGAGTTCGTTAGCTGCGGAAGAGCCGATGGATTGGCGCTGGCGGGCCGCATCCAATTCCACTTTCATTTCTTCCAAGTTAGTGCCTTGTTCCTCATCGGTGATTTTGGCCATGAGGGCATCTTTTTTAACGGCTTGGCCCTGTTCCACGTTGATTTCGCGGATGACGCCGGAGGTTCGGGATTTGACCAGCACCTCGGTTTCCGGTTTGACCGTGATGGTGCCGTAAACCGCGGCGATCGCATCGCCACGGGTAATTTTACCGATTTCTGCCGGGATGGCGGGGGCGGTGAGAATAATGATGATGGGGGTAATAATCAGAACGGCCAGGATCGTGATGGCAATCCATCGTTTCTTTTTATCGTTCCAAAAAGCGATCAGTTTTTCCTTCAAAATAATCTCCACGTTGAGTTGCAACCAATCCTCTTACGACACAGATCACGGGTTGGTCTCGCCAGCAAAAGCCAGCAATTGTCCGGACAGGCGTCTCAAAAAGGTCAGGGCGACGTTGGCACGGTATTTAGATTCCTGCAAGCGAGACTGAAAGGCGAATTGATCGAGAACCAGCGAGAGGGTTTCGTTGTGGCTGGCGCGTTGTCCTTCGTATTCGTCCCTTGCCATGGCGATGGTGCCGCCGAAGTCGGGCAATGAGCTGGCCTGTTGGAGGAGTTGGCGGGTGGTTTCAATTTGTTGCCACGCCTCATCAACCTGACCGGGGAGGTTAGCGCGAACTTCCTCAGCCAAGGTTTCATCCCGGTCGCGCTCTGAGACTCGTTTAACGGTTTTTCCGGTGGTGCGGCCGCCATCAAGTGGCTGCCAAGAGAGTTGAAGGCCGAAGACGCCGCGGGACTTTTCAAACTCGTCGTCATTGGTGCTGCCGGTTTGGAGCGTGTTGACATCACCCAGGCCGGTAGTGTCTTTGGTTGGATCGACTGCGGCTGGGGCACCGCCGGTGCCTCCTCCTGTCAAGGCTCCACCGACTCCGCCTGCGGCCGTAGCGGTTTGGGTGACGGCATTTTCGGATCTTTTTTCACTAAGGAAGCCTCCGGTGCCGGGGGAGAATTCCGCCCGCCCGTAGAGGTAAACGTTCGGATAACGATCCGCACGGGTGATGCGGATTTGGTAGTTACCCGCTTCAATAAGTTTATCCAACAGAAGCAGCTCTGGAAGTGAAGTTTGGGCCATCTGTAAGACTTTTTGGCGATCCACCGGGGAGCGAGGAATAGTCTCGTAAGAATCGACCAGCGGGCCGATTTCGGTGCCGGTTCCCATGACGCGCAGCAAGCCGCTTTGGGCGCTTTGGATGCGATCATCCAAGAGAACAAGCGCATCGCGAACTAAGGCCGCCCGGACTTCGACTTGTTGGAGTTCGGAACGCTGTAGCTGGCCTGAGTCGAACATGGATTGGGCGTTGATGCGGCGTGTTTCAATGAAGCTTTGCAGTTCTTGTGTCATCTGCCGTTGTTCTTGGAGGAAGATGACGTTAAGGTAGGCGATGCGCAGTGTGGTCAAGGTTTTGTTGAGCTCGACCTCGTAATTGAGTCGTGCCACAGGCTGGGTGAGACGGGAGGCTTTCCAAGCTAGCATAGCCCGTTGATCAAAGACCATCTGGCGAACGTCCAGCAATACCAGAGGAGGAAAGGTGATGGCGGTGCCGCTGACTTGCGGTAGAGCGCGGCTGCGGAATTCCAAGCGTGCACCGACGGCTTCCTCAAGTCGTGTGGCGGCGGAGCGAATATCCGTGTTGTGTTGAAGCGTAATGTCCACACATTCGCGCCACGTCAGCGGAGGAGGGGAGGATGGCGTGGCGTTCTGAGCGACCGCTGTGCAAACGGATACCAGAATCAGGCAAAACGTGGCCGCAGTGGTGCGGAGGCAGGACATGGGGATCATCTCCTGACGTCGAAGTTTTCCGGCGAGCGAAAGGAACTACCACCTGTTAGCGTTGGCTCGTAATTCACATCGCCGGGGGTCAACGGGTTAGACTGGGTGAAAAGGGCTTTTTCCAAATCGGCCAGGCTGCGATGGTAGTTAAATTTTGCTTCCAGTTCGATGTTGAGGGCCTGGTTGTAATCCACAGTGGCTTGTAGAATATCGAATTGTGATCCGAAGCCGGCGTCCACCGAGGAGCGGGCCATATCAATGGATTGTTCGGCTCGCTTAACATTTTGCGCCTGGCTATCGAGAATTTTTCTGGATTGGGCAAGTGAGGTGAAGGCTTGAGTGACTTCGAGGGCGATGAGTCGGCCGGCATCATCGCGCCGGATTTCAGCTTGCTGGCGGCGGGCGTCTGCTTGTTTGGCCCGGCCTTTTCCAGCGAAGCCGTCGAAAATATCCCAGCGTCCTAAAAAACCAAAAGCGGCCTCCGTTGAATAATCGATAAAAGAGGATCCTGAGCCATCATCACGCCGGGCAATGCCTTGGGCAAAAAGGTCGATTTTGGGGATGTTGGAGGAGCGGGCCACCCGCGCTTCGAATTCAGCGATTTGGATACTGTAATCGTGCTCACGGGTATCGGGGCGTTGACGTAGCGCGATTTTTACGGCTTCTGTGAGTTTGAGATCCAGTTCGGGGCAGCTGAGTTCGCCACTCAGTTGGAGTGGGGCGGCGCCGGATTCCATGTCCCAGGTCAAACCCATGGCTCGAACCAGACGGATAGCGGACTCCTGGAGATTTTTTTCAGCTTGAAGGAATCGGGGGCTCTCATTGGCTAGACGAACTTGCGTGCGGACAATATTGAATTTGGTGCTTCGGCCGGCTTCAAACAGGCGTTCCTGGCGAACGACCTCTTTTTCGAGAAGGTCAATAATTTGCCGCTGGGTTTCGACCTGACCCGAATAGAGCATGGCCTCGTAGAAATGGGTTTTGACCTCGTGGACGAGGTTGTTGAGCACTTTTTCGTAAAGAAGAAGCTCTTTACTCAGTTCGGTTTTGGCGCGGCCAATGTTACCGCTGTTTTCGCCACCGCTGATAATGTTCCATGTGACACGAACCTCGCCCCGCCAGTCTTCGCGCAACTCGTTTTCAGAGGGATTTTTTTGCCCCAAAACGTCGTTGTTTTCCATACCAGCCGTGGCACCCACTTTGAGTTGAGGGTAGAGAACGGCTTTGGCTTCAATAATGGATCCCTGAGCACGTTCAGCGGAGAGGCGTGCCAATTCCAGTGACGGGTTCTTTTTGAGGGCGATGTTTAAGCAATCCGCCAGCGTATAAATGTCCTGATCCTGGCTTTGGACACGAGGGCACAAGGCCAGTAAAGCCAGCATAACCCATGATGCCGCATGGGAGGGCATGAAGGTTGCCTTGCCTTTTCGCATTATTTTCAGATTAAGAGTCGCGCCGCTCCAAACAAGTTTTTATTGTAAAAAGTTTAATAAGCCCTTTGATAATAAATAATTGCTTTCAAAAACTTCACCGTTATGTTTCGCCAATTATCACAAGCCTGATTGCCGATAACGAATCGTTCAGGCCCTCAAACACCTATTTATGTTCAAAGTCCCTCTGTTCGCAGACAAAGAAGTTAAAAAACCCATCGCCGCTCGTTGTGAAGCGGACGTGAACACCCGTCTACGTCTGAAGTACAATCCTTATTACCATACGGTTACAAAGAATCAGGGTGTCAATATTGAAGTTGATGGTCGTCCGATGGTGATGATGTCCAGCAACGAATACCTGGGGCTCAGCCAGCATCCCAAGGTGATGGAAGCGGCCAAAAAGGTGATTGACGAGTGGGGCACCAGTGCCTGTGGATCGAGGTTGGCCAATGGATCACGTTCCTATCATACCGAGCTGGAGGAAGAGTTGGCTGATTTTTTGGGCAAAGAAGCATGTCATATCATGACCGCAGGATACATGGCCTGCATGGTGAGCATCTCATCCATCGCACAACGGGGCGACGCAGTCATAGTCGATAAAAGTATCCATTCCTCTCTTTGGGATGGAATTCGTTTGAGTTTCGGAACCATCGAGCGGTTCAGTCATAATGACATGGAATCTCTTGCACGGTTGTTGGAGCAGTTGGAGCCCGATCAGCCTAAAATTATCCTGGTGGACGGGGTCTATTCGATGGAAGGTCACATTGCTCCAGTGGATGAATTGGTTGAGCTGGCTAATCGTTATCAGGCATTTTTGATTGTCGATGACGCTCACGGTTTCGGAATGCTCGGGCCGGAGGGTCGTGGTGTCTGCCACCACTTTGGCAAGGCCGATGACGTGGATGTCATCGTCTCCAGCTTTTCCAAATCGTTGGCCAGTGCGGGAGGATTCGTAGCGGCGGATCGTTCGGTCATTGATTATTTGCGTAGCAACTCCAAGCAGATCATTTTCAGTGCCGCCCCCACCCCGCCGGTTTGTGCCACCGCCCTTGCATCCCTCCGGGTCATGAGGGCCGAGCCCCAACACCGGGAAAAGCTGCTCGATAACGTCCGCTATTTGCGGGGCTTACTGGATCAGCATGGCTTCGATTATTGGAACAGTCCTACGGCGGCGGTTCCGATCGTTATAGGTAATCGCGACCGCTGTTGGGCGGTGTGGAAGTCTCTGTGGGAGTCGGGATTTTTCACCGTGATGTCGGTTTCTCCCGGGGTGCCGGTGGGTAAGGATCTCATCCGTTGTGCGGTCAGTGCGTTGCATACCCGCCAGCAGTTAGAGCAATTTACTGAAGCTTTATTGAAAGCCTGTAAGCGATCCGGGGTCAGCTTAAAGAAGTAATCTCCCGTTGGAGAGAATACCGCTCAGCTCGATCTGATCGCGGAATCAGCGTGACCAGTTTGTAACTCGCCCCGTCAAAATGGCCCTTGCAGCTTATGTCGGGAATGGGTAGTAAGAGACATGACCCTCATCGAAATCATCCTCGCCATCCTCCTCCCCCCTGTTGCCGTCTTCATGCGTAAGGGAGCAGGTAAAGATCTGATCATTAATCTCCTCCTCTGGATTTTACTCTTCGGGATCGGTGGAATCATCCACGCTTTCTGGGTTCTCTCCAAAAGATAATTTTCGAGAGCTGCCTAGCAGAGGCTCCGTGGAATTAGACTGTATAGCTCTAAGTTGCTGGCAGTGAGAAGTTTAGATTATTTATAAAAGTCTAAATTCTGCTTTTAAAAAAATCCTCAATTTTTTTTAAATCTTTTTGAACAACCGCTAGGAATGTCGGTCTAATCTTATACATTTATTCCTATTCATACCTCCTGAATCACCCGGAACGACCTTCCGGGTGATTTGTTTTACGGGTGCTCTCGTGCTCGGGTCAGGGTTCGAGGAGAAGGTGTAAGCGGGTGCAGGTTTCCGCGCTTAAAATCGGGTCATCCAGTGCCAATACATTGCTACGTATTTGATCAGGATGACTGGCACCAATAATGACACTGGTAACTTCCTCGTGTCGCAGGCACCACTGCAAGGCTAAGCGAGAAAGGCTTTGACCGCGTTCTAGTGCCACGTCGTTCAGAGCGCGTATGATTCTGACTTTATCCTCGGTGACATGCTCGGCTTTCAAAAACCCGGTTTGACTGGCGGCGCGTGAGTCTTCGGGAATGCCTGATAAGTAACGATCAGTGAGTAATCCCTGCGCCAGGGGGGAGAACGCGGTGATGCCCATTCCACGACGGGAGGACTGCTGCATGACTCCGTTTTCCATGTTGCGGTGAAAGAGATTGTAAGCGACTTGGTGGGCTAGGAGCGGTGTGCCCAGTGTTTTCATGATTTTAGAGGCCCGGCGCACCTCGGCTTCAGGGTAATTACTGATGGCCGCGTAGAGTGCCTTGCCCGACCGCACGGCATAGTCAAGTGCACCCATGGTTTCTTCTAATGGCGTAGCCGGATCAAAACGGTGTGAGTAGAAAATGTCCACATAATCAAGGCCGAGGCGACGCAGGGACTGATCCAAGCTGGCGATGAGGTATTTACGCGACCCCCATTCACCGTAAGGGCCCTCCCACATGCGGTAGCCTGCTTTAGATGAAATAATCAATTCGTCACGGTGAGCGGCTAGGTCGGTTTCCAGCACACGACCCGTCTGAGTTTCAGCGATTCCGGGGGGCGGACCGTAGTTGTTGGCCAAGTCGATATGGGTGATGCCCAGATCAAAGGCGGTAAGCATCAAGGAGCGGGCGGATTCCAATGTGGTGAAGTTATGCCATCCTCCGAGAGAAATGGCAGGAAGAAGAAGGCCGCTTTGGCCGCAGCGTCGGTATTGCATAGTGTATCTTTTCACAACGGATCGCCGGGCTCAATGGCAATCCATAAAAAGGTCGCGTTCAGCCCATCAGGCAGAGTCGCTTTGAACCCATGATTCCAATTTTTTAGTCACTAAACCGGAGTGAAGTAGCTCTCGCATCTGTTTTTCACCCGCGCCGATGGAGTCTGTTATTCCGTTGACCCAGGCACCTACTGCGGCGTTGAGTAGAATGAATTCGGCTAGAAGACCCGTTTCTCTGCCGTGAAAAACCGCTTCAATACGAGCGGCACTTTCCGCAGCGCCGCAAACCAAAAGCGGGGTGACCGGTGCCGGAGTGACGGGATGAATTTCCCGATCCACTTCCACACCGTCCAGAGAGCCCAGCAAACGGGTCGGGCCAATGCTACTCACTTCACCCAGCGCTCGGCCCTCGGCATCTTCTCCATAAACAACCAGATAACGTCTGCGTCCCAGTTTCCGCAGGGCTTCAGCAAAAAGCGGAAGGTGTTCTCTGCGAAAAACGCCGACCATCTGGGTCTGGGGGCGACACGGATTAAGCAAAGGGCCCAGCAGGTTGAAGACGGTGCGGCGGCCTTCGGCGGCGAGTTGTTTGCGCACGGCGGCCACATGCCGGAAAGCCGGATGGAAGACGGGTGCGAAGCAGAACGCCAGTCCGTGTTGACGTAATGAGGGAAGCACCGCCGCGGGACTATCATCAAGGGTGCCGCGCCAGTGCTGTAGCAGATCGGCACTACCGGCTTTCTTGGTGACGCCCCGGTTGCCATGCTTGGTGACTGGAACGCCGGCGGCGGCCAGCAGAAACATGAGGGAGGTGGAAACGTTGACCAGATCCAAACTCCCGCCGCCGGTGCCACAGCAGTCGAACAACGGGCTTCCATCCAGATCGCCCGACAGACCGGGATCCACGGACAAGGGAAGCAGGGCTTGAACCCATGCGGCCAGTTCACCCGGGGTTTCGCCTTTGTCGGTCAGCGCGCGGAGGAAAGAGGCTTTATCTTCGTCCGGGACTGCGGGCTCAACCAGAGCGTAGGCGGCGGTGGCACATTCTTCCGGAGTGAGTTCCCGTCCTGCCAGGCAATGATCCGTGAGTGATGCGAGATGCATGGACGAAACATTATTGCTGGTCACGATGAGGGGCGAAGCGGTTTTTTTCGCTGGATTTCATGTAGGCTTCATGACCGCTGACGATGCCCTGTTGGTAAAAGCTGTGGATGGAGTCGTCCATCAACTGCATGCCATCGGCGCGGCCTGATTTGAGCACGTCGATGAGTTTGACCGTGGCGCCTTCACGAATGATGGCGGCAACGGCATCATTGGAGACCAGAATTTCATTGACCGCGATGCGACCCCCGTTGTCTTTGCGTTTGAGCAGGAGCTGGGCCACCACACCGCGCAGGGACGTGGAGAGCATGGTGCGGATAAGTTCCTGCTGATCAGCAGGGAAGGCGTCGATTACACGGTCGATGGTCTTCATGGCGCTGTTGGTGTGCAGGGTTCCGAATACCAATAGACCGGTCTCGGCGGCGGTGAGGGCCAGTGAAATGGTTTCCAAATCACGCATTTCACCCACCAGCACCACGTCGGCGTCTTCACGCAACGCTGATTTAAGTCCTTTAGAAAAGTTGGGGGTGTCGGTGGGCACTTCCCGTTGAGTGATGACGCTGTGAATGTTCTGGTGAACGAACTCGATGGGTTCCTCGATGGTAATGATATGTTTGGCGTATCGGCGGTTGATATAGTTGATAATGGCCGCGAGAGTGGTGGACTTACCGGAACCGGTGGGGCCAGTGACTAGAACCAGCCCTGAACGCAGATCTCCGAAGGATTCAATGACACCGGGAACTCCCAGTTCCTGCACGGTTTTGATGCGGGTGGGAATAAGACGGAAAATGGCACCATAGCCGTTGATGTGTTGGTGATAGTTGCACCGGAAGCGGGATTCGGAATTCATTTCGTAGGCGAAATCCAAATCGCCGGTGTCTTGGAAACGCTTCCACATCTGGGGGCGGCAGATGGGGGAAAGTAATCGATCCATTTCGGTGCGGGAAAGAGGTTCATCACGGAGGGGACGTATTTCACCGTGCTTACGGAACTTGGGAGGCTGACCTTCAGACAAATGAAGGTCAGACCCTTCCTGGGCCACCATGTCTTCAAAAAAACGGTTGATTTCGTTTGGCATGTGAAGATCCGGTATGATGGTTTAGCGTGCTCCGCGAGCGGCCAGTGCGGCGGCAAAAAGTTTTTTGTTCTGACTGCGGGCATGGGCCTCATCGGCGGTGATGAGGCGTTGTTCATAGAGTTCCATAAGGGAATCATCCATCAGCACCATTCCCTGCTTGCGTCCGACTTGCATTTGACCGGGCAGCATGAAGTTTTTACCTTCGCGGATGAGGTTGGCGATGGCCGGTGAGTGGGTCATAATTTCCAAGGCCAGGACGCGTCCGGTGCCATCGGCGCGGGGGACGAGTTGCTGGCAAATGACTCCTCGAATCGATTGACTGACCATGGTGCGGATTTGGGCCTGCTGATTGACAGGGAAGACATCGAGCAAACGCTGCATGGTGCGGGCGGCATTCGAAGTATGCAAGGTTCCTAAGACCAAGTGGCCGGTTTCCGATGCGGTGATCGCGAGCGAGATGGTTTCAAGGTCCCGCATTTCTCCGACCATGATAACATCCGGATCTTCACGGAGGGCGCCACGCAACGCGTTAGCGAACGACTTGGTGTGCGTGTGTACCTCTCGTTGCGTCACATGGCAGCCTTCGGATTGAA
>JBHJOR010000004.1:0-33503 GCA_050329585.1 Methylacidiphilales bacterium | reverse complement strand
GAACGACTTAAAAAGAAAGAAGCCAATCAGGCGTAAATCCGAAATGCTTTTTTGAGAACATTAACGCCCTTTAAGCTGGTCCAGAGAGGCCAGAAAGGAAACATGAACGAACACTTAGCGATGGACGCGGCCACTATGCGCCGATCTGTCATCAGGCTGGCCCACGAGATTTTGGAGAACAATCCGCCAACGGAACCCTTGGCTTTACTGGGCATTCACTCAAGAGGCGTTCCTCTTGCGCAGCGACTCCTTAAAGTAATTCTTGAACTCGATTCACAACGAAACGTTCTTGGTTCGGGTTCACTGGATATATCTTTTCATCGTGACGACTGGGGAAGCAAACTACCGGTTCCCCAAGATACCGAAGTTTCTTTTGATATTGAAGGTCAACGGGTGGTGCTGGTGGATGACGTTTTATTCACGGGTCGAACGATCCGCGCTGCTTTAAATGCGCTGAATGATTTGGGGCGACCCTCGGTCATCCGATTGGCGGTTTTGATTGATCGAGGGCATCGCCAATTACCAATCCGCGCAGACTATGTAGGTAAAAACGTGCCCACCCGGTTTGTGGATAAGGTGGTATGCCATCTCGAGGAGGTCGATGGAGAAGATTCTGTTTGGGTGCGAAGCGTAGAGGAGACCGCATGAGCTGGATCCGCAAAGATCTGATTGAGATCCGTGAACTGGATCGCTCCGAAATTGATACCGTTCTGCGGACAGCTACCGTTTTCAAGACCATCCTCCAGAGGAGAATCAAAAAAGTGCCCACACTGCGCGGCAGGACGGTGGTGAATTTGTTCATCGAACCGAGCACCCGCACCCGGGCGTCTTTTGAACTGGCGGCCAAGAAACTAAGTGCGGATGTGTTAAGTATTCAGCAAGAGGCCAGCAGTTTTCGCAAGGGGGAGACGCTCAAAGACACCGCACTGAACCTTCAGGCACTTAATGCCGATTTCATCATTATTCGTCACAGTGCCGCAGGAGCAGCACGGTTTCTGGCTGAGCGACTGGAGTCACGCGTGATCAATGCGGGGGATGGAGCCCACGAACACCCGACTCAAGCTCTTCTGGATGTCTTCACCATTCAGGAACGTTTGGGATCATTAGAAGGAAAGCACGTGGTGATTTGCGGTGACATCCTTTACAGCCGGGTGGCACGCTCCAACATTTGGGCGCTCAAAAAACTAGGGGCCGAAGTTACCTTGGTAGGCCCCCGGACGCTATTGCCCAAAGTATTTGAGCGCATGGGTGTTCGGGTGAGTTACGATCTTGATGCGGTGCTGGAGTCGGCGGATGTCATCAATCTTTTGCGCATTCAACACGAGCGCCAGCGTGAGACGCTTTTCCCATCGGTGGGCGAGTATGTGGCCATTTACGGGTTAAACGCCAAGCGGTTTACGCGGTGCAAACCGGAAGTTCTCATTATGCATCCGGGTCCGATTAATCGGGGGGTCGAGATTGACAGTGATTTGGCGGACGGACCGAACTCAGTGGTTCTTGACCAAGTGACTAACGGCTTGGCGGTGCGTATGGCTTTATTGTATTTGATGGGTGGCGGCGTTATGGAACCGGATGAGGGGGGTGTAGAATGAGCGGAAAAATCATTCTCAAAAACGGCAGGATTTTGGATCCATCATGCGGACGAGATGAGCTGGGTAGTCTGTTCATAGATCAAGGTGTGGTAGTGGAGCCGTTTCTCGAGGGCGATGCAGATAGTGTCGTGGAAGTAGGGCCAGATTGCTGGATTTGTCCTGGTTTTATTGATTCCATGGTTCATCTGTGTGAGCCGGGTATGACGTCCCGTGAGACGGTTGAAACCGGAACAACGGCAGCGGCGGCGGGGGGATTCACCGGGCTGGTGAACATGCCCGGCAATCAGCCTGCGACAGATGAGGTTCACCGGTTGATTTGGATTCAACAACGCGCAGCGGATCGCGCCGTGGTGACAGTTCACCAGACTGCGACGGTTTCCCGGGGTATGGAGGGAAAACTTTTGGCACCGATTGGTTCCCTGCATCGGGCGGGGGCGGTGGCCCTGACCGATCATCAGTGCTCGCTTCAGGACAATGAGCTGATGCGCAGAGCACTAGAATACGCCTCCATGTTTGACATTCCCATTCTGGATCATTGTCGCGACGAGAGCTTGAGTCCCGGTGGACTGATGCATGAAGGATACTGGTCGGTGCTGCTTGGTTTGCGCGGCTGGCCGGCGATCGCCGAAGAGATGATGGTGGCGCGTAATGTGTTGATGGCCGAAATGACACGGGCAAGGCTGCATTGCTTAAGGATCACCACCGAGGGCAGTATTCGACTGATCAGGGAGGCGAAAGAGCGGCAGGTAACGGTCACTGCCGGAGCTACTCCACACCATCTCTTGTTGGACGATTCTAGTTTGTCGGGATATCAAACCATTTACAAAGTGGATCCACCGTTACGTTCTGAAAAAGATGTGGCTGCACTAAGACGAGCGGTGAAGGACGGGGTAGTGGACTTTCTTTGCTCCGACCATGCGCCGACTTGTGGTTATGAAAAGGAGGTGGAGTTTGATGATGCTCCGTTTGGGGCTCCAGGTCTGGAGACGGCGGTGGGGGCGACGTTAACCGCACTGGTTCATGGTGAGGGTGTCTCGCCCTTAGCGTTTTGCGCACTCTGGTCCACACGCGTTTCTGATTATTTTCGATTGGGTCGCGGCAGTTTACAACTTGGCCGTCCGGCCGACGTGACGGTGGTGAACCCTAGACTGGAATGGATTGTGGATCCCTCCCGTTTTGTGGGAAAATCTAAAATGTCCCCTTTTGCGGGCCGATCTTTCAAGGGGCGGGCCATTTGCACGCTTGTGCAAGGGCGGGTGGTGTGGCAAGACATGAATCATCAATGAAAAACATCAGTAATCAGAGGCGCAGGGCGGTATTGGCACTTGAGGACGGAACCGTATTTGAGGGGCTTGCCTTTGGTGCATCGGTTACGGTGTCCGGGGAAATTTGTTTCAACACCTCCATGACGGGTTACCAGGAAATATTAACTGACCCCTCCTACCGCAGTCAGATCGTAACGCTGACTTATCCTCAGATCGGTAATTACGGTATCATTCCCGAAGATAGTGAATCCGAACGTCCCCAGGCCCTGGGGTTGGTGGTTCGGGAGCTTTCTCCAGTCACCAGTAATTTCCGCAGTCGTCAGACTCTGGATGAGTTCATGCGGGAAGCCGGCTTGCCGGGCATTGAACATGTGGATACACGGGCACTGACCAAGCGTCTCCGCGTGGCCGGGGCTATGAAGGCGACGCTTTCCACTGAAGACATCACGCATGACGAAGCGATTCACCGAGCCAGAGGTTGGTGCGGCATGGAGGGATTGGATCTGGTGAAGGATGTAAGCTGCGCCCTGCCTTACGTCTGGGATGAGGAAGGACACATGAATCCCAACTGGTTTGACGATCACCAAACGCATCAGTTAAACGTGGATCGCTCGATGGCTCCTTTGGAACGACGCATTGTTGCTTATGATTATGGCATAAAAAAGAACATTTTGCGACGTCTTCGGGAGCAGGGTTTTCATGTAACGGTAGTTCCTGCTCGCACTGCGGCGGATGAAGTGTTGGCAATGAATCCCGACGGAATATTTCTGTCCAATGGTCCTGGAGATCCTGCCGCTGTGACGTACGCGCATGACACGGTGCGCGAGCTTTTGGGAAAGAAGCCTATTTTCGGTATCTGCTTAGGACACCAGATTCTGTCCCACGCTTTGGGAGGAACGACGTATAAGTTGAAATTTGGACATCGCGGAGGCAACCACCCTGTTAAGGATTTGCGATCTGGGGAGGTTAAGATCACTTCTCAAAACCATGGCTTTGCGGTGGATACGGAAAGTTTTGACAAGGGCAGCGTAGAGGTAACGCATGTTAATCTGAATGACCAGACATGCGAAGGGTTACGTCATATGGATTTCCCCGCTTTTTCGGTGCAATATCATCCGGAAGCGGCTCCGGGGCCCAACGATGCGACTTACTTTTTCCGTCAGTTCCGTGAGGCAGTCGATCATCACTGTAAGTGAGAGAGCAGAGGGCAGGGGCGACGTCGTGCAGACGCGGTAGTGGGAAAAAAGCCTGCGGTCGAGAGGAGTCGAACCTCCACGGGGTTGCCCCCACTGGCACCTGAAGCCAGCGCGTCTGCCATTTCGCCACGACCGCCTAGAATGCGAAATCAAACCATCAATTCTACTGGATGTCAAAATTTGATTGAAGGATTCAGAGGACAGGGAATGATCACTTACAGATGACGCTATTTCTTTTTTTGATCATGATGGCGAATATCATTTTTGTGTTCGGTCTATTTTTTTCGGTCCAAATCAAGCATATGGGTGTCTTATTACCCGCGTTTATTTTTTCTGGAATGATCTTTGGAGCCGCATGGATTGAATTTCATCAACTTCCATATGAATGGTGGACACGCTCGTGTCTGGGGGGCGTAGGGTTGGGGTGCCTGTCTGCTGGATTGTATTACTTTAAACTAGCCCAACGTCGTCCGGATCAAAATGGAAATGGATGGTTTCTGGTTTTTGTGGCGTTGGTGGCATTTGCGGCCATGTCGTTGGTCTGGTGGGCGCAATGGCCGCTAAAACTGGACGACGCTGGATTTTGAAGAGGCTTCCAGCTCGTTAGCTGGATAAAGTCGAAGTTCCGCTCAGAGGTCCTGAGGAGATGTGTAAAACGCGTTGAGGGTAGGGGATGTTGATACCGGCAGTCTTGAGGTTATGCCAGATAGAGGCGTTTACCTTGAATCGCAGTTCGTGGAAACGGCGACTGGGAATCCAGTAGCGATAACCGAGGTTTATCGAAGAATCTCCAAACGCCTCAATGCCCACCAAGGGAGCGGGACCTGAACTAACATCTTCGGTTTGTTTGATAGCTTCTGTAATAATCTGGATTGCTTGGGATACATCCGCACCATATTCAATTCCAACTACTCCCTCGACGATACGGAGATTTTTGGAGTTGATCTGAATTTCTCCAACAATGTGGCGGTTGGGGATGGTAACGACTTCACCATCTTCAGTAATGAGTCGGGTGAATCCTAATTTAACTTCCTCAACCACTCCGGAATGTCCTAACAGGGTCAGGGTATCACCCACTACAAAGGGGCGCGAGATAACGATAATGAGGCCTGAACCGTAATTGGAAAGCGGGCCTTGCAATGCCAGCGAGATACCTAAGGTGCCGGCACCGATCATGGCCACCAAAGGAGTGACGGCGATGTCGAATTTATTAAGAGCCATGATGAAGGCTAGGATCAATATCGCGATCCTCAAAGCCCCGGCCAAAAAACGTGTAAGGGTAATATCGAGTTTTTTCAAGTTGCCCAGCCGGACAAACCATTTCGACGCGGAGTTGGCTAAAAACCAGCCGATGGCGATGATCAGAGCGGCACCCAAAAGCTTGAAGCTGTTGTCCACCACATAGCCTGAGGCGCGCTCCAACATTTTTTGCAGGAGGCTGAGATCCTCTCCAACCACGTTTTGTAGGATGCTACCGAACATTCTTCGGGAGACTAATCTTTAGCTTTGGGCTGGCGAGTGCAAAAAAGCGACCTTGCCGGTGTTGGGGTTATGTCAATCAAATGCCGGTGATATTGACGCTGAGACGGCGGGCGTGGGGTGCCCGCCGGTGCTCAAAGAGGAAGAGACCCTGCCATGTGCCGAGCACCAGTCTTCCTTCCTGAATGGGGATCACCTCAGAAGTGCGGGTCAGTGCCATGCGGAGATGGGCTGGCATATCATCGGATCCTTCGGCGGTGTGGACAAAATAGTCCTCATTCTCCGGGCAGAGACGCTCGAAAAAGGCGTGGAGGTCGGTGCGAGCTTCGGGATCCGCGTTTTCAAAAATCAGTAGGCTGGCGCTGGTGTGAGCCACAAAAACAGTGCACAAGCCGTGTTGAACCGGACGTGAGGCTAGGATGGCGGCCACCTGCGAGGTGATCTCGTAGGTGCCCTGACCGCGGGTCTTGACGGTAAAGGTGGAGGTGTGTGTATACATACTAACGGACTAGCACAGGGTCAACGGATCCTCAAAGCAGAACCTTTGCTTTTGAGCTGCGGAATGACTAAGATGTTATACTAATGAACAGCGATGGAATCCATGAGCCCCTGCCTAGCATAAGTCGCTCCGAGGTTTTGCTGAGTGGGTTCCTATTTTTTGTGACGTCTTTTTTATTTGCTCCGGCAACTCTGTGGTTGCTGGAGCAAACACTGGACTACGAGCAGCTCAAGAGTGCGTTTATCGTGCTTGGACTGGCGGGAATCCATTTGATGTTGGAGAATCGGGCGCGGCTGCGACTGCATTTACGGTTTGGTTCACGCGCCGCGCGTCTGTTGTGGTTGAGCTTTCTGGTCATGACCCTCAATTTTTGGTGGCAATCCGCGTATCTGGTGTTGTTCGCTTATTGTTTAGGATTGGCGGGGTGGATCATGTTTGTTTTTGGTGATCGTTTGGCAAGGGGGCTGGCGGCACTGATGACGGCATTCATGGGCTTCGTAGTTCTGGCACTGACCGTTCCGCTGTTTGACCGACCGCTGAGAGTCGGGGCGGGATGGGGAGCGGCATGGCTCTTGGATCTGATGGGATATGAAACCCGTCTGGGCTGGTTGAATGAGGCAGATCCCAAGCTGATCCTGCTGATGAATGAAAGAGCTTTCGAGGTGGCTGCGGAATGCAATGGCTTTGGCCTGATATCAAGCTGCTTGTTACTGGTTTTGCTCCTAGTGACTGTGGTTCGTATTCCCTGGTGGTTGAAGCTGGCCCGGCTTGCGGGAGCCGTCGGAATCGGCTTGCTCTTTAACTTAATTCGTATTGTGGTGATTAGCTTGTTGGCCGGGTGGTCGGGTAAACACTATCTGGTGATGCATGAGGTTGTGGGTATTTTATTTTTTTGGGGTGCGCTGGTATCCGTATGGTGGTTATGGGGAAGACAGAGTGAGGATAACCAAGAAGCCGCTTCGAATGAGAAACCCTGCGGTGTGGTCTTTTTTGATGCGGAGTGTTTGTTGTGTAATCGCAGTGTACAGATGTTGATGCGATGCGATCCTCTAGGACGCCTGCGCTTTGCGGCACTTCAAGGTGTCACGGCTGAGGAGGTGTTACGACGACATCCTGAATTATCTCCCGACTTGAGAAGTGTCTTGCTGGTGGAGGCGATGGGTCAAGCGGATGAGCGGGTCTATCTGCGATCCACAGCGGTGCTACGTGCCCTAGATCTGACGGGTGGGTGGAGGCGGGCGGCAAGATGCTTTCTAGTTGTGCCGGATTTTCTTCGCGATGCGGCTTACGATGTGGTGTCGCGTAACAGGATACGTTGGTTTGGTCGCACCGAGCGATGCGCGTTGCTCACTGCGGATCAACGTGATCGGTTGCTGCCCTGAAGGATCCGGTGGCCAGCGGACGGGAAAATTCTTTTTCGACCTGGCCGATTTGGCGTGCCTCGGTAGCCACTCTCCGGGAGGCATTGACGATGATGATGTTCCGTGCGCATTGCCACACCGGAATGTCCACGTAGCTGTTACCAGCATAGTCGTAGCCATTTTCACCGAAGCGACGCACCAGTTCACGGGCTTTTAGCAAGCCGGACATGTTATAGCCGTTGGAGGTGGCAATGACCTCATGAAAAATACCGGTGTGCAGAGCAACCCCATCGGCGAGGATACGATGTGCGCCGGTGACTAGAATCAGACGGCGACCTTCTTCTTTTTCTTTGCACAGCCAAGACACCACTTCTAAATGGTAAGGCAATTGGGCGGGATCAGGTAGATACCGGGTGGTCAACCAGTCTTTAAGTTGGGCGCGGCCACCCGTCAGAAATGTCCAGGGGATATGAAGCGTTGGCCGGATTCCCTGAGCCATAACGGCCCGCAAAGATAGCCAAAGCGTGTCACCCCTGATTAGGGTGCCGTCCAGATCCACGCAGAGCGGTATCATAGTTGCTCATGACATCGGGTCATGCGATCCTGCGCGACCACGAGTCAAAGCGGGTGTAATCCTGTTGAAACAGGAGGTTGATTTTTTCGGTGGCACCATTGCGCTGCTTGGCAATGTTGAGCGTGGCTTTGATAGCCCTGCCGTGTTGGTTTTCCACCGTTTCCACATCGCCACCCTTTTGCATGGCCCGACTTAGCAGCATCACCACGTCGGCGTCCTGCTCAATAGAGCCCGATTCACGCAAGTGGTGGAGAGCGGGTTCACCGCTGCTGGTTTCATCCGGCTTACGGTTGAGCTGGGCCAATACGATGATGGGGATTTTGAGTTCGAGCGCGAGGGCTTTGATCCCTCGTGATATTTCGGCGACTTCGACCTGGCGGTTGTCCCGGGCTTTCTCGCTGGAAGAGGTGAGCAGCTGAAGGTAATCGATAACCACCGCGGAGATATTATGGTGTTGTTTAAGGCGACGAACCTTGGCGCGGAGTTGGGTGATATTAAGCATGCTGGACTCGTCTATGTAGAGAGGGGCACTAGACAGCTCGGCTCCGACATTGATAATCATGGTGAGCTGATCCTTAGTGAGAGTCCCGTCCCGCATCGTTTGAAGCGGGACATTGGCACATGAGGCCAAGAGACGCATCATAAGCTGTTCTGAGGTCATTTCCAGAGAGAAAAACGCGACTGGATGCCCCGGTTTTACGAACCGGTCATTGGCTTCATCGTAGCGCTCTTTGATGAAGTTTTTGACCATGCTAAGCGCCAAAGCGGTTTTGCCGATACCAGGTCGGGCTGCAATAACGATCATTTCACCTGCTTTGAAGCCGGTAGTGAGTGCGTCGAGTTCATCAAATCCCGAAGGGATGCCATCGTAAAGACTCTTTCGGCGCATGCGCTTCTCGATGATATCGAGCGTGCTTTCGAGGACGTTTCGGGCTAGCCGGTGGCTTTTGCTGGTGCCGCGCTCGGCGATGTTGAAGATGGATTTTTCCGCCTCATCAATGACTTGTTCCACTTCATGCTGACGTTCTTGGGCGTCATAGACGATTCGGGCGCAGGAAGTTTGTAATTGGCGCAGCAGGCTTTTGTTTTTAACGGTTTCGATGTGTTGGGGTGCCGAAAGGGTAGAGAGAACCCCGCCAGCGAGTTCACTAAGAAGAGCGGCACCTCCGCCGATGGCATCAGCCAGTTTGTGGTCGTTAAGGTATTGGTAAACGGTGCTGGGGTCGATGGTGATGGATTTCGAGCGCATTTCCTGCATCGCGTCGAAAAGGATTTGGTGGCCGGGGTTGAAATAATCTTCTTTGGTGAGCTTTTCGGTAGCCAGATCAATAGCATCGGGATTTCCAGAAAGCATGGCACCCAAAACAGCTTGTTCGGCTTCGGGGCTGTGAATGGGTGCAATACCCTCAAGTGAGATCTGGATGGATTTCTTCTTAAAATAACGCTCGGACTCTGCAATCATGAGCAAGAAGGTTATCATGTGATGTTTCTTGCTGGAAGTAGCCTTTTTGTGGTGCTTCCTGAGTGCTGTTCACACCCTGTTAACAAGTCCTTCCTGGAAATGTTAATAAGGATTATGGAATACAATAAGTATTACAGCATGAATGATTTGCATCAAAATTTCTAATTTGTTAACAAGTTGGGGAGAACCTTAGTTCGTGAGGGCTTGTGCCGGGGTGTATAATGTGATTATGGCAGTATGGTTAAGACGGATATGTGGAGTGACTTGGGTTACTTTTTCCGTGATAGGCAGCATGACTGCCGGTGCGGCAACGTGGCAGGTCTTGCCACAGATGGTTGAGGTAGAAGCGGGCGGTGCAGCGAGTGTATTCTTGGTCAAAGGAAAGGGAGCTCATCAGGTTCGTAGTTTTCAAGCTACTTGGAATGGATCTCCTACCAACTATATGTTGGCGCGGCGCGGCGGGGTTAGTGAGGGGCAGGTCACCGTGATGCTTCATGCTAGGGAAGACGCGCCAAAAACCGGTGTTTATGGCGTCCGAGCCGACGGCAACGATTTGTCTATCCAAGTTCGATTGGTGGCAATAGGCGAGGCCACGCAAAGGGGGAATGAAGGTGCTCCGCGTGATCTGCGTCAATTGGTGCGTGAAAGCGATCAGCGTCAGATTGTGGTGACTCCGGATGAGGTGCCGAAGATATCCCGGATGTCGCCAGATCCTCTGCGCATTCCGCCTGATGGAGCGACGCATGAGTTCGTATTTGAAGGCAGCTTGTTGAACCTGATTGATGATGTAAGGATTCGCAAAGCGGAGAGTCCCGCTCGCTACCGTGGAAAAACAGGACAGCTTCCATTCAAGTTGAGCGAAGGGCGTTTGAAGGTTAGTATTCAGGCTTCTCGACACAGTGCCATGGGTGAATCATACCTTTTAGATTTAATGGTGGGGAAGTACCTAGCGGTCACGCTTCCTTTGGAGGTTGGAGAGATCCCTCACTCGGAGGAGCAAAAGGATACATCACCACCAAGCGGACCTCTTATTATTGTACTCCCCGAGTCCGCTTCATCCGGTTCGAGCGAGTTGGGATCTGAAGGGCCCTGAATAATCTGTGCTTTTTTATGCAAGTGGCCCGTCTTGACAGATGAGGAGTCACGGGTAGCAGATAAAGGTGTGGCACGACCGAGCAAATATCTACTGGTGGATGGCCACAGTTTTTTGTTTACGATTCCCTCTTGGCGTAGGTTGCATGAGCAAAATCGAACTTCGGCCAGGGAAAAACTGATCCGCAGCCTGCAAGATTTTCACGATGACACCGATTGGCTGGTTACGCTGGTCTTCGACGGCACGGTTGGGATTAAGCAAATGGCCTCGCGGGATCAAATCGCCGTTTTATATAGTCTTAGCCATTCCACGGCCGACAGTATTATCGAAAAAATAGTGTCGGCGAATCGGAATCCAGAACAGATTACGGTAGTCACGGCAGATATGGCGGAACAACGCTTGGTGGAATCTTTTGGAGCCTTTTGCATGTCGCCGGAATGGCTGCAAGGGGAACTGGAGTGTTCCTCCCAAAATAGGGCCATAGAACTACGCCGCATAAACCACAAATCCAAGTGGTAACTATTGTAGTTTTTTTCTCATTAGGACAACATTTTCCTTGTTAATAAGTAAATACTTGCATAATTCTTTAGAAGCATGTCTGGAATAGGAAAATTCTTCATTGTTATAGCAATCTTAGGATCACTTGCCGCTGGAGCGGGTGGTTTTCTTTTGTCACAAAAAAAGAAGGGATATGCTGATCAACTGACACAAGTAGAGACCGCATTGAAAGATCCACAAGGTGCGGTTAAATACGCTGGCGATTTTAAAACCAATCCGGCTGAGCCTGCTGCTACCATTGCACGTGCTAATAAAACGCTGGCCACTACGATTGGTGAATTAAATACTACCAAAGAGTCTTTGACTCAGGCAGAAACCAACCTTTCAGACTCTCAAGCAAAGGTGGTGCAATTAACTACCCAGGTAAATACCGCCCAAAAGGAACTGGAGGAAAAAACAGCCGCTCTTGCCACAGCTCAAACTGAAGCGAAGGCCGCTTCTGAAGAATTGGCGGGCATGAAAGACAAGCTTGGGGGGCGAGAGTTGGAAGCCGTTCTGGCACAGAGTCGCCAAAACGAAGAAAAGCTGGTCGTTATGGAGTCGGAGAAAAAGTTGATCGAAGAGACCCTTCTGCAAAAGCAGGCCCAGATAGACGAATATAATAAATTGCGGCGCTTGCAACTGGCCAAGGCTGCACCCATGGAATTGAGCGGGAAAGTGGTGGCACTAAATAAATCTTGGAACTTCGTGGTTCTCAACGTAGGTCAGCAGAACCAGTTGGTTGAAGGGGTGGATCTGACCGTTTACCGGGGGGACACCTTGATTGGAAAAGTCCGCACTGTATCGGTAGATCAAGAAACGGCCATTGCGGATATTCTTCCGGAGTGGGCGAAGTCGGAAATTCAGGTTGGCGATCAGGTCTTGTTCTGATACCTTGTTGACCCATGAGGTCATTTATCCTGCTACTTTTGGGTTTATCCTGCTGTCTGCTTTCCTTTGGTTGTGCCAGCACGGACAAAAAGAAAAAATCAGATCGTGAAAAAGTTTCCACCGTTCCGTGGAATCGCCCGGCCGATTGGGAAGGCAAGGGCGTCTTGGGTGGAATGATCCAATAATTTCTCGTCTGTGGCCATCTCGCTGTTCAGGCTGATAATCGAATCTTAGGAATCTTTGTCTGCTAGCTAGTCACGAATAAGACTCAAACAGCAGTAAGTCGCGTGGTTTGAATTAGATATTCAGCGATTTGCACCGCATTCCAAGCTGCACCTTTTAACAGTTGGTCACCACTAAGGAACAGTGCCAAGGATTGATCATTACCAGCTTGGCGAATACGTCCCACCAGCACATCCAGATCTCCTGTGGCCTCAAGCGGTGTAGGAAAATGGCCTTTGGTGACATCGTCTACGACACGAACTCCAGGTGCCCGGGTTAGAATGTCCCGGGCTCGATCAACAGGAATAGGATGGAGAGTATCGATCAAAACCGATTCGCAATGGGCACGGGCGACTGGAACGCGGATGCACGTTGGAATAATATCCAAGTCAGGCAGATGGAACATTTTTCGCATCTCTTGGATCAGTTTGTTTTCTTCGTCATTAAAACCGTTTTCTGCCACGGGTGTGTTGTGTGAAAACAAGTTCATGGCTAAAGGGTGCGGAAACACAGCATGAGTTACCGGCTCACCGACTGCAATCTGACGGATCTGGTTATGAAGTTCCTCGACCGCTTGGGCTCCGGCACCGCTGGCAGATTGATACGTAGAAACCGTGATGCGTCGGATGCCGAATTGCTGATGCAGTGGCCAGAGTGCAACCGCAAGGATAGCGGCACAACAGTTCGGGTTGGCAATCAGCCCATGCTGTTGTTGTATATCTGAAGCATTGACCTCAGGGACAACCAAAGGAACGTCATCACGCATCCGAAATGCTGAAGAGTTATCGACTACCACCGTGCCCGCACGCAGGGCGTGGGGAACAAATTCTTTGGATCGCGTCGCTCCGGCACTGAAAAAGGCCAAATCAATGCCTTCAAAACACTCCTCGTTCAGAACCTCAACTTTTAGTTGTCTGCCCCGGAAAGGAAGGGAGGTTCCTGCAGAACGGGATGATGCCAGCAGCTTGAGACTGCCAACTGGAAACTTCCGGCGTTCCAAAACCTCGAGGATTTCACGTCCGACCGCTCCGGTGGCACCGACCACGGCCAAGTTAAAAGAGGCATCAGACATAGCCGCTCAAGTTATCCTTTGGTGAAAAACAAAGCAAGAATTCATCATTTCACAACCCGTCATGCTGAAATGGTTTGCTTGGTGGAACACTCTTGCTTAGCTTTTAAACTTTTATAGGCAGGTAAGCAAAATTAATTCGAAGGATTGATATGATGGAATGGAGCACATTTTTAGCACCGGTTTTAGGTGGATTGGGCATGGTCGGAGCTTGGTTGATTTACGCGTATATCAAGAAACAGCCCGCAGGCGAAGGCGTCACCGCCGATTTGGCTGAAAAAATACACAAAGGTGCCATGATTTTCATGAAACGGGAGGTCAGGATCCTGGCCCTCTTTGCTCTGATCATAGGAGTAGCACTGTTCTTTAAAGACCCGCATGAAGCTTTATCTTTTTTTATTGGAGCGCTGTGCTCCTCGGTAGCGGGATTTATCGGGATGTATACGGCTACCAAGGCCAACGTGAGAACAACGATCGCTGCGCGTGATCACGGCCAATCTAGAGCACTCAGCATAGCCTTTTTGGGCGGTTCGATTATGGGGCTCACTGTAGCTTCCATGGGGTTGATTGGATTGGGTGTACTTTTTATATTCTACGGACAGGACGAACATGGTGCGCATGTGCTACATGGGTTTGCTATGGGGGCTTCGTTAGTGGCACTTTTTTATCGAGTCGGCGGAGGTATTTTCACTAAAGCCGCTGATGTGGGCGCGGATCTAGTCGGAAAACTGGAGGCGGGAATCCCTGAAGATGATCCCCGTAACCCGGGTGTCATCGCCGATAACGTGGGCGATAACGTCGGTGATGTGGCAGGCATGGGTTCGGATATTTTTGAGTCCTACTGCGGAGCTCAGGTGGCTACGATCGCCATCGCGGCCACGTTGTCTCCGGTTCTGCTTTCGCAATTTGGAGCGGCGCGTGCGGACTTGATGTTCCTCCCGCTGGCATTGACCTCGGTAGGGCTGGTATGTTCGATTTTGGGAATTCTATTAGTGAAGCTTTTTTCCAGTAAGAATCCGGCTGAAGCGTTGCGTATCGGCACCATTGGAGCGGCACTGATGTTTATTGCGGCGGCCTACGGAGTTATTCAGTTTTTGGATATCAATACCCAAGTCTGGTGGTGCGTGGTGGCCGGTGCTTTGGGAGGAATTGTCATTGGTCTGGTTACTGAGTTTTACACGGGTGGGCCCCCGGTGCGCGGTATAGCTAAATCTGCTGAAACCGGGGTGGCTACAGTGATGATCAAGGGGTTGGCGGTGGGACTCGAGTCGGTGGTTGTTCCTATTCTGACCATTGCCGGAATCATCTGGGTGGCTAACGCGCAGGCGGGGCTCTTTGGAGTTGGGGTTGCGGCGGTGGGAATGTTGGCCACGGTAGGAATTACCATGGCTATAGATGCCTATGGGCCGGTGGCCGACAATGCGGGAGGCATCGCGGAAATGTCCAAAATGGGGCCTGCCACGCGAAAGATCACTGATTCATTGGATGCGGTCGGCAACACCACTGCGGCGATCGGCAAAGGGTTTGCTATCGGAGCAGCAGGATTGGCGGCTCTGACCATGATTGCCGCCTACATCAATGTCGTTAACAAACACCATGAAGAAATAGGTCTGGATCTGCTTCGACTCGAGTTAAATAACCCACTAGTTCTCATCGGGTTTTTTATTGGTGGAGTGATCCCCTTTCTGAATGGATCCATCACCATGAATGCGGTTGGCAATGCGGCCTACGAAATGATTGAAGAAATTCGCCGTCAATTCCGTGAAATCCCGGGGTTACTAGAAGGAACTGCTGAACCTGACTCGGAGCGCTGTGTGGACATTGCTACCCGTGCGGCATTAAAAAGGATGGTTATGCCCGCACTTCTAGCCGTGGGGGCACCGGTCATGGTGGGTTTCACCATGGGGCCGGAAACGTTAGGCGGAATGCTTTGTGGTGCGCTTTTGGGTTGTGTACTCTTGGCACTTTTCATGTCCAACTCAGGTGGTGCTTGGGACAATGCCAAAAAATACATCGAAGCAGGGCATCACGGAGGCAAAGGATCCGAAGCCCACAAAGGAGCTGTGGTGGGTGATACAGTGGGCGATCCCTTTAAGGACACTTCTGGCCCTTCCATGAACATTCTGATCAACGTCATGGCCATTGTGTCTCTGGTTATTGCCCCGCTTTTGTAATTCTAAGCGCAGAATCTGGCTCAAGAAGTTTCATTAAATTTCTGGTAGTCACATTAACTGGAACGCATCAATGTCCACCGACACAGCGATGCCCTCCGGCCATCTTTCAGAAACTACCTTCTCCATCAAGGTTCGGCTCAGCAAGGGCATCCGCGATGTGAAACAAATGATCTGGTAGCGAAACTGGTTGCGGATGCGCTCAATAGGTGCCGGAACAGCAAGCGGTTCTTTTTCCTCGACGCCTTCAGCCCCTCGGAGCTTTTTGGCAATTAATCCAGCGCAATATTCCGTTTTATCGCGGTCATGACCTCGCACCCAAACCACGGCACAACGCCGGAACGGTGGAAACCCTTGAACTTCCCGGAACTCGATTTCATGGTCAATAAAACCATCCACATCATGGTGCCTTGCAAATTGAATGGCCGGGTGGAAGGGGGCGTAGGTTTGCAGGTATACCTCCCCGGGCTTCTCCCCGCGGCCGGCCCGTCCGGAAACCTGCACCAATTGCTGAAAGACCCTTTCGGCAGAACGAAAGTCCGGCATTTGCAGTGCCCCGTCCACATTGATGATGCCCACGCAGGTGACCTGAGGAAAATCCAGGCCCTTGGTAATCATTTGGGTGCCGATCAAAATGTCGATGTCTCCGTTGCGGAAACGCTCCAATGCCTCCTCGTAGGCGTGTTTTCCGCGCATACTATCCGAATCCATCCGTTGCCACCGGGCATCCGGGAACGTGCGGGCCACCGCCTCTTCAATGCGTTGAGTGCCTACCCCTGAATACTTGAAATCCCTCGCCCCACAGGAAGGACAAGTAGTGGGCGGCTCCTCCTCATGGTCGCATAGATGACAGCGTAACGCGCCGTCCTTACGATGATAGGTCAAAGGTATGGAACAGGAGGAACACTCGAAAACGTGTCCACAGTGGGGGCATTGCAAACTCGTGGAAAACCCTCGGCGGTTCAGAAAAAGAATCGTCTGTTCCTGGTTTTTTAACCGCAGGCGGATGGCCTCGGCCAAAGGTTGGGAAATCTGAAAGGTATCGATTCCGCGACTACCTTGCTTGCGCAGATCCACCACATGAATAACAGGTAGTCGGCTTCGATCCGTCCGCTGTGTCAGCCGACAGCAACCATATTTTTCAGAGCGGACATGCCGTGCCGTTTCAAGCGACGGCGTGGCACTGCCCAGCACCACCAGTGCTTTTTCCCATAACCCGCGCATCACCGCTACATCGCGCGCATGATAGCGGGGCGAGTCATCCTGTTTGAAGCTCTGCTCGTGTTCCTCATCTACGATGATCACGCCAAGATGGGTCAGGGGGGCGAACACGGCGGAACGGGCACCGATTACGATACGGGCCGCACCTTGGCGGATGCGTTGCCATTGGTCGTGTCGTTCACCTGCTGAGAGATGGCTGTGCAAAACGGCAATGCCGACCCCTGCTCCTTCGAAGCGCGAACGAAAACGGGACACGGTCTGCGGGGTGAGTGAAATTTCCGGCACCAGCACCAAAGCGGATTGCCCAGAGGACAACACGCTCTCAATCAATTGCAGATAGACCTCTGTTTTGCCGCTGCCCGTGACACCCTGTAAAAGCATGGGGCGCATGGTGGGCGAGGCGCGCTCTGACAACAGGGCCTTCAGCGCAGCTTGCTGTTCATTCGACAAGGTGAGGTTCCCGGCATCCGGTGGTGTGGCAGACGTGAACGGATCGCGCTCTTTGTGACGCGTTTCTAGCAGCACCCAGCCACGGGTCTCCATCGCACGCCACGTCGCAGGCGTGGTGCGGGTTTCCTTGCATAACACGGCCATCCAGTTTCCCCCGCATGCGATGGCGGCCTCCAATGCTAGGGCTTGAGAGCGGGCCTTTTTAGGAATCTCCAGACCCACCATCGAATCCACACGTGGATGCACCCAGATCTGTTCCTTAAACGCCTTCGGGCGGCTGCGCAAAAGCTCCGGTAACATCCCTTTCAACGCCATAGTCATTTCGCAGCAATAATACCCGGCCATCCAACGGGCCAAACGAATCAGCACCGGCGGAATAAGAGGTTCGTCACCCACCAGCGCCAAAGCCTCCCGACAAGAGCGTGATGCAGGCCGTTCAGGAAAATCGACCACATACGCCAACGTTTCCTTCTTACCCCACGGAACGCGCAGCCGGTGCCCCAGTAAAACGCTTGCTGACCATTCTGCAGGAAGCACGTAGTCCAGACATCGCTCGAAGGTAGATTCAGGCACCACCCGCACATAGCGTGCGTCCGGTAAGGCGGAAACGATTCCCGCCAGTTCCATCAATTCGCTTTCCTCGGGCATGGGGCTTTGCTTAAGTCGGGGGTCTATGGCGCAGCGCATCCGCATACGGGACACCTTTTTACTGCTCTCGATTACAATAGTGCCCATTCTATTGGTCGCCGCCACGCTTTTCTGGTGGGAAATTGAAACGGACGAAGAGGGGAAATTTCACCCCCATATTCTGGCTGCCTCACGACAACACCGTGTTCCCAAAGAGTTGATCAAAGCCGTCATCTGGAAAGAAAGCCGATTTAATTCGAACGCCCATGGTGGGGCGGACGAGCGGGGACTCATGCAGGTTACCCCGGCAGCGGGTATGGATTGGGCCAAAGCTGAGCGAGTGGAAAACTTTGACCCCGATGATTTATTTGATGTCCGGGTTAACATCCAGGCGGGCACCTGGTATCTGGCTAGGGCACTTAAACGATGGAGCGAGGCGGACGATCCGCTGCCCTTTGCCCTCGCTGAATACAATGCAGGTCCGGTTCATGCCCGCCGCTGGGCGGATGCGGCAGGACGTCTCGACAGTGTGTTGTTCTGTCAAAAAGTGGATTTTCCCACCACGAGACAATATATCCAAGATGTCGTCCAACGCCGCGAATATTACCGCCTGCACCCCGCTCCGGGGCCGGTTGACTTCTTGAAAGACCGCTTGGGAATCTTTATAGAAAAACTCAAAAAGCGTTGACAGAAACAGCGATCATTCATAGCTTTTTCCTCCTTTTATGAAAACGTTCTCGGCAAAAGCGGTAGACATCGACCGCAAATGGATATTGATCGACGCCAAAAACCAAGTCGTTGGCCGTGTGGCTGAACGCGCCGCTCGCCTTCTGCGCGGCAAGGATAAAGCGATCTTCACCTCTCACGTGGATTGTGGTGACCACGTAGTCATCATCAATGCGGGTCAAGCCCGCTTTACGGGTCGTAAAGAAACCGAGAAAGTGTATTCCTCCTTTTCAGGCTACGTGGGTGGCCATAAGTCCGAATCCCCACAACAAGTTCGTAAGCGCCGCCCCGAACTGATTATGGAGCGTGCGGTTAAAGGAATGATTCCTCACAACCGCCTAGGAAGTGTTATCTACGGAAAACTCCACGTTTACGCTGGCGAAGAGCATCCTCATCAGGCTCAAAACCCTGTCGCGGTTCAGCTATAACCAGTTCAACTTTAATACTAAACATCCCTTATTATGGCCAACACAGCTGAACTCTTCACCGCCACCGGACGTCGCAAAACCGCCGTGGTGCGCGTCAATCTCAACCCGGGCAACGGAGCCGCCACCGTCAATGGCAAACCCTTTGATGAATACTTCGTCACCCATGATCAGCGGATGGAAGCACTCAAGCCGCTCTTGCTGACTGAAAACCAGAAAAAATTTGATGTTCAGCTTCGAGCCGAAGGGGGCGGGCTTTCTGGACAAGCCGGTGCCGCCAGTCTCGCTTTGGCACGTGCATTGATACTCTTTAATTCGGAATTACGCGGGGTGCTCAAATCCAACGGTTTGCTGACCCGTGATTCTCGTTCACGTGAGCGTAAAAAGCCGGGCCGCCCCGGAGCGCGTAAACGCTATCAATTCTCCAAGCGTTAATCCTCGGTGCTCATTGTTCACCCTCTCCGTAGAACCGCCTCACGGTTTCGTCGGACACTTTGGGCTAATTGCCTCAATGGTAAGAAACGACCTAACGAGCAAGTGTCGATTCCAATAGACGCGCAGCTTCGATATAACCTTCATGCATCACGCTGGCACGTGTGGATGCCATAAAAATGGCTTCCACCGCTGCAGTGCGGGTGTCAGCACCCAATAGCGCGGCAGCAGCTCTCGGCAGGGCGTAGGGGGCTCCGGTTTTGATGGTCACCCGAAACGAGTCGGCTTCCGCTTCACCCATCACCCCTTCGACAAGATCAAAATAAGCCGGGTCGACCGGAACTCGCGCCATTTCCAGCAGGGCAAAGCTGCGGTAAACACTAGCCACATGCGCCACCCTCACTGAGCTTTGACTATGATGAAGGTGCGAAATGTAATCTCCCAGGCCGAGTCCCTTAACCGCCGCCGCGCGAATTACCTCTTCAGCAACATAAACAGATTTACGTATTTTTCCTTGGTTCATGGCAGGTGGCACCCATCGTTCGACTCTAACATCAAATTCCCTGAAGCGCGAATGTTTGAATGTCAGAAGTGATTCGAAGCCCATGACCTATATTACTCCAACGCGCTGAATCCCTCCCAGTAAAAACAAGTTCGAATCACGATGGTGACGCTCAGACCGAAGGAGAGATTGGAGGGATAGTGCCTGATGCGGCGCTCTTGCTGTGAGTTAGTCTATACCATCGGCGGTAAAGCATCCGGCGCCCCCTTCTTGTCACTAAGGGTAAAATGAATTTAACCGCGAGCAGAGCACCAACGAAAAAAGCCAATACGATATAAAGAGAAAACTGCTCATATCGTTCCACCCAGTCCAGAAACGGTGCGCCGACTAGAGCGGAAAGCCCCACGATTAGGGGAGTCCAGACCAGTGCCGCTGCACCCAGCACCCCTATAAATTTTAGTGGAGGCACGCCTAGTATGCCGCAGGCCATATAAACCGGTAGTCGCGTGGCGGGCACAAAACGGGATAAAACAATAACAATCAGTCCGCGGTTTTTGAACCATTCCTCACACTCCAAAACTTGCGATTCATGTATGAGCCAACAGAAGGGACGTCGACGCAGGATGCCTGGCCCCGCCAGCCTGCCGATCAGATACACCGCAGTGTCTCCCGCCATGATGCCGAAGTAACAGGTTACCAACGCTAGCCAAAAGGGTATCACATCGCGTGAGACGAGAAGGCCGGCAGCTACGGTTGCCAGATCCTCGCTAAATTTAGTTCCCACAAATACCAGGCCGGTGATAAACCAGATGCGGGCTTGAGAAAACGTCTCATCCTCTAAAACCGGGATTTTTGCATCGGGCTGAAACCCGCCGCTTTCAATCAAAGCAAGATGGCTGCTGATCTGCCTGATGACTGCCGGTCGCACTTCCGAAGAAATGGAATGCCCGCCTTCCAGCCAAAGCAGGCGGCTGTTTGCGCACAGCGTGTGATGACGCACCGCTGCGGGTGCGGGAACCAGCATATTATCTTTACCATGCAGAATGATCACCGGAACGCTCACTTGAGCCAGACGCGATTCAAAGGGCCTTTGATCCGTATCCGCCAGTGCGCGCAATGCTTCGCCTGAGAAGGGCAGCCGATCCATCAATCCGAAATGCGGAATCAAAAAAGAGGCAACCCGGAAAGCGAAGTGTTGCAGAGAATAAAGCACCCGATTCAAGGAGTAATCTCCCAGTAATTCATATTCCTGAGATCCGCCCGCGTTGATCAGTGTAATCGACGCCGCCTGATCCGGTAGCCAGTGCGCCAATGCCACGGCGGCTGAACCTCCGCTGCCGAAAGCGATGATATGATAAGGCCCTTTTTCAGGAAGATTTGGGTCATCCATGACCGAAAGTATCCGGTCTGACAGAGCTGTTTTTTTTCCGTGAGGCGGATACTGAAACAAATCCGGCAATAGCACCTTGCGACCTTCCTCAGCCAACGCCTTGGCCCAAGCCTCCTCCTCTGCCCGTGGGCCAAGCCAGCCGGGAATCAATAAAATCGTCTTCGTCGGTTCACTTTGTTCTAAAAAAACTGGGGTTTCAGTTGTCTGAGGAAAGGCATAGAAGCTCAGATGGGAATGCGAATCGCTGGAATCGGGTTCCAAAAAGGGAACGATGCGGGAGAGGATGATGAGGGCGGCCCATGAAAGAGCAATCCAAGCAAACCGTTTCATGGATAATTAACCTTGTGTGGAAGACGGAGGGGAGTCGAGGAATTTTCCCGGATTAAGTAAACCCTGCGGATCGAGTGCTTGCTTGACAGTCAGGTGGAGCCGGTGGAGTTCTGGACTGACCGCCTGATGCCACCAGCGTTTTTTGGCCAGTCCCACTCCGTGTTCACCCGTGATGGCACCTTTCCACTCGATGACCTTGGAAAAAAGCAGGTCGAGTGCACGACGAGCTACCGGCCCATCGGCTTCTTCGGCTGGCAGCATGATGTTGACATGGATGTTGCCATCTCCGGCATGACCGAAACAGGCTACTGTGAGGCCGCTGGTTTTCTGAAGTTCTCCAGCAAAACGAAATAGATCAAGTAGTCGGCTGCGCGGCACCGTCACATCTTCATTGAGTTTTTTTAATCCCGTGGCCTTGAGTCCATAGGAAAAATCCCGTCGCATGGCCCACAATTGTTCCACCTCGTTTTCCGTGCGGGCGGCGCGCAGTGAGAGCGGTTGGTGCTTCTTCACCAGTTGAATCAACTGCCGCAATTCTCCTTTGACCGATTCAGCCTGACCGTCGATTTCTGTAAGAAGAAACGCGTCACCCTTCGGTGTGGTGGGGTTGTAGCTGCGTGCAGCAGCCAATGTGAACGCATCCGCTACTTCGAGCGCACACGGAATTAAACCGGCTTTCTGAATCGCGCTGACCACCGCAGCGGCATGTCTGGCATCGGCAAAGGTAGCCACCAGCCCTGCCCGCGCCGGAGGGGCGGGAATGAGACGCAGGGTGGCTTCGGTGATGATCCCCAGCATACCCTCTGAACCAATAAACAGGTCATTTAATTTGAAGCCCACTTTGTTTTTGTGAGTGCGGCCACCGGTTCGAACTACGTCCCCATTCATCAACACCACTTCAAGCCCAAGAACATAAGCACCCGTCACACCATATTTAAGGCACCGAGGGCCACCGGCGTTGGTGGCGATATTACCGCCAATTGAACTTTCCTTCAGAGATGCGGGATCGGGAGGGTAGGCCATGCCGATCTCTCTGGCTTTCGTCTGCAATGTCGCGGTGATGACTCCAGGTTGTACCACCGCCAGGGAGTCGGCCGCAGAGATCTCCAAAATACGATTCATACGGTGAAGGGTCAACACGATGCCACCACAGGCTGGAACACAGCCGCCTACGTAGCCCCGTCCCGCTCCGCGCGGGGTGAGGGGAATGCCATGGGTGCGGCAAAAATCCACCAATCGCTTAACCTCAAGGGTATTACGTGGCGAGGCCACCGCCTCGGGCAGGGAGACTGCATGCCAGGCATCACCGGAAAAACGACGCAGGGTGGCTGAATGAGTGGAAATACGTCCGGAACCTAACAGGGATTTAAGTTTTTCAATTTGCCGCGGACTCATGTCGATAGAATGGCGTTGAACGTAGGGCGTAAAACGATTTAGCGGACTCGCGCAGCTAAGGTGCGATCAATCTGGCGTTGCATGTCACGTTGCTTGAGGTCTTGGCGTTTGTCGCCATGCGTTTTCCCTTTGCCTACTCCCAGTAGAACTTTAAATCGACCCTCTTTAAAATAACCTTTAAGGGGAACCAGTGTGTGTCCCTTTTGTGTCAATTCCTGGTGGAGTTTATCAAGTTCCCGGCGATGAAGTAAGAGCTTACGGCGTCGGCGTGGCTCATGGTTTTCCCGGTTTCCTTTTTCATAGGGGGCGATATGGAAATGATACAGCCATGCCTCACCCGATTCAATCCGGGCAAAGGCATCGTTGAAATTGGAATCACCGCTTCGAAGTGACTTGACCTCGGTTCCAGTGAGGGCGATCCCCGCTTCAACTTGGTCAAGGATTTGGTAATCGCGTCCGGCCTTGCGGTTTTGCAGCTGTTTTCCACTCACGGTATCGGCTGGTTGTAACCGGCTCCGCACATTCGGGCCGCGGGCAGTCGGTATGAGCGGAGGCGGGTTGGAGAATCTTATTCTTCCGCGCGAACGGCTTCGTAGCCGAGTTTGTCGTCGGCTATTTCCTTGAGGGCTACGTCCATGAAAGTCATTTTGGGATGAACCGGAATGAGCGGGCGATAGCCTTGTCCGAGTTGCCGAACGCGACGGGAGACCATGTTGATTAGGATTTGGGGGTTCTCTACTTTTTTAAGTGCGGAGTCCACCAGTTCTTTTTTAGAGAGCGTAGTCGTCATAAAGTGCTTGGTATAGCCCTTCATTCTTCCAATGAAGTCAGATTAGGCAAGTTAAAAACTCAAAATGAAGCCAGTTACTTGGACTTGTATCGGGTTTGACTCCCGGAAAAATGGAGGCGCCGGGGATGGTTCCCGCGCTGGAGCACGGGCGACCTGCGATAAGGCCTACGGCACTTGAAGAGTTGCCGCTTGGCGGCATGGCAGTGAACCCTCCGGGTTCGAATCCCGGCGAAAAAATGGAGGCGCCGGGGATCGAACCCGGGTCCTCAACGAAGTCAATGACTGCCTCTACAAGCTTAGTAGATGTTTCATTTTCGTCGATTCCGGTTGCGCACCCACACGCCCGGATCGCTTAGCGTCCACGTCAATACGTCATGGGGCATCGGTCACCCACACCCCATCACGCCCTGCTAAAATTCGCCGCTGATCCCCAGCAGGGGTCAGAACCAACAACGTGGTGCGTTACTTACGCAGCCAAAGCCAAATCTTCATTGGCAATTAATGTTTGGACCGGTGGATTTTACGAGGCCAACCCGCCCTTTCCTCGGCTTGCCACAGACACCTCATCCGATGAGTCGAAGCCATGTCGCCCCCTCTCACCACAGAAACAAGATTCCATGTTTACTGGCATAACCTAGTCGATCTGTGCTAAATTCCAAGTAATGATTTTCCCGCGTCTTCTACCCCTCTTTGGAACCCTTTGTTTAATAGGGGTGATGTTGCCCGCTCTGGGCGCCGACATGGAGCCCACCTTGGGGATGTCCTTTCCCCTTGAGCAAGTAGAAGATCGTGTGCTGACCTCGAAGAATGTACTCATCAACAAAAGCACGATACTACCACGTGGCACTTGGATGCGCATTTGCTTCATGCCTCCTGAAGAAAATAGCTCGGACGTCCGACAAAAAGATAAAAAAAATGCTCTGGAAAACACGTTTTCACGCAAGCCGATTAAAGTCACCCACACCGATCCTCTGGATTCTGCGTTTCAGCAGGCGTTTAGGGATCGGGCCTTCGCTTCCACATGGAGCGAAATCAATCTCTTTCGCGGTTTCATGCACAAAGTGAATCCCTCCCGATATTATGTCACGTATCAACGCTCCGAGGAGCAGGCTAATTATGCCCCTCTTTTTTTTCCTGAAGGGCTGTTTCTGGCATCGGATGAACAGGGTATTGAAATTCTCTCGGTGGATTCCTCATCACGTGCCGCACAAGCGGGCTTTCAGGCTGGCCAACGCCTCGTCAGTTTGGAAGGTCTTGCGCTGGGAAACGATTTAGCCACATTTTTATCGCACTATTTTACCATCGCTGAGAAGAACAGCCTGTCTGGTGAGGCTTTAAAATTTGAACTTCTTGAGGCGGGATCCTCGACTGCGGTCAAAAAGGAAATTCAAATCCCAAGATCGCTCCGATCTGATCCGTTTGGTTGATGGTGATCACCTATCAAGGGAAAAATTCGATCCGAAGTTTCTCTCTCAACTGGCTCAGGATATGGCCCGCCAAGCTCGGGCGTGTCCCATATCGCGGACAAAAACTCTCTCGATGAGGTGGAGTTCCCCCATGTCGTCCACGACGACGTAATCCCCTTGAGCGGACACGCCATGAAAAAACTGGATGCGTCGCACGTAAACAGCATCCGACTCATCTACCTGTTTTAAAAAAAGGTAGTCCGCATGTTGCGGAATGGTGAGGATTTGGGAATCGCTGTTCATCGCCTAGCAGACTTGCGCGGATGGGGGTTCCGCGCAAGTCATTTGATTCAAAGCCGCGTAAATTTAACCATTGCGCTAGTTGGAGCTTTCAGTCTTTTTGGGTTTTTTATCCCGCATTTCTTCCATCTTCGCTTTGCGTTCCGTTTTCAAGGCTTCCCAGCGGATTTTTTGTTCTTCTGTTAGAAGTGAGGTGATGGAAGTTTGTTCTCCATCACGCAGTTCCTTCATTTTTTCCTTTTTCTGCTCGCGGCTCAGGTTGGCGTCCTCACGTATGGCTTTGAACTGTTCCTGTTTTTTTTCCAGTAGCGCCCGAATTTCCTGTTGCTGGTCAGAAGTGAGGCCGAGTTTCTGGCTCATTTCCTGGAACCGCTGATCCATACGCGCTTGGCGTTCTTCCGGTGAGGAGGGTTTAGGTGAGGGGTTAGCGTAGGTATTGAGTAAGCCGGCCATCAATAGAGAGGCCGTCACCAAGACAGTGTAGAGGTTAGTTTTCATAGGTCAGTAGGTATTTAACCATCAGGGGTAAGTAAAGTTGCGCGACACGGCTTTGATTTTGTCACGATCGCCTAAAGTGTGTACGCTTAGAATGTGAATCAATTCCCATTCAGCATCAAGGAACTGGCTCTTTCGGTCATTTTGTGTGTGCTGGTTCTTTTTATGGCCTATCCGATTATCCGGCATTATTGGATGAAGGGAACCTCGGCCGCTGAAACGATCCGTAACTGGGAGGCTAATGAATCCGTATTACAGAGACTTTTGCTTAGACCCGGGGGTTAATCCGGGAAGAAAGGGGTCTTTTAAGGGTTAGGCCATGACCCTCTTAAGGGTGGTTACATATTGATCCACCACCCTTGCCCATGGAAATTCGAGTGCCCGCTGACGCGCCCGTTGGCCCATCTCGCGGCATCCGGGCAAATCCGCCAACCTCACCGACATTTGCGTGCGGAAATCCTCTTTATCACCGAAGCGTGCCAGCACTCCATTACGCCCGGAATCGATAAGCTGCCGACCCGCCGCATAGTCATATGTCAGCACCGTGCAGCCTGATGCCATGGCTTCTAAAACCACGTTGCCAAATGTTTCGGTCTCACTGGCAAAGGCGAACAGATCGGCACTGGCATAATGTTCGGCCAGCTCCACATCAAATTTCATGCCCACAAAACGCGCCTCTGGATACCTGCGTTCTAAGCTCTTTCTTTCCGGGCCGTCTCCTACCACCACACATTGAAGTCGGGGCTGACCGTTGTTTTTCAGCTCAACAAAACGATCCAAAACGAGTCGCATGTTTTTCTCTGCCGCCACCCGGCTGACATGCAGCACGACGGGGTCGTTGGGCGTCGCACCCCACGATTCCCGCAGGGCAACGGAGCGACGTGCGGGATGAAATAAATCACCATCTACCCCCCGCCCAAAGTATTCGCATTTTTTGAAACCCATACCCGACAAATCCCGGATTAAATCCGGATCCGGCACCAAGGTGGCCTCAGCTCTGGAATGAAGCCCCCGCAGATAGGCCAACACTATTTTTTTCATCCACGGCACATGGTAGTGTCTGGCGTATTCATGAAAGTTAGTGTGAAAACTGGTGATGAGTCGAATATCCATTTCGCGGGCCAAGCCGGAAGCGGTTCTTCCCAAAACTCCTTCAGTGGCCACGTGAACCACTTGAGGGTTAAATTGCTGCCACGCTTGCCGGAGTGCGCTCCGTCGGGGCAGACCAACCTGTGCTTCGGGATAGCCGGGAATAGGAAGGCCAGCCACCGTCATCGTTTCCCAATTCCCTTTTAAGCCCCATTGATAGGCCGAGCGTGTCCGCGGGTGTATTACTTGTAACGTGACGCCGCGATCTACCAACTGGCGCGAAAGACGGTTCAAGGTCATCGCCACCCCGTTGACTTCCGGGGGAAAGGTTTCCGTTACTAAAGATAAACGACAAGGCACATTCCGTGAGTAGAAGAATTCGTGCTCAATGCAACCCTTGAATCATTCCCGATTTGACGCCAAACCTCATTTGCTACACTGTTATAGGATGCAACACTACGGCTCATTGAGCAGCGTGTCGGTATTCCTGCTACTTTTTTTTGTTGTGATTGTAGGGCCTTGGATAGCTAACTCTTCCCCGGAGACGGTTCGAAGCGAGGTGGATGGCGTAATAGGAGTTTTGCAAAAAGACTACCTCACGAAGTTGGGCCAGCTGCTTCAATCTTATCAGAATTCGGGCGAACTGGATGCCTATTTGGCCGTTCAAGGGGAAATAGAGCGAGCAAAGACCAATCCTTTGCTTTCCGAAATACAGCTATCGCCCCATGTCCTTCCCATGCGATGGATTCAGGAAACCACCTTGGACTCTTATCATCATCAGATATATCAGATTGCATCAAAACAACTTCTGCTCATGGCTCCCGAGGTAGTTCGGCTGACCAAGGAGGGGAAAATCCAGGAAGCACTCAGCGTCCGTCAGGCTATGGATGCCATCAGGAACAAATACAAAACGAGTTTTGATATTCACGAACCGATTACTCCCGGCAGCAGCGTCGATTCGGTGGATTCCGCTGTTTTGGCTGAATTTTGCTCGTCTAATGAAGCTCTGGCACTTCAGGCTTTGCTGGGCAAAACTTTCCGCCTATCCGGTAAAATCGTGGACTGTCATCAAGATTTTTCAAACTCCACCATACTTCACGTTAAATTGAATCAAGGCTCCGGTTCTCTACCCATCACATTGAGATTCCACGGCCCAGATGCCAAATGGAAACAGATAAAAAGCAAGGACGAAACCACCTATATGATTAATGCCACCCCCCACTTCGCACCCAATGGGGTGTTGATCGGTAAAGGCCGCACTCTTGAGGCCACGGGAACCCTCAAGTCCCTTCACTTGATGGTGACACTCGATTTCGTATCGTTTCCCAAGGAGTCATCTTTTAATGAGCTGATCGATCCTCCTAAAACAGATTGAACGGAGCTTCTTTCGAAGCATTGACTCCGTGGCCGGTGGCAGCCCTCGCTTCAGGGGCCACCCGCACCGGGCTCCTCCTGTGTTCCCACAACAGGATAATCGGGCCAACGAGCCAGATCGTAATGCCACCACTCAGCGGGAACTCCCCTGAAACCGGAACTGAACATCACTGTGCGCAGCAGATGCACCCGGTCTCGTATCTCCGGTTCTAAATCCTCCAGATCATGATCCGCCCTGGCCGTGAATACATCGTGACCGGTTGCCATCTCCACCTCGTTGCCGTCTCGATCTGCTAAAGAAACATCCACTGAGGTTCCCCGGCTGTGTCTTGAAAATTCCCTTGGATCCGCCAGAAAGGCAGGATTTGGATACGCATTCCACAGCTTCCATTGCGCCCAAGGTGGACGATAGGCGTCCCAGATGACCAGCCGGTATCCATGTTCCCGCAGCTTGATCACCACTCGCTTGAGCGCGGTAATCGTGTCGCGATGCGCCCAAGCTCGGCTGCTGGGATATATCGGCTTACCGGTCAAATTTTCATTCGTAGCATATTTCAGAGAAACAATGACCGAGGGAAGAGCTTGATCCACTTGTAAAAAAAGAGGGGATGGCCGCTCATCGGTTTGTGCCGTGATCTCGCTGTTGAGGATGAGCACAGCTGCTACCAACAAAAAAATAAATGATTTACCTGACATCATCGTTTGACATTCTTTTATACCGTGAGTCTCCCGCTTACCATCAATAAAGAAGATCTGCAAAAACTTCCATTGCTTGCTTTCGATGGGCGCATTCATCTTCCCCGCGCCGAGGCTGATATTCGTAGTGCGCTGGAAAGTCTCTCGCAATCCAGATTGGTGGGCTTCGATACCGAAACCAGACCTAGCTTCCGGAAAGGACAAGTGTACTCTCCCAGCCTGATCCAATTCAGCACGGAAACCGACGCCTATCTTTTCCAGATCAAGCAATTGGAAACACTTGCACCTGTTCTGGAGTGGATGGAATCCAGAGAAGTGATTAAAACCGGGGTGGCGGTGGATCGCGATTTGAAAGATCTTCAAGCCCTGATGCCGTTCAGCCCTGCCGGGTTCCTGGATCTGGGCACGATCGCCCGCAAGGCAGGGATGGAAAAAACCGGTCTACGTAACCTCTGCGGAATACTGCTGGGTCATCGCATTTCCAAAAGAGCCCAAACCAGCAACTGGGCGAGAACCGAACTTACACCGGAACAAATTCTTTATGCCGCCACGGACGCCTGGGTGAGCCTGAAGCTATGCCAACGCCTGCGCCAGCAATACCCGGAACTTTTCGAGTGATGTTGTCAGGCTCCGCCGTTGCACACGGGCTTGCCAAGAAAAGTAATCCCTCCCAAGATCCCTCAGTTGCGTCCCCGTAGTTCAATGGATAGAACAAGGGTTTCCTAAACTTTAGATGTGGGTTCGATTCCCGCCGGGGACAATCACCTGCTCATTTCCCGTTCGCACATACCGGGATGACGGTCATATTGATCAGGTGCAACAACTCGATGGCCTTCAGAATCTTCTTCTGCCCGACCCTTGGCAATCCGAGGCGGTGCGGGTTCTCAAATCCGGATGTGACCTGGTGCTCACCGCTCCAACTGGTGCCGGAAAAACCCATGTGCTCGAGCAACTCATCGAGTCCTCGTACTATAAAAAACAGGTCGTTTACACTGCTCCCACCCGAGCGCTGGCCAACGACAAATTCCTCGAATGGCAGGTCAAAGGCTGGAATGTCGGTATCGTCACCGGCGACCTGACCCGAAACCCCGACGCACCGGTATTGGTAGGCACCCTAGAGGCGGTACAAGGCAGGTTGCGCCGCGCGTCTCGATCACCGGCTTTGGTGGTGATTGATGAATTCCAGTGGCTCGGCGATTCCCTGCGTGGAAATCATTATGAGGGATTCTGCATCCATCTTACCCCGGAAACGCGTCTCTTGCTGATGAGCGGATCAGTGGCCAATCCCGATCATACCGGACGCTGGCTAGAGCGTCTTGGACGTCCGGTGCGGGTCATCACCCACCGCCAACGGCCGGTTCCCCTCGAGGAAACGGATGCCGATGCGTTGGCCAGGAAAATGCCGGATTCCATCCAGGGATTCTGGTCTCGTCGCATGGCCGGGGCCTTGTGGGCAGGGCTTGGCCCGGTTCTGGTCTTTGCTCCACATCGCCGGGAAGCCGAACGGCTGGCACGCCAAGCGGCACGTGAACTGCCGCCCCCCGAAAACCCACTGATCCTTTCGGCCGAGCAACAGACCGTGCTGGGCAAGGATCTTTCGCGCCTGATCGAATCACGCATCGCATTCCATCACAGCGGCTTGGACTACCGCCAGCGCGCCGGGGTTATTGAGCCGTTGGCCAAACGGGGCCAGCTTCGTATCGTTGTTTCCACCCTGGGGCTCGGCTCCGGGATTAACTTTTCTCTGCGTTCGGTTTTGATCACTTCACGGGAATACCAGACGGGTCCGCTCCGTCACGTGATCCCCGCCCACGAGCTACTGCAAATGGCAGGTCGGGCCGGGCGGCGCGGACTCGACACCACCGGATACTTGCTGGTGTCGCGCGACACCCCGCGTCTCATGGAAACTTCACCCTTGCGTTTGGTGAGAGCCACTCCGTTACCTTGGTCGGCGGTACTTTCCTCTTTGAACGCGGTTCCCCATGATCAACGCCGCCAACACCTTTTGGATTTTTCACGCCGCTTGCTGTCCGATCATCCCATTCCTATGGGTCTGGAGGCCACACCCGAATCGTTTCCCGCCACCTCATGCGGGCGTCTGGCCGACACCGCCCGGGCACGGTTGGTTCGCCGTAAACGCCGCCCGTTCAAAGGATGCAAGACCTGTTCATTGCGTCCGGATTGTCTGCGTCTTGACCCCGCTGCCACACCCGTCTGGCATTGGATCCGGCTCGGGCTGCTCTCTCACCAATTGGAACCTACCTCGCGCGGACGTTTCGCTTCCTGTTTCTTAGGCCCGGAAGGACTGGCCGTGGCCGCAGTCATTGAGGCTCATCGCTACCCTGTCGATCAGGCGATCCTCGACTTGGCGGATTTATTTGGAGGAGAACGTTTTTGTGAAGATGCTCCCCGCTGGTCCGGTCGGCTCGCCGATGCCTGCCGACATCTATATCAGAATCACAGCGTAGAAGGCTGGCTGGAAAACGGAGTGCCTCCCCAATATGGCTTCGGTGCAGCCCGTGTCCTCTCCTCGCTGATCAACAAAGATCAACGCAAGACCCGCCTGGTGGGCGATCACTCGGGAGTGGGGGACATCGACCGCTTGATTACCGAATGGAGCAGCCTCCTGAAACAAATTGTGGCCGCCGAAGCTCCAGAACATCCGCGTTGGGACGGGCTTCAAGAACAGGCCTCCGCTTGGCTGGCCCTCTTTCCGGCTCCGGAGCCCCCGGAAATTCCCGCTCTGTTACCGCCACAGACCGAGCCCGTCCACCACCGGTTGCGCTGGAACCACGTTCTGCGTTCCTGATGGCGATGACGACGTGACTGCTTTTTTCTGTCACTAAGACCAAGGAGTGGTGGCATCGCGCCACCTCGCTCATTGTGTCATTCAAGTGAATTTCATCCTATCGCTCAAACGAGGCTTTTCCCCTAAGTGGTCTCTTGTAAACATTCCTTATGAAAATCGCCCGCGTCTTGGTAGGACTCATTCCCTTGCTCTGGTGCTCCTGTCAACCCGATAGCGGCCCGGCCTCGCCCGGCATTCTGCGTTACGATGCAGCACTGAAGGAAAACCCTCGGGATCTTTCCGCGTTGTATATGCGGGGCTACCTTGCCGCACAATTGGGCGACGCCCGGACCGCACGGAAATGTTTCAACGAGGCCATCCGCCTCGCCCCGGACGATGCCTACCAACGCCGGGGTTATGGCTGGGCACTCTATTTGCTCAAAGATTATTCTGGCGCCCTGAAACAGTGGCAGATCCGCGCAGATTTAACCGATTATAAGGCCTACGACGTTTATTACACTCTTGCCATCGGAAAATGGAAAACGGGCAAAAAACGGGAAGCCTTGGCTCTTTATCAAAAGGCCGTTGAACGCGATTCCCGGTTCGGCGCCAAGCAGGATCTGCTCGAACGAACCGACTACTGGCATGCGGAGGAACAGGAAGCTTTGATCGAAATGTTTTCCCGATGGCACTATCACTACGGCCCCCGCACCACCAGTCCAGCACCGACCACCGAGCCCTGATAGCTGTGATGCCGCGGTTGTCTCCGCCAACCCGCACCATCACAGAACAACGCCGAGCTGAAGCCAAGCCCCCCACATGGCCAGTGTTTTACCGATGTGACTCATTGTTGGATAAATACTAAATGAGGGGTTGTGAAAATCTAGATTTAAACATCATCCGGGCACACCATGCTGACCAACAGAAGCCCGACAGATATAAAAAGTAAAACGGGCATCCACAATCCAAGTGGAAACAGGATCAGATTAACAACGATACCAAAGCAACCCCAGAACAAGAATTTACCTTTTACACTCAGACTGTTCCACAAGTTAATCATAGACTCATCCTGTTGAGGTGCTGTGGTTCTCACACCTCAGCATCCAAAAGCCTCCCGCAGCTTCTGGGTCAGCGTCGTGGCGTAGAACGATACGTCGGGTTGGTTGGTCATCGGCTCCTACAGTGAACTCTCGCTACTCGTCTCCATTTCGGCAAGCATACAGGTCATCGAATCAAAACAGGCTTCACAGATACCATGTGTGAGTTGTGGAACTTCTTGAAGTTCAAAAAGCCCCAGACGTTCCACTGCATCTTCGATTTCCACCCATTCGCCGGAACCGGATCCAGAGTCGATTCGATTGCACCACGCACACACCCGGATCAGTTCGGTCGAGCGCGCGGCTCCACGCGACAGCAAGGCCACAGGCGCACGATCCTCCACATGCAAGGACTTCGTCTCAAATTCGACCGACCCGTCGGCCGCCGCGCGGATGATCATCTCCAGCAGCCGTCGGCACGCAGGCCCGTCACACCGTAGGTGGCCTGATCCCCAAAAGCGGGACGCTTTGAAAATATAGTTTTGTCTGCTAGAAAGACAGGACGAAATGAAGAGAAGTAAATTCAGTGAAGAGCAAGTGGTAGGGATAATACGTGAGG
>JBHJOR010000063.1:0-14817 GCA_050329585.1 Methylacidiphilales bacterium | reverse complement strand
GGGAGAACGGGCCTTGTTCCAAGGCTGGGTGCGGGAAACGCTACGGCGTGAGCCACATGGTTTATCACAGATCCTGACGATGACAGAAGGCGATTCCAGCATGAAGAAATACGGGTTAGGTAGCCTGCTGACCGGTATTTATTGTTATATTTTCCTCGATGAGGATCTTGCCTTTGTAGGACGGATCGTGTGGAAACACGAGCAGAACCTGCGGAGAATATTCCGAAGGGAAATCACGACGGTTGGTGCGAGTGATCAATCTGAAATTTTCGAAGAAGAATTCATGAAGCCTCCCGCTCGTTCTTTCCCCCCGCGTATTTTATCCCGGCTCATGGTTCCCGCATTTTCTTCCGCATATCTCAGGATGATGTTTTGCGAGGTGCGAGAAAGGCAGATGCTACTGGCGGTGGCACTCGAACGCCATCGACTCCAACATGGTCAGTATCCGGACTCATTGGCGGAACTGATCCCCATAGCCGACCGGACCTGGGAGGATCCTTATACGCTACAGCCCATGTGTTATCGCAACCATGCGGACGGCAGTTACACGCTTTACAGCACCGGATCGGATGGGATGGATAACGGGGGACAACTTCAAACAGTCCACATTCCAGATAGCACCAAACGTCTGCGGGAACACGAGGCTTCCGACTGGGTCTGGCCGCGTTGAAAAGCAGCTCGTTTGACTTACTCCAAGCTCTGGAGTAATGAATCGGACAAATGGAGGGTGGAGAAGACGTTCTGCACGTCATCGTGATCCTCCAGTTGCTCAATCAGTTTAAGAATCCGGGAGGCCGCTTCGCCTTCCAGCTCGGTTTCATTTTTCGGGAAATAAGAAAGCTTCGACTGATCGGGAACCCACCCTGCCGCCCTTAGAGCTTTATCTACCTTGTCGAAAGCCTCCACCGGGGCAACGACTTCCACACTGCCCTCTTCACCGGCCAACACATCGTCCGCCCCCGCCTCAACGGCAACCTCAAAGAGCTTGGATTCATCGCCTTTCTCGAAAAAGTAATGCGATTTCCGCTCAAACATCCATGCCACGCTGCCCGGTGCACCCAGGCTCCCCCCGTTTTTGCTGAACAGACTGCGGATTTCCGCTGCGGATCGGTTTTTATTATCGGTAAGTGCTTCAATGAGAATGGCGATACCGTCGGTTCCGTAACCTTCATACACCAATTCTTCGTAGGCATTCGACCCTTCCAAATCCCCGGTTCCCTTCAAGATGGCACGCTCAATGTTCTCGGCCGGGACGCTTTCGGCTTTCGCGGCGAGGATGGCGGAGCGCAGCCGGGGGTTCAGATCAGGATCTCCCCCGCCCAGTTTCGTCGCAACTTGGATCTCTTTGGCGAGTTTACTGAATATCTTGCCCCGTTTGACATCATTGGCCCCTTTTTTGCGTTTGATTTGAGCCCACTTGCTATGACCAGCCATATGAAAAAACATGAATCCTGTCCGGTGGAACTCAAGCACTTTCCGACACATCAACCGCACTGCTTCCGCCATGTCCAATGAACACTTGAGAACACCAGGAGATGGTGTGCATGATGTGGTGATGACGGATGGCGACCTATCGACCGATGCGGAGCTTATGTCGCGCACGGCGGCCGGAGATGAAGTGGCTTTCCGGGAGTTGGTGGAACGCTACCAGCAGGCGGTCTTCGGCACCTGTTACCGGATGCTGGGTTCCTCCTATCAGGATGCGGAGGATCTTAGCCAGGCGGTTTTTGTCAAAGTCTTCCGTGCCGCTGGCAGCTACCGCCCGGAAGCACTTTTCAAAACATGGCTCATGACCATCGTCCGCAACACGGTTTTCACCCAGCTTAAAAAAAGCCGCCGGAGGAGGGAACGAGAAGCTGACTGGCATCACGCCGATGACGATGCGGAGCCGGATTACCCGGATCACGAGACATCGGATGCGTCGCAGATCGCGGAAAAGAAGGAACTCATGCGTATTCTAAGCAACGCCATTCACGAACTGCCACCACCACAACGCATGGCACTTATCCTCCGACAATACGAAGAAATGGATTACGAGGAAATCGCCCGTGTTCAAGGAACCACGGTTTCTGCGGTCAAGTCGCTCCTCTTTCGTGCACGTGAGCAGCTCAGACAGACCGTGGTCGCTTACCGGGGAGTCTAACCCGACGTATTTATTCCGCTACTTTTTATATCATTCGTAGTTCAATTAAGCAGGACGATAACAGATGAACGAAAAACAATCAGAAGACCTTGATTCCTTGCTGCGGCAATGGAAAAGTCCAGCCCCTCCGCCGTGGCTGGCCACCCGTGTCCTGGCGGAAGTTCGCAGAGCGCCGGATCCCGGCTCATCACCCGTTTATCGCATGCTGCGCCGGGTGCTGCTACCCTCCATGTCATTCGTATTGTTGGCGGGCATCGTGTGGTTCCTGACCGTCCACTCGATTCCATCCGTTGAGATGGAGCAGACCTCCATGGCAACGTTGGAATCGGCATTGGATGTCTTCGCCCATTACAGCGACGAAGTCGAACCTTGGTCGACGTGGGAGGCTTTTTGATGCAACCAATCAAAACCATCAAGACCCTCATCGGGTGCGCCTTCATCTGTGCGGTTGCGATGACCGGATGGATCCAGGCCGTGCCAGGTGATGTGTCGCACAAAAAAAAGTCCGATGGATTCACCTTAAAGCCCGGCGGCGGGGAGGAGGGTCGAGCATTACCTTTGCCTAAACCTTTCTTGATGGCGGGCGATGAACGATTCGAAGAGGTGCTAAGTCTGGCGTTGGTTCCCGAGGAGCAATTGGATGCCGCGCTGACAACATGGATGGAAAAGCGTCAACTCGATGAAAGAGCCAAGCGAATGATGATGCGACGTTTGGAGAGTTTCCGCAGGCGCTTGCGGGACGAGTCGCTTATGGAAGCCCAGCGCATGGGCTTAACGCTCACGGAGGATCAACAAAGTGAGTTTATTAAGGACTACTGGACGCGCCGGGCCGCCGTTGAACGCACCCTACGTCAAAAGGCCGAAGCGGAACTGAAAAGCCACATGGAAACGTTAAACGCCCAACTCAAAAAGGATTGGAAGTCACCGCGCTAAGACTTTAATTTAGTTTGAGTGCTTGATAGAGGGCGGCGGCGTAAGTGGGTTTGGGCACCTTACCGTTGATGATGTCCGAGGTGTTGATCGTTTCCCCGTAGGTGAGCCGGTTAACCTTCAAGTTGGTTCCCATCATTTCTCCGCCTATCGCTGCGCCGGCAAACGCTCCGCCGGTTACGGTGTAGACATAGACACTGTGTTGGTTGATGGTCGAGGCCTCCTCAGTCACGTTGTCAGAACCCGCGGTAGCATTGGCAACAGCATTCATTTTGAATTTTTCATTTTTGGCGAACGCGTTTACCGCATCAGCATTATTCAGAATAAAAACGAGTTTACGGATTTCGACTCCAATTTGGAAGCCGATGCCTCCTCCGGAAGAATCAAAGGCACTAGGAGCTGACCAGCCATCTGGTGTTTTGGTGATTAATACACCCTCACCGTGCTGGCCGCTCAGTCCAAAACCTCCTTTGGTGATTTCTATGATGGCAATACCGCGTGCTTTATTGATAACCGATTGAGGGATGGGCGTGCCGGAGGATTGTTTGAGTTGGACGATATTCACGGCGTCGCGCACCCGTGATTTCATTGCTTCAGAAGCTTCAGCGGAAGAGGTTGAACTAAGCAGGCAGGACAGGATGGCGACACACGACAAGGGGAGACATTTCATAACTTTATACTACGGATCCAAGGCACTGCGTCAAGGGAGCCTCAGGTGAACACCCCACCCCTTACGCCGCGTTTTGCAGGGCGGCAGCTTCTCCTTCTCCCAGCAGCAGATGTTGTGAGGGAAGGCCACCGCCTTCCAAATAAAACTGGCTGGGCATGCGTTGCGGCATGAACATCATGGCTAGCGCATCTTTCCAATTTCCGTCCACCCAGTAGGGCTCACCTATGAAGAGACCGTCTTCGTTGAACTCACAAAAAAACCAGATGTAGTTCTCGGTGCCATCGGCGAAGCCGCCGTGCTGCGCCACGACCATAGCCCGGCGACCTCCGGGTGTCTCATCGAACTGGCAAGCCAGCTCGCCGCCGCCGGTCAAATTCCAGCGCAGGTCAAAAAACGTGGTGCCTTGATCCATCCAGCTTTTTCCATATTTGCGAACCACAAAGGCCAAGGTGCGCGCGAACTGGTTCCAATCATCGTCCGACCACGACGGTGGCTGTAGAACCTCCTGCACTCGCTTGAGGCGGATGTTCCACTCGGAAAACAACCGTTTGAGTTCAATCAAGGACATGGTTTTGGGGGCGGGGCAGGGCCTCAGCGCTTGAGCCGGGCGGTATTTTCCAGGCGGGCCAACTGCATTTTGTGCTCGGCGTTTTCTTGTTGCGCCTGACGAAGCTGACGCTCGAGGTTTTTATTGGTGGAACGCAGTTCGGCCAGCATTTCCATGCTCTGGCTGCGGTATTCTTCGAACGACGCGGTGAGATTCATGACCCGCAGGCTGGTTTGTTCCAGGTTCTTGGCCAGTTCGGTGTCACGACGCACAAAGTCGGTTTCCATCTCAAAAAAACGCTGCTTGGTGTTTTGCTCCAACAAGGCGATGGTCGCACTCTGGTCGCTCAATTGTTTATAAAGGACATAACCCCCGAGTGCCGCCAGCGCTGCCACGGCAAGAATGGCGCACGTAAAGGCCAATCCGAGTCCGTTGAGCACCGAGTGAACCGCTTTCTGTTCGCGTTTTTGGCGTTGGATGCTGTCGGCTGAGGTGATGCGGGTGCGCGGGATGTCATGCGTGTTCATAGGGTTGGTTTCCTTTTCCTTGGGGGTGCGGGTCAAAGGGATTGAATCGGCGGGAAAGGCGGAAGAGTCCGGGCTCCTTGTTGCGTTGCTGCCTTGGGTCGCATGAACACGCGGCGGTGTTGCCTCGTCAGCGGCGGGGGAGGTCTTGCCAGTTCTTTCAGTATTCATTGAAGATGCGTCTGGCGAACATTGAGAAACGTGTTCCCCGCCATCGAACTGGAATTCCAGATGGCTGCGCCCGCGCTTGCGGCGCTTGGGGTTCTTAGAGGGGTCGGTAAGTCCAAACATGATTCAATTTTGTCTTCCGGATTTCATTTGGGAAAGAACGGATTGACGACACTTACTCTATATGATAATCAGATTATCTGACAATCAGAATCTCTAAATTTTTTTCGACCCTTTATTTTATCCTCCTGTTATGTCGCACCATGACACATCCGAAGCCGAAGTTTCGATTACCGAAGCGGCCCGGAATTTTTCTGAATACGTGAACCGGGTGGCTTATCTTCAGGAGAGCTTCAGTTTGGTAAGGGGTAAAAAGCCTGTAGCCCGCCTGGTTCCGGCCACTCCGGTCTCTCGCAACAGCCGGGATGGCTGGCTTACTCTTTCGATGGCGGTCACGTCCGAGACCGATCCCGCAGCATGGTTGGCGGACTTGCAACGCTTGCGCTCCAGCCTATGAGGCTGCTTTTGGATTCTTCGGCCGTTATCGTCCTGGCGGGCCGCACCATTGATAAGCGTGCTCTGGAAGGAGTGGGCTTGTCAGAAAATGGAGTCGACTATGCGGCCCTCTCAGCGGTTTCGCTGGATGAGTTGATGCGCTCGGTTCCATTGGCAAAATCGGCCAGCGAGAGAGCCCGTCGGCTTGCTTTGGTAGAGCGGCTTTCGACGGGCATGGATGTCCTGCCAGTTGATTTGCTGGTGGTGCGACTTCACGTCGAATTATGGAGGCCGGAGCGTTTTAAGTCGTCCCGACCAGCGAAAAGGGAAGAGAAACAAGGCGCGGCGGCGGTCGTGGCAGGTTGGGTAGCGGCCACCGCACTGGTGCATCATCTGGAAGTCCTGACCGCTCAGGCATCTCTTTATGAGGGAATGAAAGGCTTGTCGGTGCGTTCCTTGAAATGAAGGTCATGCGGAACGCCTGTATCGTGTTGCAAAGGATTCGCTTTGCTGGTGTCACCGTGCGTAAGACCTGAACGGTTGGGGTATAGAGCGCCCCCGTCCCACTCAAATCGACATTCCTGACGTGGATTGGCAGTCCTCGGCCCCGCATGGACGTATGGTTCACAAAGGGCATTTATTGGCCGGTTCATGGATGGATCTGCAAGCCGGGGAAGTTATCGATCTCGACATCCTGATAGGCGAGCGGGCAGGAGGCAATTTCTGTGCTGTGCTTCTGATCGAAAACGAAGGAGATGTGTATGAGATGCGTGATGGCCATCCGGTTTTTCCACTGTTCCGATTGGCACCGATGGATACACCCCAGCCGATCTCCGATAAATTCGGTCCACCTTTCCAGCCCGATGGTCCCCTTTGGAAAGGTATTCCCTAAAGTCTGTGTAAACGGTGCCGCTGCAAAAAAGGCGCATCATGGTCCGAACAAATTTCAGAAAAAAATACAAAGAAAACAATCACTTCACTGAAACAAACTCAGAACACCTTTGAATCGGGTGCTGAGCAGACTTAAGCAGGCTTCGCACGTTCAAGCCTTGCCATTTTTCTAAATCCGGGCACGTTACGCACATGATCAAACAGCCTCATTGGTGTGCCACGCTGTGGACGACGGAAACGTGGATTTTTATGTTGTTGCGGTTGTTCCTGTCTCTGCGCTGGCTCTGCGCGGGTTACACCAAGTTTATCGGCGTGGATGGGTCGGTGGCATGTTCCAACTTCCATCAGATGAAAGCCAACGCCATGATGACCACCTTCATGGAGAAAACTCCGCTGCCCAAGATCCTGCTCTATCCCTACATTCATACCCTTCCCTACGTCGAACTGCTGCTCGGCTTAGGTCTGCTGCTGGGACTGTGGAGCCGCTGGTGTCTGATTCTGAGCGGACTTTTTTATGTCTCGCTGGCCTTTGGTCAAATGTTGATCGGAGGTCACGATACGGTTCACGCCATCGCGGTGCATCTGATTCTAGTGGTCATCGCCCTTCATTTTTCACAACACGGCCGCTGGAATCTCCGTTCCTAGGCCGCTTGGAATTTTAAAAATCTGCACCCGTGCTCAACCGGCATCATCGGCTTCGGTCACCAGATCGGGAATATGGTGGAAGGCGATGCGCATCGGCGCGGATTGACGGGCCTCGTGCGCCCCTCCGAAATAAACCTTCTGCGGACCAAAGCGCCGGTTTAAGGCGTCCACCGCTTGATTAAGCGCTTCACGCCGCCCTCCGTCATCATCCAGCAAGCGGGGCGTGCGATTTTCCGGTGCCAGTAAATCCGTAAGCGTCACACCTACTGCCAGCAGTCGGGCGGTTTGCCGGACTCGCCGGTTCCAAAGCCGGTTTAAACAACGTATCAGTTCCAACGTATCTTGAGTTTCCAGAATGCGCAATTCATCGTGGGATTTTCCGCCCGTGAGATATTTGAGGGAGATCTGAATGCGGCCGCAAAAAAACCCGGCATGGCGCAGACGCACCGCCGCTTTCTGGGTGAGTCGGTGAAGAACAGCCCGAGCCTGCTGTGGCTCCCGTTCATCGGGTGCCAGCACATGGGAATGACCGAAGGTGCTTCGCTGAGTGGGCACTTCAATCATCTCCTCGCCACGCAGTTTATCGAACATGCGCTCGCCTTCGATGCCACCCCAGACTTGACGCAGGTGTTCTTTTCGTGCCCCGCACAAATCTTCTACGGTGCGGATTCCATAGGCATGAAGCCGCAAGAGCATATTTTTGCCTACTCCATGTAAATCGGATAAATCGAGGCCGTATAGAACCTCAGGAAGCTTGTCTTTATGGATAAAGGTGAAGCCGTCCGGCTTCTGCATATTGGATGCCATTTTGGCCAAAAACACATTGGGCCCCACACCAATGGAGCATCGGATGGCTTCACTGGTTTGTTCGCGGATGCGCTGTTTGATGCGCCGTCCCACTTCGCGCACTTTCTCTTCGTTGCGCCAGTTGCGCGGCAGGGTGCAGCTCACTTCGTCGATCGACAGCACTTGATCGATATGAATACAGGATTCGATGATATCCAGCAACTGGTGGTGCCACTCTACATACGTGCGGTGGCGGGCCTCGATGAAGTGAATACCGGGGCACAGGGTTCGGGCATCCGCGACGCGGGTTCCGGTTTTGACTCCAAAGGCTTTGGCCTCATAACTGGCGGCGATGCAGCAGGTGGTGTCCGCCATCATGGGCACCACGCCGACGGGCTGACCGCGCAGGGATGGATCCAAATGCTGCTCCACCGAGGCGAAGTAGGAATTGAAATCAATCAGCATTTGCCGCAGCGACATCTTAAAAAGTTACCACGGACCACCCCTCCGGCTAGGAGAATTCACCGCCATTTTTATACTGGATCGACTGGAAATGAACGTGACATCCGCACCTCCTGCGTTGTCATGGAAGCCATGTCACTCCCAACCAAAAAATTACTCCTCTGGGATATCGACGGCACCTTGGTTCATACCGGGCAGGCTGGTGAAATCGCCATGGGAAACGCGCTGAAGCACCATTTCGGGGTGGATGGATCCATCCATGATGTCGATTATCGGGGGCGAACGGATCGGCTCATTTGTCGTCTGCTGCTCGAACACCACGGTATCGAGCCCAGTGCCGAAAAAATTCACCAGTTTGTGGAAGGCTATCTGGAGGAGCTGGCGGCGGAATTACCTCAACGCCAAGGCGCGGTGCTGCCCGGTATTCTGGATTTACTGGAAGCATGTTCCCAGCGGGAAGACTGCATCAACGCCCTGTTAACCGGAAACATGAGTCGGGGAGCGGAGCTCAAGCTGAGCCACTACGATGTCTGGCACTATTTTGAGTGGGGCGCCTTCGCTGACGATTCCCCGGAGCGGGATCTCCTGGGACCGGTGGCACTGCAGCGGGCCACCGAGAAACTGGGGGTGTCCGTGGATCCTCAGCATGTCTGGGTGATAGGAGATACGCCCCACGATATCGCCTGCGGACGCGCTATCGGAGCCTGCACGGTGGCGGTGGCCACGGGCGGTTATTCACTGATTGAATTACGCGCCCATCAGCCGGATTATCTTTTCCCGGATTTCTCTGACCACGCGCCTTTCCTCCAACTGCTGGAGTAAAGAACGGATTAAGCAAATACTCGAATTTACTTCTTCTCCGCGTAACGATCGAAACGATTGGAGAGGATGAAGAAGGTGGGCGCCCAAAGTCCGACAAAGATGCCGAAGCGCTCGGCATGAGCTTGGGTATCGGGTTCGGTGCCGCCGGTTAAGAACCAGATGGCGATGGAGGCGATGATGGAGGCGAAACCGAGGATGAAACAGATTCCGCTGAGCTTTTTTGAGATGGTGGGGTTCATAGACACTTTCTAGATTGGGGTATTAGGGTTTTAGCGATACATTCAACAGGAAATCATAAGCTCAAATGAATTTTTGTCCAATAAACCACCTGTAAATAAACGCTCATGCGTAAAATAGCTTACTTGTCTCAGTCACGAAGCCTGCTTGCATGAGCCATGAGAAAAAGAGTGCCTGAAATACTCGATGCATTGCCGCACGATGATCCGGCGGCCCGGGCCAGCCGTCGCGACCTCGGGCGCATCAACTCCCTGATGGGTAACTATCGTTTCATGGCCCGGGAAATCCGCCGCAGCGTTCCGGCTGGATCACGCGTGGTGGAGCTCGGTGCCGGCGACGGCCCCCTGTCTGGCCATCAGCACGCGCTGAAAGGCTGCCAGGTCTGTGGGATCGATCTGGCACCGCGACCCAAGGTCTGGCCTCTCGACTGGGAATGGCGACAAGAGGATGTCATGACATCCGCTGCGGTCGAGTCGGCCGATTGTATACTGGTCTCACTCTTCCTGCACCATTTGAGCACCGAAGACTTGGCGCGATTGGGGGAACGTTTAACCCGGAATGCGCGGCTCTTGATCCTTACCGAACCGGCGCGTTACGGGGTATTCCATCTGCCGGCTTGGGGGATGGAACTAACGGGTATTCATCCGGTTACGCGGCACGATATGCATGTAAGCATTGATGCCGGATTCCGCCCCGGGGAGCTGGGTGAGCTTTTGGGGCTAGACAGTGCCTGGCAATGTCATGAAAGCGTGGACTGGCGTGGAGCACTGCGCATGGTAGCTTGCAGACATGACTGAGCTTCTTCCACGCCCGATCCGCATTGTGGGCGGAGGTCTGGCGGGATTGTCGCTAGGCTCCCTGTTGCGCCGTCATGGTGTGCCAGTTGAGCTTTATGAGCCTCATCCTTACCCCCGGCATCGGGTTTGTGGGGAATGTCTTTCCGGACTTTCGGAGGAAGTGATCGGAATATTGGAGATCGGTGATATCCTGACCGGAGTGCCACAACACCGCCGGGCTACTTGGTTCGATGTCCGCGGCGGCATCCTGCACGACATGGCCCTACCCCATCCCTCATGGGGCATATCCCGGCACCGACTGGATCACTTGCTGGTTTCGCGTTTTCAGCAATCCGGAGGCCAACTAAAATCCGAACGCTGGCGCGGCCCTGTGAGCGACGAGGGCACCGTCATCGCCTGCGGACGCGCCCTCCATCCACGCAAACGACTCAAGGCCAAATGGGTGGGGCTGAAAATGCATGTTAAAAATCCGGGGTTAGTGAGCGACTTGGAGATGCACTTAGGCCGCGGCGGCTACATCGGGTTATCCAAAGTGGAGAACGATTCGGTGAACGTCTGCGGCCTGTTTCGCTCCGCCGCCTTAGAGGGACTAAAGGCTACATCGGATCAGCGTCTGGTGGCTGCGGCGCGGCGCGTGGGTTTGGCAGTGCTGGCTGATAAACTGGAAGATGCCTCACTGGTGCCGGATTCGACGTGCGGCACGGCTGATTTTTCCCCCGGAGTGGCACAGTGGGCGGAGGATGTGTTCCGGGTGGGGGACGCGGCACGACAGATCCCTCCGTTTACCGGTCACGGCATGGCCATGGCACTCGAAAGCGCGTGCCGTGTGGCTCCCTATCTTGAAGCCTATTCCATGGGCAAGACTTCGTGGGTTGAGTCGCGACAACAAGCGATGTGTCAGATGGAACACCTTCAATCATCCCGGCTGCAATGGGCTTGTGGGGCACATCCCCTGATTTTGCTCACGTGGTTACACCCGGTGGTCAAGCCGCTGCTGCGCTTCGGGCCGGGCATCGCTCCCTTCCTGACCCGTCGCTTCTGGGGGGAGCCGCTGGCGGCATGAATCTGTTATCTATTGCTTCGTCCTTTCCTTCCCAACGACTGGAACAACAGGAATGCTGGAGAAGACTGGAAGCTTCCCCGGCGCTGGGAAAACTGCGCCCTGCATCGGTTCAGTTTCTGAAAAAAATGCTACATAACGCCAACGGCATTGATTCCCGGCATTTGGCTCTTGCCGACATGCACTTCCTATCACTCGCCGCACCGCATGAACTCAATCGTGGATTTGAACGGGAAGGGACGCATCTGGCGTCTGAGGCCTCTAGGAAGGCCATGGAGGCGGCGGGCTGTGAGGCGGATCAGGTGGATGCGTTGATGGTCTGCACCTGCACGGGTTATCTCTGTCCGGGATTGAGCAGTCATGTGGCGGGGCAGCTTGGTTTGCGCGACGACGTTGCGCTTTTTGATTTAGTCGGCCAGGGCTGTGGTGCCGCGATTCCACTGCTCCATGCCGCCTACGGCCATCTCACCGCCTATCCGAATCACCGGGTGCTGTGCATTGCGGTAGAGATCAGCTCGGCGGCGTTCTATCTGGATGATGATCCGGGTGTTTTGGTCAGTCTGGCACTTTTTGGTGATGCCGCCTCGGCTACGTTATGGACCGGCGGTGAGATTTCCGGGGCATGGCAGGCCTCCGGCTTCCAGTCTCTCCACCTCCCCGAACAACGCGAGACGCTGCGGTTTGTCAACCAGGACGGGTATTTAAAAAATAAACTGCACCGTGACGTTCCGCGCATTGTGTCCGAAGCGGTAGGACGGCTTTATCGTAATCTGGGTTCTCAACCACCGGAGCATGTGCTGTCTCATGGGGGGGGTCGCGACGTCTTAGACGCGGTGGAGATGGCCTTACCGGGTTATGAATTGAAGGAAGCCCGCGAGATACTGAGGCGCTACGGCAATACCAGCAGTCCCTCGGTTCTGCTGGCATTGGAGCAACATTTGGCAGATCCGGAGGCGCGATCTGATTTATGGCTGACTTCGTTCGGCGCGGGCGTTACCTGTCATGGGATGCGCCTGCAGCGTAACTAGCTGGTTCTCTTTAGCTCAGAGAACTGCTGATTTTCCGACGGCTATTGCGCTTTTTTTTCTGCGTCGAGCCGAGTCCAATTCCAGAGTTCCTCCAAGAAGGCACCTACCTCCGCTTTAACGGTGGGCAAAGTGGTCGCATCGGCCACGTCGGCGCGGGCGAAAAAGTAATATTTGATTTTGGGTTCGGTGCCGGATCCACGCACCGCCACCCGCGATCCACCGTCCAGATGGAAGATGAGCAGCTTCTCCTTGGGTATGCGTTTCCCATCACTATCGTAAACCTCGTCGGTTTCAAAATTCTGGATCTGAGCCACCTTTCGTCCGCACCACGTTTCGGGGGGGTGGTCGATGTAACCCGCCAGGAGGCGCTGGATCTTCTGCGCCCCCTCAGCCCCTTCAAAGGTCAGCGTGCCAAGCTTTTCGAAGTAGTAACCGTGTTTGAGATAAAGAGCATCGAGATATTCCGGCAGCGTGGTTTCATTGGCTTTGCACCACGCGGCGGCTTCGGCAAACATCAATACGGCGGCGTTGGCGTCTTTATCGCGCACCGCATCGGCGGCGGAATATCCGTAGCTTTCTTCACCTCCAAAAACAAAATAGGTGCTTTGTTCCAGAAGGCGATCTCTCCACGCGGTGGCTTCCATGCCTTCAGGACGGCCTCCGGCGGCTTGTTCATAATCGTGCAGTTTTTCTCCGATGTATTTGAATCCCGTGAGGGTTTCGATGCACTTGACGCCGTAGGAGGAGGCAATGGCTTTCTGGAGGTCGGTGGTGACAAACGTTTTGATCAGCGCGGCGCGGGAAGCGTTTTCGGCGTTCAGCACTCCTTGATTGAAGAGTCGTTCGAGACGGTAAGCGGCCAGAATGGAACCGATTTGATTGCCGGTCAGGAGCTGGTAGTGGCCGGAGGCATCGCGCACGATCACCCCCATGCGATCCGCATCCGGATCGGTTCCCGCCAGGAAGTCGGCCTCGATTTCTTTGGCTAGATCCAACGCCATGGCCAGCGCCTCGCTGTTCTCCGGGTTGGGCGATTTAACGGTGGGGAAGCCTCCATCCGGGTGGGCCTGATCCTCCACCACTTCATACTGGAATCCGAAGCGATCCAGCACCGCAGGAACCGAACGGATCCCTGTTCCGTGAATGGGGGTAAATACGATTTTAAGGTTGCGTGCCTGCTCCCGAATGATTTCCGGCTCCAGCACCAGACCCGCAAGAGCATTAAGATAGGCCTCATCCAGATCGGCCGCCACCGTGATGATTTCACCGGGCGAGGAGTCAGGCTCCACTGCCGCGGTGCGCACCGCCATCACTTCATCAATAATGCCTGAGGCGTGGGGCTCCACCACCTGACCACCGTCGGCGAAGTAGGCTTTGAATCCGTTGTCGTGGGGTGGGTTGTGGCTGGCGGTCAGCATCACCCCGGCGTGGGCTTTGAAATGACGAACTGCAAAGGAAAGCTCCGGCGTGGAGCGCTCCTCACGAACCAAATAGGCGGTGCCGCCGCGTTGTTGGACGATGTCCGCCAAGCGTTCGGCAAAGGCTCGGGAAAAATAACGGGTGTCGTGGGAAATCACCACACGGACGGCTTCGCCGGGAAAGGTCTTTTTCAGGTAGTTGATCAACCCCTGGGTGGCGCGGGTCAAGTTGAAACCATTCATGACATTGGTGCCCGCCGCCGGATGAGCGGGTGGCGTGCCGGGGGCGTCACCCTGTTCAGCCCGGGTGATGCGTTTGGCGATGGTTCGTCCGCGCAGTCCTCCGGTTCCGAACTTCAGTGTTTGGTAAAAGCGATCATTGAGCTCAGTCCAATCCTCGGCGTCGATGAGTTCTTCCACGCTGGCGCGCTCATACGGTGCGCAACCGGCCTCTTCGAGCAGAAACAGGATGTTGTCTCGGGTGGATGGAAGGAGGTCGCCACGTTGGACGGCGGGATCAAGACGCTGGCTGAGTTCGCTCATAGAACTTGATTGAATCAAACCGATGGAAAACTCCAAGCATGGAAAATGGGTAACGATTCGCGGATGAGCGATTCAAAGAATTGCGGGGGCAGGATTTGAACCTACGACCTTCAGGTTATGAGCCTGACGAGCTACCGGGCTGCTCCACCCCGCGATCAAGAGTCGAGTATCTAAACATAACCTCTCTGACGTGGCAATCATTTAAATGTTTGTAGATTATTCTTTGCTGAGTGTTCTCTCAACGCTGCAAATGGAAAATGAGGTTATGAGCCCGACGATTTAGCTCTGTAGACACTCACGGAACGGATTGACTGGGCATACTTAGGTGATGCAAGCTAAGGAAATTCCAATAGCTTGCATCGCTCCGTATTATGGGATCTCTGAAATACTCTGAAAACCTGCCCTCTAAACCATTAAGTTCGGCAATTCGGGAAGAGCATCTAGAAAGGGGCTTTATCGGGAAGCTGGCCAACCTTAAATATACCTCCCGCCCCGACATCACCGACCGCGCCTCGCTAGAGCAAAACTTCCGGGAGAAATTCGAGGCCCTCAACCGTGTCCGGCTCACGGATGCCGAGTTCGCCCGTCTCCTGGACGAGATCGTCACCCCGGATGTCTTCACCGCCGCCAAGACCCTCCGCGGCATCAACG
>JBHJOR010000023.1:0-30911 GCA_050329585.1 Methylacidiphilales bacterium | reverse complement strand
ATTGGAACAGGCCATCCGGAAGGCAGGTGTGGCCGAGTTGGTAGGCCTGGAGTGCTTCGATGTCTTCGTGGATGATCAGGGTGCGAAGTTGGACGCAGCTAAAAAATCATTGGCCTACGCCTTGACGTTCCGCGCTCCCGATAGAACATTAAGTGATAAAGATGTGGTGCCAATGGAACAGAAAATCATTGCGACGGTCTCCCGTGAGACAGGTGCGACCCTGCGTTGATTTCCCACAGCATGTCTCGTTCTACTGTGAGGTAAACGTCGCCTCCCATCCCTTTCCCTGCGGTGTGCGTTATTGGGCGGTATCCCTTTCTACCGTATTACATAGTATGAGGCCAAAGTGACCGTCTCTATGACGTCACGCCTTGATTGGAAGGCGGACGGAGATTCACCGTCTCTTCTGTTCAGAGGACTGGGTCGAAAGGTCACCACCAGACGGCACTGCGGGGATTTTACTTTTGCAAGAAGCAAGTTCAACCGGGGAATAAAATAGGAGCGGCGCCCCGGGTGTTCAGTCCTGTAACTCGAAACAGGCTTCCGGCATGGGGCTCTACTTTTTGGGCATGGATCCCGGAGGTGATATAAAGCTCATCCAAGTGGATTCCGCCCCAAGCGCATGAGGTGGTTTCCACGCATGGAAAATCGATGCGTTGAAGAGGTTTTCCGGTGCGGGGATCCCATTGAATCACGCAACCACCGTGACAGAAGGTGATCCAGAGGTTGTCCTCGGTGTCAATGCACATGCCGTCAGGCGAAGCATCTATACTGGCTGTGGAGAAGGCGGTGGAGGGATTGAGAATGGATCCCGTTCTGGAATCATACTCGAAACGCAAAACCTCGCGCCGGGGCGTATCGATGTAATAGAGCGTGGAGGCATCGGCGGACCATGCCAGACCATTGGAGACGGTGACGCCTGGAAAAACAGCATGACAGGATCCGTCCGGATCGAAACGATAGAGTGTGGCGCTTCCGGTCTCGCGCTTTTTGGACATGCTGCCCGCAAACAACCGTCCATCCGGGGAGACTTTACCATCATTGAAGCGGTGATCGGGAAGATGGGATTCGGGATCCAGCCAAGGGGTGCTTTGGCCCGTGGCAGGTTTGAATCGATAGAGGCCGAGGTCGCCGCCCCAAATCCAATCTCCGGAGGTGGTGGGAACCACGAAGCCGACTTCCTGGCCAACGGGGAATGATTCCTCACGCGCCGTAGCTGGATCCCAAGTGACCAACGCGTGTCCTTTGATATCCACGTAAAGCAGTTTGGATCCCAACCAGACGGGGCCTTCTCCCCATTGTGAATGACGAGAACCGAGAGGGGTGGGTGCGGGGGTAGATGACATGTAAACAATCAACCGTCCTTCTACGCGCGGTCAAGTAGAACTCGTAAAGGAGTTCAGAATCGGATAAATCAGGATTGCGAGAGGCGTTTTTTCTCTTCACCGCCGAACCACGCATGGGCTTCTTGGAGTCGGGTGGGGATGACATCGGCAAACCGGCTTCCGGAAAGAACCGCTTGCCAATCGATGCCATCAAGGTTGGCTGCTTTTTCGCCGGGAAACCAGTGACCGGCGTTGCCGAGCAGACCGTAGCGTTGTTTGGCATATTCCCTCATGTCCAATGCCTGGTCGAGTGACCACAGCCACAAGATCAGCTTGATGTTGATGTGGTCGGGCGCATGTTCCCAATCGGGCAGGCCCTCGGCAAAATGAAACCACCAGTCTCGTCCGATGGTTTTTTCGATACGCCCAAGCAAAGCGGATTCGGCTTGAGAAACCAGTGAGGAACGCTGTTCCCAGTGCGCAAAGGTTTTCAAGTGCTCGTCAAAATCGGAGGGGCGAGCTGCGCCGATACTCAGGGTGTGAACTTCCTGCCGGTTCAAACAGAACAGGTTGTTGAAGATCATAGGACTGAGCGGAGCCGTGCCATCGGAAAAGGCGCGGGTCGGTTCATAGAGGCGTCCACCTTTGTCATTCGGACTGATGATGAAAACGCCCATATCGAGTTCTGAAGCCCGGCGCACAGCAGGCTCATTCTCTTGGAAAATCCAATACCAGTGGAGATTCACATAATCAAATTCTCCCGTATTCAGCGTGCGGAGAATTGAACCACAGGAAGCATGGGTGGAGAAACCCAAGTGCCGGACGCGACCTTGTTTTTGCAGAGTGCGGATGTAGGGAATGTTTGTGAGGGCGGTTTCGAGCAGGGCATCATTATTAATTCCGTGGATGGAAAGCAGATCCACATAGTCCAATCCCAGCAGCGACATGGATTTTTCAAACGTGGCCGCAAATGCGGACGGATCCTCATGTGGGGCGATTTTCGTCTGCACGATCATTGAGTCTCGCGGTAAACGGGGTAGGAGTCGTCCTAATTGCATCTCGGAGCTGCCGTATCCCCGGGCGGTTTCGATATGGCAGATGCCGGCATCGAGCGCACGGTGGATGGTGGCCTCCAGATTGGCCTGATTGTCAGATGGTATATCGCCCGGCGCGGTATCCTGCCAGGAGTGCTGGTAGCGCATCCCTCCGCACGTCAACACCGGCATTGCCAGTTCAGTGCGACCAAATCGCCGCCTCGGCACAGAGAGTGAACCGCTGCTCATCAAATCAAACGTGCAGGGTTAACTTGAGACGTCAAGTAAGGCCATACGTGATGTAAAATGAGACTTGCCAACAGATGAGCCCGCTCTAGGTTTTTCGTCTTATGTCACAACACAAAAGCCTGAGAGGTTCCGGAAGCATCGCCATCCGTCGCAATGTCCTGAAGCGTTTTGAGCGCGTCGAGCTGCTCAAAGAGCGGGGTCAGTGGAAGGATGGGGATAAGGCAGTCGGACTCAAAAAAACCGAACCTAAAGAATAACCGTCTGGCGGTGCCTCGCCATCCACGTGCTTCGTCACTGAACGGATGGCCTTCCCCTTTCTGTCTCTCTTCACGCCGTGCGCATTAACCGCTACCTCGCATCTGCCGGACTGGGGTCGCGTCGATCCTGCGAGGCCTTGGTGCTCAGTGGTGCGGTTCGGGTCAATAGCCACGTAGCGCAGCTCGCCACAGTCGTGGCCGAAAGTGACCGGGTCACCGTCAATGGCAGACCCGTGGAGGCCGAACCGCGTAAGGTTCTCGCCCTACACAAACCCAAAGGGTTCATTTGCTCGCGCGAGGATTTGGCCCAGCGAAAAACCATTTTTTATCTACTTCCTCACAGCGGTCCGCGCTTGTTTTATGTGGGTCGCCTTGACATGGACAGTGAAGGGCTGCTGATCGTGACCAATGACGGCGACCTCTGCCAGAGCATTTCCCACCCTGCCAAGAAAGTTCCCAAAACCTACGAGGTGGGTCTGACGCCTGCTTTTGATGCGGCCTTAATTCCCAAGTTGACCAAGGGCTTCATGATCGAGCCCGGGCAGGCCCGCATGGATTCGGTGGAAATTCTCAATCCCTATCTCCTGCGAGTGGTGCTCAGTCAGGGACTCAAACGCCAGATCCGCCTGATGTTTGGCAAACTCGGGTTCCGGGTGAAACACCTCAAACGCACGCATATCGGCGGACTTGAATTGGGCACCCTGCGGCCCGGCGAATTCCGCTCCCTCAACGCGCGGGATCTGAAGCGGATCTACGAGCCCGCCCGTCCACCTGTCCGAGCCCGCCCGAAACGGGAGGATCAAACTTTGACAGTTGCGAGACGATCGGGAACGCGTAAATATTCCCCGCGAACCTTAGCCCATCGAGACACCCCCAAAAACGAAACCCATCATGGCCCACAAAAAAAACGCCGTTCCGCACCCCGCCGCTGAAGGCCCGAAAAAAAGTGCTTTATGGTCAGGCCGCTTTTCCACCGGCGTGGACACCGCCGTGCAGAAATTCACCCAATCGGTTCATTTCGACTGGCGGCTCTACTCCCAGGACATACGCGGCAGTATCGCCCATGCCCGGATGTTAAAACACATCGGAGTGCTGACCGCGGGTGAACTGAAAGCAATCGAATCCGGGCTCAAAAAAATTCAGGTTCAAATCGATCAAGGCCAATTCACCTGGCGGCCGGATTTGGAAGATGTGCACATGAACATTGAGTCGGCACTGACTTCGATCACTCCCGCCGGGGCGAAGCTTCACACCGGACGCAGCCGCAACGATCAGGTGGCCACTGACATGCGCCTCTGGGTTCTCGATCACCTTGCGGAGTTAAGCGGCAGAGTGGAATTACTGCAAAAAGCGTTGGTGGTTCTGGCGGCCCGCTATCCTGCGGTTTGCGTGCCGGGATACACCCACCTCCAGCGGGCTCAGCCGGTTTACCTGGCCCACCAACTGTTGGCCTACGTCGAAATGCTTGAGCGCGACAAAGGACGTTTGCAAGACGCCGCCGTTCGCACCGACGTGATGCCATTGGGCTCCGGGGCGCTGGCCGGCAGCACGTTGCCGCTCAACCGGGAATTCACCGCGCGCGAACTCGGTTTCTCCTCTGTCACCCGTAATTCACTCGATGCGGTCAGTGATCGGGATTTCCTGGTTGAAACCGTCTTTGCCTGCTCACTCATCATGGCGCACTTGTCGCGTCTTTCCGAGGATCTCATCCTCTGGTCGAGTTCGGAGTTCGGATTCATTCGTATCGGTGATTCCTTCACTACGGGATCCAGTTTGATGCCGCAGAAAAAAAATCCGGATGTAGCCGAGTTGGTGCGCGGCAAATCCGCCCGCGTGATCGGTGATTTACAAGCTCTGCTGGTGCTGCTCAAGGGGTTGCCCATGACCTACAACCGGGATTTGCAGGAAGACAAAGAAAGGCTCTTCGATGCGGTGGATACCGCTTCCGATTCCCTTTTCCTGATGGCTGGCATGTTGGATCAGACCGAAGTAAGAGTGGAGCGCTGCCGGGCCGCGGTGAGTGATTCCTTCCTTTTCGCCACCGATGTGGCCGACTACCTGGTGCGTCGTGGGGTGGCCTTTCGTCACGCGCATGAAATCGTCGGCAAGGCGGTAGCCATGGCCGAGATGCGCGGGCTGGGTTTGGATCAACTGGTTCTTAAGGACTGGCAGACTCTTTGTCCGAAAGTGGATGCCACCATTCAACAATGCTTTGATTTGGAGCACGCAATGAACCAGCGCAAAATGACGGGCGCGCCGGGCACCGATCAGGTGCGACAACAACTCCTTTTCTGGACGGAGAAGCTACAATGATTCCATGGCAACGCGATCAGCTTGAAAAAATCGCCGACGTCGTGGGCACGCCCTTCTACGTCTATGACGCCGTCGAGTTGCGTCGTCGCATTGCAGATGTTCAAGCTTTAACGCAAGGCGATGGTTTTCAGGCGCGCTTTGCGATGAAATCCTGCCCGGTTCACACCGTCCTCAAATCCATGCGTGATGCAGGTATCTGGATTGATGCGGTTAGCGGAAATGAATGCCTGCGTGCTCTTTCAGCCGGATATTCAGGGGGCAAAGAACCACCTTACATTCTATATACCGCCGACGTGTTTCGCGACAACTGGAAGCAGGCCGTTTTTGAAGAGGGCATTTTGCCTAATCTCGGATCACCCGGCATGTTGGATGATCTGTTGAAAGAGGGATACCGCGGGCCGGTGGGCATTCGGGTGAATGTCGGTTTTGGTCACGGTCATGTCAACACCTGTGACACCGGCGGGCCGAGCTCCAAACACGGCATTTGGTGGGAAGACGCAGCAGATTTTGCCAAGCGCGCATCCGCCGTCGGATGTCCGGTGCGGTTGTTGCACACCCACGTGGGCAGCGGTCCCCAACAGGAAGAATTGCGGGCCAACCTGAATCGTATCATTGATGTCTTTTCTGAATGGATCGGAGATTTTTCAGATGTCGATGCGGTCAGTTTGGGCGGAGGCCTGCCGTGGAATTATCAAGGGGGTGAAGCTCTGGATGTCACCGCGCTGAGGAATATTTTGACTGCGGGCCGGGAAAAACTGGTCGCTGCCGCGGGTCGTCCTCTGCGTTTGGAAATTGAACCCGGTCGTTATTTCGTGGCCTCGGCGGGCACGCTGGTGGCGCGGGTCACCGATGTCAAATCGACCCGGAGCAATGAGAAAGGTGAAGGACACCGGTTTGTGATGGTCGATGCGGGTTTCGTCGATCTGGTTCGCCCCGCCATGTATGGCAGCTACCATCGCATTGAGGCACCCGGGGTTAACGGGGGTTCCGAAGCGGTGTGTGTGGCCGGGCCGTTGTGTGAAAGCGGTGATGTGTTCACACGCGGAGCCGATGAACTGCTGGAGCCGCGCACCCTGCCTTCTCTGAAGGTCGGGGATCTCATCTGTCTGCGTGATGCAGGTGCCTATGGATACGCTATGAGCAGCAACTACAATTCCATTGGCCGTCCTCCACAGGTTTGGATAGATGGTCAGGAAATCCGTCTCATTTCACGTCGTGAAACGCTGCATGATCTTTTAGTTTCGGAAGTGGATGAAGTGATTGCTTCCCCTGCGCCCTGAACGTGCTCGCGATGCGCCATTCCTTTGTTCTGTCGTCCTACAAACAGCTTGGTGACACCGTGCTGCAGGAACCCGCACTTTCAGCCCGCGCCAATCTGGATGGCCATCCCGTAGGTTGGATGGGTAAAGCGGGTTTCCTCCCGCTGATCGATCTGATGGGGGGACGTGTGGTCAGAATAAGTAAACCGGGCCCTTGGATTCATGCTGATCGAGTGGTTTGTTCCGAGCCGGGTAGTCGAGCCGGTTTCCGTGCTTTTTGCATTCGTTCCCGCCGCAAAGAAGTGCTTTGTCAACCGCATGAGCCATCCGGTTCTTGGCATCATTGGGGTGGCATGGAACGTAGGGTTTTTCCGCACGACGGGTGGTATCGTGCCGAATGGTTATTCCGGGCGGTGGTCGATGAAACAGGCCATGGCTTCCGCCCCCCGCAATTGGAACCACCTCCGGAAACGTGGAGGCCTGCCGGATTTACCCGGCGTGACTACGTTTTACTCCATGTCTCCTCGGGTTGGCCGGGGAAATGTTGGCCTTCCTCACATTGGGTGGAATGGATCCGAAGACTTGGAATACCGGGGCGGGATATGGTCGTGACTGCAGGGCCTCAGGCGTGGGAGCAGCAACGGGCGGAAGAAGTGCGGGCTGGAATTCCCGGCACCACCGCGCCCGGTGTGATGGACCTCAGGGGATTTTTGGCGGTGATTGCCTCAGCCCGGGAGGTGTGGACCGTGGACGGTGCCGCCTCGCATCTGTCTTCCGCTCTAGGACGAAGGGTAATGACACTTTTTTCGCGTTATGCCGATCCCAGCCACTGGCATTATTCCACACCCCGAAGTCTCTGTGTGGATTACAAAGGGGATTCCATGGAGGGTCTTACGGTAGATAGCGTCGAGTCCGCGTGGCGAAGTTGGAGCGCTTCTTTATAAAAGGTTTCCAGTGCTTCGACGCACCTTGTGATGGAAAATTGATTCTGGATGGTGTGACGCGCTTCGTTCCTTATGCGATCCAGCCCAGGTTTATCGTTCAAAGCACCAACGATGCACTCTGCCGCCGCATCGGCATCTTCCCCGGGGATCAGCCAACCATTGATGGAGTGCTGCACCGCTTCAGGAATGCCACTGTGGGGTGTGGCAATGACCGGAATACCGTAAGCCATGGCTTCCAAGAGAGAGTTGGGGATCCCTTCCCGGTCACCTTCCGAAGTGATACGGCTGGGGTGCATAAAAAACGAGGCTTTGCGGAAAAGAGCTTCAAGTGCCAAGCCGCTGACGAATCCGTGGAAACGCACGTGTTTTGAAATTCCCAAGGTGTCAGCCAACGCAATCAGCTTTTCCTTCATCGGCCCCTCGCCAGCCACATCCAACACCGCATGAATCTGGTGGTGGTGAATAAGTTTCGCCATGGTTCGCAAGGTTACATCTAATCCCTTTTTTTCGATCAAACGGCAAACCTGCAAAACATGCAGGGGATCGCAGGATGGCTCAGAAGATTCTTCCGGTACCGGGACGCCTGTGTAGTGAATACGGATTTTATGCTGCGGGCAGCCCAGTTCTTGCAGTCGATTTGCCAAGGCCCGGCAGCGGCATAACACCAGAGTAGCTTCAGGCCAAAGCGGTGCATACTGTTCCGCATGATAGTTGTGCGAAAGATCGGCTCCGTGGAAGGACACGATGCGTGCGCCGGAAAAACAGCGCAAAACCATGGGAAGGCGTAGTGCCTCGCTGCCCAGATACACGTGCAGCAGTTCCACCTGTTCGTCCTGAAGCATCCGAAGCACATGCCGCTGCTCCGAAGCGGGCAACGCGGCTGCCGGGTGGTTCGACGTGCGTGTCCATCGGTGCAGGATTCTCCACGGAGACTTCCGAACCCGTCGAACGTGTCGGTAGGGAAAACGTTCTTCATTGGATCGGTTACGGGTGATGACGCGGTGATTAAAGTGCAGCCCGTTGATTTGACGATAAACGTGCCACATCTCTGCGGGCAGGAAGCGCGCGCAATAAGAAGCAATAACCGGTGAAGTGTGATCCACAGCTTCCTATTCCGGCTTGCGAACCAGCAGCATCATGCGTTTCATCCGGCGGTGCAGTGGCGGATAGAGGGCCAATGCCACTTGTTCCAACAACCGCGGAAGACCGCCTCCGAAATAGAGGTTTTCGCCCCCGCGCACGCGCAGGATGCTAAGGCCGGAGGAGCGGATCAGATCTTCGGCCTCGCGGACTGAATAAAAATGATCGTCCACCGGCTGAAAGCGGCGACGTTTGGCGTCATAGCTTTTGAAGTGAAACCAATCTCGATTGGGCATGGTGATCAGGCAGTAGCTGCCAGGTTTAAGCACCCGTTTGATCTCCGACAAAGCGGTGACGGGCTGGTCGAGATGTTCCATCACTTCAATCAAAAAAGCCGAGTCGAAAAAATCGTCTGCGTAAGGCAGGGCCGTCATGTCCGCCACCTGAAGCCGGGCTGAAGGGACGCGAAGAGATGCCGCATCGACCAAAGCGGGAGCCAAATCGCAACCGTGAACCTCGAGTTGCAGCGGTGATTGAGCCAGAAGTTCGGTCAACGAGCCGTAAGAACAACCGAGGTCGGCCACCCGTGCGCCGGGCGACAGATAAGGCTCCACCATGGCCAAACATCTGCGGTGATATTTGGCGGGCATGAAGTCGCTGGCAGGGATTTCACCATAGGCGTGAGCGATGTTAGATTTATCAATTTCGGACTTTTCCATGATGCGAGTCTGTGTTGGGTTGATGGAAAACTAAAGGGGATTTTCATGTGCCCAGGTATTGAGAACGTGGAGGCACCAGATGCGCTGGGCATGGTTGGCACGGCCCGCGCGGTGAGCGTTGAGGTAATATATCGGAACCTGCGATGGGATGTGAGGCGCGAGGGCAGGGTGCCAGTTCAAAAATCCATCCCGCACTTTCAGCCCCGGCTCGCCCCGCCACCAGTCTTTCAGCGGGACGGAAAACCCTCGCTTAGGCGTCGAGAGCACTTCGGTTCCCAATGATTCTGCATACAGGTCACGCAGGATTTGTTTGCCGCCGCCCGCCCCGAATTTCCATTCGGAGGGTAGGCTCGCACACCATCGAACCAACGCCACATCCAGAAAAGGGGCGCGCACTTCCAGTCCATGCGCCATGCTGGCGATATCCATTTTGACTAAAAGATCGTCCGGAAGGTAATCGTGCACATCCCATTGCAACATCCGGTCGACGGGATCGTGTTCCCCGTGCCAGAACGCGTCAACCCTTTCGTTCAGCGAGTGATTCATCTGGTTTTGTAAATCTGCTGTTGCGACATGTAGCCAGTGACGACCTGAAAAAAATTCGCGCGAAACCAGGCTTTCCAGTTCGGGCAGCATGTGTCGACCGAGCCGTCGGTTAACCCAGCTTGCAACAAGCGGAGAACCCTTAAGTGCCGCGGCGGATAGATGGCGGCGCAGATCCGGCCATTTAGTCATGGCCTGGGAGAGGTTACGTTTGTGATGTGCGGCAACGTAACGGGAGTAGCCGGCAAAGGCTTCGTCCCCGCCATCTCCCACCAAAGCAACTTTCTCGTGACGTGCCACAGCACGGCAAAGGGCCAGCGTCGGCAGTGCTGATTTATCGGCGAAAGGTTGTCCGTAGTGACGGATCAAGTGCGGAAGTTCCTCCAAAAGTTCCGGTGTGCCGCGGATGATCTGGTGCGGCACACCGATCCTCTCCGCCGCGCGGGCGGCCTGTCCACTTTCATCGTAGTTTGGATCATCAAATCCCACCGTATAGGCGGTAACTCCGAATGCTCCCACCTTAGCGCAGCGTTGCAGAATGATATTGGAATCGAGCCCTCCGCTGAGAAGGATGGCGAGGGGGACATCGCTGCGCAGTCTGAGCTTCAGACTTTCATCAATGAGTGCTGCCGTTTTTTCCAGAGCCTCAACACGGGTGCCTGTAAAGCGGGAGGCGGAATGCAAGCGGGTGTAGGAACGCATCGTAAGCGTCCCGTTTTGCCAGATCATCAGGTGGGCAGGCGGAAGGCTGTGGATGTGCCGGTAGATGGTATGCGGTGTCTGGATATAACCTCGATGCAGGTAACCTCCCAGTGCTTCCGGATTAAGAGATCGATCCATCCCCGGCAGCCGGGCCAACGGGTGCAGTTCGGAACAAAAAGACAAGGTGCCGTCGTCTGCGCGGTGGTAAAAGAGGGGCTTTTTCCCCAGAGGGTCGCGGGCAATCAACAGCCGCTGCCGGTGGTGATCCCAGAGAGCAAAGGCGAACATTCCGCGCAGGTGATGCACCAAGTCATCGCCATATTGCTCATAAAGATGAACGAGGGTTTCTGTATCCGAACGTGTCTGAAATTGGTGCCCTTGAGTCTCTAACGTTTTGCGCAGTTCGATGTAATTATAAATTTCTCCATTGAAGACGGTGGTGAGGGATTGATCCTCGTTATGGATGGGTTGCCGACCACCCGCTTGATCGATAATGCTCAATCGGCACATGCCGAGATGGGCGGGTCGCAGGGATGCGTATCCTTGATCGTCAGGGCCGCGGTGTGCGATGCCTTGAATAAGTAAACGCACAGTTTCGTCAGGTTCAACACGAGCCGGGTATGAACCTTCCATAATTCCCGCAATGCCACACATAGTGCAGAGCTTGGGGGGCGTATGAATGGCCCGCAAGCACGAAGCGTGTGCTTCTCGAATCGGCACCGTAAAAGCGCTGCCCCCTAAGACACAGGCATTGTGTGCTTGATTTTTTCTCTGAAGTGAATACGTTCCATCTCTCCAAGCGGCTATAGCTCAGTGGTAGAGCACTACCTTGACACGGTAGGGGTCGGTGGTTCGAACCCACCTAGTCGCACGTTCTTCCTTCGCGCTTCCTCCGTGTATCTTTAGTCCGTTTTTATTTTCGGGAAGTTTCTAACGCTCTTGCTTGCATCAAATGAGAGAAATAGGCATCACCATGCGATGTCATTAGGTCGCTATCACCCTGCACTGGATGGACTAAGGGCTTTGGCGGTTCTCGGGGTGCTGATGGATCATTTTTCGGTGCGCACTCCGGACTGGCTTCCATGGGGGCAAATGGGAGTCCGGTTCTTTTTTATTTTGAGCGGATTTTTTGCTACGCTTATCCTTTGGCGCACCAAAGAGAGGTGGGAGAAGGAAGGTGGAACGGTATGGGGTTGTGTGCGGGAATATTATATGCGGCGCATTCTGCGGATCGGCCCGGCCTATTACTTGACAGTGCTGGCGGGGGCGTTTGTGCTGGGAATCCCTGAGATACGAGATCATCTTCTTTGGCACTTGGGGTTCGTATCGAACTTCCTGATTGTAAAAATTGGTTATTGGCCGATGGCGGTATCCCATTTTTGGTCGCTATCGGTTCAGGAGCAGTTTTATCTCATCTGGCCCTGGCTGGTGTTGTTATTACCTCGTCAATGGTTTTTGGTGGTTTGCCTGTTGTTAATTCCTTTAGCGCAGATGTTTTGTGCTTTGGTGATCCTGCTGGAGCTTCCGGCGGTGACGAGGTGGGTGCTTCTTCCGGGGTGTATCGATTCCTTTGCTTATGGCGCACTGGCGGCGTATTTGATTCAGATGGCGGGAGCCGAAAAAGTGTTTGTGGGCAAACGTGGAGTGTTGACCTTTCTGGTGGCGGCGGTGTTTCTGGCATTCGGCATCATGCTAAGACATGAACCGGATACATCCATGGTGCTGGGTTTTGTTGAAATGTTTGAGGGCGTGTTTCTGGTATGGCTACTGGCAGCGGTTTATTTTTGCCGGGAAAGGGGGCCAGGGAGGTTGTTATCCATCGCTCCTTTGGTCATGGTGGGAAAATTCAGCTTCGGACTTTATATCTACCATATATTTGTCATTATCCTGGTTGAAAGGGTGTGGTCTCTACAGGCATGGGCACCTTGGCCGGAACTACCACGTGTCACCTTGCTGTTTGTTCTTTCGCTGACGATGGCTGCCATTTCCTATCACTGGATCGAGAATCCTCTAACCCGCTGGTGGAAGAATCGAAAAATGCGTCTGGAAACGGTTTGATTCATCCCCGATCTATCATTCTAGAAGGAATTACTTCTTTTCGGATGATCCAAAGGAAGTAAGATTCCATCCTCATGCCCAGTTTTCACATCAAGACCTACGGCTGCCAGATGAATGAGCGCGACTCCGAACAGGTTTCGCGCCAATTGCGTGAGCGCGGCTATGTATGGACGGCCCGCCCGGAAGAGGCAGACGTCGTGCTGCTGAACACCTGTAGCGTTCGGGACATGGCCGAACAAAAAGCTATTCACAAGATGGGCCAGTTGCAAAATGGTCTGAAAAAAAAGAATCGCAACCTCGTGCTGGGATTCATGGGTTGCATGGCGCAAAGCCGCGGAGAGGAATTGACCCGGTTGCTTCCAGGCGTCGATCTGGTAGTCGGAACCCAGAAATACCACCGGGTAGCTGAATACGTGGACCGGCTTTTGGGTCGTATTCCCGGTCACATGGATGATCTGCGAACCACCATCGTCGATGTGGGAGAGGAAGAAGGCAGTCAGAATACCATCCGCGACCACGAGGTGAAAGAGCGTCAAGCCACCGCATTTGTATCCATCATGCAGGGCTGCAATATGAAATGCACCTTTTGCATCGTTCCATATACACGGGGAGGGGAGCGAAGCCGTCCGATTATTGACATCGTGGCTGAGACGCGTGAATTAGTATCCCGTGGGGTGAAGGAGGTCACCCTTTTGGGCCAGATCGTTAACTTGTATGGTCGCCACGAGTTCCCTAGTCAGGATGGTAAATCCCCATTCGTGCAGCTGCTCTACGCGTTGGAGGATATCGAGGGTTTGGAGCGGATCCGGTTTACTTCTCCGCATCCGATTGGCTACAAGAAGGATTTGGTCCATGCCTTCCGTGAATTAAAAAAGCTTTGTGAGCATGTGCATCTACCCTTGCAGTCGGGTAGTAACCGGATTTTGAAAGCGATGCATCGCGCCTACACGGCGGAGCGTTACCGGAGTTTGGTGGCGGAAATGCGTAATGCCTGTCCGGACATAGCCATTACCACGGATATCATTGTGGGTTTTCCCGGTGAGACCGAGCAGGACTATCTCGAAACGCGTCAGCTGGTGGAGGAGGTGGCTTTCGACAACGCCTTTATTTTCCGCTATTCTAAACGGAAAGACACGCCTGCGTCCGAGCTGGCGGATCAAATTTCGGAGGACGTGAAGGAGTTTCGCAATAAGGATCTCTTAGGAGTCATCGACCGCATCGCCGAGGCCAAGCTGGGAGACATGGTGGGCCGCACCGTGGAGGTTTTAGTGGAAGGGCCCAGCAAGACCAATGCCGCGCGTTGGTCGGGACGCACGCGGCAAAACAAGCTGGTTATTCTGGAAGGTCCGGAGCGTTTACGTGGCCAACTCGTCCCGGTGCGCATCGTGGAATCCACCGGATTCACTTTTTATGGCGACCCCGTTTTGCATGAAGGCGATGAAGAAAAGGAGATGGCGGGGGCGGCTGTGGCAGAGGGAATCTCTTTATAAATTGGCCATCCACTCGCTATCATTTGCTCTCAATTTATGATGAATGCACCGTTGATTTATTCGTTCACGTTGACCCAATGCGCACTGGCTGTGGGCCTACTTTTCTTAGCGGGAGGAGGTCACGCGCTCTATCACTTTGCCGATACCGAGAAGCGTCTGCGGAGTTTCCCCCGCCATCGCGTAGCAGGGTTGTGTTTGGCGGTGTTAGCACTGGTTTGGTTTTTATGGCTGCTGTGGAATATGGATTTGATGGAATACACCCCGCATCGGCCCAAGTTCCTGATAGGATTCAGCGTGTTGGGCATCGCCAGTATGGTGTATTTGAGAGATTTTTTGTCGGTTCGAGCGCTGGCGGTTTTGTTGCTGATGGGAGCCAAGGTGCTGCTGGATGCTGCCTTTTTGAGGGATGAGACATCGCGCCTGGTCTTGACGGTGTTAGCCTATGTGTGGGTGATAGTCGGTATGACGCTGACGGCTTGGCCCTACGTCATGCGGGATGCGCTGTCATGGATGTATCGGGTTCCGGTGCGTGCACGGATCTTTTACGCAGTAGGGATGGGAGTAGGAATACTCCTCATTGGCTTGGCTCTGACTTCGTATCGTCACTAAAAAAAAGCTTCAAGCTTTCGTGGGCTCTGGCTGGACATCAGGATACGCTGGTCTAAAGTTCTTCGATGAGTTACCGTTCTGAATTTGATGGAGACGTGTTGAACCGTTTTGGTCCACGTCTGGTTTTCGGGATTATCGGGCTGGTGATGTTGATCGCTCTGGCAACCAGTTCAGCTACCATTGTCCAGCCTGGCAATCGAGGTATTCTGGTCACATTGGGCCAGGTATCACCCCAATTCAAATCAGAGGGGCTGCACTTTAAATTTCCCATCATTCAAAAAATTGAGAGCATCTCCATTCGCCAGCGCACACAGAAAGGCAGGGCTCCCACTTTTTCCAAGGATCTGCAAAGTGTTAAAGTGGAATTCGACGCGCTTTACCGCGTGCCTGAAAACAAGGTGGTCGAGCTGTTTCAAGGATACAGCGGTGTCATTTATGATTCCTTGTTAGAACCGCGTATTCAGGAGCAAATGAAACAGGTCTGTGCACAATACCGGGCCGAGGATTTGGTGCAAAACCGCGAGAAAGTAAAAACCGAGGTCATTGAGCGGATGCGAAAAGCCATTGATGGTTTGATCATTTTGGAGGATCTCACGATCAGCAACATCGAGCTGACCAACGAACTCCAAGCTTCCATCGAGCAAAAGCAAATCGCCGAGCAAGAAGCTCAGAAGATGGTCTATGTCAAACAACAGGCCGAACTTCAGGCAGAAGTGCGGATTATCGGAGCCGAAGCGGAAGCCAAAGCGGCCCGAGTTATTGGCGAAACCCTCCGTCAAAATCCCCAAGTGATCGAGATGGAAATCGCCCGCAAGTGGGATGGTAAGGCTCCACAAACGGTCGTAACCGGTTCGGGCGGGTCAAACGTTCTTCTTCCATTACGTTGATAATGAACGACTTGCGATATAAAATAAAATTTATTCACATTTTTTGAACATCCGGCACGCACTCCGGTCTAATTTAATAGTTAGTTGATTCATATTTGTTTTTCCTCCTTTAGAACCCGGGGCTGTATCCCCGGGTTCGTTTTTTTACGGTAGGTTTCCGCTGTTTCAGCATGAAGCCTGATGATGAACCCGCTACGGGGAATTACCTATCGGCTCAGTCCTTGCCAACCTGGATCAGCGACGTATGCTAATACTCCTATGGCACACACCTTACCTGAATTACCCTACCCGAAAGACGCGCTTGAACCTCATATCGACGCGCAGACGATGGAAATCCACCACGGCAAGCACCATGCCACCTACATCGCTAAACTCAATGAGGCGATCGCTGGCAAAGCGGAATTGGAAGCCAAGACGGTTGAAGCACTGATTAGTGATCTGGCCTCGGTTCCTGAAGACATCCGCGGAGCTGTGCGTAATCATGGAGGCGGGCACGCCAACCACACCCTGTTCTGGTCCATTATGGGACCGCAAGCGGGAGGCGAACCCACCGGTGCGTTGTCTGAAGAGATCCAGAAAACCTTTGGCAGCTATGATGCCTTCAAAGCTCAGTTTGAAGCGGCAGCAGCAGCCCGCTTTGGAAGTGGTTGGGCCTGGTTGGTGGTGGATGGAGGCGGCAAGCTCACCATCCTTTCTACCGCAAATCAAGATAGCCCATTAATGGATGGTCACACTCCCATTTTGGGAGTGGACGTGTGGGAACACGCCTACTATCTGAAGTATCAAAACCGCCGCCCGGATTACCTCAAGGCCTTCTGGAATGTGGTCAACTGGAGCGCGGTTTCCGACCTCTTCACCGCTGCCAAGAAATAAAATTCTTCCTCTAAACCCTTCAAAAAAGGCGGCATGTGCCGCCTTTTTTTTGAGAAGCTCTGTCGGTCGATTTTTTTAGACGGCGGGGAAAAGCAGTTCAATGGTCGTTCCACTGCCTTTGCGACTGCGGACTACAATTTCTCCGCCGTGACCGTCCAGTGTTTTTTTGACCAAAGCCAGACCCAGACCGGTTCCTCCTTTACGTCCGCTGAGGAAGGGCGAAAAAAGCGCTTCTTTCTGTTTGGCGGTCATACCTTTGCCTGAATCTTTAACCCCCAAAGAAATCATGGCGCGCCCACGGTGGTTGACGGTGCGTGCCCGCAGGACAAGGTTTCCTCCGGGCGACATGGCCTGACAGGCATTCAGCACCAGATTCAGGATCGCCTGTTCAACTTGCGCCCGGTCACCCTGGAAAAGAAGACTGGGGCTTTCGATTTGTTTGATCAGCTCGATTTTTTGTTCATTGAGTTTGAGGCGAACCAGCAGGGAAAGGTCTTCTAGAACATCCTCGGCGTTGAGTTGGTCGAGTTCCGGTTCGGCAGATCGCGAGAAGGTTAGGATTTGCTCGAGGATGCGATCCATGTGCTTCAGGCGTTTGGCAATGAGTTGCGCGTCTTTGGCATTACTAGCATCCATAACCAGATCCTCGGTCATGGAGTGAAAAAGCATTTGCACTACCGTAAGCGGGTTGCGGATTTCATGGGCGATTTCAGCGGCCAGCCACCCGAGGGCGGAGAGACGTTCGGTGGCTTTAAGACGTTCTTCAACCTCCACCACGCTTTCGAGCATGCGGGCTTTGGCTATGGCTACAGCGGAAAGACCCGCCAGCGCGGTCAACAGCCGGATTTCATCATTGGCAAACCGGTGCTGAGTGCCGGTATAAACCGAAAGGACGCCAAGGGGTTTGTCCTGGAAAACGAGTGGAACCGCGAGGAGGCTGACCAACCCTTCACGACGAGCCAACTCGGTTTGCTGATAATGCTGGTTCTCTTGAACATTCAGCACCATCCGGGGTTTCATCCGCCGGACCACCACCCCCACCAGTGATTCCGAGACTCGAAGATGGGGCCGACGAATGTAAGAACCCGAGGCGCCAGCCCATGCCTTGAGAATCAATTCATCACCGTCAGCGCTCAACAACATCAGTGAACAAAGTCGGGCTTTCATCAGTCGAAGGCTGTCACGGGTGATACGCTGAAGCACTTCCTGAAGCTCATGCTGAGAAATAATAACCTGCCCCATATCCACCAATGTTTCCAACTGATCACCTTTGCGACGGAGCTGGTTGATTTCCCAGGAAAGGCGGATCCATTCGCAAGCGGTTTCGGCGAAACTAATGAGAGACTTTTCGTGCTCGGAGGAGAATGCGGCGGGCCGGGTGCTGTCGAGGTTGATGATGCCCACGACTTGATCGCGCAAGAGGAGTGGAACCGCGAGTTCGGATCGGATGCGGGGATCCAGCTCGACGTAACGTCGGTCGAGCCGCACATCGTCGATACGTTCAGGGCGTCCGGTGGTGGCCACGTAACCGGTGATGCCCTCGCCCAGTTTGAGTTTGGTCTGGCGTGCGCGGCGTGCCAGTCCCACCGAGACCTCGATATCCAGTGCGCCGGAGTTCGGATTGAGCAGCATCAGTGAGCCGCTGGTGGCACCGACGCGGCGAACCGCCAGCTCCAGAATGCGGCGCAGCAATTCCTCCGGATCCATCAAGGCATCGAGCCGATTAAGTTCTGGGATGCTCATGCAATGAAATCCAAGATGGCTTGGTTGAGTGATTTCAAAAGACGCACCCGGTCTTCCTGACGGGTGATCTTGCCTCCTTCACGCTTTTTCAGATAGAACGCATCCAGTGCCGCTCCTTTTTCAGTGGAAATGCGCGCGTTAACGATATCGAAACCATTATGGGCGATACATTCAGAGATGATATAGAGCAGTCCCATGCGGTCGGTGGCCCGGACATGCAGGACAGAGTATTCCTCTGAGCTTTCATTTTCCAACCCCAATGCGGGTTGGAGAATATCCTCTTCCATAATGTTGACCCTACGAGTGCGCCCGTGTTGGATGACTTCGGCTTTCAAGTCAAATTCAGTGTCCGACAAACAGCGGTTCAGAATTTCGGTGAAGCGTTCCAGATCGCGACGGTGGGATGCAGCGGTCAATTTTTCGGTGCTGACCCGGAAGGTGTCGATGGCGATGTTATCGTTTCGGGTCCAGATATCCGCTGACATGATCATCAGTCCGGTCAACGTGAAAGCCCCGCAGATTTTGGAAAAGAGTCCCTCACGATCCCAAGTGGCCACGGTGACTTCTGAACAGTCGACGTTCGGACGGTTTTCCCAATGAATGACGGGTTGGAGAAGTTCCTCGGCACTTCCGGCATTAAGCTGACGTTCGATAAACCGGTGGGCGGCTAGGATTTGTTGTTCAATAAGCGGCTCGTTGCGGTGGTTGAAGTAGCGGGCAGGTAGTGATTGAAGGTGGGCATCGGCTTCCTCGCGATCCATATGAGCGCGGAGTTTATCCATCACTGAGGTGCGGATGCGTAATTGTTCTTCCTCTTGGTTTTTTTGGAATTCCCGTTCGTCCAGTAGAAGTGAATCGGTGAGGCGGTAAAGATGCCAGACCAGTCCTTCTTTCCAGTTCGACCAACTGTTATCACCCGTGCCCTGAGTATCGGCGAAACTCATCAGCATGAGCAGCCTGAGGTGTTCCCGGTTTTGCACGATACGGGCGAAGTCGAGGATGGTTTTGGGATCCTCAAGGTTGCGACGGCAGGCAAATTCATTAAGTGTGGCGTGGTGATCCACCAGAAACGTTACCGTTTGCAGGCGGGATCCGCGGATACCCATCCTGCGGCAAAAGCGGACCGTTTTTTGCACGCTGGAGGTGGCATGATTGCCAGAGTTATCGGCCTTCCCGACATCGTGTAGAATGAGTGCTAAATAGAGCAGCTCGGGTTGTTCGCACTCTTCAAAGAGCTTACGATAGGCTAGGTGGGGGGATTCGGTTGAGTCCAGCACGCGGTCGAGTTGTTCGAGGCAGACAAGAGTGTGTTCGTCGGCGGTGTAACGGTGGTAGAATTCATGTTGGACCAGGCAGGTGAGGGGGGCAAATTCGGGCACCAGCCGACCGAGAATTTCATTGCGATGCATGGAACGGACGATGCGACCGACGCGGCCTTTTTGGCCGAGAATGTGGAAGAGAATTTCACGGTATTCGGGGTGGGTGCGCAGTTCGGTGGGGGTCAGTAGACGGGCACGGTGGCTGATGCGGCTCTCGGTATCAGGATGCAGTTCAAGGTTGTGCTGCTGCATGAGCTGGAAGGCGCGCACGATGCGTCGCAAGTCGGCAGAGAAAAACCGCGACGATGGAATGCACAACAGACCATTGCGGATGAGGAACCCATCAACGGTTTGCTCGTTACGTAGCGATTTGGGCACCAGTTGGCTCATGAATCCGGGGCGACCATCCCCATCTCCTGCCATGCGCCGAGCGACCAGATTGGCAGTGTGAAAAATGTGCTGACTGTGCCGGTAGTAATCGCGCATCAGGGCCTCGGTGCGGCGGAGAATAGAGCTCTGGTTATAGCCGAGGGCGGTGGCTACTTCCCCTTGAGCGCGCAGTGAGAGGATTTCCACGGCCCGGCCGGCATCGTAGTGGAGCTGATTGCGCACCCGCGTAATGAAGTCGTAGGCGGCGTCGAGTTTGGTTCGCTGAGGAGCCTTAATCCATCCTTCGCGCTGGAGTTGAGGCAGGGTGCGGATGCCCTTGGAAACGCGTGCCACCCAAAGCAGGTTCTGCAGGTCGCGCATGCCACCGCAGCCATTTTTGACGTGGGGTTCTTGAACAAAGACGGTTTGGTTGAATTTGAGGTGACGGCTTTTCTGATCTTCGAGGCGCCAAAGCAGATACTTATCTTTTTGGGTGAGGATGCATTGGCGCTCAAAGCGGATCATCAGACTTTCATGCAAGGAATGATCGCCCGCAATACAGCGCGAATCCATCAGCGCGGTGAGGGTTTGGTAATCTTCTTTGGCTTGATCAATGGCCTGTTCAGCCGTTCGTGTAGCGTGTCCAACCTTCAGACCGACGTCCCAAAGAAGATATAAAATCTGTTCCGCAACATCTTTTTGAAAGCGGTTTCCCGGGTGGCGGGAACGAAGGGGGCCAAGCAGAAAAAGTAGGTCGATGTCGCTGTGGGGGCAGAGGCCTCCCCGGCCGAACCCACCCACCGCCAGCATGGCCAGCGGAGCCTCGCCGGGTTTGATTTGATGGCTGCGAAGGGCGCTCTCCATCGCAGATTCAAAAATATGACGCAGCACGACGGTGAAGAGGTCAGAACGTTTTTCAGCCAGACTTCCTCCGTCTTCTCCAGCGCGGTGGGCCAGAAGCAGGCGGTGTTCCTCAATTTTTAGAAAGGTTCTGTAAAGATCTAGCTGATCCACCGGGCGGTGACGTGCTTGGCGAAGAAGCTTCTCCTCGGCATGCTTCAGAACTTTTTCCAAGTGGGCTGACATTGTTGAGAACATACGCATGGGAGGGGCTGATACAAGTATGGAGCGATGTCGATATAGAGGTAACAAGGAGCGTTTCGAATGCACTTGAACCACGAGTGAACTCCTCATAACCTACGGCCATGTCCACGGTTCATTTCGCCCGACTGCTTATCCCCTTTGGTATACTGGCTTCATGGATGACGGGCTGGTCGTCTGTGGATTATCGATCACCGGAGGCACTTCAAACATGGTGGCAATCTCATCAAGATCCCGCAGAATGGAATAAGGTGCTGAGTGATCTAGCCTCGCATCTGCTGGCTCAGTTTGAATCTCAAGGCGAGGCCTGTTTTCAGGAGAATTCAGAGTTCATGGGACAGTGGAACCACGGTCAGTGGTTGGCTATGCATAAAGGGGTGCCGAACGATCCAAACCTTCAAGCAGCATTTATAGAGATTGGCCAAAGACCGGAAGTTCGGGATGTGTTTCTGGCCGCCTTAGATTCCAGAGATCATGAGAAAGAAGCACTCGGCATTTTTTTGAAGTTATTCCACGAAGAGAAGGATGCGTTTCCACGTTACGGCGAACTGGCGGCGGCGTTTGCGGTGGTTTTTGATGTGCCGTTCCCTGTCAACTGGCCGCATCACCAGGTGGCTCGGGCACAGGTTCCCCTCGGCAAGGAGGATCCTTTGGAGAGGTTTCGATATTATGTGGCACTGAATGAATCGCGTAAAACGGAATACGACTTAACGGAATTGCCGGTGTCGAAGTTGATCTTTGTGGTGGACTCCGTAGTGGACTTGGCTGAGTTCACTTGGGTTCAGGAAAAAGGAAAAATGAAACTGAGCCAACTGGATCGGGCTTTTTATGCGGTTCAATATGATATCCACCGCATGAAGAAACAGACCTATGATTGGCCACATCAAGACTACCGACTTGAAACGATTCTTAAGGAAGGCGGTATTTGTGTCGATCAGGCTTATTTTGCGGCACAGTCCGGCAAGGCCATTGGTGTCCCCACGCTTTATTTTGTCGGTCAGGGAACGGATGGCGGACATGCGTGGTTCGGCTATTTGAAGAAAAAAAACGACTGGGATATGGATGTCGGGCGTTATGAATCACAGAATTATCCGGTCGGCCATGCGTTAAATCCTCAAAGGTGGGAATATATCAAGGATACTGAATTGGTACGTTATAAGAAAGATGCCGGCTTGGATCCCGCTGTAAAGGCGGGACGAGAAGCGTTACGTTTTATCCGAATGGGACGCACACCTGAGCAGCGAATTAAAATTGCAGAATGTGCGATTCGGTTGGATTCCCAAAACATCGACGCCTGGCGCTGGTTGGCTAGTTTCCATCGGGATCAAAAGGCCACGGCGGAGCTGCGGAGTGTCTTGGATCGCTGGATTCTTCAGTTTGACAAGCAGATCGATGATAAAGTGGAAGGGCAGACCTTGTTGTTGGCGGTTATGCAGGAACAAAACGATCCGGCAGCAGAGGCCTTGCGGAAAAGTATCCAGCGGGAAAACCGCAAAAAACGCTTTGATATCGGGATTGATTCCGGGGCGTCAGCGGTGATTGAAATGCTCGATGCCGAAAACTGGGATGGAGCGGAGAATGAATTCAGAAAACTGTTGCGACGCTTTGACGATCATGGTGGAGGAAGTTTATTTTACAGTCTGGTGGAACCCTACGTGCTGGCCTGTTTGGAAGCGGGCCACCAAGACAGAGCACTGGCAGGAATGAAGTATGCCGAAAGGCGTATGTCGCCGGCGCGGGATTCTATTCTGGAAATGGAATTTCAAAAACTGGCCGCCAAACTGGAGAAGGCGGCAAAGCTTTGAGGGTTCCACAGGTGTGAAGCCGATGGTCCAGCTGATTTGAAAACATGAGCGAAAAAATAATCGGTCACGGCGTGGATTTGGTCGATTGTGCGCGGTTCCACGAAGCCATGCAACGGCATGAGGAACCTTTCCTAAACCGACTTTTTACGGATGAAGAAAAAGCATACGCCATGGCTCAAGCCCGGCCTGAGCTTCATTTGGCGGCACGCTTTGCGGCCAAGGAAGCACTGTCCAAAGCGATGGGAACCGGAATCGGTAGTGTGGTGGGATGGAAGGATGTCGAGGTTTGCCGTGAGCATTCCGGAGCGCCCTTTATTCGTCTGCATGGTGCGGCATGGAGCTCATTTGAACAGCGGGGAGGAAAAGCTATTTTCTTGAGTTTATCGCATACCGACCAAATGGCGATGGCATCCGTGATTTTAACAGGGCATGAACATTCTTGATCCGCACGCAATGCGCGCATGGGAAGACCAGACTCTATGCTCTGGAGTTACCGTTGAAACTTTGATGCAAGTGGCGGTGGATGGAATGTTCGTGTCTCTTTCCGAACAGTTTCCGCCGATGAAGTGTCTGGTTCTTGCGGGTAAGGGAAATAACGGTAGCGATGCCCTGTGGTTGGCCTCAAGACTGCGCGCAGCGGGATGGAATGTGGAGGTCTGGCTGTCTCACCCGCGAGATGCGGACACGATGTTCCATCATGCGATTCAGGATGAAGTGGGTCGGGCTGTGGTTTGGCCTGATGTGCCAGAAGGGGCGATGGAAGGTTCGGATCAAGTGATCGTGATCGATGGTTTGTTGGGCCTGGGGGCAAAGGGGGCACCCCGTGAGCCGTATGCTTCCATACTTCGATGGGTGGAATCTCAGGTTCGCCCTTTTGATTTGCGCGTTGCGGTGGATGTGCCGAGCGGTTTGGATGGCGACACCGGAGAGGCATATGATCCCTGTTTTAAGGCTGATCTGACGTTGGCACTGGGAGCGGTTAAGATCGGCTGCGTGCGTGGGGACGGCCCGATGCAATGCGGGCGCTTACGGATGTTACCCCTTCCGCTTTCCGGAAGCGGCCCGAAGGCAGGGCGCGATTTTTTCACCCTGGAAGAAGCAAGGGCTTTATGCCGTCATCGTGAGGTGGATACGCATAAGCATCGCCAAGGCGTGGTTGGAATCCGGGCCGGATCGATGGGAATGGCGGGAGCCGCGGTGCTGGCCTCGCGTGCTGCCATACGCTCAGGTGCTGGGCTGGTGCGTCTGGCGGTTGATCCTGAATTGATGCCGCTGTTAGCCACAGCCACTCCGGAGGTAATGGTGCAGGCTTTGGGAAGGGATGGGGAACTTGGAAGTCTATTGACTGATTGTGATGCTTTATTGATCGGGCCCGGAATCGGTTTAGGGAAAGGCGCCGAACACTCTGTCCTTCAGATGGTGGAGCAAAGCCGTTGCCCGTTGGTATGGGATGCCGATGCGCTGACTCTTATGGCTCGTTTGGGACTATCTTTTTCCGGGATCTCCGAGCGCAGTGTCGTGACGCCGCATGCCGGTGAATTCAGGCGATTGTTTCCGGAGGGAAACGGAAACCGGGAAAGCGATGCGGGACAGTTTGCTGCGTTGAATCCCGGGCTGACGCTTTGCCTGAAGGGGCCTAACACCTTAGTGACCTTAGTGGCGGCTCATGGTCAAAACATCTCGTATAACGGCAGCGGTAATCCCGGATTGGCTACCGCCGGGTCGGGGGATGTTTTGGCCGGGTTGTTAGCGGGATTGCTGGCCACCGGTATGAATACGTGGGATGCGGCACGCTTGTCTGTTTTCTGGCATGGCTTGGCGGGTGATTTGGCGGCACGGCGAGTGGGTGAAACGTCGATGATAGCGGGAGATATTGTGGATGACTTGGGATCGGCACGATTACTGATCTGTCGACCTTGACGTTAGGTGTCATTTGCCAATACTTCGAACGTCTGATATGATTCTTGTTGATTCCCATGTAAACCGTCTTTGGATGCAAATAATTGATGCGCTGTTGGGAGTTCTGGCCTTTGTTTTGGCACGCACGATTCGGTTGCATTGGTTTGAAGACGTTTTGCCATTGGATTTGCCGCCGGTAGCCGGTTTTTCCGACTATGCGTTTTTCTTCCCCATTATTCTCGTGATAGGTCCGGTGGTGCTTTATCGCTTGAATTTTTACAACACGATGCTCAATGAGCGACCCAGCTATTCGCTCAATCTGGCGTTTCAGGCAGGCTTGATTTTATTCATCGTGCTGGTGGTGACGCAGTTTTTATTGCGCATCCAGATGAGTCGGTCGATTTTCGTGATCTTTGTCCCGCTCTATGCGTTTATCATCTTTGGAAGGCAGTGGATGGTGGCGAGATCGCTGCGCTACATGGCACAGCGCAACCTGTTTCAGCGTAATATGGTGGTCGTTACCGATCGGATGGATTTGAAGCATTGGGAGAAACAAATACACCAGTGCACCGAACTGGGCTTTCGAGTCTGCCGTAGTATACCTCTATCGGAATTTACAGTTAAGGGGATGGTCGAAACCCTGCACGATCACTCGGTGGAGCTGGTGATTTTTGATGTGCGCAGCGGAGAGTTGTCGGAAATTATGCCGGGAATACGGGCTTGCGAAGATGAGGGAATAGAAACGTGGTTTTCAACCAGTTTTTTCGATACCCAAATCGCGGTGCCCAAGATTGACCATTTTGGAGGTCAAACCTTCCTGATTTTTCGTGCGACGCCTGACAGCTCGTGGGAGCTTTTTTTCAAAGTGGTTATGGATCGGCTTGGAGCATTATTGCTACTGATTTTTTTGAGTCCGCTCTTTCTATTTTGCGCGTTGCTGGTGAGACTTACTTCTCCAGGGCCTGTTTTGTTCCGGCAACAGCGCAGCGGGCTTTATGGTCGACCGTTCACCATGTATAAATTTCGCTCCATGAATACCAATGCCGAGCAGATGAAGGAGGAGTTGAGAATTTTGAATGAAATGTCGGGTCCGGTGTTCAAAATGCGAGGAGACCCGAGGGTGACCCGTGTGGGGGCCTGGCTGCGCCGCACCAGCTTGGATGAGCTTCCCCAGTTGTTCAATGTGCTCAAAGGTGAAATGAGTCTGGTTGGGCCCCGCCCCTTGCCGGTGGATGAAACGCTGGCCATTTCTGAAAATGCCCAGCGCCGTCGACTCAGCGTCAAGCCAGGTCTGACTTGCCTTTGGCAGGTCAGCGGTCGCAATGAGGTCACCAATTTCTCCGATTGGGTTAAACTGGATCTGCACTACATCGATAACTGGTCCCTTGGTTTGGATGTGAAAATTCTTCTCCGAACGATTCCAGTGGTCTTATGCCGTCGCGGTGCCAGATAATCAACGCCCATGTCGGACGCCACACCCTTGTTATACGATCTTCCTCCTTCCCAGTGGAATTTTGGCGATCATCCTGAATACCGCCGCAAACAGGTGGCAGAGTGGGTTTTTCGTCACAAGGAAACAGACCTAAACAAAATGAAAAACCTGCCCGCCTCCCTTCGGGTGGATTTGGCGGCGCGATTCCATCTTGAGGCGTTAACATTGGTGCGACAACAAGGCTCGGAGGATACGACCCGAAAGTTTCTTTTTTCCACTCGTGATGGCGATTTCATCGAATGCGTGCTGATTCCCGCGTCACCTGCATTGTATGGCGAGAGGTCGGATCGATACACGTTGTGTGTTTCCTCCCAAGTCGGCTGCGCTTACGCCTGCGCGTTTTGTGCCAGTGGTTTGGATGGCTGGAAACGCAACCTTACTCCCGGGGAAATTTTGGCTCAGGTGATTCAGGTTGAGCGCTTAACGGGCGAGCGGGTGAACAATCTGGTTTTTATGGGCATGGGGGAGCCATTTGCCAATTATCCTAACTTGATGTCGGCGTTGGAAATGATCCATGCCGACTGGGGGTTGAACATCGGTGCCCGTCACATCACCGTTTCCACCAGCGGACTGGTGCCTCTCATCCAAAAATTTGCCGATCAGCCCCGCCCCTTCCGTCTGGCCGTGTCGCTCCATGGTGCCTCGGATGCGGTTCGAAACCGCATCATGCCCATCAATAAAAAATACCCTTTAGCGACCCTTTTTGAAGCCTGCAGGTATTTTAATTCCAAGAAAAAACAAAAAATTACCTTCGAATACATTTTGATAGAAGGGATCAATGACTCCCCTGAAGAAGCCCGCCGTCTGGTTCGTTCCGCATCCGCTTTAAATGCCAAAGTGAATTTGATTCCCTATAACCGTGTGGAAGGACTGGATTGGAGACGTCCTGAGGAGGATGTCATCCATCACTTTCACGACCTATTGAGCGAAGGCGGTATTCAAGCCACGGTGCGACTGGAAAAAGGCCACGATATTGATGCCGCCTGTGGGCAATTACGCCTGCGAGAAAAACTTTCGCCAACCGGCTCGTAGAGGGTTACATTCCATCACCATGCGGATCGTTGATGTATTGCAGAAGGGGCGCCCTTCTTTCAGTTTTGAATTTTTCCCTCCCAAAACTAACGAGGGCTGGGAAGCACTCTATCAGACTATCCGTGATCTGATGCCTCTGGGGCCTGCGGCGGTCAGTGTCACCTATGGGGCGGGAGGCACCACCCGTGATTTAACGCACGATCTGGTGGTGAGGTTGACCCGTGAAACCGGCTTGACCGTGGTGGCTCACCTGACTTGTATCGGCTCGACCCGTGAGGATATACGGGAGATTCTTCATCGTTATGATCAGTCTGGGGCGCACAATATTTTAGCCCTTCGGGGTGACCCTCCGAAAGGTGAAACGGTTTGGAAAGCTTCTCCCGGTGGGTTTGTGCATGCAGCAGATTTGGTTTCCTTTATCCGCCGGGAGTTCCCTCATTTTGGCATTGGAGTAGCCGGCTTTCCGGAAGGACACCCGGCTACTCCTAACCGCCTTTTAGAAATGGATTATCTCAAGGCCAAGATGGATGCCGGAGCAGATTATCTTTGCACCCAGTTGTTTTTCGACAACCGGGACTTTTATGATTTCCGTGATCGCTGCCGCCTAGCGGGTATTGACCAGCCCATCATCGCCGGGCTGATGCCGGTGACCACGCGTGCGGGCATGATCCGAATGGCCGAGTTGTCGGCGGGATCACGTATTCCGGCTCCACTTTTAAAAGCGGTGCTCAGTGCCCCGAATGACGAAGCGGTTGAAAAAGCAGGGGTTCATTGGCTGACCGAACAGGTTCGGGATTTGATCGCAAACGGTGTGGACGGGGTTCATTTCTACACGCTCAATAGATCCGCCGCGACCCGCCGGGTATACGAAACGCTGACCCTTCCGACATCTGTCGGGGTATGATTTAAGTCATTCAACGGTACTGTGGATCATACCAGAAGGCGCATTTTTCGGGGGATTTCAGGGCACCGGGTAGCAGAATGGCCAAATGGTTCATCAGCTGCCACGTTTTGCGCCCTTCGATTTTTCGTGCGGAGGTGCAGATGGGTTGTTCCCAGATGATTTGCATCTTTAATTGGCGCGCTCCGCACCATTGTTGCAGTCGAATAGAAAGGTCGAGTTCCTCCCCGGCAAAGAATTCATGACTGAACCCACCGATGGACTCGAACGCATCGCGACGGCAGAAGAGGAAAGATCCCGCCGCCCAACGTGCCCAAAGTGAAACGAGATTCCATGCGGTCAGCACGGTGGCGGGGAACCATTTCAAATCATCGGTCTCAAATTCAACCCTGGCACCTCCCGCTCCACAGCATCCACTGTTGATTCGCCGCAGCAATTCGTGGAGCAGGGCGCGGCTAACGCGGCTGTCGGCGTCCAGAAAAACCAACCAGTCCCCACAGGCAGCGGAGGCTCCGGCATTTCTGGAACGGGATATTTGTCGGATCGGCTCCTGAACAACCCGGGCTCCGAAGCTCGACGCCACTTCAGCGGTGGAATCGGTGGAAGCATTGTCACAGACGATTACCTCGTAAGGAGGAAATCCAGGTTGTCCGGCGGCGCGTTCTAGAGCAGCAAGGGTATGGGGAAGCTGCGTGGCTTCGTTAAAAGCCGGTATGACAAAGCTGATCTGACCCGAAGGGTTAGCCACGTGTCAAGCCGGTCAAAAACGCACCCGAACTGTAACGGTTGATCCGCTGCGGGAATGGGCGGAGTAGGGATAACAAGAGGGGTAGCTCGAATAAGAACTCGAATAGATGAGAGGTTCTATCCGGTAGGTTGATAACCGGGCCGGGGAATAAACCACAACATAGGATGAAGAACGGGAGTCGCGTAGCGAAGCTTTGAGCTCACTCATTTGTTGTGAGACAGCAGGGGTGGACGGGATGGCATGCCTAGCATCTAAGAGTGCAAGAGATTCTTCCGAAAGGGAGGAAACAGGAAGTAATGTTGAGGTGCCTGAGCGCACGAGATGGATCGATTGTTCGCTCCGTGAGATGAGATGTCCGTGTTGGATAGTGCCGTTTTTGAGTTTCAGTGAAACCCACGTGTCCGCGGCTTCGGAGGCATTGGTCGAGAGTGTCATGACCACATTACACGCCATGAAGAAAAGCACTGGGAGTCGAGCGAGCACCTTGAACCATGAGAGCGGAAACGTCCGGATCATGAGATCATCATAATCCGGATTTTCCATTCCGCACCACTGAAATGCGAGTGGTGCGATTTTTAGTGGTTTAAAACTCGACCTCGGCACCAACGTAAAAGAGGCGCGGAGCACCGGGTCGAGGGCCGTGGGGTATGCGTGAGACAATATACTCGTCACCCGTGATGTTTTTGACTCCTCCGAGGAGTTTGGCCCATTTGACAAGTTGAACTGAGGCGGCCAAATCCATGACGAAATAGGAATCCGTGGTGCCGAAGCGTGAATCGAGCACGCCATCAGGGCGGACTTGACTGTGCGTGTTGCTGCCCGTGGCGAAGGTTTCCGGAACGTAGGTTCCGATGAGGCTCAGGCTGTATCGGTCATATTCGAGCCCGGCGGTGGCGGTTATTTGGTATTCGGGAATGTAAGGAACGCGATTACCCTCGGCCGCCCCGGAGAAGATGGATTCAACCGGGCCACCCCCTCCGCCAATGGAGCTGGCGCCGCTGCTAAAGCGGGCATCGGTGTAGGTGAAGGCCACCCGGACAGGTGTTTTCAGAGCCCAGCCTTGGCTGAGGCCGTGATCGTAAGCGATGGCTAACTCACCGCCATAGACATCGACATCTCCAGCGTTTTCCGTCACCCCGCCACCGCCGCCTCCGGCGTTGCTGTCGACGATGAGGTCACTGTAGAAGGTGGTGAAGAAAATGCCTTCGACCGAAAATCCGGTCTGATTATCGTAGCGCATACCGACTTCGGCGGCGAGGGATTCCTCGGGTCCGAGGTTGCTATCAATGGAGGAGTTGGGATCCGGGATGGCAAATCCACGGTAGGCGGATCCAAAGGCACTCAGGTGGTCATTGATCTGGTAACCGATACCCATCCCGCCCGCATAAAGATCATGAGTGGCGGATTTGCTGAAGATGCGTCCAGCTCCGGGGCGGCGGTCGATGCGGCGGATGTCCACATGTTCGTAACGCATACCCGGTGTGAGGGTCAGAGCACCGATTTCAATAGTGTCCTGAACGTGGAAAGCGTGAGCCCAGCTTTCGCCGAGCCGGTTGTCCTGTGAGCCGACCGGGCCGAAAGCGATGTTGGTGACGTTGCCACCTCCATCCATGGTGAAGATGTCATCGTTTTGGAAGCGTTTGGCTTGGTCGTAGTGAAGGCGGTAGCCGCCTTCGAGGGTGTGTTGGACACTTCCGGTTTCAAACTCGACCTGATGGGTGTGGTCGAGTCCGGCACCGAAGTAGGCGCGTTTGTTGTTCCGAACGCGGAGACGACCGGCTTGGGTGCCTTTGAGCACGTTGAGTTCGGCTGCGCCGTGCTGTCCGGCGAGGGTTTCTGAAAGGGTTCTGAAGGTTCCTCCTGCGGCGGATGCATCGAGTTTATACCAGGCGCGTTTGAAGTAGTTGAAGTATCCAGTGGAGGTGACAGTCCAGTCCTCGTTGGGTTGGATCAGATGGCGCAGGTAGGTGCGGTATTGTTCGGTATTGATGGTGTCGAAACGGGTGGAGTTGTAACGGCGATTGGGGTTGGAGCGGAAGTCGGCTTCGGTCAGGCCGAGGTAGGTTTCGTCGGAGTCGAATTCAGTGTAACCGAATTTGGCTTCAAAACGGTTGTAAACCGTTCCTTCGGGCTCCCAGGCCAGTTTGAGCATCGGCTCAA
>JBHJOR010000022.1:0-41966 GCA_050329585.1 Methylacidiphilales bacterium | reverse complement strand
ACCCATGACAGACAAGAATTCACGCAAATATTCCAGCCAGGTTGTCGATGGAGTCGAACACGCACCCAGCAGAGCCATGCTGCGCGCTGTCGGTTTCAATGATGCTGATTTCAGGAAGCCACAGATCGGTATCGCTTCCACCTGGAGCATGGTGACTCCCTGTAACATGCACATTGATCAGCTGGCCCGCGAATCGGAAACGGGCGTCAACCAAAACGGCGGCAAAGCCATCATCTTCAACACCATCACCGTATCCGACGGCATTTCAATGGGCACCGAGGGCATGAAATATTCATTGGTCTCTCGCGAGGTCATCGCCGATTCCGTGGAAACCGTCATGGGGTGTGAAAACCTGGACGGTCTGGTCGCCATCGGGGGCTGCGATAAAAATATGCCGGGCTGCATGATCGCCATCGCCCGCCTCAACCGCCCTTCGGTCTTCGTTTACGGAGGAACCATCCTTCCCGGCTGTTTAACCCGAAAGCCGGATGAACCACTGGACATCGTATCCGTGTTTGAAGCAGTGGGACAACATGCCAAGGGCGAACTGTCCGACGCTCAGCTTGATGCCGTGGAGTCATGCGCCATTCCCGGTCCCGGCTCCTGCGGCGGAATGTATACCGCTAACACCATGGCCTCCGCCATTGAAGCCATGGGTATGAGTCTGCCCAACAGCTCGGCTCAGTCCGCCATCTCGCAAGACAAAAAAAAGGATTCCTTTGAGGCCGGTCGCGCGGTCATGGGATTGATTGCCGCCAACATCCGACCGCGCGACATCATGACCCGCAAGGCTTTTGAAAACGCGATGACCGTGGTGATGGCCCTGGGTGGATCCACCAACGCGGTACTGCACCTTCTGGCCATCGCCCATGCGGCGGGGGTCAAACTAAACATTGATGATTTCACCCGTATCGCCCGCCGCACCCCCGTGTTGGCCGATCTCAAACCCAGCGGTAAACACCTCATGTCCGAACTGGTCGCCATCGGTGGCTTAGTCCCATTGATGAAAAGACTGTTAAACGCCGGACTGCTGCATGGCGAGTGCCTCACAGTGACCGGCAAAACGGTGGCTGAAAATCTCCAAAACGCCCCCGACTATCCCGCTTGGCAAACTATTATCCGTCCCTTCGATAACCCCGTCAAAAAGGACGGCCACATCGTCATCCTCTACGGCAACCTTGCCCCTGAAGGCGCTGTGGCCAAAATTACCGGCAAGGAAGGACTCCGTTTCGAAGGCACCGCCCGCGTCTTTGGCTCAGAGCCAAAGGCCATGGAAGCGATCCTCTCCGGAAAAATTAAAAAGGGTGATGTGATGGTTATTCGTTATGAAGGACCCCAGGGTGGCCCCGGTATGAGAGAAATGCTGGCTCCCACCTCCGCCATCATGGGACGAGGGCTCGGCGGTGAAGTGGCCCTGATCACCGATGGCCGCTTTTCCGGTGGCACCCACGGATTCGTAGTCGGTCACATCTCGCCCGAAGCCCACATCGGAGGCCCGCTGGCACTGGTTAAAAATGGAGACCGCATCGTCATCGATGCCGAAAAACGCCAGATCAATATGATGGTGCCCGTCGCCGAAATTAACAAACGCCGGAAATCATGGAAGCAGCCCTCCTCCCCTTATCGTCACGGGGTGTTGGCCAAGTTCGCCCACCTTGTTTCAAGTGCCTCTCTGGGAGCGGTGACCGATGCCCACCTGAATCGCTAACCCCGGCATGAATCTCCACCCGTCAGAAAACCTGAATCCCAAACGCAACCGTCAGGGATCCTCTTGGTGGATCGTCCTGATTCTAGTAGCTTTGGTGCTGGCTCTGCTGGTGGCGGCTTTGTTCGGAATCACCCGATTATGGAATCAAGTGGTGCGCGCTCCGGGCGCGATGATTGAATCCACCACCGACGCCGGACTGCGCGCGGCCCGCCGCGTGTCAGGCGCATTAGGTGAACTTTTTCAAGTGACTCCTGAAATTCTCCTCGACAGCCAAGTGGTGGAAAAACAAAGCAGCCCGATTGCTCAGCTCGCACTCATCAAAAGAGAATACCCGTTGAAGTTTACTTGGAAACATGAGTGGCTCCGCAGTGCCAAGCAAGTCCAAGTCACCGGCAGCGCCTTTGCCAAAGCCGGATTCGATCTGGACAAACGCTTCCTCATCTCGGTGAATACTGAAACCCGCTCACTCATCGTGGAGCTACCAAATCCAGAAATTCTCTCGGTGGATTGGGGTGATGACGTCCAACTTGACGGCACCAGCGGCTGGCTTAACCGCCTCTCCGATGCCGACCGCACCGAAGCGCTCCGCGCTTTCCGCCGCGCGGTCAAACAACACATTGACGATTCGTCCCTGCTGGAGGAAGCACGCACCGAGGCTTTGCGCCGGACGCACGATTTGGCTAAAGATCCCACTTGGAATATCCAAATCCGTTTCTCCTCTCCTGCGGCAGAAAATGTCTTGGATCCTTCTTTGAACCCGTAATTCAGTCCGAACATGAAAACGGAATGGCTTCATCCCCGCGCCCTGCTCGTGCAGACCATGGATCGCATTTACCACTACCGGATGACCACCACCTCGGGAGGAAATCTCTCAGTGCTGGACGAAGAAGGTAACCTTTGGATCACTCCCTCCCGCGTCGATAAAGGCGGCTTAGTCGAGCAGGATGTCGTACGCATCAGAACGGATGGCACCGCAGAAGGCCTTCATCCACCTTCTTCAGAATATCCGTTTCATCGACAAATTTACGCCGCCCGCCCCGACCTGCGCGCCATCATTCACGCCCACCCCGTAGCATTGGTGGCTTTTAGTGTGGTGCGCCAGGTTCCGGATGTGCGTTGTTTTAGCAAGGCACTGGGCCGTTGCAGTCACCTTGCACTGGCCCCCTACGCGTTGCCAGGCAGTGAAGAGCTGGGGGGTAATATCGCCCGCGTTTTTTCAGATGGCGCAGATGTCGCCATCTTGGAGAATCACGGCGTCGTGGTGGGGGGGCGTGATATGGATGAGGCCTTTGCCCGATTTGAACTGCTGGAATTTTTTTGTCGCTCGTTGATCCAAGCCGGACGGATCGGAAAAGTAAACCAGCTCACGGATGCGGACGTAAAGGCTCTGCACGCCCGGCCGGAGCGGCTGCCAGAATTCGAAACCCCGGGTCACCATCTGCCCAATACCCGTGAAAAAGAACTCCGAGGTGAATTGGCACGCTTCATCCGCAGGGGGTATCGTCAGGGACTTTTCACCAGCGTCCAAGGAACCTTTTCCGCCCGGGTCGACCACTCCTCTTTTGTTATCACTCCCAAACAAGCGGATCGTCGCGATGTCACGGCCGAAGACTTCTGTCTGGTGCGTGATGGACGGGTGCAGCCAGGGCGTGAAGCCAGCCTGGCCGCGCGCCTTCATCACGCCATCTACCACCACCATCCGGAGATCAACACTATCGTTAATGCCGCTCCACCCTCTGCCCTCGCCTTTGCCATGACCGATGCCACGCTGGATTCACGCACCATTCCGGAAAGTTATCTCTTCCTGCGTGAAGTTCCGAGATGGTCCTTCCGCGATGTCTATGAGGATTTTGAATCGCTGGCTCCCCGGTTGACAATGGATCATCCGGTCAGCTTGGTGAGCCATGACGGGGTTCTGGTGCTGGCCTCCAGCATATTTGAAGCGTTTGACCGCCTCGAGGTGACCGAAGCCACCGCACAATCCCTCATCGAATCATCAGCCCTAGGACCCGTGGTGCCGATGGATCAAACCGCCATCAGTGATCTGAGAGTGGCCTTCGGAATCGGTTCCGCCTGACCACGGAGGTTTTTCCGGAATCGTTCCTGACGCGCTGCCCCCACAGATTCCTTCCGGTCAGCCAGCCGTAGAGGAAACAACCACCAATAAATCCCAACACACAACCCAGCACATTCGTCAACGCCAGTCCGACCACCACTGCGATTAAGGCCATACCTCCAAACGCCGCAGAAAGTCCATCTGAGGGATTCAGGGATTCCAGCGGTGCTTTCAGCAATAAGAATACCAACACCAGAATCAGCCAGAAAAGAAAATTGGCCACCAGCCACCCCGGCAGACTACCCGCCGTGCCACTCCAGATCCATCCAGACAAACTCCGCGTGCGCGGAACCAGCCAGCAGATGAATCCCAATCCAATCCACGCCGCGACCAGTAAAAGATAAATCGGGACAATTAAAAAATAAGGCATGTGGGGTGTCTAGTTTGAAATTAACTTCGGATCAGCTGTTTAAGTTCATTCTCGTCCACAGCGCGGCCCAGCAGAACAAACGTTTTACCCTCCCAAGTCCAAAGTAAAGCACCCACGCCGTTATGATCGATAAAGTGGGGCTTGCCCTCTATCTCACGGCGCGATGTGTCCGCATCCATTACGAAGAAATGCACTATACGCTGGTCGTCAATCCGAAAACACAGCAGAGAAACTCTTTGGCCTCGCACCATGTATGTTTGACAACCAATAGGATCTGCATTCTTGAATGCAGCTGGAAGGTCAAAGTGGTGCGGGGCATTCTGCCCCTTCAGCCATTGGCGCAGCTGGCTGGTGTCTTCACCTGTTCTGGCTAACGTAATGCGTTCTTCTTCCGCCAGGCGCATCACCTCGCGGGCCAGCAGCTCGGGCCGTGGCGGCCCCAACTGCCTCAGAGTCCAATCCATTTTCCACATGCCTAACCCCAACGCTAGCACCAGCAACGCCGCTGCAGCTAACCAAGGAGGTAATCCTCCCCTGCTCCGTGAACCCGAGGAATGGAACGGCATCGCAGGCCGTAGATCCATCAACGAACCATGCAGATCCTCTGGAATCTTCACCTGACTCATGGCATTCCTCATTCGCTGATCGAATGTTTGCTCTTCCTCCAGCCATGAAGCAAGTTTTGAATCCAGCCGTGCCCGTTCTAGAGCACTCTGAAACAACATATCTTCTGCATCCCGTGTTCCGGGGCGCAAAGCTGCAAGGATTTCCTTGGCTTCTTCATCCTTCATGTTGTTGTTCATCGATCCCTCTTATCATTAGAGTTTCCTGGCTCCGGCTTTATTCCTGACGACACTTCGGATGTTGGAGACTCAGTGCGCACGATCAACTCACGCAACGCGCTCTTAGCGCGTGACAAGCGGGACATTACGGTGCCTATCGGTATGTTGAGCAGTTCGGCAATCTCTTTGTAACTGTGTTGGTTGATGTAAAAAAGCGAAAGAATGGCCCGCTGATCTCCTTCCATCTCGTGCAGTGCCACCATCATTTCATTCCGCTCACTTTGTCGCACTACGCTGCTGCCAGGGTTGTCGTCGGCTAGATCATAGGTCTCATCCAAAGCCACGGTGCGCTTGGATCGGCGGTATTGAGTTGTAAATTCACGATAGAGAGTGGTGAAAAGCCATGATTTCGCCTTTGAGGGGTCACGCAGTTGCCCTCCCTTTTGGGCAAATATGGAATAGGTCTGCTGAACCAGATCCGAGGCGTCCTCGCTGTTGCGAGCTAAACTCAGTGCGAAACGGTATAGATCCTGGTAATAGGTTTCCACGACCGAACGGAATAACTCTCCATCCGCTACCCGATTCTGTTCTTCAGGTTCTTTCATCTGCACGTCATTTTAAATTAAGATTGAGCAGATCTCAGGAACCCAGCTCACGAGATCGACTGGCAGCGGCGGTAATCGTCTGCGTCAGAAGGTTACGACAAAGGCCCTGCTCGAGCACGGCGAGTCCCGCCTCAGTGGTGCCCCCTTTACTGCGCACTTGGGCCACCAATTCACCGGGCTCCAGTCCGGTTCGTAACAGCATCTCCGCTGCACCCATGGCGGTAACGGCGGCCATCACCCGGGCACGCTCGGGTGCCAACCCTTCAGCAACGGCCGCTTCTTCCATATATTGAATGAGCCGGTAAAAAAACGCCGGACCGCTGCCGCTGAGGGCAGTCACCGCATCCATCTCCTTTTCTTCTACCCGGTGAACGGAGGCCACCGCACCAAAAAGTGTATCCACCGCCGCCGCATGCTCGATTGTCAGTGCTGCATTGCCACACCAGGCCACCACACCTCGCCCCACCATCATGGGCGTGTTGGGCATCACCCGGATGATCGGGCGATCCACCCCCAGTTCCGCTTCCAACTGGGCCATCGACACCCCCGCAGCGATAGAAACCACACAGGCACCCGCATCCGCACCTTTCAGCACAGGCAGCACTTCACCGATCTGCTGAGGCTTGACCGCGATTAGTAGAATCGTGCATCCCGGAAGTAGGGAGGCCAGATCCACCGCCCACCCCAAGCGCCCCTGCGGATCAAGTTTTAAAAACGCCCGACAACTTTCCTCGTGCGGATCCGTTCCGTAAATTTGTTCAGGCGGGATGCTGCCGGATTGCAACAAACCTCCCACGATGGCCTGCGCCATACGCCCGGTTCCGATCATGCCAAGTTTCATATCATTCAATCCGGCAGGACGCTTTCCGAGGTGGGCACCACCATTTTAAAGGGTGTCAGACGAGCCGCCACCCGGTTTCCATCTTCGTCCTCAGCAAAATACATTCCAGCCGCCATGGTATTCCCCTTGATCAAGTGAAAACTGGTGTAGTGAAACGTTTGACCCGGAGACAAATCCGGATACTGACCAACCACTCCTTCACCCTCCACCACCAGAGTTTCTTGTTGGGATGAGGTCAGCACCCATTTGCGCGACAATACCCGCAAGCGGCGCAGGCTGTCGTTGCGCAGAATGATTGAATAAGTGAACTGGTGAGGTCGATGCGCAGGAGTAGTGGAAGACGGCACATACTCGAGTTTTTCAAGTTGTGCCGTGAATCCCTCCAGTTCGAAGGTTGTGCCGGGCATGGCACCATTAGGAAACGACACTCCGTGGATGTCGATCTGAAAATGAGCCGCCTACGTCTGCTACCGCCAACCGACCGCTCGGGCCAAGGTGGCCAAGCGTTGATCCAAGGGCACCCGCGTATCACCCGGCATGCAGCCGGTGCCCATTACCAAAAGACTAAGCCAAGCCAGTAACAGCTGCGTCACTAACCAGCTGCGCACATAGGTCCAACCGGTTGGAACATAGCGTGCGTCTAGTCCCAGACGATCGCGATTCCACATATTCCAACACACTCCCGCTGCCATACACAGCGCGTAGAGAATCCAAGCCAGTGCGTATTCCAGATTCACTGTCGGCCATTTCGTGGCAAACCAACCCGAATGCAACACTACCGCTGAAGCCAAAAAAACGATCAAGACATTCCGGAAACGATGCCGCGTGCTGCCTCCCAACGGGAAATAAATCAGCTTCAGTAGAAGCTTTCGATTAAATATATTCCACCGACGCCATTGCTCAATAAATGAAGGCGCCAGAAGCGGGTAACGAAAATTTTGCGGTAGATCGGCACCTAGGAAACGACAGAATGCGATGCTGAGGTCGTAATGAAGCGACAGCCAGAGAAACCACTGGATGTGCAGCCAGATCGCTCCCGCCCAGATCACCACCACTCCGGACTCGGAAGACCACACGTCAGGCCGGTGCAGCGACATGAGTTTAAACACCAGCACTTTCCCCAAAGCCAGCGCATAAAGCTTCCATGCCCGAGTATAGACCGCTGGATAATTCCCTGCATCCTTCCATTGCGCCGATGGGCTGAAATTCAGGTTGGCGGTGATCTGGGGAATAAAGGCCATATAGCCGAGATGTTCAAAGTATCCCACCGGTGTGATGATCCCTTTGCGAATTTCGTAATCATAATAAGCATAACGCAGCAGAAGTCCGGTCAGTCCGATATCATCGAGCCACCCCCACCAACCCGGAAAATGATAGGCTTCATGATACAGCCATTTAGGTAAGCCCAATGTAAAGAGGGCCAACAACAGCCAGAACACCACCCCGCGTCCGCGCCAGCGCCACCGCGTCAGTGGATACATGGCCAGCGTGACCACCAGAAAATACAGGGCAAACACCGGAGCATGACGTATGTAGAACGCCATGGAAACCAGCCCCACTACCAGTGGATAGGCATGGCGCCGCGCTGCCACCACCAGTAAGGCCCCCACCATGGCTAGCGTCCACGTGTAAGAAAAATCCAGGAACTTTCCGAGCCCGTCGGCCAGCACCGCCGCCCCGCCGAGAAGATGTCCTTGATCCGTCCAATGGTAGGTTACAAACAAGATCCAGAAGGCCACCAACATCAGGGGAAACCACTTGCACCACAGCCAGAAATCGCTCCGGTCCAATCGCTGACCTTTAAAGGTCGTCGTGTCAAACTGTGCCATGCCGAGTGTTATTGACCCGCCCGGACGAACTCCGCCCGAGTAGCTAGTAGAGCCGCCGATAATTCGCCTCCATCGGCACAAGCCACGCATTGCCCTCCGGGCAAAACCATGCCGAACGCGCTTCCCCATGCAGGGCCATTGGCGACACAGGCATGGGTTTGATTTTCCTCCATCTGCCGCAGGGCTTTGGTCATAACGGATTCAGGCGTGCCCTCCACCTCGTATTTCCAACCCACTCGATGCGCGAGCGGAAACCATTCCACCAAACGGGCGATCAGTTTGGGTGCGGGAGTTAAAGTCATAAGCAGGTCACCCTCGCGGCTGTCCAGTTTACCTGCGGAAACGGCCTGCCCATTCTCCAGACAGATTTCTTTGACTACATAATCCCCCACTGCTGCAGCATGCCAGACCGCACTTATCGAATGAGATGCAAATGCGGCCAGACACTGGGCGAGATCATCCACCGTGGCAAACGGAACCATGTGCAGAGATGCATGGGGTTCCGGTGCGGGAGCGGTGCTGAAGGTGGAACGCAGTAGAATCACCTCCTCACCGGATTCGATAGCGTGACGCGCCAACCTACCGCCCAGTGCGCCGGTGGAATGATTTGTAATGCGACGCACCGCGTCGATTTCTACCACGGCGGGTCCGGCAGTAATCAGTAGGGGAGCTTGCTTATTTGTCATCCGGCGCGAAGGTGTTGGGGCTGTTGTTATCCTCACCGTAGCCATGACTTATTTTCGATTCCATCTTGTTTTTACCCTCCCGCTCATGACGGTGTTGCTGGTGCTTACCTACGGTTTTTGGCGGGAGGCAGAAGTTGCTGGTGCTGCTCTTTTAGTATTGGTGCCCGTGATGCTCTTCACCACCCCTTGGGACAACTACGCAGCAAGGCACGGTATCTGGGGATTTCCCGAAGGAAGATTCTGGCGCAAAATCGGTTTTTTACCGGTAGAGGAATACTTGTTCTTCATCATCCAATCGGTGATGGCCATGGCTCTCACTTTGTTATGGGTTAACCTTGCGCCGGAACGCGCCTCTGCGATTTGGGACGACGTATTCAGACAAAACAGAATGTTATTCTGTGCGGGACTCATGGTCGTTTGGCTGGTTGGTGGTCTAGCTCTGGGATCATCGATGCGTCGCAGGGCAGGAGGAAAGTGGCATTATGCCTGGCACTTGCTTTACTGGTTTGTGCCCCTGATCCTCATTCAGTGGCTGTTAGCGGGTGACGTGCTCGTTCCGCGATGGGATATTCTTTTGGGAGTGACGCTGCTGTTGGGCAGTTATTTGTCTTGGGCGGATTGGATGGCCATTAAGAGGGGGATTTGGATCTTCGACCATCGCCAAACCACCGGATGGGCCTTTGGTGGAAAAATGCCCTGGGAGGAAGCCGCGTTTTTTTATCTGACCAGCCTACTGGTAAGCCAAAGCCTCCTGATGTTACTGCCAGAGGTCGCCCGCTAAATATCCAAGATCAAGTTTTACTAAACACCTACCAGCACCTCTTCTCATAAGATTAAGGTTACGTGTTTCTCTTAGCCCGGATCGAATCATGCCACGACAAAATTTGCGGCAGCACGAAAACCGCGGCAAGGAAACAACAGGAGATGCCGAGGGTCATCACCAATCCAAGTGAGACCAGACCGAGATGCTGGCCCGTCATCATGGAAGCAAATCCGGTGATGGTGGTGGCCGCTGAGAGCATAATGGCTTTGCCGGTGCTGGAGCCGAAGAGCCGCACCTGTCCCTCTTCACGATGGCGGTCAACTACATAAACGCCGAAGGCCACGCCAATACCGATGACTAGCGGTAAGGTGATAATATTGGCCGGGTTGAAGGCAATCTGGAACCAACCCATGATGCCCAACATCCACACGATTCCCAATCCAAGCGGCAGTAAAGTCAATAAAACCCGTCCGAAATGACGGAAGTGCAGCCAGGTCAGAATCAGGATGGCGCCAAAAGCCATCCACGCCGCTTGAAGATAGCTTTCACGCAGTAAGTTGATATACTGAAAATTCTGCACCGGCGTGCCCGTAGCTCGCGGATCCACCGAATAGAGATCGGCCACAAATCGCCGATTCGGCTCTGCTTCCCACACGTTTTCATGAGGGTCAACCTCAATGAGAATTTTGCCGTTTGGCGATAGGTAACGTTGTTTCAATTCCGCAGGCAGATCATCGATTAATACCGGTTCCAACAGGTTCTGTTGTTTTAGCCACTGTAATTCCTGTTGCATGCGTCCGAACACTTCCACTTGATAGCGGTTAAGCCTCAGTCCGGCCTCCTCTTGGCTCAGTCCCCTGAGCGCGCCTACTGCCCGCTCCAGCGGCGGGATAATTTTTCCGAAGGTCTCAATCGCGTTATCCACCAGACGTCCCTGCCCGGCCAACGAAGCCAGCCCCCGGTTGCGCCGGGCCTGCTCCAGTCCCTCGCGTGAAGCCTCCAGCAGGGCGCTCAAATCCCGGCGCGCCTGAACCACGTTGACCTGTTTGCTCACATCCACATCCAGCGAGAGGCTACCCATAATCGAAGCGATTTCGCTGAGCACCGGCTGCTTCTTATCGACATCATCCGGTAAGAGCGTCGATAGACTGCGTGCATGACGCACCGTGGGGAGAGCCTCCAGCTGCTCTACCTTGGCCGCGGCCTCTTCCAGATCATCGGCCACCACCACCCCGAAAATGGCATCAATGGAAGGCGAGCGGATCATCTCCTTGATCACCCGTATCGACTCCATCTTATCCGACTGCAAGTTGAGAAGATTGTAATCGTAAGTGATCCGGTTGATACCGAGTGCCGCCACCACCGTAACCAGCAACACCAAACCCAAGGCCAAGCGCGGGCGTGAAAAGACCTCCCGGTCGAGCTGTTCGCGGAAAGCGGGCTTCACATGAGGATCTTGCTCGATCTCAAGACGCTTACGTCGGTCAAGCACCACAAAAAAGGCAGGCAGCAGAGTGAGGTTGCCAATCACACACATCACCATTCCCGTGCCGGCTATCACCCCCAGTTCCGCAAGCCCGATGAAATCATTAAAACACATGGTGAAAAAGGCCGCCGCTGTCGTGCTGCCTCCAGTCAGAATCGCCAGACCGGTGTGGGATAACGTTTTGCGCAAAGCCTCGGGCCCCGAGTGCAGCCGCCGTAGTTCTTCCTCGTAGCGACCCGTCATCTGGATTCCAAAATCGATCCCCAGACCCATAATCATAATCACGCAAGCCTGAGAAATCACATTCAGGTGGCCCACCGTCAAGGCCGTTAGTCCCAATGTCCAAATCAAGGCGAAGATCAGCGTAACCAGTGCCATGGCAGGCCGGATGAACTCATGATACGCCAGGAAAAAGAGAATACTGATCAGCACAAAGGTGATGATCGCGGCAATGATCGAATCCTTGGTGGTTTGGCGCAGCTCATCGTCCAACAATACCGGCTCGCCAGTCAGACCGATACGGACTCCGGGAAATACCTTGCGCGCCTCTTCAATATCACTTCGCAATCGCGCAATGCTCTCCCCATAAGGCGAAAACGAAGTCGCATCCCCCATCGTCGGGGTGAGCATTATCAACACGATCCGGCCCTCATCGAAACTTACGAATTCATTCTCCGACAGCATCTGCTGCATCTCCTCTAAGCCTTCCCGCTCGATCCCCCCCGGGCCTTGAGCCGCATTAGGCTTGCGTTCCAACTCAGTGGCCAGTCGGGTCAAACTGCCCGCAAACTCATCCATGAACGGCATAAATTCCTGCCAATTATCCGACCGGCGGAGGTATTTTTCATCAAAACGCGCGTTCACTTCACGCAACATACTGTTCAGGTCTAAGGTGGATCCCGGCTTAGAAAGAATCTCAGCGTAGCCCTGCAGCTGAGCGCGTATCTCTTGCAACTGCTCCAGTTCCGCATACTGCAGCAACTTGGTCTCCATGCGTGAAAAGTCGTGTCGATAATACACCCGCGTGAAATCGTCCACGCGCAGCTCAAAGCGCTCACCCAGAAACACCGCCGCCTCGCGGTTCTTCTCCACATCCTCCGAGGTGATCATCACCACCATCTCCTCACGAACGTCGAATTCCTTCTGGTAATTTATGAAATTTTTGTGAACGTCCGAATCTTCGCGTATCAGAGCATTGACGTTGTTAACCACCCCGAGGTGAAATGCCGACAGCCATGCGGTAACCGCAAGCAACACCGAGGAACTCACGATGACCTTCCATGGATGCTCCCAAACCAAATCGGCCCACCTAGCCAGTGAACGACTAAGACATGATCTGAGTTGAAACATAGACTGGTTTGTATAACTGTTTATTTAAGACACTCAATCACCGATCGAATTTGTTTTTCACACACTCGAAGGCACAACTCGTTGCCGCATCCGTGAGGCGGATCGGGCCACGGAGCGTTGGGCAATATCGTAGAGAACCTTCCAGTTCTTTCCACCCGGATCCCGACAGGCAGTGAGCACTTGATCGAAAGCGTCGAGAAACGTGAGGATCCCCTGATTATCGATGACTAGTGGCGGTAATAATTTGATAAGGTCATGTTGAACCGGGGCCATGGGCATAATATGGTGATCCCGGTGCAACGAAATTACCACCAGCTGCGGGAACAAACCCTCACTGGCACTGTGAATCAGCTTCCACTCAATCATGCCGCGCAGAGACAGCGGACAACCCAGCTCAAAGCCCACCATCAGCCCCATGCCCCGCACCTCTTTGATCAACTCGTGTTTTTTCTGAAGTTCTTTTGCCCCTTAAGCAGTTGCAGACCGGTTTCCTCGGCATTTCTCACCACGTTATCCTTTTCCATGACGTCGATAGTAACCAGCCCGGCGATCATCGACAGGCGATTACGACCATAAGTGGAATGCTAGACATAACAGCACTCCATGGAATTGATGACCCGATCGTAGATACTGTGGCGGGTGACCATCGCCCCGATCGGCATATATCCTCCGCTCAACGCTTTGGCAACGAGAACAAAATCCGGTTCGATCCCCCAATGTTCCAATGCAAACCATTTTCCGGTGCGACCGAGGCCGGTTTGGGTTTCATCAAAAATCAAATATGTCCCATATTGGCGGCAGAGTCGTTCGACATCTTTGAAATAGCCGGAATCCGGCACCGCCACAGAGCAACCCTGAATAGGTTCAACGATAAATGCGGCGACATCTTTTTTACGAAGCTCTCTTTCCAGAGCCTCTAGATCATTGAAGGGAATTTTATCACACCCTAGTAACAAAGGGCCAAAACCCTTCTGAAAGTATGACTCAATGGACACAGAGCGCGCGCCATAGGTCAGACCATGATAGCCCTCTAAACAAGAGAGAAATCGCAAACGCCCTGAAGCGGATCGGGCAAACTTGAGCGCGGATTCAACCGTCTCAGCACCTGAATTGGTGAAAATTACAGCATTGAGAGGGTCTTGGAAATGTTGGCACAAAGATTGTGCCAACAGACCTGAATGGTTACCATATTGGATTTGCTCCCCATCGGGCAAGTCGTTTTGCAAGGCTTGGATCAAAGCCGCCTTCACCGCAGGATGATTATGGCCTAGGCTCGCAAACCCCTCCCCACTATGGAAATCCAGCCATTCGTCCCCATGCTCGTCATAGAGAATACAGCCCTTACTCTTTGCGTAACCCTTGTTAAACCCAAAGGTATCAAGCACCTCCACAAGCCTTGGATTCAGATATTTGGAAGCTAGTGTGTAGCCAGTTTCGGGAAGTTCCCTCAAATTATAATATTCATTCCATTCGCTATTTGTATAAAGGGACAGACCTACTATTACAGAATAGGCTTGCTTTGGGACGGGGATGGTGGTGAAGTGGCTTATCTTTTATGAGACAGGCACGCTTGAAGGCACCGCGTCACTGGCATAAGGCTTATTATCACTGCATTTCCCGGGTGGTGGATCGGCAGTTTTTGCTCGGGCCCGAGGAGAAGGAGCATTTTGTAAAGCTAATGCGCCGTAAGGAGGCCTTTTCCAAGGTCAGGGTGGTCGCTTTCTGTATCATGGATAATCACTTCCATTTACTCGTCGATGAATCACCCGATTCTCCTGCAATGCCCGATGCTTCTTCTCCATCTTCTCCTTCTGATGGCTCAGGGTTGATGGATGATGCTTCGTTTTTAGCCCATCTCGATGCGACGTGTTCGCGCTTTGAGGCTCTGGAGGTGCGTCAGAAGTTCGATCGCTGGACTCTGCAAGGCCATCGTGAGCCCATGGATGCACTCAAAGCTTCTTATGTGCGCCGTATGGGTGATGTCAGTGTGTTTATGAAGGCTCTTAAGCAGGAGTTTACCCAGTGGTTTAATCGCCGCCATCAGCGTCAGGGCACCCTTTGGGAATCGCGCTTCAAGAGTGTGTTGCTCAACGGGTGCGATGGTGAGGCCCTTGCTACCATGGCGGCCTATATTGATCTCAACCCGGTGCGCGCGGGGCTGGTTCATGATCCCCAGGATTACCGGTGGTGCAGTTATGCCCAGGCTCGAGCCGGTAAGGCACGATCACGCTTGGGACTCAAGCAGATCGTGGATACCCACGCTGCGGTCTCCAATCGCCAGCCGGTGACTGCTTCACAAGCGGTGGAGCTTTATGCAGAGTGGATGGTGCTGTCAGCTCAGGAGGCAGAGGAGGTAGGAACCACTGAATCGGGCCATGTGTTGCGACGTGGATTAACCCCGGAGCAGGTGCAGGAGGTTTTAAGAAGCCGGGGCAAGCTAGATCGACCCGAGGCGTTGCGGTGTCGGGTAAGGTATTTTAGCGATGGAGCGGTGCTGGGCAGTAAGGCCACGCTTGAGGATCTTTTTCAATCCCAACGCAGTCGCTTTGGCCCCCAACGCAAAAACGCTGCACGCAGGTTGCGCGGGGTAGACTTGCCGGGCGTGTTCTCCCTACGAGATCTGCGCAAAGAGGTGGTGGTAAAGTCATGAAAAAATCGTAAAAATCAGGGGTTTCATCAGAATCCTTACTAAAGGGTTGGAAGAACGTCGCGGTTAAGCGTCTCCTATTGAAGCGGAATTAAGCGATGGCGTTACGTTTTTTTTCCATGGACTTGTGTCAGGCTTTGGTAATATGAATGGAGTTATGAAAACGTACCACGTTCATACCACCCTCCCCACTACCCTCCGTATCAAAGCCGAACAGTTCCAATTTACCTCCGACGCACATGTGCTTTCTTTTTACGTTGAAGGCCGGGAAGTGGCGGCTTTCCCAGCGGAGAATGTGATCTGTGTCATTGAGCACCCCTTCGGATGCCTGACGATTTCAGAGCCTGAGTTTCCAGACATCGATCTGGACTAACCGCAGCAGCAAACCATCCATAGCGGCTCTGCGCCATGCGGATCGTATTGGCTTTGAGCCCGCATCGGTACTTTCCTTCCGCAGTGCACTATTTTAATCTCCGTGAATTGAGATGTTCTACTGACGATATTCCGCCCCTCTTTTTGGCACTCACCGCATTGCTGGTGCATGCTGCAGTCTATTATTTTGGTTTGAATGTGGCTCCCGGTCATTTGCATGATCCTGATTCTTACTTGCGGCTGGTTCGGGTAGAGCAACTGCTCGAACGTGGCGAGTGGTTCGATCAGACGGTGCACGGCGATAACGCTCCGTTCGGGTTAACCAGCCACTGGTCCAGGCCTTTGGATCTTTTGATTCTAATCCTCTATGCGCCACTGCGGCTGGTGTGTTCATCAGCGACGGCACTGTGGACTGCGGGTGTTTGGATTTCACCCCTGCTTCTGTTACCCTGCCTTCTGGCGATAGATAGGGTGGCACGGCAATGGGTGGGCTTTGAGGCGCGACTGTTGTTGTGTCTTTTTTTTGTAACCCAACCCGGGTTGATGAATTATTTTTTGGCAGGAAGACCCGACCATCATGCCTTCATTCTGACATGTGCGCTCTTAGCACTGACCACCATGGTCGGGTGGATGATGACTCCGGTCGGCACGGCTCACAGGCGAGCAGCTGTGGCGATGGGTGTCTGGATTTCACTCGGCATGTGGACAAGTGTGGAAACACTTTTTATGTGGGGGGTGCTGTCGCTTTTGCTGGCACTGTTGTGGTTACGACGCGAGGTGGAAGGGCAGGATGTGGCGTGGTTTCATTCTGTTCTGGCATGTTTGGCCCTGTGCTGGCTTACGGTAGAAATTCCATTTTCGGAATGGCCGCTGGTGGCACCGGATCGTTTGGGCCCGATGCATGTTCTGCTTTTTGCATTGATTGCGTTGTCTTGGTGGGTGCTGGGCTGCGTGAAAGGTGGTTTATGGAGACGTTTGCTCGCGGGGCTGGGCTGCTCTTCTTGCTCGTTACTGATCATTGCCGGGGTGGCACCGGTTTTTCTTTCCGGACCTTTTGGCTCGGTAGATCCTCAAGTGAAAGAGGTGTGGCTGCAGCATGTGCAAGAGCTGCACCGTTTGGGTAATTCGCCGACGGGAATCGTGATGGGGCTTCTGACATGGGTTCCCAGTTTTTTTGTGGGTTTGGCAGGGTTGGCGTTCTGGTATCGCCATCATTCCTCAATGCGGCGTGAGCCTTTGGCTTTGATGGTTATGGTGGTGGGCGGGCTGGCGTTGATTTTGTGTCTTTATCAGAAGCGATGGGTTTCATACGCCAATCTAGCATGGTTCGCGCCTGCGGCACTCAGTGTAGCCGCACTGCTAGCACATTATGAGGGGCGGAGTTATTTTCGATGGCTGAGGATCGGAGTTTTGATGGCAGTATGTGCTCTTCCCCCTCTCTGGACGGGGTGGGCCGAGAAAGTAGACCCCGCCTCAAATCAAGCAGAGGCTACTTCAGCAGGCTCAATAGAGAATAGAACGCACCAAGCGATGATGACCTCCACTTTTCCTGAGACAGAGGTGAGGGCATGGAGTTTGGCGGAGGGTTTGGCGCGATGGTCCACTACGCAAAATTCAAACGACATTGTGTTGGCATTCATTGATGATGGTTCGGAAATTCTTTACCGCACCTCGCTCCAAGTTATTTCTTCTCCCTACCACCGCAATCGTGATGGCATTCTGGATGCGCACCGGATTCTTTCATCGTCCGACAGGGATGAATCCCTCCGTCTGCTGCGAAAGCGCGGTATCCGTTGGATCGCTGTGGGACATCATGAAACCGAACGCTCCTATTATGAGTTAGAAGGATCAAACGAAGGGCACTCTTTCTATAAAGCGCTGGTCGAGGGAAGTGGCCCGGAGGGTTTTAACCGGGTAGCCGGGATCCGTGTACCCGGAGCGTATTACTCCCTATACGAAACACCCCGAACCATATGGTTCGGGGTGTCAGCGGATTAAATTTGTTAACTGCGTATCAGTCGCGACGTCCCAACAGGAGTGGCAGAAGATACCAGAGCATGTAGATCAATGAAGTGATAAAGGCAGCTACATAAGTAAATGCGGCAGCGTCCAACGTCTTTTTGACTCCGTATTCAGCCTCTTCGGTAGTAACCAAGCTCATTTTGTTCAGGATCACTTTAGCCCGGCGTGAGGCATCAAATTCAACTGGTAAGGTGATCAAGTTGAAAAGCATAACAACGCCCCAGCAACCCGACATAATCATCAGGTAGGTCGCGCCTGAGAATCCTAATATTCCACCAAAACCCCCGGTGACCATGCCAATGAGCGGAAGCCACGTGACGACTTGGTTGGCATAGGTGGTCACTCCAACGGCGGCCATACGCCAAGTGAGCGGGGCGTAAGCCATCTTGTGTTGAATAGCATGACCACATTCGTGGGCTGCTACGCCTAATGCGGCGGCGGAACTTCCGTGGTAGTTGGCTTCCGAAAGCACCAGTCGCTTGTGGGAGGGATCATAGTGATCACCTAGGAAGGAATCGGACATCTGGATTTCCACATCATCGATTCCGGCTGCGGCCAGAATCCGCTGGGCGGCACGGGCACCGGTCATACCGGAACCAGCAGCCACTTGGCTGTATTTGTGGTAAGTGGATTTAACCCGGGCACTGGCCCAAAGGGAAATGCCCATCGTAAATAGGAATATGGCAATAAATAAGATCATAGTTTTTTATTTTGGTTCGTTATGAATATATAGAAATTAGTTAAAAAAACAAGGGGTATGAACGCTTTAACGGTTAGTGTGTTCCAAATATTCCACATCAGAGACCAAACAGATACCCCCGTATTTCTGGATCTTGGGTTGAACGGCACTCAAGAGGGCCTCCATCTGGGAGGAAGGAACAGCCACTAGAATGTAAACATTCGTGAAGATTCCTGTCATCTCATCACCCGAAACCCGGCCACGATGACCCGAACCGGTTACGCCAGGAATTACTGAGTAGCCAGGAATGCGCAACTGCTCAAAGAGACGTTCCATGGCGGGTAGTTCAACGCTATTGGTAATGATTTCGATTTTTTTATAAGAGGTCATAGGGATAGATGTGTGACTTAGCCGATCAGTAGGGTGATAATGAAGTCATAAAGCGGGATACCGACCATGATATTGAAAGGGAAGGTGATGGCCAACGCCATAGGCAGATAGAGTCCGGGGTTGGCTTCGGGAACTGCCAGCCGCAGAGCGGCAGGCACCGCAATGTAGGACGCACTGGCAGCCAGGACAGTCAGCATAAAGGCATCACCATGCGACAGTCCCAAAAGCATGGATACTCCAATACCCAGCATGGCATTAACGGGTGGGATCAGAATGCCAAACGCCCACGGAACCCACCCCTCTTTAACGAGAGCGGAAATCCTGCGCGCCGAAACCAGCCCCATATCCATCAGAAAAAAGCATAGTACACCTTTGAAAATTCCTTCGGAAAAGGGTGACAAATCTTGATAACCATTTTTCCCGGTTAACAATCCCACCACCAAGCTACCCAGCAGGAGAAAAACCGAACCGTTGAAAAAGGCTTCACGAATCAATTCCGACCACTCAATTTTTCTACCTGCGGCGCGCGGCCCGCACAGTCGCATTAGGAGCACCCCTACCACAATGGCCGGAGATTCCATCAGGGCCATGGCTGCCACCATGTGCCCACCGTAACCGCGACCGGTAGCCGTCAAAAAGGCATCGGCCGCAATAAAGGTTACCGCGCTGATCGACCCGTAGGTGGCCGCCACCGCCGCAGCATTGGCGACGGAAAATTTGATTCTCAAAATAAAAAAACAGTAAATCGGGACCAAAAATGCCATAGCCACTGCGGCGGCCAACGTGGCGGCGATATGCCAATCCATCCCACCCTCGCCGAGTTTTACCCCGCCATGGAAGCCGATGGAAAAAAGGAGGTAAAGCGAAAGCAACTTGGGAATAGGTGCCGGAATTTCCAAATCGGAGCGCACCGCTACTGCCGTCGCGCCAAGGATAAAAAAGAGCACGGGGGCGCTCAGAAAATTAAATAAAACGGTTTCCAGTATCATGTGGCGGAGGGTTCAGAACTCGGGTCAGATAGTGAATTTTTCAGAGAGTGCGCGAGGGCTAAAGCGGAATCAAGCGAGGAATCCAAAACACAAAAATGACCCATCTTACGACCAGGCCGGGCCTCTGCTTTGCCGTAAAGATGAAGTCGCACTCCGGGTTGGCGCATTAACAGACTCCAGTCTGGAACATTGGGTCGCCATAAGTCACCGAGAAGATTAACCATCACCACGGGAGAGCGCAGTGAGAAGTCGCTTGAAGAATCGCCTAATGAGCCACCCATTGGAAGACCACATATTGCGCGGATCTGCTGCTCGAACTGACTGGTGACACAGGCATCCAGAGTGAAGTGACCGGAGTTGTGGGTGCGAGGTGCCAATTCGTTAACTCGCAGATCACCCGCCCGATCGAGGAACATTTCTACGCCAAGCATTCCCACAACTCCAAGTTGCTCAGTAACGGCCCGGGCGAGATCCTGCGCTCGGCGTGCGGTGCCAGCAGAAAAACGTCCGGGAACCATAGAAAAATCCAGGATGTGACGGGTATGAATATTCTCAGCAGCAGGAAAACATCCCACCTCGCCTTTCGCCGTGCGTGCACAGACCACTGAGCATTCGAGTTCAAAATCCACCCATTCTTCCAGAACGGCGCGCTTTCCTTCAAATCCGCTCCAAGCCTCATTCAAGGGGGTTTCCATGGTAATTTTAACCTGACCTTTTCCATCATATCCGAAGTCTGCAGTTTTGAGAACACAGGGGCGGCCGAGTTCTTTGACCGCCCGCTCGAGCGACGCTAAATCCGTAACCACACGAAATGCTGCATGAGGGAATCCATTGGATTTCAGGAAGTTTTTTTCCCTCTCGCGGTTCTGTGTGGTGTGCAGCACTTCAGCAGAAGGGAAAACAGGGGCGGCCTGTGCCAAACGGTTCACAGTAGTCGAAGGAATATTTTCAAACTCAAAGGTCACCACATCCACCGAAGAGGCGAAGGCATCTAACGCCTCATCGTCGTGATATGCGGCGCGCATCCAGTGATCGGAAACTTGCGCGGCTGGGCAGTCGGCAGCGGGCTCGAAGACGCGGAAGCCATAACCCAGACGCCGGGCTTCGATGCCCAGCATCCGCCCAAGCTGTCCTCCGCCCAGACAACCAATGGTAGCACCCGGTAGGATCATGCGCCGGCCAAAACACGGGAAAGCCCAGGAAGCTTGGTTTTCTTGACTTCCTGATTACGCTTCGCCCGAAATGTTTCCAGTCGATCTACCAATGAAGAATCCGACATCGACAATAGCGAGACGGCAAAAAGAGCCGCATTAATCGCTCCTGCCTTGCCGATGGCAAAGGTGGCAACGGGCACGCCCGCCGGCATCTGCACGATGGACAATAAAGAATCCATGCCGTGTAAAGATTTGGATTCCACTGGCACTCCCAAAACAGGCAACGTAGTCATAGCGGCCACCATCCCCGGCAGATGGGCGGCACCTCCGGCACCAGCGATTAAGCATCGAAGACCTCGTTCCCGGGCGGTGCGAGCGTAGTCCACCATCAAGTCTGGTGTGCGGTGTGCACTGACCACGCGGCTTTCATGTGCGACTCCAAATTCTGAAAGCGTGGCGGAGGCATGGGCGAGGGTAGGCCAATCCGAGGCACTACCCATGATGATACCCACTAACGGTATGTCCGATTTTTTCTTACCCTTCGGGGTCATAGTTCATCCGGTTTTTTTCATCAATATTTTGACAAGCTTCCATGAGCAGCCCGATGGTATCACCCTCGATACTCATGGTCTCGGGTTGCTCTCCCAACTGGAAGGCAAAATCCCCCTCACGCATTCCAAGCAGCGAGGGCAGTGCTTCCACACCCTCAAACCCCTCGTTGGTGAAGGCGTGCACAATTTGACCTCCATAAAAAAAGAGTTTGCCGATTTGCCCGGTTTGGGGGTTTTGAACATTCAGGCAACCGGTTTTGCTTCCTTGGGCTAAAATCTGGCAAAGGTCGATCATAGAGAAATCCGCCAAACTGCCGTTGAGATCGCGGGGGGTTGAAGTGTCGCCGGCATGATGCCCGAGGGTCTCGATTTCCTCGGCCACATGAATGATGCGCTCCAACTTTTTCATCAGCCGGTCGAGTGACTCCTCGCGATCAATCAGGTTGGTGGCCACAGTGCGAGCTAGTCCCATGGCATGAGCGTTGACCAGTTTGGTGTTGATGGCCTGAGTAATTTTTCCAGGTTGACGATGAGTTGGAGGACGGTCGAACACATCAACCGGGGTCTCCATCTCCCGCTCACGCGCGTCCTCCGCGCTGATAATGTTTACCATCAAGCGGCGTTTATCAGCGGTGATTTCAAAATAAGCATGCACTTGCATGGTGCTGCCCGCGCTCAATTTGAGAGTGACCTCACGAGTCATGCCCGGTTCAGATTGGAGCTGTTCCCGATGGATGCGCGCTGCCTGCATCACTTTGGCGAAAGTGAGATCAAAAAGCTGGCCAAACATGGCATTGTTCTCCAACTGGTGCCTGGGAAGCCGTGTCAGATCTACAAACCTTCGGTTGAAGGCATCCAGACGCCCATCTTCGGTGAAATAAAGCATGGGAATATAAGCTTCCTCGAAAAGCATACGGAACTGGCTGCCCATGAATCCCGATTTAAAATTATTATCAAATAACTGTTTGTTTTTGCTGGCCAGTGTCTGGAGCTGCGCCGAAGTGGCCGTCAGCATGTGACTAATATTTTCAATGTGATTGGTAAGCACTTCACGCACAGAGAGGAGTCCCATGAACGACCCTTCGGAAAGCACCACGATGTCGTTGAAAAAATCCTCGTCCTCTACTTTTTCCCGACACAGGCGGCTTACCACTGTCTCCAGCGCATCGGCACCTTCCACCACCAGCGGTTCACGAACCATGATCTCGGTGATGGGTTGATCCTGCAGGTTTTTGTTGTAACCGGTGGAAACTAAATGCTGGTTAAGATGGCGGCGCGTGATGAGTCCGAACTTGGTTCCGTCTACGACCCCGATGCTAACCGCGGAAAGCTGGCTCTGGAACCAAGCCTTCAAATCTCCCACTTTCATATTACCATCAACGAAATTCGTCGTGTAAATCAGATCAGAAGCCTTGGTGGTCGAGTTCCCGGACATGCGCCAGAGCCTAAGCATCCCGCTCACAAGATCAAGCGCACAAAATGTGCTGTGCAAGCCTGGGGACTCCGAGGCATGATCCTTATTCAATGGAAGCGCGTTATCAGGCTGTTCAGGCCGTCTTGATCCGGGTATTAATCGTCCAGATCTTACTGGCCGTATCCAAGCTGGCTTTGGGATGGCATTTGGGCAGCCTTAGTGTGCTCACGGATGGTATCCATTCGTTTCTGGACGGCGCGTCCAGCGTCATTGCCATGTTGGCCATCATCGTGGCTTCCCGCCCACCGGACGAAAACCATCCTTACGGTCACCGGAAATTCGAAGTGCTGGCCACCTTTGCCCTATCGGGATTACTTCTACTGACATGTTGGGAGCTTCTAGGTAGCGCTGTGGAGCGACTTCGCCACCCGGTGACCACGCCCGAGTTCTCTTGGTGGGGCGTTCTCTTTTTGACTGGGACGTTGGGCATCACTCTCTCGGTTTCCCAGTATGAAAAAGCCTGCGGAGAGCGTCTCAACAGCCCCCTCTTGATCGCCGACGCCTTACACACGCGCTCGGACTTTTTCAGCACTCTGGTGGCCTTGATCGGCGTTTGTGCCGCCCATTTCGGGGTCTTCTGGCTCGACCCGGTGGCTGCCATCGTCATCGTGCTCATCATCGGACGTGCTGCTTACCTAATTATTATCCAAAGCATTTCGACCGTGGCCGATGAAAACCGGTTGGATATCCACAAGGTGCGGAAAGTAGCCGAACGCCACCCTAAAGTCCAGAATGCCCACGCCATACGATCACATGGAATGGAAAACGACATCCATTTGGATCTTCATATACGCATCGATAAAAATCTCTCGGCCCGTCAAGTTTTCGATATAGAAAACCAAGTGGCAGAAAATCTCAAAACCTCTTTCCCGGGTGTCACCGAGGTCTCCATCCGCCATGAACCTTCTGATATCTTGGAAGAAGAGGATAACCAGCCAGGGGATCTTTTCGGATCAAAAAAGTAAATCAGATGGCAGGAATGAAAGAAAAGCCGCTCCGGTTTTTTGCTCGACTACCCCGAGAAGCCCGACCAGCTTAACCCGATGATCATCAAGCCAAAAATCCGAGGTTTTATTTGTGTCACGTCTCACCCGGAAGGCTGCTTGGCCCATGTCCGCGAACAAATCAACGTTGTTCGCTCACGTGGCGACATCACCCAGGGGCCAAAAAATGTGTTGGTGATCGGTGCCTCCACTGGCTACGGCCTTGCCTCCCGCATCACTGCGGCCTTTGGCTGCGGAGCCTCCACCATCGGACTCTTTTTTGAAAAGCCCGGTGCGGATGACCGCCCCGGTTCCGCAGGATGGTATAATTCCATTGCCTTCGAACAAGAAGCCCGGGCGGCAGGACTCTATGCCCAAAGCCTCAATGGCGACGCTTTTTCGGACGAGCTCAAAAAGCAGACGATCGAATTGATCAAAAGAGACCTCGGCTCAGTGGATTTGGTCATCTACAGCCTGGCCTCACCACGCCGCACTCACCCAAGCACGGGTGAAACCGCCAAGTCCTGCCTTAAACCCATCGGCCAAGCCTATACCTCCAAGACACTTGACACGGATAAAGCCGAAGTCAACCCCATCACTATAGAACCCGCTACGGATCAGGAAGTCACCGAAACCGCTCTCGTTATGGGAGGCGAAGACTGGCAATTCTGGATCGACGCCCTCGAACAAGCTGGTGTGCTCGCTCCCGGCGCCACCACGGTGGCCTACTCCTACATCGGCCCTGAACTCACGTTCCCCATTTACCGCAATGGAACTATTGGAAAGGCCAAAGAACACCTTGAGCAAACCGCACACACCATTCATAAGCGCTTGGCACCTGCCGGTGGACGCGCCTACGTCTCTATCAATAAAGCGCTGGTCACTCAGGCCAGCTCCGCCATACCTGTTGTTCCCCTTTACATCTCTCTGCTATACAAAGTAATGAAAGAAAAGGGCCTGCACGAAGGCTGTATCGAACAAATTCAACGACTATTCGCCGAACATCTTTACCACGGAGCCACCCCTCAATGTGATGAAGCAGGACGCATCCGTATCGATGATTGGGAAATGCGGCCTGAAATTCAGAAAGCGGTGGCCGACCTCTGGCCACAAGTGGAAACCTCCAACCTTAGTACGCTCACCGACTTCGAAGGCTATCAAACCGAATTCCTCAAACTCTTTGGCTTTGGTCTGCCCGGCGTGGATTATGAAGCGGAATCTGACCCCGAGTGTGTAGCTGGAAAGCCAGCGGTTATCTGAATCGTAGAATCAGTGGTTATGCCACCCGAGCCGACGGCACCTGAATCCCCGCCGGTACGACACCTTTTTCTCTGCGCTGACCCGCAGATTCCTAAGTGTTGTGATCCGGTCGCTGGCCGGAAAGCGTGGCAGCACCTTAAAACACGTCTGGCCAGCTTGGGCATGGAAGCACCGGTTCTCCTCCGCAGCAAAGCTGACTGTCTTCGTATATGTCAACGCGGCCCGGTGGCGGTGGTTTACCCGGACGGGGTCTGGTATCACTCCTGCACCCCTGAGGTGCTTGATCGCATCATCAACGAGCATCTGATCGGGGGACAACCGGTAAGCGATCTTACGTTCATCCCATCCTTTACCGACCCGTCCCTACCGCTCCCGCAATCTCAGTAGGACCAGAAAAAATACCGCACCCAGCGCACTGGTCACCACACTGAGCGGTAATTCCACACCCCGTCCTGCTATACGACATATGCCATCGGCGACCATCACCAACAACGCTCCACCCAGTGCTGAAAGCCCTATTAGTCCACGGTGGGATGCTCCTGAAATGCGCCGCAGCGCATGAGGAACCATCAGTCCGACAAAAGCGACCGCTCCGCACACCGCCACGGAGGATGCAGTCAGCACCACCGCCGTCCAAAGCAGCCGTCCTTTGATCTTACGCACCTCCACACCGGACGTGAACGCCGCATCTTCATCCACCGCCAACCAGTCCATGGCTCTCGACTGCCGGGCGGCAAACCACGTCCCCAGCACCACCACCGGAGCCAACATCCCGATTTCTTCCCAACCCTGACGGGCCACACTGCCCATCAACCAACCCAACAATGCACGGAATTGATCGGTCTGAGCTTGCAGCAGAAACGCCGTGGTCAAGGCCGCACACAAGGCACCCACCGCTACTCCCGCCAGCAGCAGTGTTGAATTCACCACCCGTCCACTTTCATGCGCGATGAACATCACCGCTAGCACCGCCAGCAGAGCACCCAGCCATGCTGCTCCCATTGAACCCCAAGTCACTCCAGTCCATCCTCCCAGTGCCGCCGACCACACCACCGCTCCGAGACCCGCACCCGAGGAAATACCGAGAACGTAGGGCTCGGCTAGAGGGTTGCGGAAATAGGTCTGCAATAACACCCCGCTTACCGCCAAGGCAGCACCTAATAATCCAGCCAGCACCACCCGGGGAAGGCGCAGCTCGGTCAATACCAACCACGCCCGCATCGCATCCTCTCCGCCAGCGCCTAAAAGAAAATCCAGAAGCAGCTCCATCCGCAGCAGATTTGTCGGTCCGGTCCACACCTCGACGATACCGACGATCAGAATCAAACCCGCCAGTATCACAGCCAATCGTCCCTTGCTCATCATGATGTCGCTCCTAACATCCAAAAAGGACGGCCACTTTGAGGATTGTTAGCCAGGCGGGCGGGAACCTCTCCAAACACTTCACGCACCAATGATTCAACAATCACATCTTGCACCGCACCATCTGCTCGCAGTGTCCCACCATGTAAAACCAATACACGGTCTGCATACTCCCACGCGGGATCGAGATCATGCGTGGCACATAACACCGTTTTACCTGCCCGCGCGGCGGCTCGACTCAGTTCAAAAAAACGCAACCGGTGAGCCAAATCCAGATGAGACGTAGGTTCATCCAACATTAAAATCTCCGCGTCCTGCATCCAGGTTCGGGCCAGCGCCAGGCGTTGCCACTCCCCGCCGCTGAGCCGATCCACCCGGCGATGCAGCAAATCCTGCACGTCCCAGCACGCCGCCGCCTCCTCCATTCTTGAAGCTTTTTCTTCATGTTGATCCGCGAACGCATAGCGGGAAAGCTGCACCACCTCCCTGCCCAAAAAACCAAATACCGGAGTGGGCGATTGGCCCAAGTAAGCCACCAAGCGGGCACGCGCTTCCCCTTTGATGAGGTGAGGACTCTGACCACGCCAGAGGCATTCCCCGCGACTTATGGTGTGGAGCCCTGCCGCGCAGCGCATCAACGTGCTTTTTCCAGATCCGTTCTGACCCAGGACCACCGTAAACGTTCCTGCTTGCAAGGTGAAGTCCACATGATGCAGCACCGGGCTGGTAACTCCCCGCGTCGTATAGCCGACCTCCTCCAGTCGCATTTCTAAAACGATATGCTTCACTTTAGAAATCATGATCGCTCCGTTCCGCGTGCTGCCGGGCAAGCTTGAGTTGATCGATGACCTCAAACAGCCCCGCCCCGGGAACGCCGAGCACGTTGTCACCCACCACCAGCACACGTCCGTGACGCACTGCTTCGAGGCGGGAAAGAAGGCGATCCGCACGCCAACGTTCTAACGCCTTTCTTTTTATTTCTTCGGTTTCGCTGCGGGGTTGGTGAGTGGCCAGCACCAGCCAGTCCGGATCCTCCTTTAAGAGCCACTCCCTCCCGGGCGAGGGCCAGGCACCCGCAAGGGTATCGGAAGCATTCACCCAGCCCGCCGCGTTGAGAATCTCAGCCCCGTAACTCTGCGCGCCCGCAGCGATCTCCATGCCGCTTGAAAATACCATCAGGGCCCGCACACGACGGGAAGGGTGCGGGCTCGCATCCGCCGAGGTCTGCCACCGCTTGCGCAAGTCCTCCAGATACTCATGCGTCGCACCGTTCAAACTACCGCTTGAACTACTAAGCGATCCCTCAAGTTCGCGCTGAATCCAGCTCATTTGATCGATCACATCCGCCAGTGAATTTTGCCGGAACAACGTCACCGGAATACCCAACCGCTCGAGTTTACGTTGGGTGTCATGAGGCAAAAGACTACCGGCGATGACCCGATCGGGACGCAGGGAAAAGATGATTTCCAGATCCGGATCCAATGCACCTCCTACCCGCGTCGGAGGCGATTCACTTCCGTCCGGCCATCGGCAATACCGGGTCACCCCGATGAGATATTTCCCGCCGCCGGATTCGACTATCATCTGAGTCATGGCCGGTGACAAACTCACCCAGCGCAGCGGTTCAGCGCCAAGACTGCCCAACGGTTTGAAACAGAGCGTCAGCAGCAACAAAGTGGGCCAAAGTTTCAACATCGGGTAATCAACTTAGGTTTTTGCGGTGCCGGGGTCGAGCCGGTAATCGAGCACAATACCTCAAGAAAAATCCTTTACGGCATCAACCACCAACCCGACAGACCCGCCAACATCACGATGGCCCACACGGGAACACGGCTCCGGCTTAAAAGTATCCAACTCCCTGCCGCCACACCTGCCGTCACCCAACCTGTAATTCCCACCTTGGCCACCGGATCAATTAAGGCGGCCAGTAACAATCCCGCCACCGCCGCATGAGCCCCAGCCATGGCCTGATCAGCTCCTTGAAAAGAACGAATCCTATCCCAATGAGGCAGGGCCAAGTGGAGCCATAAAAAGCCCGGAAGAAAGATCATCACCAGTGCTCCGAAAGACCAAAACAGCACGGTCCATGTTCCCTCCGGAGCCAGCAGTGCTCCGAGGTAGGAGGCAAAGGTAAAGAGAGGGCCGGGCAATGCTTGGGCCATTCCATAACCGGCCATAAAGGCCTCAGGTGTAACACGCTCCGAGGCCAGCACCGATTGTTCCAGCCAGGGCAGCACCACATGCCCACCTCCGAACACCAGAGTTCCCGCGCGGAAAAAATCAGCGGCCGTTTGCAGTTCAAGTCGTCCCGACCATTGCGCCCATGCAGGTAGCCCAATCAACATCAATACCAGAAGGATTCCAGAAATAAGCCCGGTTTTACCCTGAGATGACAGCCTTGGCATCGATCCCGTATCCGGACGGCGTTGAACCCAACCGATCCATGTGCAGAGAACCAGCACCACCATTTGGGTAACCGCCGCTGGCACGATCCATAACAGAACGGCGGATGCCACGATCAAGGGCCATTGCCACCGCTGGCGGCACAAACGGGCACTCATTTGCCACAGGGCATGGGCCACTACCGCGACCGCGGCGGCTTTCAAACCCGCCCAAAATCCGGGTATCTCGGCTCCGATTCCCATGCGCCACCACACGGCACCCAACGTCATCAGCACGGCGGAAGGCAGGGTGAATCCGAGCCAAGCAGCCAGACCGCCTAAAGCACCGCCGCGTTGAAGTCCGATAGAATAACCAAGCTGGCTGCTGGCTGGGCCGGGCAAGAAGTGGCAGAGTGCCAGCAGCTCCGCGTAACGCTCTTCAGAGAGCCACCCCCGGCGTTGAACCAACTCGGCATGAAAATATCCAAGATGAGCTACCGGACCGCCAAAGCTGGTCAGACCCAAGCGTAAAAAAACCAGAAATATGTCCCAGAATTCACGCACGGTCGGCAGAGATTAGGGAGTTTGTGGTGGGGGTGTGGCGGTAGCAGGCAGACCACGAGTATGATTGTAAAGCAGCCGGAGGCGGTGTGAGGGCTCCAAATCATCCAGAAAGTTGAGACTGGATTCAAAACGATCGGCACCATAGTGCCTCATCGCACGGAGAAATAGGTGGATAGCCAACTCCCGGGCCCATTCATTGGATTTGGCCAATTGATAATGCGGCCACGTTTCCTCTCCCGATGCATATGGTTCTAAATAAGTGGAGGCTGTCAGGAGGGGGTTAAATCCGTCCTTTTCATAAGCCCAAAGATTCATTCCTAAGCGATCACCTAGTTCAGCCAAAGCATACAGACCGCGCAGATTGTACAGGCTGTATTCCCATGAGCGTGAACGGCGCAGTTCATAGGTTTGTCGGCCATCGGGTTTGATTTGTTTAAGGAAACGGTATTCGGGAGCGGCCTCAAGAATGCGGCGGGCGACATCGTCACGCCCGGTGTAGAGTGCCACGGAGGTGATGTGGACGTTGTGCCAGGTTCCGTGATTGTTTTTACGTTTGCCATCCCGGTGACCAAAATCACTGGTGGTGACCCAGTCGAGGTAGCGTCCATACCAGTCGCGCAGAGCCGCTTCGTCCTGAGAGGTCCAACTCGGTGAAGAGGTGATAAGGCGTGATCCGTCGAGAATCATGACCAGTTCGGATCCACGGATGACGCCCAGCGAGCTGCCATCGGTCCAACCGGGAATGACCTGTGCATGGCGGAAGTGCGGGTTCATGGCGGTCTCAGGTTCCAGAAACCAGAAACGCAGGAGGCGGGTGGCGTGTTGGGCATAACGCTCATCGCCTGAAAAACGGTACGCCAAGGCCAGGGTGCGCACCGTTCGCATGAATAAAAAATAGCGCTCGCGATCGTATATTTCAGAGTTGGCTTCAGGATTCACCATCCCGTCACGGAAGTAGTAAGGTTTACCGCCGGGCAGGAAAGGGATAGGCCAGAAATAGGGTGAGAGGGTGAAGAAATCTTTTTTATCCCCGCTGGGTGGCATTCCGGTTTTTTGGGTGACCGAGATAAGGGGAACCTTGAGCGCGCCTTCGGCTTCATAAATCAACTGTTCCCGTGCGGTATGGAGAGGACTTGAGGGATCGGCGCTGGCGGAGACAGCTTGGTTGATCCGATTAATGTCCCAGAGGTAGGTGTCGACCATGGCTGTGGATGCTTGAGCAGGGAGACTCAGCGTTAGAGCAACCAAGAGGATTAACTGATAAATGTTTTGTTTCATGGATTCGTAAAACATGGGAGTGGATGTAAGAACGGGGTTGAACCTAAGGGGTGCACCTTGGCTAGAGCTTTGCGCATGAATCGTCAACTGCGGTTAAGCAAGTGGTCGAGGTGCGGAGTGAAAAGTTCCGGTTCAAGCAGAAAGGAGTCATGGCCTTTATCGGAGTGAACCGTGAGATGCATGTTTTTGACTTTGCCTTTGCGCAGCTGTGCGGCGAGGCAGTCCTGTTCTTCCGGAAAAAAGCAGTAATCGGAGTCTATAGAGAAGACCAGCCAATGTTGGCCCGCCTCCCGGCACGGGGCAAAAAGTTCTTCCGCCGTTTCAACTCCCGCTTCCTTAAGCGGATCATAGAGACTCCACAGTTCACAAATGCGGAGGTAGGTGTTGGCATCAAAGCGATGCACAAATTTTTTACCCTGATGGATCATGTAGGACTGAACGTTGTCACGGATGACATACCAGGCGAAGTGATCGGCGGCCTGTTTGACTTCCCGGTCGGCGCGACGCTCAATGGCGTCCAAGTGGACGAAGGTCTTGTGGGAGATCATTCGAGCTAAAGCCAACCCATAGGTGGGCCCGCTGGTGTGATAGTAGTCGCCCCCGTGGAAATGGGGGTCATTTTCGATAGCCAAGATTTGTTCGAAAAGCAGCAGGCGGTTGAGCACCGTGGTTTTCCAACTGCTAGCGATACTAACCACTCGTTTGACGCGTTGTGGATAAAGGGTGGCAAAACTCTGGGCTAACATACCACCGACACTGGGACCGATGACTGCATGGAGTTGATCGATACCAAGATGATCGAGCAAAGTCGCTTGAACCCGGCACTGGTCTTCAGTTCGCAGCCTAGGGAAAAGACTTCCATAAGGGCGACCGGTGGCCGGATCCACCCGTCGCGGACCCGTGGATCCATAACAACCTCCCAGGTAATTCGCACAAATAATAAAATAACGTTCCGTATCGAGCACCTTACCCGGGCCGATGTATTCATCCCACCAACCCAAGTGAAGCTCTTCCGTCCATAAATCCTGATCATGCGGAATTTCCCGCGTGATGCCCGCAGCATGATGGCTTCCGGAAAGCGCATGGAAAAGCAAGATGGCGTTACTGCGATCCGCCGACAAGGTGCCGTAGGTTTCGTAGGCGATTTGAACCGGGCCGTTGAGTGAGCCCTCTTTGAGCTCCAAGCTTTCTCCAGCAGGAATGAGCGTGAAGAGACCCGCCTGCAGGTTCAATGAATCAAAAGACATGGCAATGAGATTACGTGAAACAAAAGGACAATCAATCCCATCTTCAACCAGGAGATGATGGGCGCGTCCGCCTTTCCTGCCATTCCTTCAAAAGAAAATGAGCCACTACATCCTGGTCGTGATGACCCAGCACCACATCAGCCAATGTGATGATTTCCGGACAGGCATTGGCCACCGCGACGCGCCGGTCAGCCAATCTCATCAATCCGAGATCGTTGACCTGATCCCCAAATACAGTTAAGGGTGGTTGGCCTTCTATAAAATCCTCCCGCACGCGCAGGGCCGCCCTACCCTTGCACGCTTCTGGCGCATGGATCATCAACCAAAACCAGCCTGCCGCGTAGCTATCTTCCCATAAATGGTGAGAAAGTGGTCGATCCGGGCAGTGGCAGCACTCACGTTGAAACTGGATTAATTCGTGTTGACGCCCCACCAGCGTGACACCCACTGCGGCCTGCGCCTCCAATTCGCTCCAATCCTGCGTGACGGTCGGCCGCAGATCACCCGCCTCATAACGCTCACTCAGATAAAGATCCATCCCTCCGTTGCGTCGATGGTCATAAAGCACCCGATCTCTTTCTCCATCATAGGTGGATATAAAATGAATGCAGTCACGCTCGATACATTGTTGGTGAAGCCATCTCAGGGTGTTTGGTTCCAGCGCATGGATCACCCGTTTGGCACCGCTGTGATAGTCTGAAATGAACGCTCCATTACATTCAATGATCGGTAAACGGAAGGGAAGCTCCCCCAACCTCTCCCGCATCGAAATTAGGCTGCGGGCACTGGCAACCGTAAATAAGAGCCCCTCTTCCAGCATATTCACCAGTGATTCACGAGCGGATTTCGAGATTCTGCCCTCTCGGTTCAATAAAGTGCCGTCCAAATCACTGACATAAAGTCTATCCACAACCGACACCGTATAACCTGTCAGTATTTTGACAAACTACATCTAATCTTCCTATAAAACCATCTGAATGATTGACAGAGAAATCATTAAAAATATGCTCGCAAACCATGTCGTCCCAAAAAAGAGTAAAAGAAGTTCGCATGGGAATCATTGGTCTCGGCAACATGGGTTACACCCATGCCCGCATGATTCTCGATAGTAAAGTGCCCCGCTGCCGACTCACCGCTATCTGTGACATTAATCCCGATAAACTGGCGCGCTTTGACCAAGAAAAACAATCAGATAAAAATGAGGGTGGCGTGCACCATTTTCAGGACGCAGCGAAGATGATGGATTCCGGTATGGTAGATGCGGTGCTGGTGGCCACTCCGCATTATGACCACACCACTCTCGGCATTATGGCGTTGAAGAAGGGACTTCACCTTCTGGTGGAAAAACCGATCTCCGTTCACAAATCCGATGCGGAAAAGTTGATTCGTGCTCACCAGAAAAAAGGCCAGGTTTTTGCCGCTATGTTCAACCAGCGCACCGACCCTTTTTACATCAAGATCAAAAACTTAATCCAGTCCGGTGAACTCGGTGAAATCCGCCGCATCAACTGGATCATCACCGACTGGTTCCGTAGTGAAGCCTACTACGCTTCCGGCGGCTGGCGCGCTACATGGGCGGGAGAAGGCGGCGGAGTTTTGCTCAACCAATGCCCTCATAATATTGACCTTTTCCAGTGGATGTTCGGCATGCCCGCTAGGGTTCGCGCCTTCTGCTCACTGGGCAAATACCACCAAATTGAGGTGGAAGATGACGTCACCGCTTATTTTGAGTATCAATCAGGTGCCACAGGCGTATTCATCACCTCCACCGGTGAGACCCCGGGAACCAACCGGTTGGAAATCACTGCTGAAAGAGGAAGACTGGTTTATGAAAAAGACAACCTCTCTTTCATCCGCAACGAAATTCCCACTTCTACCTTCAGTGCCACCACCAAGGAATCGTTTGGACGCCCCCCGGTATGGAACGTTCAAATTCCCGTATCAGGACATGGTGATCAGCACCTCGGAATCCTTAAAAATTTCACCGCTGCTGTTCTGGACAAGGCCCCGCTGATTGCCCCGGCAAAGGAAGGCATCCACTCGGTGGAACTTGCCAACGCCATGCTCTATTCCTCGCTCAAACAAAAAACCGTAGATCTCCCCCTAGACGGCAAAGCCTACGAAAAAGAACTCCAATCCCTGATCCGTAATTCCAAATTCAAAAAAACAGTGCGCTCTGATGTCAAAGCAGACATGAGTTCCTCCTTCTGACCCATATGGAACCAAATAAAAAATGAAACGCCACCAAGTAGCCGCCCAACTTTATACCTGCCGAGATCTGCTCAAAACCCCTTCCGATATTAAAGAATGCCTTAAACGAGTGCGTGCTGCCGGTTACGAGGCGGTACAAATCAGCGGCATGGGGCCGATTGCCGAGGAGGAACTTAACCTCATCCTTGACGGTGAGGGTCTGGTTTGTTGTGCCACCCATGAAGACGGAAACCGTATCCGTAAAGAACCTCACCTCGTCGTCGAACGCCTGCAGAAGCTGCGCTGTTCACTCACCGCCTATCCCTACCCTGCCGGTGTCGACATGGCCTCTCTCGAAAGCCTTAAATCACTAACCGATGACCTCAACGCCGCCGGAGAAATCATGGCCGCTGCCGGCATCACCCTGACCTATCATAACCATGGTATCGAGTTCGTCCAAACTGACGGACTGACCGCACTGGAACGCATTTACCGCGATACCCAACCGGAATTTCTCCAAGGTGAACCCGATACCTACTGGATTCACTATGGTGGTGGCGATAACGTGGACTGGTGCCGCCGCCTCAAAAACCGTCTACCCATGATGCATCTCAAGGATTACTACTTTACCATTCAGAACGCTCCCTCGTTCTGCGAAGTCGGCAGCGGCACCCTTCCCTTCAAAGAAATCATCGCCGCCGCCGAAGCCTCAGGTTGCCAATGGTTCATTGTGGAACAGGATGTGACCCCGGGTGATCCCGTGGACTCCCTGGCTAAAAGCTTCCGCTATATCTCCGAGCACTTGCTCTGATCCCCCAGCGCCTAAAAAACCTGGGGTAGACCTTCAGTCATGAAATGCAGGTGGGAAATACAGCCCGCCTCCGCCGCTGCTCGCATCAAACGTTGCGGCGGCTCTTCCATGGGCTCATAACTCAGTCGATACGTTCCAAAATGCATTGGAACCAGCGTGTTGGCCTTCAAATCAATAAATGCCCTCACCGCTTCCTCCGGACTGATATGATGATCGCGCCCTGATGGATTGTCGTAGGCACCGATCGGCAGGATGGCGATCTCCGGACGGAATCGCTTGCCGATTTCTTTAAAGCCGCTGAACCAGGCCGAGTCGCCGCAAATATAAACGGTGCGGCCCGCATGTTCGATCACAAATCCCCCGTATCCCCGCCGGCGATCCACCAGTCGCCTTGCTCCCCAGTGCTTGGCCGGCGTAAAGGTGATCGACAAATCCCCACGACGCCACACCTCCCACCAGCTCATTTCGTGCACGGATTCAAAACCTAGCCGGTGCACTAAAGAACCCACGCCCTCCGGCACGAGGATCGGCTGACGTTGCGCTACCAGCCTCAGACTTCGCCGATTCAAATGATCGAAATGGGCATGCGTGATCAATACCAGATCAATATTGGGCAGCTCATGGATCTCCAGACCCGCCTGGCGGATCCGCCGAATGACCATCAGCCAGCGAGCCCAGTTGGGATCCACCAAAATATTATGCTCATGGGTTTGAATCAGAAACGAGGCATGGCCAATCCAAGTAAGCCCAATCTGACCGGGGCTTAAATCCGGAAAAAGAGCCGTTCCCGGATGGTCGCGATCGGCTCTTGGCGCCAACAAAGAGGGGATCAGAACCTCCGTGATAAAATTCCTGTCCCGCCACGGTGCACGGCGGGCCTTTCGTTCCTGCATGGAAAAATCCTAGCGCACTCCGAAGGGATGTGTAAACAGTGGGTGTGATCTCGGAAGAAAAAGCACGGCTTAGAACCGAACTCCAGAATGCCCTGCGCACCTTGAGCGTATCCCAGCGTCATCAAGCATCCAGCCGTATCCAAAAATTTCTCTTTGACTCACACCTCTGGAAATCAAGCCAAACCATCATGCTCTTCAGCGCGCTACCCGGAGAGCCCCGCACCATCGAAATTCTTCGTCAAGCCTTACAGGAAGATAAAATCTGTGCGTATCCCAAGGTTCATCCCGCCACCCGTGAAATGAAACTTTACAGCGTGCGTTCACCCGAACGCTTGGTGCGCGGAAACTACGGTATTCTAGAGCCGGATACTGATCATGCCGAGTCGGTGGATATATCGCGCGTCGAATTGATATGTGTTCCGGGACTTGGTTTCGACCCGCTAGGAAACCGACTCGGCAGGGGGTATGGATTTTATGACCGCTTTCTAAACCAGCGTCAGTTCACTGGACGCTCCGCAGGATTACATTTTAAATGTCAGCTGGTTCCCACTATTCCTACTCAGTCACACGACCAAAAAGTCGACTATTTGCTTAATGAAATCGACGGGCTGAAGGACGTATCCTGACCTGATCATGAACATACTATTTGCCGCCAGCGAGATGTCCCCCCTAGCCAAAACAGGCGGCTTGGGCGACGTGCTGGCCGCCCTGCCTGCCGCCCTGCGACGTGCTGGACACAGCGTTTCGGTGGCCCTTCCGCTCTACCGTGATGTGCGCCAGCGATTAGAAAATCTTCGGCCCACCACCATTTGTTTCAAATTACAGCTTGGTCTAGAAAACCACACGGCGCGCATTTGGACGGGGACTAGTAAGAACGGTGTTCGTATATTTGCCATTGAAAACGACCCCTTTTTCGACCGCCCCACTCTTTACGGTGAGGGATCTGACTACGCGGACAATGGCGCCCGCTTCATTTTTTTCTCCCGCGCAGTGGTGGAACTGGCTGCTTGGCTGCAACCCCTTCCACAAATCATTCACGCCAACGACTGGCAAACCGCCCTGATACCAGGACTGGTTAAATCCCGCGGGCTGCCTTACCGCACCGTTTTTACCATTCATAATCTCGCCTACCAAGGCATCTTCCCTTCCCCCATCTTCAGCCTTACCGGGCTTCCAGAATCCTATTACAGCTCTGCCGGATACGAACACTTCGGCAGCCTGAACCTGATGAAGGGTGCCCTGCGCCTCGCCAACGAAATCACCACCGTCAGCCCCGGCTATGCCAAGGACATTCAGACCGGTGAATTCGGCTGCGGCTTCGACGGACTCCTGCGTGACCGTTCGGAAAAGCTTACCGGCATCGTCAACGGCATTGACACCGACATCTGGAATCCGGAAACCGATCCCTTTCTCGATGTAAACTACAGCTTCCAACACCTTTCCCGCAAAGATACGGCCAAACGTCTTTTGCAGAACGAACTTGGCTGGGGCCATAATACCACTGCCCCCATCTTCGGCTGTGTCTCCCGCCTGGTGGGCCAAAAGGGACTCGACGTAGTGGCCGAAGCCGCACCGGATCTTCTCGCCCGGGGAGCCCGCTTGGTGATCCTCGGTTCCGGTGATCCCGTGCTCGAGGAAACCTTCACTTCACTGGCCCGATTACATCCCACCCAAGTTCACACTCAAATCGGATTCGACGAAGCCCTCGCTCACCGCATTGAAGCCGGAGTCGATTTTTTCCTCATGCCCTCACGATTTGAACCCTGTGGCCTCAACCAAATGTATAGTCAGCGCTACGGCACCATCCCGATCGTCCATCAAGTAGGGGGTCTGCGCGACACGGTTGAACCTTGGCGCGTAGCCCGTAAAGGTTTCCTGCGTGGCACTGGCACCGGGCTTTCTTTCAGCGGGCTCGACCGACCGCATTTAATGGCCGCAATAGACGAAGCGTTACACATTCGTCGTTTCCGCCCTTTTTGGAACCAGATCCGCCAGAACGCCATGTCCCGTGATTTCTCATGGCAGAGTATCCTTCCCCAATACGAAAACCTCTACCAGAAAGCTCTGGCCTAGGCCAACTTCCACTCTCCATATGCCCGAACTGCGCAAAGACTGGATCAGCGGACAATGGGTGGCCTTCAGCAGTGAACGCCTGCGACGCCCCCAAGTCTTCTCCACTCCTGACACAACGACTCTCGACTCGGAAGCCGATCCTTTTGCCGAAGGAAACGAATCCTTCACCCCGCCCGAAGTTTATGCGGTGCGCCCGGGTGGCTCCGCACCTAACACCCCCGGTTGGAAAGTCCGCGTGGTTCCCAACCGCTACCCCGCTCTTCGTGTAGAAGGGGAACTCCTTCACCGCGGGGATGGTATTTACGATCACATCAGCGGGGTCGGTGCCCATGAGGTCGTCATTGAATCACCCCATGCCAACTGCGAACTGGAATCCCACAGCCTGCACCACTTCAGCATGGTATTGGAAACCTATCGTGCCCGCACCCTAGATTTGATGCGTGACCAGCGTCTGCGTTACCTGTCTGTATTTAAAAATTCCGGCCAGGCCGCCGGAGCCTCACAAAGCCACGCTCACTCCCAGATCATTGCTCTGCCGGTGGTTCCATCGGAAGCAGTTCGCCGGATCACACTGTGTGAAGAACACTACTGCAACAAAGAGCGCTGCCTTTTTGATGATGTCATCGCCCAAGAAAAGCGTGACGCATCACGCATCGTGCTGGAAAATGACGCTTTTGTGGCGGTATGCCCCTATGCCAGCCGATTCCCATTCGAACTGCGCTTGATACCCAAAAAAAAATCCTGTCATTATTTCTCCTCCACCGATCGCACCTTGGTGCAGTGCGCGGAAATGCTGAAAAAAATCCTCGGTGCCTACCGCCATGGTCTCAATCGACCAGCTTACAATCTGATGATCCACACCGCTCCGCTACCCCATCGCGGAGGAACACTCTGGCCGCATATTGAGAAAAGCTACCGCTGGCATATCGAACTCTTTCCCCGCATCTTTGGCATCGCCGGCTTCGAGCTTTCCACCGGCTGCGCCCTCAATGCGGTTTATCCTGAGGAAGCCGCCCGTTTTCTGCGCCAAACAATAGAAAATCTTCCGGAGGAAAAAAGTCATGAGTAATCGCCGCCCCTTGGACGTGGTGCTGCTCTGGCACATGCACCAGCCGTATTACGTCGATCCCTTGGAAAAGGTAGCCTTGATGCCGTGGGTGCGCCTCCACGCGGTGAAGGGTTATCTTGATATGATCGATCTGGCCCGCAGGGTGCCCGAGGTGCGGATGAACTTTAACTTCACCCCCGTCCTGCTACGACAACTCCTTGAATTTTCTTCCGGATCCGTGCACGACCTCTGGGCCGGGTGGTCGCGCAAACCAGCCTCCGATCTCTCTCCCGACGAGCGCCGTCTGATTCTTGAAAACTTCTTCAAGATCAACCACCCCACCCAAGTTTACCCCCACGCCCGCTACCGCCAATTGCTCGAAATGCGCGGGAAAGAAGGCACGCCGCGACAGATTAAATCCGCAGTCAACCTTTTTAACGAACAAGATCTGCGCGATCTGCAAACGTGGTATAATCTGGCATGGTGCGGGTTTTCCGCTCACCACCGCTTTCCCGAGTTAACCGAACTCCGTATCAAAGGCTCCGGCTTCACCGAAGCAGAAAAAAACCGTGTCCTCGATATCCACGCCGAGATCGTTGATCTCATCCCCAGCCTCTACCGCGAGGCCTCCGAGTCCGGACAGATCGAACTGACCACGACCCCGTATTTTCACCCCATCATGCCCCTGGTTTACGATACCGACTTTGCCCACCGCTGCATGCCAGGGCGCGAGCTGCCCGCGCGCTTTCAGGCACCCGATGATGTCCGCGATCATCTCTTAGGAGCCCAACGTCAGCACCAGAAAGTTTTCGGGGCTCCAGCGCGCGGATTATGGCCCTCTGAAGGCTCGGTGGCTCCGGAGCTGCTTCCTCTTTTCCGCGAGGCGGGAATCGATTATTTTTGTACCGATGAAGACGTGCTGTTTCGCAGTCTGGAAAACGATCCCGTCCGCCAGCACCAGCGGCCTGATCACTTGGAACTTTTTCAACCCTGGATGTGCACTTACCAAGATGCCCGGGTTGGCGCACTCTTCCGGGAACGCCCGCTTTCCGACTTCATCGGTTTCAATGCCGCCCGCAACTCCGCTGCCGATGCGGTCGGTTATCTGATTCACCATCTTGAACATCTGTCCACCGTGGCCTCTACCCCGCACCCCACGGTCACGCTGGCTCTGGACGGGGAGAATGCTTGGGAGGCCTTTCAAGATGGTGGCGAGGAATTTTTACGAACGCTCTACGAAAAAGTCGCAGCTTCCCCCTGTCTGGTCACCCGTCGCATGGCTGAAGTTTTTGATCAAGCAGATACGGCACGGTTACCCGTAGTTTCCCATTTGCACACCGGCTCATGGATCGGTGCCCAGTTTGATATCTGGATCGGCGACGCGGAGGAAAACACCGGCTGGGAACGCATCGCTGAGACCCGCGCGTTTTTAGTCGAAGCGTTGAAAAAACATAACCCGCCTCTTGAGGTGACGGTTCAGGCTTGGGATGCACTGCACGCCGCTGAGGGCAGTGATTGGTTTTGGTGGTATGGACCGGATTTTCAGACCGACAGTGACATGCTCTTTGATCTGCTTTTCCGCCGCCATCTCCAACGTGTCTATTTGCTGTTGGGAGAGGATCCCCCGTCCCACCTCGATATCCCGATCCAACAGGCACACACCGAAACTCCCGCCCTGCCGCCGCGGGACTTTATTTTACCCGAAGTGGGTGGTTTCTTGGAGGGATTTTACGAATGGATGGGTGCGGGCTACTTCGATGTCTCCCAGCAACAAACCGCCATGTTCCAATCCGACCGCCGAGTGCGCAGTCTTTATTATGGATTCAATCCGCAGCGGATTTTCATGCGTGTGGATTTGGCACATCCGTGGCGAGGGGTGATTGAGTTCCGTTTCTCCAAACCCTCCGCGTTAGTAGTCCGCGCCGAAAGTATGGAGGGCAACGTCTCACTCAGTTACCAAATCGGCGGAACGGGCCGGTTTATGCCGGTGTCAGCACCCCACGGAGATATCGCCTGGAATCAGTGCTTGGAATGGGCTTTAGATTTTGAGGTGATGAACTGGATCCCTCCGCTTCAAACCATCGCGCTGGAAGTGGCGGTGATGGAAAACAGTCTGGAACTGGAGCGCTACCCGGAGCGCGGTATGCTCGAGTTCCCGGGACCTTCCAAGGAGTTTCAAACCCGCAACTGGTTTGTCTGATGGGGGCTAAAAAACTTTCTGTCCATTGGGCCATACACCACCACCAGCCGGTGGGAAACCTGGAGAATGTTTTTGAGGAGGTTTACCAGCGCAGTTATTTTCCGCTGATGAGTGCCGTGGCGGCCACCCCCTGCGTACGTTTACATGTTTCTTATTCCGCTCCCGTGCTTCGCTTTCTAGAAAAAAAACATCCTGAATACATTGAGCTTCTACAGGCGATGCAAGATGAAAACCGTCTTGAAATTCTGGCCACCGGATTCTATGAACCAGTGTTAGCCGACATTGCCGAGGCGGATCGATCCGGACAATTGGAGCTCTCCAAATTATGGTATCGTGAGAGGATGGGAATCATCCCGCAGGGGGTTTGGTTATCCGAGTCGGTCTGGGATAAGTCGCTCATCGGCACCTTCCGGCGTGCGGGATTGGATCACACCATTATTCCAGCTGAGCGTTTCCTCCAAGCCGGCTGGACCCCCGCACAGTTACAAGGGTATTTTATAACGGAAGAACTGGGTGAAACGGTTAAGGTTTTTCCTAATTGCGAGGAACTACTGCAGTTGATCCCTTTTGGCCCCGTGGAGGAAACCACTAATTTCCTACGGCGGTGGGCCAACCGGGGAGGGATGGTGCTGACCATGGCGGATGTGGCCGAACGCTGGGGCGCTTGGCCAGGAACCTACGAGAGAATTTTTAAGGACGGACAAATTCAGAGGCTCATGGAACTATTCACTCAGTCAGCGGACTGGCTGCGCTTCCGCTTGTTCTCTGAAACCATTCAGTCTACTTCTCCGCAAGGAAGTTGTTACCTGCCCGGCGGCACCAATACTGAACTCGGTGCCTGGTCGCTCCCCGATGAGGCCCG
>JBHJOR010000025.1:0-6327 GCA_050329585.1 Methylacidiphilales bacterium | reverse complement strand
TCCGGATGGCCTGTTCCAATGCGGCGGACGGCATGGATCGATTCACCACAAAAGCAAGATCCCGTTTGACCCCGGGATACTGAGGAAGGGGCTTGAAGGAGCGGCGCGCCGGCATCGCCATTTTGGAAATATCCCATGCCGCAAACCAGAGCGGCACTTTAATGCCGTGCTGCTTAAGCTCCGCGGTGGAAACTAACCCTGCGGCCCCGTCCTTAGAAAGTGCGGTGATTCCGTGGAACTCCGACTCGATCCATTCCACCAATCCTTTCATATCAAAGTAATTGAATTCACGCTCTGTTCCGGTCCAGTGATCTGCACGCACCTTTCCCGTGGCCAGTAGTAACAAATGTCGTTTCTCCACCGCCCGGCCCTTGTGCTGTTGATAGACCGTTCCCGCTTCAAACAACTTCAGATCGGTTGTTCCCTGACCCAGATTGATCCGCACCGAAGGAAGCAGACTTTCCAGCAAGTCGGTGCGCAAACGCGCGGCGTCTGAAACCAGAGGATTGGACAACTGCACGCCCCCTTCCTTATCCCCTCCCTCCGGAACGAGGCTCCCGGTCATCGCTTCCGTGAAACCAAGGCCTGTCAAAGTTTGACGTAAACGGGTTTCAGCATCATACCGCTCGTCCGCTTTCGACCATGCGGCCACTCCCGGGGACATCTCACTTTGAATCGAATCCAATCCCTCAAAGCGTGCCAATTCTTCGATCAGGTCGATCTCCCGTCGCAAATCCAAGCGACTGCTCGGCATAGTCCAGCGCCGTGCCTCATCCGATTCGGAGGAAAGAGGGACACAACCCAAAGCCTGCAAGATTTCGGTAATCCGCTTCGTTTCTACCGGTCGTCCCAAAATCGTGCGCACCCGCTCCGACCTGAGCGATACCTCGATGGGCGAATGTTCTAGTGGACAAGATTCCAGCGTTGCCCCCAAAACCTTGGCACCGGTTAACTCCTTCATCAGCTCAACCGTGCGCGCCACGGCGCGTTGGACTGCCGTAGGGTCGATGCCTCTCTCGAAACGATAGGATGAGTCGCTCGACAATCCGAGCCTTTTTGACGTCGCCCTGACAACCGACGGGGCAAAACGGGCGGATTCCAGCACCACCCTGAGCGTTTTTTCGGTTACCCCGGTGCCCTCTCCTCCCATCACGCCGGCAAGGGCCACCGGACCCGATGCGTCGGCGATCACCAAATCCCCATCGGTTAAGGCATAGTTTTGACCATCCAATGCCAGCAAAGATTCGCCTGACGTGGCGCGACGCACCCGGATTTCTTTTCCGTGCAACAAGGCGGCATCAAAGGCATGCAGCGGCTGGCCTGTTTCCAGCAAAACATAGTTGGTGATATCGACCACATTATTGATGGGACGCACCCCGGCGGCGATAAGCCGGTTCCTCATCCACTCTGGCGACGGCCCCACCTTGACTTGATCAAAATAAGTCAGCGTATAACGCGGGCAATCCAACGGGTTATCCACCACCACACTCCAATCCGGGTGTTTGGAGGCGCAGGGAATCGGGTTGGGAGAGCGGAAATCGTTCTCTCGGGCACCGAGCGCGATCATTTCACGAGCCAGCCCGCGATAGGACAAGAGATCCGGGCGGTTGGGTGTCACTTCACAGTCCAATACCACATCCCCTTGAATCCAATCCCGCAACGGCGTGCCGGGCTGCACCGATGAATCCAAAAGCATTAAACCGGATTCTCCTTCCGGCGCGGGCAGCTCCAACTCCGACGCTGCACACATCATGCCTTGGGACAACTCACCGCGCAGCTTGGATTCCTTGATGGTGAATCCCGCTGGCATGACCGCTCCCGGAAGTGCCAGCACCACATGATCGCCAATCGAGAAATTCGACGCCCCGCAAACGATCTGACGCTCCATGCTACCGTCGAACACACGGCACAAGCGCAGCCGGTCGGCATTCGGATGAGGAACGAACGATTCGACCCGGGCTACAACAAACCCATCGCGATGGAATCCGGTGCGTTCGACGGCCTCCACCTCGGTGCCGCTCATAGTAAGTTTTTCCACCCAGACCTCTACAGGCCAGTCCCAAACACAGAAATCACGCAGCCAGCTCGCAACAATTTTCATAGAGCCGTGCAAATTAGACCACCCCGTATACAAATAAAAGCCCCAAGTAACCTGCTCTGGTGCGTGGAATGCTGGATTGAATACCGGACTGATTCAGATGATCCCCAAATGGGGGAACTCTCTTTTTAAGATGTCGCGGCTCGATACGTTCATCCAACGATCCAGCACGGTGGCATAAACGGATCGGAAGTCCACCCGGTGTTTAAGATCTCCTTTGTTCAGATCGGTAAGACTGGGGTATTCACCATGTAGTCCCGCTTTCAGCGCACCGCCAAAAAGAAACATCGGACCGGCCACGCCATGGTCCGTTCCACCGGAAGCATTCTCCGCTACACGGCGGCCGAACTCGCTGAACGACATCACCAGCACCCGATCTAACAATCCCAGATTGTTAAGATCCCCACAGAAGGCAGTCACTGCCTCCGAGAACTCTTTAAGTAAGCGCTCATGAGCGTTTTGTTGGTTGGCATGGGTGTCAAAGCCCCCGAGGTTGACGTAATAAATGCGGGTGGGCATTCCGCCGGCGATGAGTTGGGCGACTAAAGAAAGATCGTTGGCCAAGCGAGTGCGGGGGTATTCCAGACTGTTTTTTTGTCGTGCCGTGATGGATCGGATGGTTTCGGAACTGACCTCGGCGTCCATGGTGGTGCGCTTGAGGAAATCCAACGGGGAGCCTACATCATTGCCCGGAGCGGCGGATCCCAGTTCCTGAATCGAATCTCCGGACATGCTGTGATCGCCCTCGTCCATTCCAATATCCCCGGACTCACCAATAAACTGGTAGCTTTTAGGATGACGCATGGAAATGCCGATCTGCTGAACACCGTGAAAAGCCTGTGGTGGCGCATTGGAGAGGGCTATGCCCAGAGTGGGTTCCGGCTCTCCGCCACAGGTATTGTCAAAATATCTTCCAAGCCAGCCATAGTATTCATTTTTATCGGCATCACTGGCGGTGTGCCAAATTTCCATCGAACGGAAGTGCGAACGGTTGGGATTGGGATAACCTACTCCGTTGATGATCGCGGCCCTTCCTTCGTCAAAGAGAGTACGGATACCGGACAAGGCGGGGTGAAGGCCTAATGAATCATTGAGGCGCAGCACGCGAGCGGGATCGACCTTGAGCTGGGGCCGGGCCTTGAAGTACGCATCCTGGGTGTAGGGGATGACCGTATTGAGACCGTCATTTCCCCCTCCCAGTTGCAGCACGACCAGGATGGGATGATCGCGCCCGGTGGCGGCTTGGAGATTGGAGGATGCGTTGGCTTGCTCCATCGACCACGCGGTGTGGTGGAGGAAGGAAGGCAGGGTCCAGCTGGCGGCCACTCCAGTGAGGGTGGATTTAAGGAAGTCGCGGCGTGTTTTCATGGTGATAGATGTGTTTTAACCCAGTTGAAATTCGGGATGGGAGACCAGCGCAAAAAGTGCTTTTTTCAGTGCGGACTCGCTTGGATCTGAGGCTGCGGCCAGATCCGGGTGTCGCCCTAGTTCTTCGACCGAGCTTTCCTTCATCGGCCCCTGATGCACCCAACGGGCCAGCACCGAAAGACGCTCGTCAGGCCGCGCGCTTTTCCATTCATCCATCAGGGTTGGATTGCTAAACTGGGAGGGCAAGTTGAGCCGCTTACCCGTTTCCTGGGCGCGTTGGATGCGTTTTTTCTGTTCTGGAGTCATCGCTTCGACGACCGCCGCCGGGAGATTCTCCACCCTACGGTTCTGTAGTCCCATCGACTGCGGGTTACCTCCGTTTAACAGGAGGTGGGCCAGATTATTTCGTAGAATCAGGGTGCTGGTGCTTATCCATGCGCGGCCTTCGTCCCAGCCCTTCACGCTGGGAGGATTAAACAACTCCTGGCCCAGTTGTGAAGCCATACTGATCCCCATTTCATAGGGAAAGGAATTCGCACTGAGAATGCGCGCCATAGATGCCAACCAGTTGATGGGGCTCTTGATCTGGGTGCGCAGTGCTTTTTTTGAATAAAACGCTTCAGAAGCGAACATTTCCCTCAACACAGGTTGGATCTGGAACGTGGATTCTCGGAAGGTGGTGGTCAGCGAGTCAATAATTTCGGGCTCGGGTTGGGAGTACGCGAAATAGCTCCAGAGTTTGGTGCAAAGATAGCGCGGCGATCGTTCCGTGGCCAACAGGACACGCACCACATCCGCATCATTAAAGGGGCCTGTTTTGCCTAAAATGGTTTTGGTTCCGGTATCAAAAGAATTTGAGTTAAACATGCTTTCGGCCCGGAACCGTCGCACCGTCCAACCCGTAAAGGCACGTGCCGCTTCTTTGACATCTTCTTCCGTGTAATGGCCTTCCCCCAGCAGAAACAACTCCATTAACTCACGGGCATAATTCTCGTTGGGAGCTTGTTTTTTACTCCTCGCCCCGTCCAAAAACTCCAGCATGGCCGGATCACGACCCACCTGAACCGTCAAATCTTCAAACGAGCCAGTTCCCGAATAGCGAAAAAGTTCGTTTTGCTTCCACAGTGCCCGTGTCTCTTTCACTTTTTCACTACTGGATACAAAATGGCCGTGCCAGAAAAGAGCCATTTTTTCCTGCAAGGGAAACTCAGTTTCAAACATCTGTTTTAACCACCATGTTCTTAAATCACGGAGATTTTTACGGTTGAGTCGCCGCAGCATGTCGATTTTTTCTTTGCGGTGGTCAGGAGAAAGATTCCGGAGGTTTCGTGCCTCCTCAAGGGATATTTGAGGCTCGTCAACCCATGCCGGTGCCCGAGATGGATCTGCTTTACGGGGGACATCCAGTAGGCGTTCGAGGCATTGATCCAACGTTAGTTTGGCGGAATCTAGCCTGCTAGACGGCTTCATTCCCAAGGCTCCAAAACCGGCCCGGCGAAGCAGGTGGCTTTGCATTACCCCATTCCAGCGAGCTGATCCCAGTTTTCTGAGCATAGGAGATTCAACGCCCAAGCCGGAATAAAGTTGCGCACTACCAACAGAAAACGAGCAAGAAAATATTCCGTAGTAAGTCGCCGCCATTCATACCGCCCATAAAGCAGTGAACGCGAGGAATTCACATAATTGAAAGCCTACTAGGCGTAAAACCTATAGCTTCGCCCACTCATCCGATTAGAATGATGCGCCATGGATTCAAAGGTTATTTTATCGAAAAAACTTGAGCGTCAGAGATCTACAATCCCGAAACGGGACGTTTTTGAATGGGCTGGCTATCACGAGATCAAGAGCCAAGCACGATGATGTTCTTTGTTTGGAATGTATCCAGTTTGCCCTCATTGTTAAATTCAATAATATGACGCCTAAGCAAAAAGGCCATAAACAATATATTTAGTATTAAATTATCAATCGTTTTATCATCATGCTTTCCTTTATTACTGCATAGGCAATTAATTAAATGATTTAATATGATTGTAATACAAGTACTCAGATTCTATTAATACAGCAATAACGCATGTATTTTCTTTATTTTCTTAGTTTATTTGAACATTGCATGGGTGAGTCCACGATCAAATTCCAGACTCCTCATTTTAAAGGGACGCTTCTACTGGATCACGACCGAATTGTGCGGATCGACGGCTTCAGTGAAACGGATCTAAAACAAGCACTCACTGAAGAGTTGGTCGAAGTCACAGTGAGCCGCAACCCTACCCACATAAAAACTGAAACCAATATTTCGATTAAATCGCTCACTATGGAATCGGCACTTTTCCTCGATGATTTACTCAAAATGGAACCCGATCCGACTACTCTTTCTGATCCCATACCCAAAGCAACTCTATCCGGCCCGAATACTTCGAATGCGATGGTACGTAGAACCTCGAACCTTCACGAAATCAATATAGAGGCGACTTATCCCCTGCCTTTTGTCTTGGGCAAGCCAGATAAGAAAATTCTTGGCCGTGGAGTCCATTGCGATGTTGTTGTCGATTCACCGGATGTTTCCCGAAGGCATTGTGAAGTCGACTTTTGTGGTCAGACCTTGCAAGTCAAGGATCTGCAATCTAAAAATGGAACTCTTTTAAACGGAGTGGCAATCACTACATCCGTTGCCAAGCACGGCGACGTTCTTTCTTTGGGAAGCACTCAATATTCCCTCACTGTGCAAAAAACATTAACCCCTGCTGGCCTGATCCCAATTCTGGGACAGATCAAAAGTATAGTTTGACCCATTAATTGTTCATTAGGTTGAAGCTGCCAGACGTAGCGGAGGCCGTAGGCCGAAGCGGAGTCTGGCAGCTTGC
>JBHJOR010000044.1:0-3940 GCA_050329585.1 Methylacidiphilales bacterium | reverse complement strand
CTCACAAGAGGGATCTTCTGGCCGAGATTGACGATACGTTCCCGTCAACTGACAGCTCTGCGCCCAGCGCTGACGTATGGCATAACCCAGCCTTCCGGTGAGGCCGGTGCCGAGTATGCGGTCAGACAGAGAAAACATTATGAATTAGAATTCAGGAGTCAGGATTCAGAAGTCAGTAGGAGCAAAGAGCAACCCTTGTTTCGCGCAAAGGATTTTGGGTTCGCCAAGAAAAAGTTGATTGGATTATCACCTTGGCGGTCTTTGCGTGCTTAGCGCGAAATCCAGCTCCCTGAATTCTGACTCCTGCTTAAATGGTCCCAATTTTTCCGCCCTTGGAGGCGATCCATTCCTGCAACTGTTCGACGCTCATCCATTCGGTGTTGGAGCCGGAGGAATAGGTGAAGTCGTCCGGAACTTTTTCCCCACCGTTGATGCGATTGGGGTCTTTGGAGGCGTTATGAATTGCGGGCAAGATTTTATAGTAGTCTTCGTAGGCGTAGGTGTGGGGAGCGTCTTCGCTTCCGATCATTTGTTCATGAATTTTTTCGCCCGGGCGGATGCCGATGATCTTGTGCCGGGCCTCCTGGCTGACCGCCTTGGCGATATCCGTGATGGTCATGGAAGGTATTTTCTTCACGTAGATTTCCCCGCCCCTCATATCGGAAAAGGCGCGCCAGACTAGCTCTACCCCCTGCTCCAGCGTGATCATGAAACGAGTCATGCGCGGGTCAGTGATGGGAAGTTCCCCGGTGTGGGCCAGCGAGAGGAAAAAGGGAATGACCGAACCGCGCGATCCCATGACGTTGCCGTAGCGCACGACGGCGAAACGGGTGTCGTGCGTTCCAGCGTAGCCGTTGGCCGCAACGAAGAGTTTGTCGGAAGCGAGCTTGGTGGCGCCATAGAGGTTGATGGGATTACTGGCTTTGTCGGTGGACAAGGCAACGACCCGCTTGATACCGCGATCAATACAGGCATCGATAACATTCATCGCACCGTTGATATTGGTCTTCACGCACTCGAAGGGGTTGTATTCAGCGGTGGGAACAATTTTGGTGGCGGCGGCATGCACGACGAAATCAACCCCGTCGAGGGCGCGGGCCAGGCGATCTTTATCGCGGACATCACCGATGATGAACTGAACCCGAGGATCGTTCTGATAGGCCATGGCCATATCCCACTGCTTCATCTCATCGCGGGAATAGACGACGATGCGCTTCGGACTGTATTTCTCCAGCGTCATGGGAACGAAGGTTTTTCCAAATGAGCCGGTGCCTCCGGTGATGAGAATGGTTTGGCCGTTTAGGGTGTTCATAGGGTTGTGTTCATAAAGTTTGTTTTTGTGTTTCGGTGAACTGCAGCTCACAGAGTTTTTTGTAGAGCTCGCAGCGGGTCAGCAGTTGGGAGTGCGTTCCCGCATCAAGAAGTTTACCTTCATGCATCACCACAATCAGATCGGCATGGATCACGGTGGAAAGTCGATGGGCGATGACGATAGAGGTGGTGTCTTGAGTGATATGATCAATGGCTTCTTTGACCAGTTTTTCGGATTCACTGTCGAGGGCACTAGTGGCTTCGTCTAGTATTAGGATCTGCGGATTGGCCACCACCGCCCGGGCGATGGCCACCCGCTGTCGCTGTCCTCCGGAGAGCCTGACTCCGCGATCCCCCACCAATGTTTCATAGCCGTCCGGCATAGCTGAAATGAAGTCGTGCGCGTTGGCGATACGGGCCGCTTTCTCGATTTGCTGCCTGCTGATTCCTTTACGCCCATAGGAAATATTCTCCGCGATGGTGTCATGAAAAAGCAAAGAATCCTGTGACACAATGCCGAACAGCGAGCGGTAGGACTTTTGATTGAATTCTCTTAGTTCTATTCCATCCAACGTGATACATCCACGAGTGGGATCATAGAACCTTAAGATCAGATCAGCGAGAGTGGATTTACCCGCGCCGCTATGGCCCACCAAAGCTACCATGCTTCCTCTCTCAACAGTAAAACTCACATCGTTCAGGACAGGCCTGTCTGGACCATAGGCGAAGGAAACAGATTGAAGTCGCAGCTCTTTTTTAAATTTATCGACCGTTAGTGAGCCGTCTTGGATGCGGGGTTTGATTTGGAAGTATTGATTGATACGCTCCGACGCGGCTTTCATGCTTTGCAATGTGACAAATGCCGATCCCATCTGGGAAATGGGCGCCACCACCGCCTGGCAAAGGTAAACAAAGAGTAGGGTGCTCGCTATATTCATATTACCTCTGCTTAATTCCCATGCGCAAAAGGCAAGAATGAGCACTTGCACCAAGGCATTGATGACCAGCCTTCCTTCCGTTTGATAGTTGGATAACGCAATGCGTTTGACGTTGGTTTTGAGCAACGCCCGCAGACCACCCGCCACACGATCTTCCTCGTGTTTTTCCGCTCCAAAGGATTTTACCACTCGTATGCCGGAAAAGGCCTCCATGACCAGAGCGCGGTAATCCGCGGACACTTTGAGATGCTGTTTCATGTTTTCCTGCATGGGTTTTCCCATCAACATGGTTAAAAACCAGTGAAGTAAGCCAGCCAGAATCACGGAGCCAAAAAGCACTGGACTGGCATTCCAGGTAATGACCGCAAAAAAGCCAATGAGCAGAGGATTGACAATCATGTTGAACAGGATGGCTTGAACCCCGCTCAGGGTGGACGTCGTGTCAATTTCCATTCGGGAGATCAACTGCCCGGCACGATTCTTATTGAAGAACGTCATGGAGAAATCCAGGTAATGCCTGAACAGCCCCCGTTGCAGGGCATGAGATGCTTTCTGCGATGTGTAGGCTCCAAAGACCTGACTACCCATGCGAGTGACACTTCGGGCCAATCCAAAGAGAAAACCTGTTCCCGCCAGTAGAATAACGCTATGAAACATGGATTGTCCCTGATCCAGGCCCATATATTCAATGAACTTGGCTCCCATGTGGTTGAGGTTCAACCAGCTTTTTTCCAGCGGTTCCGCCGGAGTGCTTTGTTCCAACGTTCCAGTGAGAACCGAGATGACTGCGGCGGTAGCAAAGGTGGTCGCGGCAGTAAAAATGAATACCAATAAATTCAGCAGCACCAGCAGCACATAGCTACCCGCGTAGGGCCCAGCATAGCAACGAATGATGCTCCACAATCCCCCATACGCTTGGCGTCCGGAAACACGAGGATTCTCCGGGATATACTCCTCGGTGGGCTCAATGCACTCAGTAGAAAGATTCATTTATGATGGCAACACGCCGCAATCCACATTCAGGCACTGACCGGTGATGGCGGAGGCGGAGGGGGAGGCGAGGTAGAGACAGGTGGCGGCCACTTCCTGCGCCTGAGGGAGCCGTAACAGGGCGGACTGGGTGCGGCGGAAGTCGCTGAGGTAGGCGTCCACATCCTGCCCGGCGGACGGAGAGACGGGTTCCCCGAGTGCTCCCCGCAGGCCGGGTGTGTCCACATAGACCGGGCAGACGGCATTGACCCGGATGCCGCGCGGGCCGAGTTCCTTGGCCAGGGATTGGGTGACCCCGTTGACGCCGAATTTGGCGGCGCAATAGGCGCTGTTGCGGGCACTGCCGCGTTTGCCTGCCAGGCTGGAGATGTTGATGATGGCCCCGCCCTCCGTCATGTGCATGGCGGCTGCCTGGCAACCGAACAGGCAACCCGTTAAATTGACAGAGAGCATGTGATTCCAGAACGACTCATCGATGTCCACGAGTGCTTTCCATGCGGAGACGCCGGCATTATTGATCCATGCGTCGATCCGCCCCGTTGTTGCCGCTGCTTCCCCAGCCAGCGCGACGAGGTCGCTGCGGCGGGTCACGTCGCAAGACTGGAACTTCAGGCGGTCGTCGAACACGACCTCCGCTCCTTCCTTCGAGCGTGATGCTGCCCAGACCTTCCCCCCCGCATCACGCTCGAAGGAAGGAGCGG
>JBHJOR010000005.1:0-60177 GCA_050329585.1 Methylacidiphilales bacterium | reverse complement strand
ACATCGAAGGCGAAGCGCTGGCGACCCTCGTGGTCAACCGGCTGCGCGGCGTGCTCAAGGTCGTGGCCGTCAAGGCCCCCGGCTTCGGTGATCGCCGTAAAGCCATGCTCGAAGACATCGCCATTCTCACCGGCGGCAAGATGATCTCCGAAGACCTCGGCATCAAACTTGAAAAACTTACCCTCCAAGATCTCGGCTCCGCCAAGAGCGTCCGCGTGGATAAAGAAAACACCACCATCATCGAAGGTGCCGGTAAAAATGCCGACATCAAAGGTCGTGTGGAACAAATCCGCCGCCAGATCGAAGAAACCACCAGCGATTACGACCGCGAGAAGCTCCAAGAGCGCCTCGCCAAGCTCGCCGGCGGTGTCGCCGTCATCAACGTCGGTGCCTCCACTGAAACCGAGATGAAAGAGAAAAAAGCCCGCGTGGAAGACGCCCTGCACGCTACCCGCGCCGCAGTCGAAGAAGGCATCGTCCCGGGAGGCGGAACCGCTCTCATCCGCGCTCAAAAAGCACTCGATAAGCTGCAACTCGTAGGTGACCAAGCCATCGGGGTGGACATCATCCGCCGCGCAGTGGAACAACCTCTCCGCACCCTGGCCGACAACGCCGGAGTCGAAGGCAGCGTCATTGTTCAAGAAGTTAAAGAGAAAAAAGGCGCTGTTGGCTATAACGTGGCCACCGCTGAAATCACTGACCTCTTGGTTGCTGGCGTGGTTGACCCCACCAAAGTCACCCGTTCGGCTCTGCAAAACGCGGCATCTATCGCCGGCCTGTTGCTGACCACCGAAGCCATCGTGACCGAACTTCCGGAAAAGGACAAAGCTCCTGCCGGTGGACACGGACACCCGGGCATGGGCGGCATGGATGACATGATGTAATCATCACGGATTCCTTCCGAAACATTCAAGCCCCTGCGGTTCGCCGCAGGGGCTTTTTTGTGCCCAGCTTCATTCTTCAGCAGCCCTCTATCACCAGGCATATCTCACCCTTCACCGTGCGCCCCGCATAGTGCGCCAAGATATCCCCCGGGGTCCCCGTGGTCACTTCCTCAAATTTTTTAGTCAACTCACGGGCCAGACACAGCCTTCTTTCCGCATCCAGCGCAGCAAACGCTTCCAAGGTTCGGATGATCCGGTGAGGCGATTCAAAATAAACACTGGTGCAGTCACGTGCTAGAGATGAAGTGGCTTCGATGACCCGACCCCCACTCTTAACCGGAAAGAAGCCTCCAAAATAAAACGGTGTGGAAGAAAAACCGGACGCCACCAGCGCATGGATAACCGCCGAGGGTCCGGGAATCACTTCCACCGCCACGCCCTGGCGCAAACAGTCATCAATAATGCGCTGACCGGGATCCGAAATGCCCGGCATCCCCGCATCACTAACCAAAGCTAATTGTTGACCCGCGGACAGACGCCCCAAGATCTCCTCTCGACGCTTGGCCTCATTGAATTTGTGATAGCTGACCATCGGCACCCGCAATCCAAAATGTTGAAGAAGTATCCCGGTGTGGCGTGTGTCCTCGGCTAAAATGGCATCGACACGCCCCAAGATTTCCAGAGCTCTGGCAGAAAGGTCTGCCAGATTGCCAATCGGTGTTCCCACCACGTAAAGTTTGCCAACCATGATTGCAATAGGATTTTATTAACCATTGCGCAACCCGGTGATCTCTGCCAGATCATTCGTGTGCGCAAAACCAAAATCATTTCCACGCTTGGCCCTGCCACGGACAGCCCAGCAATGCTCCGAGCCCTCGCTCGAGCCGGTGTAAATATCTTCCGTCTCAACATGTCGCATGCCAATCACGATTGGGTGCGCACCACCGTCACCCACATCCGGGCCATCGAAAAAGAGTGCTGCTTGACTCTGGGAATCCTCATGGATACGCAAGGCCCCTCCATCCGCACTGGAGATCTCAGCAGCAAACTTGAACTTAAGGCGGGCGATTCCTTCACCTTTACCGTCCGCGGTCACGTTTCAGAAGAAATTCGCTCGGTGGACACCAACTATGATGACTTGGTCAACGATATCCATGTCGGCGACGTCGTCTTGGTGGACAATGGGGTGATTCACATGGTGGTTCGTGAGAAAAACGACCGGGAACTTCGTTGTGAAGTCCTCACCTCCGGCACCTTGGGCAGCCGCCGCCACATCAATCTTCCCGGCATCAAAGTCAACCTGCCCGCCCTCACGGAAAAAGATCTCGAGGATGTCCATGTCGGCGTGGAAACAGGAGTCAACTACATTGCCCTTTCCTTTGTTCGTGAAGCCAACGACATGCAGGTTCTGCGCCAAATCGTCGATTCGTTAGGTGCAGCCGACCGCATACGCCTAGTCGCCAAAATTGAAGACCAAAGTGCGGTGCGCAATATCCGCGAAATCATCGACGCCGCCGATGCGGTCATGGTCGCCCGCGGTGACCTCGGCATTGAAGTTCCCTTCGAAGAACTTCCCATCATTCAGCGCAAAATAGTGAAAAAATGTGTCGCCGCCCGCAAGCCGGTTATTGTCGCTACCCACATGCTGGAAAGCATGATCGAGAATCCCCTGCCCACCCGGGCCGAAATCACCGACGTCGCCAATGCCGTCTTTGAGGAAGCGGATTGCATCATGTTGTCGGGAGAAACCACCGTGGGGAAATACCCGGTCAAATGTGTGGAGATACTCGATAAAGTAGCCCGCCGAATCGAGCGCAGTGGCACCATTGGTTTTCATGAGGACATCCTGCTGGGGGATGACCGTAACAAAGTAGCCAGTTCCGCAGTTCACCTCGCAGATCAGGTGCATGCCGATGGACTGGTCGTGTTCACGCGTGCGGGTCGTAGCGCCGCACTCTGTGCTGCATTGCGCCCGAGATGGTCGCGCATTTTTGCCTTCACTCCGGATGCGGATATCGCCGGGCGTTTGACTTTAAATTATGGTGTCCAACCCGAAGTAATTCCCTTTTCCGAGGATCCCGAAGAGAATATCAAAATGGCTGAGGCAACCCTGCTGGAAAAAAATATCCTGCCCCTCGGAGCCAGCCTGGTGGTGCTTTCCGACATCCGTGAAGGTGGTAAATTCTTCTACGCCGTCCAACTGCGCCGCCTGGGCGCGGGTGAAGCCGGACGTTGCGATTTCAACGATTGAGTGCCGGCCATAGGTGAATGATCAGCCCCGTAGGTAGGAAAAAGCCAGCAGGGTTGCCATCAAAGCTAGATTCGTCTAGTAGTGAAATCCCCCATGACCCTCGCGGAAGCCTATCACCATTGCTCAACACTCGCCCGGAGCCATTATGAAAATTTTCCGGTGGGCGCGCTGGTTCCCAAAGCGATGCGTCCCCATGTTCATGCCGTTTATGCCTTTGCCCGCACCGCCGATGACATCGCGGATGAGGGCTACGATGATCCGCGGCTGATCCATCACGATGGCACCGCTCTCTCTCCGCAAGAACGCCTCTTAACAATGCATGCCTACCAGTCCGATTTGGAAGCCTGTTTGAATGGCGGAGGCTGGCGTCCCGAACACGATTGGATATTCCTTCCGGTGGCCGATACCATAGAAAAATATGACCTTCCTCCATCCTTGTTTCGCGATCTGCTTTCAGCTTTTAAACAAGACATTGTCCAAACCCGCTACGAAACATTTGATCAAGTTCTGGATTACTGTACACGCAGCGCCAACCCGGTGGGCCGTCTGGTCCTTCACCTCCACGGCATCCGCGACGAAAAACTCCATCGTCTCTCTGATGGGATTTGCACCGGACTGCAGCTGGCTAATTTCTGGCAGGATGTTTCGGTTGATCTAGGCAAAAACAGGCTCTACATACCCCTTCAAGATATGGCTCGTAACGGCGTCGATGAGTCCCAACTCTTCGCAGGACACGCCACCGAAGGATTTACCCGCTGCATGCAAGACATGGTGGAACGCGCTTGGGTTCGCTTTCGTGTCGGGCGAGATTTGACCCGCTACCTACCCTTCCCACTCAGCTGGGAAATCCGACTTACCTGGCTGGGTGGCACCACCATTCTTAAAAAAATAGAACAACAAGGGTTCGACACCCTTTCCAGTCGTCCCAAGCTCCGCAAACGCGATCTCCCTCTGCTTGCCCTCCATGCCCTCTTCAGCCGATAACCACATCGAAATCGAGACCTCCAGCCGCGCTATTACTGAAAAAAGCGGCTCCAACCTCGCCTTTTCTTTCATCTCGCTTCCAGATGAGAAAAAGAAGGCTATGTCTTCCTTTTACGCCTTCTGCCGTGTCGCTGACGACATTGTGGACGACCGTACCACTCCACTCGACCAACGTGCAATTCGCATCAACGCTTGGAGAAAAGAAATCGAAGCCTGCTACACCGGAACTCCATCCACTACCTTGGGGCGCGAACTCAAACATCTCATCAACCGTTGGCTCATTCCTTCCGAGCCGTTTCTGGAAATCCTCAACGGCGTGGAAATGGATCTCCACCAATCACGCTATGCCACGTTCTCCGAACTTGAAAAATACTGCTACCGTGTCGCTTCCGCCGTTGGCTTGGTCTCCATTGAAATCTTCGAATACGAAGATCCTAAAGCCCGGGAATACGCCGTGGCTCTCGGCATGGCTTTCCAACTCACCAACATCTTGCGGGATGTCGGATACGACTTGAAGGAATACGACCGCATCTATCTTCCACTCGATGAGCTGCAGGCCTATGGAGTCACCGAGGAAGATCTTCGCTCGCCCACTCACACACCGGCACGCCGACGCTTGCTCTTGCTTCAATACCACCGCGCCTCCCATTACTTTCACAAGGCCGCCCGCCTGCTACCCAGAGAATCACGGCGTAACTTTATTGCCGCCGAAGTGATGACTGAAATCTACCACAGTCTGCTGGAAAAACTGCGCCGACGCGATTTCCCTATCGGTATCCGTCCCACCCGCCTGTCCAAACCCGGCAAAATAGCGGCTCTTATTCGAGCCTATCGCCGTGGAGCCTCCATCAATAACCAATTCACACTTCCGCCCCGGCATATCAGGGTTCTGGGCGCAGGCTTCGCAGGCCTTTCCGCCGCTATGCACCTTTCTGCCGAAGGCCACCGGGTCGACCTCCATGAAGCCAAGGCCTACATCGGCGGACGTGCCCACAGTTTCCTTGATCCCAAACTTAACCTCATACTGGATAACGGACAGCACATCCTCATGGGCTGCTACCACTCATGCTTGGAAATGGTCGATCGAATGGGCGTTCATGACCGGTTGGATTGCCCGGATTCGCTTGCTGTCCCCTACCTCAGCCCGGGGGGCAGAACTTCTGTGCTGGATGCAGGCCAGTGGTGCCCTCCTTTCCACATGTTGGGTGCCCTGATCGGTTTTCGAGAACTTATGTGGAAGGATCGCATCGCGATGATGTGGTTTGCCGCCGCCGTCCGCATCGGTGCCCGTCCCGACCCACAACAGACGGTGGCCCAGTGGCTGGAAGTTTTCCGCCAAACTCCTGCTTCGATACGCGCCCTTTGGGAACCCTTCTGCATCGCCGCACTCAACGAACCCATCTCCTCCGCATCAGCTGCCTTATTCCGCGAGGTTCTCGTGCGCTCACTCTTCGGTTCAGGACGCGATGCTTCTATTTATATCGCCAACGTCGGATTAAGTGAGCTGTTCATGCCGGAACTTGCACATATGCTGAATGCCTGCGGTGGATCTGTCCAAACTGCTGAAGGCATCAAGTCGTTCCAATTTGACCGCCATCGCATCAGTGGCCTCACCACCACCAAAGGCAGAGAACTTTCCGCAGACATGATTGTCAGCGCCCTGCCATGGAAGGCTCTTAAAGCCTTACTTCCATCCGATCATCCTCTGGCGCGTTCGCTTGAAACGATCGGCTCAGCCCCCATATTGGCCCTGCATCTACTGACCGACGTGGCCATCACCGATGAACCCTTCATCGGACTGCTCGACGCAAAGATCGATTGGATATTCAACCGCAGCGGCCAACTTCCGGAGGGCGACTCACGCTATCTTTACTCCATCGTCATCAGTGCCGCCTATGACCTGGCACAAACTCCTTCCAAAGAACTCGAAACCCTCATTTGGCAGGAGATTAACGACTACTTCCCACACACTCGCTCGGGGAACATACTACACAATTTCTTATACCGCTCCCAAGACGCCACCTTTGCCGCTCGACCGGAAACCGAGCCTTTACGTCCCGGCCCCGCCACGTCATGGGAAAATCTGTTGCTGGCGGGAGACTGGACGCGCACCGGGCTGCCCGGCACGCTGGAAGGTGCCGCGTGGAGCGGCCAACAGGTCGCCTCCTTACTGCGCTGATGAGGATAATGCCCGCCGCGTTGCCTCGGCCATGGCGCGATCCACCAACAGATCCGCCAAGGGGAGGGTCGTCTGATCCAGCTTTTCCATCGCACGCTTGATCTCCCGAGAGGATCCATTCTCACAAATCTGCATGAGACGCTCCAGAGCCGACCTCACTTCATCCTCCAGCGCTGCCGAGCAATCGCCCGCAAGCGCCGCCAGCGCGGCACGGGTCGAAGCAGCTAACTTTTGGGCCTTGGTTTGAGCCTCCACCACCCGGCGCGCCTCGATATCTTCGAAGGCAAAATCGACCGATTCGGCCACCATTTTTTCCACCTGCTGACTGTCCACCTGCACGGCTGACAGCACCTGGATTTTTCGTTCTTTTCCGGAATGCAAATCACGCGCCAGCACATGCAACAGTCCGTCCGCATCGATTTCGAACTGAACCCCCACCCGCGCTTTTCCCCGGGGCATGGGATCAAAATCCAACGCCATTTCTCCCAGCTTCCAGTTATCTTTGGCCAGTTCACGTTCGCCTTGTAAAATGGTGAGTTGCATGGAGCGTTGCCCGTCCACTGCGTTGGTGAAAACTTCTCCTGCTTTACAGGGAATAGTTCGGTTGCGCGGTATCAAAACATTCATCAAACCACCGTAGGTTTCAAGACCCAGCGATAACGGTGTCACATCCAAAAGAACCAGATCACTCAACACCCCGGATAGTATCCCTGCCTGGATCGCAGCGCCACGGGCCACCGCTTCTTCGGGATCCATCGGAGTTTCCGGATTTTTTCCCAGATATTCAGCCACACGGTGCGCCACCAGTGGCATACGTGTTTGTCCGCCCACCAACAAAACCGCGTCTAAATCTCCCATCCTCAAACCCGCATCCTGCAATGCCCGCTGACAACATACCCGCGTTTTCTCCAGAACCGGATCTGCCCACGCTTCCAAATCCTCCCTAGTGATCCGCCACCCTAAGCCGCATCCGGCGAGCTCTTGCAAATCGATCTCGGTGGTTTCAGACAGACTCAGCATCTCTTTAGCCAAGACCGCGGCGCGTCTCCATCCCTCGGTTCTTTCAATAACGGTTCCACCCCTGCGGATGATTTCCTGCTCCATGGCTTCAACCACGGCAAGATCCACGTCGTCGCCTCCCAGTCGCGTGTTACCGCAAGTGGCTTTCACTTCAAACACCCCGTCGTTTAAATGAAGAATAGAGACATCAAACGTCCCGCCTCCAAGGTCGTAAACGGCCACATGGCCCTGCCGCCGTCGTTGGTGCGTACCATAAGCTAACGCGGCGGCGGTTGGTTCGGAGAGCATACGCTCCACCCGCAGTCCGGCACGCGTCGCCGCTAACTTGGTTTTTTCCCGCTGCGCCTCATTAAAATAGGCTGGAACACTGATGACTGCGCGCTGGATTTCGCGGCCTAGATATACTTCGGCATCCTGTTTGAGTTTGGCGAGGATGAGCGATGCCACGTCCTCCGGCTTGATCAAGCGATCGTTAAGACGAATCGCCGCCCAGCCTTCGCTGTCACTGACGACTGCATACTGCAGATCACCAAGCTCCCATGCCGAGCACTCAGCATAACGCCTTCCCATAAGTCGCTTGGTTGAATAGAGGAGGGTTCCTCTCATAGTTTGCGCCCCCTCGCGGGCTTTCGCTCCCACCAAGGGAGGCAAGCTGGAATCCACTGGATAAAAAACCAGAGAGGGCGTCAGCCGCCGGCCGTCTGAGTCAGGAATGAGGACGGGCAGACCCGAATCCACTACTCCAACCGCAGAGTTAGAGGTTCCCAAATCAATGCCAATGATGTCACTCATAGAAGTTCTCTTTTATTCAATGGAAACAGTACCTGGCGGGTGATTCTGGAAGAATGTCGCTTTGGCGTCTGTATACTCCTCGGGATCTTGAACCGAACGACTCAGGATCTCTTTTTTAAGGGCCACATATTCCTCGCACAACTGTGAATCGCTCATTAAGGCATCGCGGAAGCTACAAAGATTCCTGGCCTCCTCACAACTTTCAAGCAGGATATGGGTGTGAATTTTGAAGGCATGGTTTCCCTTGTGAATTAATCCGACACGCATGGGGCGCTCTTCAGGAAAGAGGTGGCCCGTAGGTTGTTTTTGAAATCCTAATCCATCGATGGCATCCCGCACGCGCTCTAAATCGCCTGCTGAATAGAGCACCAGCAAATCAATAATTCCTTTGCCTGCACACTGTGGGATAGCTGTGGAACCAACATGTTCGATGCGGGTGCCCGGGATTTTACTTGTCAACCATGCGGCAACCTCGTCTGCCACGCTGGTTACATGAGGATCCCAAGCCTTGAACTCGGGCGGCCCCGGGGGATAGGTCTCTATCTTCACTTCTCCATACTGAAGCAACACCCGTTCCGCTTCAATATTTCTAAATAGGACGAGGATTCAGCCTTTGAGATAATCGGCGACGTAAAAAAACTAAAGCCCGATGGGCGTGCCGGTCTCTTGCGTTTCACGATTAAACTCGCCCAAAAGTCGGCGGGTGATTTCACCGGGCTGACCATCACCGATTACACGCCCGTCTACGTTTACCACCGGAATCACCTCCGCTCCGGTGCCGGTAAGAAACATCTCGTCGGCAACGAAGAGATCATAACGCGTCAACGGCTGCTCCTTCAATTCCAAGCCCAAGCTACCTGCCAGATCCATAATCACTTCGCGGGTGATACCGCCCAGTGCACCCATATAGATCGGCGGCGTGAAGATTTTACCTTTTTTCACAGTAAAGATGTTGTCCCCGGAGCATTCGGCCACCAAACCCTCGGAGTTCAACATCACCACCTCATGGACTCCGGCGAGTTTACCCTCGATTTTCGCCATGATATTATTGAGATAATTCAACGACTTCACTGCAGGATTGAGTGCCGCTGGTGAGGTGCGCTGAGTGGCCACCGTCACCACACTCAGTCCTTTGTCATAAAACTCACGCGGGTAGAGTTCGAGTTTTGCCGCGATGATGAATACCGTGGGTTTGGCACAGCGATCGGGGGAAAGCCCCAAATAACCCACTCCGCGGGTCACCACCAGACGGACATATCCTTCCCGCATTTGGTTCTGCCTGAGGGTTTCCAGAACCGCATCCGTCATTTCAGCTTTGCTGAGCGGTATGCTCAAAAGGATGGCCTTGGCCGAGTCATACAGCCGGTCTATGTGCTGCTCCATCCTGAAGACGCGGCCATTGTAGGCACGGATGCCTTCAAAAATACCGTCGCCATATAACAGCCCGTGATCGAACACCGAAATTTTGGCGTCATGTTCCTCAAAAAAAGATCCGTCGATATAGATTTTCATGCTTCCAAACTACCCCTTTTTGTCTTGGGCGCCAATTTCAGGTGACCGTATCTGAAACCACGCGTCCGTTGCTTAGGGTCATTACCCTGTCTCCAACTGACCGCAAGGTAAAATCATGCGTTACCATGACAAGCGCCTTCTTTTGTTCATGTGCCAAATCTTTCAGCAGTCCAACTACTAATAAGCTGTTAGCCGCATCCAAGTTACCGGTTGGTTCGTCTGCCAGAATAACCTCCGGCTCTTGATAGAGTGCCCGGGCGACCGCCACTCTTTGTTGTTCGCCGCCTGAAAGTTCAAAAGGCCGGTGATGCATGCGCTCCGCCAATCCCACGCGCTCCATTAGCCATTGAGCCTTGCCTCGATCCTCCTCGCGCCGTATCCAGCGCGATAATAAAACATTCTCCAGCGCATTTAGCTCAGGCAATAAATGATACTGCTGGAAAACAAACGCCACATGCCGGTTGCGCCGTGATGCCGCCGTCCTACCTCCCCACTGATCGACGGGTTGGCCACTCCAAAAGACCCTGCCGGAGGTGGCCGAATCCAATCCTCCCATGATATTTAACAACGTTGTCTTGCCGGATCCCGATGCTCCATGAATCAGCAAACACTCGCAAGGCTGAAGAATCAGATCCACCCCCTTGAGAATTTCCAGTTCCGGAGCCAGCCCCGAGCGAAAAACCTTGCCCACTCCGCGCGCCTCAAGAATCGGTGGACAAGCTATGGGCACGTTACGATTAAGATCCGCTTCAGAATTACTCATAATGTAGCGTCCTTGCCGGTTGCACCCTTGCCGCCATGATCGCTGGCACCACCGCCACCAGCGTGCTGAGCACCACGCCCGCTGCCACAATCCATCCGGTCTGTGTCCACGACCAAACCGCAGGAAGTTCAGAAAAATGATAGATTTCCGCAGGAAAGACCTCCACTCCCATGATCTTCGATAAAAACAAACTCAGGCCATGCCGCATGCGCAACACCAAAGCCCCTGCCCCGACACCCGCCGCCGAACCCAACACTCCAATGAAAAAACCGTAAAGCGTGAACACCGCCATCACCTGTGAGTTGGCAGCTCCTAACGCTTTGATCAGACCGATCTCTTTTGATTTCTGAATGACCACCGTAAGCGTGGTGCCGCTTAAGCCGAAGGCGGCCACGATCATGATAAAAAAGAGAATAAACGTCATCACCCGGCGCTCTACGGCCACCGCCGAAAAAAGAGTGCGGTTCAAGTCCATCCAAGAATCCACCTCCATGCCCGGCTCCATGGTGGCCCGCAAGGCTTGCTGCACCGGGTTGACATCATCCATGTGATGGAGTCGCACCGCCAACCCGTGCACCCCATCCTCCAAATGATATAATCGCTGGCCTTCTTGCAGTCTCATCAAGAGAAAGTTGAAATCATAATCGTAGAACCCGGTTGAAAAGATGCCGGTGATGACATATTCCGCAGGCAGATAAACTGTTTTAGGACCCTCACCGGGTCGCACCAGCGTTTCAATATTGCGTGGTGAATACACCAGGAGACGGTCTCCCAGCCAGGCTTGATTTCGGCGCGCCCAAGCTTCACCCACCAGCACCCCTTCCGCTGAACCAAACCACTCTCCTGCCACCAATGACTCACGCAGGGGAATCACGCGGTCGATGCTTTGTGGGTCTACTGCACGGATTTGCGGAGCTGAAATGCGCCCGTTGATTTCCACCAGCACCGGACCTACAACAAAGGGCGACCAACCTGCCACCCGAGGCTCCGCATCCAAGACCGATCCGTGTTTCGCGTACTCTCTTAGGATGCCGTCATTACGGATGGTTAAATGCGGGTCAAAGCCCAGCACTTTACGGTGCATTTCCTTCTCGAAGCCGCCCATCACCGACAACACCACGATGAGGGTCATGACACCCAAACACACCCCTAGAAAAGATAAAACAGAGATAACTGATAAATAACTACGACGTGGTTGAAGGTAGCGTCCGGCCAACAATCCTTCAAACCCAAGCCACCATGACGCATTCACCCCGCCGCCTCCACAATCCGATCCACATCCACATACTTATCAACCATTTTTTGGATGATCTCAATTTTATCATGGTCACCCGGTTCGGTCTTCACCGTCATCCGATTGATCAACGTAGCCACAGCAAAACTGTCCCACTCCACCAGCAAAACCGGGAAGTTCAGCAGACGCAGCTCTTTCAAGACCGCCTCTCCCGGCATAAACCCCAAGGTCAGCACCACCCCGGCTATTTCGTTCCACTCGGGTTTTTCACGACACTTCACCACCAGCTCCATCAGTAAATCTTCCCGGTCTCCCGCCGTCACTAAAAGCACTCCCGGTTCGATGTGGACCCCCACATTGGCGGGAGATGACGTGGCAATCACCACCTTGTCGACCCTTCTTCTGCGATGATGCTCCTGACCGGTGAGCCAGCGACCTTCCAATTCCGAGCAAATTTGATTGAATGTGGCTTTTCTCAATTCCTTCTCCATCGGCAAAACACCCAGCAGTTCAAGCCCCATACGATTCAGTCCGCGTTCGGCATATTGCCGTAACGAGTCCATTTTATCCTCATGGACTTGATTGAGCACCACTCCAACTACCTCCACGTCGTGTTTCTCAAAAAGGGCCAAATTAAGACTGATTTCATCAAGCGGCCTGCCGACGCCTCCACGGCTGACAATGATAACACGACTATGCAAGATACTGGCGACTTGAGCATTGGACATATTGAACACACTGCCCACCCCGGCGTGTCCCGATCCCTCGATGAGGACAAAATCCTGCTCCCACGCCGCACGGTTGAACGCCTGTTGCACACGGCCCACCAACTCGGCCGGATCACCCTGATCCAGATAATATCGCGTGAACCATGGATCCACCGCGATCGGACTCATGGCCTCCAAAGGGAGTCCGGGCTGATAGGTTTGGTTGATCAACACCGTATCTTCGTCGATCTTTTTTCCATTGATCTCCACAAAACGCTGCCCGACCGGTTTGATGTAACCCACCCGCCTGAACTTCTTCTTTAAACAGGAATAAAGTCCAACCGATGTGGTTGTTTTGCCGTCATTCTGACGGGTGGCGGCAATAAATATCCGTGGTGTGCTTGTATTTTGAAGCATCGGCTTGATCCGCACGGCGGCCTAGTTTTGCTCCGGATAGAGCTTGCGATATTCAATGGCCTGAAGTGCCACTAACGCCGAAACTCCAATAATATCTTCCACGCTTGCACCGCGCGAAAGTTCCGCAGCGGGCTTGGAAAGCCCCAGGAGGATTTGTCCGTAAGCGGTCGATTTGGATAACAACTGCACCAGCTTGACCGAAATGTTACCCGAATTCAAATCCGGGAAAATGAGCACGTCGGCCTTACCGGCTACCGGGCTGTTGGGAGCCTTGAACTCCGCCACATCAGGAATCAACGCTGCATCCACCTGAAGTTCGCCATCCACTTCGGCCGAAAGCCCGTGTTCTTTTATCTTCTGTTTGACGAGTGCCAGCGCCGCTTGAACTTTTTCGGCATCATGGGTCTGGGCACTTCCCTTGGTGGAATAAGATAACATCGCCACCCTGGGCGTCTTACCCGTCAGCTGCCGCTTCAACCACGCCGTCTCCAATGTGATTTCCGCCAGCTGTTCCACCGTCGGATTCGGAACGACTCCGCAATCGGCAAAAAACAACACCCCTTCATCCCCAATTTGTAACTGAGGGATTTCTACAATGGTGCAACTCGAAACCGTTTTGACGTGTGGTAGGGGTTTGATCAACTGAAACAAGGGCCTCAGAATATTTCCGGAATATTCGCTGGCACCCGCCACCAGTCCGTCACTCTGTCCATTTTGCAGCATCATGGCTGCGAAGTAATTGGGGTTGGTCAAAATCCTGGCCGCTTCCTGATTCTTGATGCCCCGGTAGCGCTGTAGTGTTTCCAAACGCCGGATAAACATCGGCAAATCCGCAGCCTGCTCCGGATCAATAATGAGAATCCGCCTTAGATCTACTCCAATGGTCGCCGCCGCCGCTTCGATTTTTTCCCGGCTGCCCAGCAACGTGGCCACCCCTAATCCCTCATTCACGAACTCACGCGCCGCTTTAAGAATCTTCGGGTTACTACCTTCCGGATAGACCACCCTTTTTGGATGTCGTCTTAATTTTTCGTAAACACTTTCAATAAATACGGCCATAAAGTTAATGAGTTCGGGTAATCCTAGTAGGTCGGCACTCCCGGGTCAATCGTTCGCGCCCACGCATCAATACCGCCTTCAAGATGATCTACCTTACTGAACCCTTTGGCTATCAGAAACTTCAGCGCATTCCCGGAACGCACCCCATGGTGACAATATAAAACCATCTCCTCTTCAGGATCATTGAACACGTTTAACCATGTCTCATGCCAGCTCGAAAGCGGCACCAGCTCCGCTCCAGCTAAACGGCAAATCTCCCACTCATCCTGCTCCCGCACATCCACCAAGCGGAAACGTTTTCCCGAATCCATCCAAATCTTTAATGTTTCACCTGACATAACTCGGCCAAGCTACCCTCTGCTTCCTCCCTCGACCAGATTCTTTAATCCACTTTCCTCCACCTCATCTGCTCTTAATCCGACCGCACCAAATCCTGCGCCATGCTTTCAAAATCTTCGAACCGGAAACGAAATCCTTCCGCAAGCAAACGCCCCGGAACCACCCGGCGGCTTTTGATCACCAGCTCCGTCTCGGTTCGAATCAACCAAGCTCCCATCTCCAGCATCCAATACGGATGCGGCACTCCAAGGCCCCAAGGCGCCCCGCACGTCTTCCTGAGGATACGCATCACCTCGTGATTCGGCAAAGGGTGCGGTGCACACACATTATAAATCCCCGAGCAGCCCTGCCGGGAGATCATCCACTCCATCACCGCCGTAAAATCATCCGCATGAATCCATGAAACAACCTGGCGTCCATCTCCCATGGTTCCTCCCAAACCGCATCGTACCAGACGCCGCAATACCTCATACACGCCGCCCGGACGTGAACCAAAAACCATCGCCGTCCGCATCACCACCCTTCGTGTAGCGGGTGTCAGCTCATCAGCGAAGGCCTGCTCCCAAGCCGTAGCCAGTTCAATAGAAAACCGATCCTTTGCATCCGGATGCCAGCCCGTCTCCCCGGTCGCCTCGTCATGCGGCGCAGCTTCATCATATCGATGCCGATAAATCGTTGCGGTGCTGGATTGAATCCAGACTTCCGGCGGCGTGCGGCAAGCACGGACAGCTTTACCCAAAACCCGTGTCGATTGAATTCTGGAATCCATCATCTCACGCCGATTGCGCTGATGATAACGGCAGTTCACCGTGCGTCCGGCCAGGTTGATCAGCGCATGGGCATTCTCCAACTCCTCGGCCCATTCCTCCACATGCACACCATCCCATTCCACCCAACGCCCAGGCATGGACGGATCACGAACTCTTTTCGCCCGAGGATCACGCGACAGCACAACTACTTCATATCCCCGACATACAAAGTGGTCGGCCAGGATTTGACCGAGGAATCCACCACCACCCGCCAGCACTAGTTTGCGCATGCTACGTGTTCTCCTTTCACGGCACCCGGAGCTCGCGCCCCGCTTTTCTCATCCAGCCATTGTCTCCACGACCCATCCTCCGCCCAGCGGAGTATCGAGTCCATGCGTTCATCGAGCGCCCTCCGCAGGACGGGGGCCAGCAACCATCGATCCAACAGCACCCCACAGCTCCCCCAACCTGCATGAAAACAAAGAGAGTCGGTCACCATGGTTCTGTTTTCATCCAAGGCCACCAGACGGTATTGATGGGTGAAGACATCAAACATGCCCGCTACGCGGCGTTCCACATAAGAGAACGGCCAGTCCATCTCAGCCACTTCCATCGTGATGCGAAATCGAAACCCGAAATAGACCGCCGACCACTCGGTCCATTCGCCCCCATTCAGCAATCCACTAAGACGACCTGCCTCAGCCTTGGCTCGAATCCGGGGCACCGCCGCTGCATGGGCATCCACCGATCTCACCAGATCATAACAGACCCCGCGCGGCGCGTTCACCACCCGGCTGGCATATAACTTAACCATGAGTCACCTCCGTCGCATGGCGCAGCCCTAAGCTCCGACTCACCTCATGGCGGTGACTTGATAGAAATTCGCAAAAAGCCTGCGCTTTTTCTTTCATTCCCGGACGACTCATCTGAATGGCCACCTCCCGGTATGTCGCGGTGGCATAAAGAACCATAATCCACGCCTCAGCGCCCGCATACACGGCTCCGTGGTCCGACACCACTACCAACCGTTGGGTCGGATGCCATCGTTCAATGCCCGGAAACCGGCTTTCCACTTCCGGGCTCTGTAAGGGCAGAAACTCCAGTTCCACCCACTGTTCCGTTCGGGCCAGTCGATCGCGCAGACCGGCACACAGCCCACATTCGGCGTCGTATAATACCGTCAGTTTTTTCATAGTCATGTCATGCTCTGCGCTCAATAAAGTTGACCCGTGGGTGGAACCGGTGGAGGGACGTGGGGCAGGCCCGCGCGGCGGCGCATCCGCGCAAACAGATATAAATTAAAAAAATGCATCAGTCCCAGCACCACCATCACCACTCCGAATTTCCCGCTAAAAAATTCAATGCCCGAACGCAGGCCTAGCACGTCTTCGCTCGTTTTCAGAAAGAGCGAAACGAAACCGATATTGATAAGATAGAATCCGACGACCAACAGATGGTTGACCGATGCGGCGATCTCAGTGTTGCCGTGGAAGGCGTCAATGAGGAAAACCTTGCCGTTGCGATGCAACGTCGAGGCAACCCAGACGGTCATGGTAATACTGGCTGCGGCATAGATGAGGTAGGTCCATTCGATGGTATTCATAGTGTATCCTTTTTGATTTCTTATTTATTATTGTATTTTCAGTAATTTCTGACAGTTAGGGGAAAAAATTATTGCAGGAGTTTGAGTGCAACAGGCATGAGCTGGCTCTCCTGGCTGCGCGAGACTTTGTCCATCACCTTGTCGGCCGTTCCCACGAAATCTGCCAGTTCCTTCAACATCCGGGTGAATTCCCGCGCCTCAACTCCTTCTAATCCATGGGTGCGATCCTGACACTCTTTCAAAACAGCCAGAACGGGCTCCACTTCACGCCGCTTGCGTTCTCGCACGATGGTGCAGAACATTTTCCACACATCTTTCTCGGCCTCAAAATATTCTTTACGCTCTCCCTTCTGAATCACACTCCGCACCAATCCCCAGCCGGTCAGATCCCGCAGATTGCCATGCGCGTTACCGCGGCTGATCTGCAGCTCTTCCATGATTTGATCGGTGCTCAAAGCACGGGGCGAAACCATCAAAAGCGCGTGAATTTGCGCCATGGTGCGATTGATTCCCCAGGCATTACCCATCGCACCCCATTGCGCGATGAATTCATCCCGGGCTTCCTGCAACCCCTTGTTTTTTATGCTCATATTTTCAATAATTACTGAAAATATGAATATGTCAATATTATTGTGGGGCAATTCGGTAACCCCGGATGCTGAGCAGCCTTGAAGGTTGGGTGCCCAGTGACCATCAACTACCGACCATCGCTTGCCGTCAATGGAACCACTACTGGACGGGTCGGCCACCAACGATTGCGCCAAGCCTTCCAGCGGCGCACCCACTTCTGTTTTTTAGCCTCCTTGGGGATACGGCTGCGCAGTGGTCGTTGACTCAGATCCAACCGGATACCATGTCGCAAGCACAGCTTCACTGCCCCCCATTCCCAACAGCCCCGCTTGATAGCTGTCGCATAATATCCTAACGGAGCTTGATCCACTGATTCCACCCGCAAAAAAAGTTGTGTCCTAGAGCGTTCGGTGCCGAGTTTCTCCATGTCCCAGGCGGACTCCCCACTCCGCACCAGATCCATCAACGCCCTGCGGTTCCATAGTGCTGCCTGTAGCGAGGCGCGCATCGGTGCCCCCTCCGGGACCCTGCCGATCCCCAGTCCGTTGCATTGATAATCCGCCTCGGGAGCGGGCACCGGGAATAACCCGCAATAAACGGCCTCCACGTCCTCAAAATACGTCACGATCCGAGCCAGCTTCTCTGTCTCCACTGGTCGATTCAAAAAATAATCCTCCTGAAAATAAATCAACGTCTGGCACTCCATTTGTTCCAATGCCCGGAGCAGATTATCCGCCCAACTCTTCTCCCGTCCGACCGCCAATGACGTAACCGCAGGATCCTCATAACGACCGTAGTTGCTCAGAAGATAAACCGGATAGGGACAATCCGGCCAATATCGCTTCCAAAAATAAAAAAAGGGTGCCCACGCATCGGAAAAGTGATCGCAGCTCGACACCAGAACGGCCACGCCACGGGTCATACTGGACTTCCCACAGTTCCACGTTCTGCTGCGGCGACGCGCCGGAAGGTGGCATTCCCTTGCAGCAAATCTCCTTCGGCACTGTGCACCAAATTTGACATGCCACAGAGCTTAAATCCCTTGTCAGCCAGAAACTCCCGCATCTCCCAAAAGAGCCATGCACCTTCGTAGAGCGGCTCAAAAAGAATCTCCGTGAAAATAACCTGCACCCGGTCCAGCACGTGCTCTGATCCCCTCAAGACCATCCCTTCGGCTCCTTGAAGATCCATTTTGAGTAAGTCCACCTGATCCCATCCCATCTCACTCATTACCCCTTCCAAGGTGATAGTCGGAACCTCAATGGTTTTTTCAATGCGCAAATCTTTTCCGAACCACTTGGAATTCCGCTCATCAATAGATAGCAGTGAGCTGGAATAGTCATGCCGATTCAGCTGAAACGTGGCAGTGCCCTCACCGTCCGACAAGGCTGCTGACATGATCCTAACCCCGTGGTCATCGCGGTAGCGTTTTTTTAATGCCTCCGCCAGGTCGGGAATGGCCTCAATCGCCACCACTTCTCGTGATCCGTAAACCTTTTTCATGGCCTCGGTAAAACTTCCCCTGCTGGCCCCTGCATCCACCACCCGGTCGTAACGAATCCGGGGAAGATGACGCAAAGGTCTGAAAGCTCTCCGGTATTCTTTATCTAGTGCAGACCGGATCCACTGACACGACTTTTCCAAAGTACTCACAGCCGAACACACTGCCCGAACCCGCTTTGATTTCAACGCATAAACTCGGTCTGCTCAGGCCACGGAAGGGAATGGCTTGGATTCCAGCAGCTCATGATAGTATTTTTCCAACTCATTCAGATCTCTTTCCGACTTCAGTGCACGTTTTCCACCATTATATATTTTTTCCATCTCTCGCTGGTCGGGCCAGTAGAGGGCTCGCAAACGCAACCATTCCAGATACGCTCGAAGCTCTCGTGGATGATACTTGATGATCTTTCGATATTCTTCTTCTGCTTCGTGGTATCGACCTTCCAGAACATACTTCTCGGTCAGGTAATATAACGGTGGCGGAATGACTTCTGCATCCGGCATGAACAGACGGCTGCAAAGGTCACCCAGATATCCAGCGATCGGCAGCGCAACAAAAATCGCTGCGGTAATGAAGAAGGCAAATCCGATCAAGGCCCACCCAAACACACCGAGGTAGCCATCGGCTGCACCCTTGGAGAGCGCCCAGAAAAAACAATAAATGCCGCCTAGAATGAACGGGCTGTTCTTCAACAAACGCCATAACAAGTGTTTCATCAAATCATTATTCGGGGCAGAATTAGAAACCCATTTGTTTTCCTTGTCCGACATTGAAGAGAGAGGAGACGGATTCTCCAAAGTGGATACGCTTGATGGCTTCTCCCAACAGCTTTTCCACTCCCAACACGGTGAGAGGAAGGCCTTCTTGAGTGGGGTTGGGAGTGGTGTTGGTGGTAATGAGTTCTTTAATGCAGGACTGGCGGAGCCGCTCGGTTCCGATTTCGTTCAGGATAGCATGAGAGACACAGGCGTAGATATCGCGGGCTCCGGATTCTTTAAGAATGGTGGCGGCCCCAGTGATGGTTCCGGCCGTTTCTGTCATGTCATCGACAAGCAAGATATCGCAGTCGGCCACATCACCCACGACGTAAAGGGCTTTGGTTTCGGTGGCACTGACCCGGCGTTTGGCTACGATGGCCAGTCCGGCGTTGAGGACGTTGGCGTAAGCAGCGGCCATTTTCATTCCTCCCACATCCGGCGAGACCACCACCGGGCGGACAAGTTCTTTATGGGAAAGGTATTCATAGAAGACGGGTGCGGCATAAAGGTGGTCCACCGGGATGTCGAAAAATCCCTGAATCTGCTGGGCGTGAAGATCAAGGGTGAGAACGCGGTCGGCGCCGGCAGAGACCAGCAGATTAGCGACTAGCTTAGCGGTTATTGGAACGCGAGGCTGGTCTTTACGATCTTGACGGGCGTAGCCGTAGAAGGGGATGACGGCAGTGATGCGCTGAGCGCTGGCGCGTTTGGCGGCATCGAGCATGATGAAAAGTTCCATCAAGTGATGGTTGGTGGGGGGGCAGGTAGGCTGGACGATGAAGATGTCGTTACCCCGGATGTTTTCCTCATAGCGGACAAAGCTTTCGCCATCTGGAAAGGAGGTGACCGTGGCGCGACCCAGAGGGGCGTCGAGGTAGGCGGCTATTTTCTGGGCCAGATCAAGGTTGGCGGAGCCGGTGAAGATCTGGAGTTGATTACCGAAAATGGTTTGGCTCACGATGTGTAATAATGGGGACTGGAGTTGATAGGATCAATGGTAATTGATAGGGAAGATCAGTTCAGTCGGTTTGGTGGAATGTTAGGGGATAATGGAATTCAGAGTGGAGCTGGGCCGCAGGGCTTGGGTGGCGCGGTGGGAATCCGGATGGTAGTAACCTCCGATATCCACCGGCTGCTTTTGCACGGCCAGCAGCTCCTGAACGATGATCGGTTCTTTTTCCGTTAGCATTTGAGCCACGGGGGTGAAGTGGGCTTTCAGAGCAGGATCTGCATCCTGACTAGCCAGCTCACGCGCCCAGAAGAGTGCCAGATAGAAGTGGCTGCCGCGGTTGTCGATGCCGCCCACTTTTCGACTGGGGGATTTATTTTCTTGCAGCAAGGTGCCCGTAGCGGCATCCAGGGTTTCAGCCAAGATACGGGCCGGGGGATGATTGAAAATGCGGGAGAGGTGCTCGAACGATACAGCAAGTGCCAGAAATTCTCCGAGAGAATCCCAGCGGAGGTAGTTTTCTTCGAGAAACTGTTGGACGTGTTTAGGTGCCGAGCCGCCTGCTCCAGTTTCAAAAAGTCCACCACCGTTCATAAGCGGGACGATAGAAAGCATTTTAGCACTGGTGCCCACTTCGAGGATCGGGAAGAGATCGGTAAGGTAATCGCGCAGGACGTTTCCCGTAATGGAAAGGGTGTCGTGACCTTGAACCAGACGTTCCAAGGTGAAAGTGCAAGCTTGTTGAGGGGGGAGAATACGCAGGTCGAGTCCGGCGGTGTCGAGGGAAGAGAGGGTAGCCTGGATTTTTTTGATGAGTTCGGCGTCATGGGCGCGTTTTTCATCAAGCCAAAATACTCCGGGGGTAGCTGAGAGACGGCAGCGTTCGACGGCAAGGCGGATCCAATCTTGGATAGCGGGGTCTTTAGTTTGGCAAGCCCGCCAGATGTCCCCTTCCCTTACGGAGTGTTCGAGCAGGGTGTGGCCGTCGGCGTCGATCACGCGAACCGTGCCAGCGGTGGGAATGATGAACGTTTTATCGTGAGATCCGTATTCTTCGGCCTTCTGGGCCATCAGGCCAATGTTGGGAACTGATCCCATGGTGACGGGGTCGAGTGCACCGTGGTGTTTACAAAAGTCGATGACCGCCTGATAAACACCGGCATAGGATTGATCCGGGATCACAGCTAGGGTGTCGCGCGTTTTTCCTTCGGCATCCCACATTTTTCCGCCTTCTCGTATCATGGCGGGCATAGACGCATCTACAATGACGTCGCTAGGAACGTGGAGGTTGGTGATGCCTTTGTCGGAGTTCACCTGAGCAAGGTCGGGGCCGTGGGCGTAAGCGGAAGCGATATCGGTTTCGATGGCACTTCGGGTGGCGGGATCCAGTTGATCCAGCTTGTTGATGAGATCACCAAAGCCGTTGTTGAAATCTACCCCCAGTTTTTCGAGAACGGGAGCATGCTGGGTAATGAGCTTCCGGAAGTAAACTCTGACGGCGTGACCAAAGATGACCGGGTCAGAGACTTTCATCATGGTGGCCTTAAGGTGGAGTGAGAAGAGAACCCCTTGTTGGCGCGCGTTTTCAATTTGAGCGGCCAGAAAGTCCAGCAGAGCCTGTTTTTCCATCACGGTGGCATCGAAGATTTCTCCCGCCTGAAGTTTTAAGTTTTCTCTCAGAGGGAGGGTTTTGCCTGAATGGGTTTTAAGCTCAATATGAACGGTGGTGGCGGTGTGCACAGTGACCGACTTTTCATTGGAAAAGAAATCGCCGGTGGTCATGGTCGCTACGGAGGTTCGTGATTCAGGCGCCCAAACTCCCATGCTGTGGGGATGTTGGCGGGCGTATTCTTTGACCGCTTTGGGGGCACGGCGATCCGAGTTGCCCTCGCGCAAAACGGGATTGACCGCGCTTCCCTTTATTTTGTCGTAGCGGGAGCGGATTTCCTTTTCAGCATCCGTGGCAGTGGTGTCAGGATAGGAGGGGATAGAGTAGCCCTGAGATTGAAGTTCGGCGATGGCCGCTTTGAGTTGGGGAATCGATGCGGAGATGTTGGGCAGCTTGATGATGTTGGCCTCACGCGTAAGGGTCATGGCGCCTAGTTCTGCAAGGTCATCCTTTTGTTTGGAATCCGCTTCAAGAAAATCCGGAAATGCGGCGAGAATGCGACCTGCTAATGAGATGTCACGAGTTTCGATATGGATGCCGGCGGGCTTGGAAAAAAAGCGAACAATGGGAAGTAAGGAGTAAGTGGCCAGAGCAGGGGCTTCATCGGTGATGGTATAAACGATATTGGGAACGGTTTTCATGGATTGAAAAGTAAACGCCGGATGAGTGGGGCCGTCAATATTACCCTGTAGTAGAACGCAAGATTATCGCATATTTTTAGGGAAATTGCGCAGGGGTGCTATACGTTAACCAAGTGAAGTGTCACTGTTGTCAGTCTGAATCAGCCACCTTGTTTTTATCGCAGGTGGTTCAGGGCACGTTAATCAAGCTGGATTTGTGTGCGGCCTGTGCCCGTCGGCTCGAGGTTTCGGACGTGCAGGGAATCGTGGTGGAGGAATTACTAAAGAAGATGGAGCATCTCAAGATTGAGAGTCCCGTAGAGAAGCATCCCCCATGCCCTTGCTGTGGGATCGAAATTAAGATGGTCAGGGAGCACTTACAAATGGGGTGCGGACATTGCTACATCCATTTTTCAGAAGTGGTGGCTAGTTTGTTGGAACGAACCCAGAGGGGGGATCACCATACAGGAAAAAGGCCCACGCTGAAACCTGACTGAAGTTTGAGTTAACAGGACGGATCAGGCTTAGAGTTGAAATTCCAAGCCTTCGCCTCCGAGAATTTCCAAGACGATCTGTTCCACTTCCTGGTCATTCAACATGAACCGATTTTCGGTGCAGTAGACTTGGATAAGCCGGAAGATTTCGGTTCGAAGTGTAAGCTCATCGGCGGTGGCCATCGCAGCAGGATCGAGCTTGGAACTCAGGTAGTAGAGCAGATCTCTTTTGATTTCATGTGTGAGTGCCTTGAGCGGCAGAAACGTTTGCGGGGGAGATTTAACAATCGGAAGAGTAGGCTTGGGTTGGACGCGTGGTTTGAGATTTGGAATAACGGCGGTGGGCAGGCCTTCCTCTACTTCCCATACAGCTGGAGCCTCAGCATTTTTTGGACTGACCTCCGCGGGAGACTCGGGTTGTGGGGTCTCGCCAGCTTCAGTAGGAATAGTCGATTCAAGGCCCATGGTATGAAAGAGATTCTGGAAGAGCTCTTCTTTAAGTGCAGGGCGGACAATCAGTGCTTCAGCTTGAAATTTGAATTCGACTTGCTCTCGAATCACCCTAACCAAATCGGCCTTTCGGTCGGGTTGAAAAAGCGCGTCAGGCAGAATGGAGGCCAAAAAAGGTTTAATCAAATGGAGCAGTTCCTCGATGGAAAATTCATCCTGATCCACGGGAGTTGATTTGGATACTATCTCGGCGGGTTTTTTTGGTTCGGAGAGGAGTTTGGAATCCTGCAGGGACGAAAGGGAAACCGACATGCCTTCGATGATTTGTCGCACCAACTCTTCCCGCATAGCGGGCTCAATCGGAATACCGTCTTCCAATAACTTAAATTCAACCAAATCGTGAATCTTCTTGATCAGCTCTACAGAGCGGCCTTCTTGAAAAAGAGAAAAAGTCAGTTTCTGCGCCAGATAACTGGCCATGATTTTCTTAAGCTCGGCCAAATCTGCGCCGGAACTTGGGGCGTTTTTTGGAGGAACCGCTGCCATATACTTCATGATAGTAAATCATCACTTGGCTGGGGGAAGATTATTTTATGGACATTTTCTAAATCTGCCAGTTCTGGGCTTGTATTGGAAATGAATGATTGTGCACACCATAAAAAACGGTGTAACCACCTGATCATGTGTAACATAAAAAATAATTTGACGCATTATTACAAAGTTATTCACAGCGACGTAAGTCATTGATTTCAGCAAGATTACAATAGTGTGACAGTTTTTTGACTCGTGAGGTAATGAGGGTAATAGATACGAGTGAAACATGACACGAGCACCCTTCAAGCTTGGGAAGCCTCTACAACGCGCGAAGGGGCGTTGAATCAACTGGAACGGTTTTTACCAGAAGTGCCCGCCTACGCGGCTTTCAGAAACCGGGTGGAGGAAGGTCACCCTTTTGTATCCAAGCTTTCGTCGGCACTTTCTACGCGCCTAATCACCGAGTATGAAGTGGCAGCCAAAGTCTTGTCGGCTCATTCCTTTGAATCGGCCGAAAAATTTTTGCAAGAAGTGGCGTGGCGACTGTATTGGAAGGGATGGATGGAATGGCACCCCAACGTCTGGCAAGCTTATCGACTACGAACAGATAAGCGGCATGCGGAACCGGAGATGATGGAACGTTACCATGCGCTTTCCGAGGGGCGCGCTCCTCATCCTTTGATGAACCGGTTCATTCGTGAATTAAGGGAGACGGGTTATCTGCATAATCACGCCAGAATGTGGTTGGCCGCCTATTGGATTCATGACGTGGGATTGCCATGGGAATGGGGCGCGGAGTTTTTTTATCAGCATTTATTGGACGCGGATGCGGCCAGCAATACGCTTTCATGGCGCTGGGTGGCGGGGCGACACACCAAGGGGAAAGTCTATCGCGCAAGGCGCGACAACATCCTGCGTTACTGCCGCTATGACGAGGCGACGGATGCCTCGCTATCGGATTTGGCAAACTCTCCTGATGCTCCTTGTCCTTGGGAGGAACCCGATCGCTTAAATGCATGGCCGGAAACAACACCGGGTACTATTCCAAACGACGCTCTTCTTTGGATTCATGGAGCCGACCTCTCGTTTTGGGAGAATCAGACTGAAGTAAATAAGTTGAACGTTCCGACACCGAGCAGAGCGGTTATCCTTTGGGATGAAAGACTGATGGATACGGTAGGCCTATCGCAGGTAAGGCGGCGTGCGATGCGCTCCATGCTGGATGACGCTGCAAGTCGATGGAGAATAGGAGGGCGTTCGTCCGTGGACATTCTGGAAACAGATTGGTGCTCCGGGCTGACTCATATGGCGGATCAATACGACTGTCGCCATGTGGTGGCCATGCACGTTCGAGTCGGTATCCTTCAAGATACCGTCATGGCTTCACTGCCAGCTCTGGAGAATCGCGGGATCCAGTTAAACTGGCTGAGTCGGCCCCAGGATGAACAAGTCCTGAAGCTCGCAAAGGGCGGGTTTTTTTCTTTCTGGAAAGAAGTTTCCGCGCGCTGGCGAGCAGGCCAGTGGATTGGAAGCTGAATTTGAAAAAGTGCTTTGAGCCACGTTGCAGAGGCGGTAGAAATGACTATGCAACGAATCAAGATCCTAACAAAACTGGCGGTGGTTTCGATAACGTCCCTGACGTGTCTCACCCTCTCCTGCTCCGTTCATGCTCAAAACAAAGATTTTATTATTCTGGAATCGTTTCAGGGCCAAAAAATACCGCGGGTTGTCGCAGGGGATGCACGACTCGCTCGAACTTCCGCCAGTGCCGCCTCGACTTTCAAAGTGGTGATCGCATGGGCTCTTTTGCAGGAAAAGATAATGGATTTGGATGATACGCTGGAGGTTGGAGACCGCCATGTGCCAGGCACCCCGCGTCATATCAATATGCGCCAGGCTTTGTATTACTCTTCAAATGATTTTTTTGTTGAGGCGGCTCAGAAACTTGGGAAAGAAACGTTAACCCGATACGTGCGCAAATCGGGTCTTTACGAAGGAACAGTTCCCGATGATTGGCTGGGCGAAGAATGGCGCCCGGTGGTCAAGGGCGGAGCATTGGAAACCACCCCGATACGAAACCACCTTTTCATGCGCACGATTGCGTTTGGAGAACTCGATGCGGACCGAAACGTGCTGGAGAAACTGAGATCGGCGTTGGCATGGCCCACCGAACATCCGATGATCGGTCTTAACGGAAAAACCGGCGTATGGGGCGGGGCGGTTTGGTTCAACGGGTTCGGATCCAAACAGACCAAGACCCGGGTAGCCACGGTATTTGCGCGCGGCGGGGTCGAACGCAGGACTGAAGTGGTAAATCTTTTTTATCACCAATGGGGTCTCCGATGGTCTCCCGAGATGAATACGTCGATGGAAACTTCCTCTCCCAAGGATTAAGCTTATCTAAAAAAATAAGAGAGCTCTTACTGACCGGGCTTATTTCAATCGACGCACCCGGAGAATTTGGGCTGCGGCAAAGGCCGCGCCGAAGCCGTTGTCGATATTGACCACGGTGACTCCTGAACTACAGGATGTCAGCATACTACAAAGAGGCGTCCAACCACCGAAATGCGCACCGTAACCGATATGGGTGGGCACGGCGATAACCGGACGATCCACCAAACCGCCTATGACTGAAGGCAACGTTCCCTCCATGCCTGCCACGGCGATGATGACATGCGCCTTGCGAATTTCATCGATACATCCCAATAAACGATGCAAACCCGCGACGCCAATATCATAATAGCGCGTCACCTGACAACCCAGATATTCTGCTGTGCAAGCCGCTTCTTCTGCGATTGGTTGATCGGAGGTGCCGGCAACGCAAACCGCTACTTTGCCCTCCAAGGAGGGCAAAAGATCCGAATAATACAAACGGGCTATGGGATGATGCGTCCCCGCCGGAAATACTTTTTTTAAAGCCCGAGCCGCAGCCGGATCCAGACGAGTGGCCAATACAGGCTGACCCGAAGCTTTAAGTGTGCGTGCGATACGAACGATCTGCGCGGGAGTTTTGCCTTCACCGAAGATGACCTCCGGAAAACCGCAACGCGATGCACGCTGCAAATCGACTTGGGTGTCACCGGATGAAGGGTTCACTTTTTTCACAGGATCAAAACAAGTGGGAGGTAAGCCTGGAACGTAAATCCTCCATGGCGACCCGTTCTTGTTTCATGCTGTCGCGGTGGCGAAGGGTAACGGTGTTACGTTGACCCGCTAATTCCCCATCTTTCACTCCTTCCAGCGTTTCAAAATCAATGGTGATTCCGAACGGAGTGCCCACTTCATCCTGACGGCGATAGCGACGACCAATGGCTCCGGACTCGTCGTAAAACGTGGTCATGTGGGGGCGAAGCAGGGATTCAACTTCACGGGCTTTGGCTACCAGCTCCGGCTTGTTTTTCAACAGCGGGAAAATACCCGCCTTGATCGGAGCAATGCTTGGGGCAAAGCGGAGAACCGTCCGCACCTCGCTGTTTCCTTTTTCATCCGTAACGGATTCCTCGTCATACGCTTCACACAGCACTGCCAAGAGGGTGCGATCCAGTCCCGCACTGGGTTCCACCACGTGGGGTATAAATTTTTCCTTCGTTTCTTCGTCAAAGTATTCAAGTGGCTTGCCACTGGCTTCCTGATGGCTCTTGAGATCATGGTCGGTGCGGTAGGCGATTCCCTCAAGTTCCTGAATTCCGAATGGAAACTCATATTCGAGGTCGTAGGTTTTCTTTGAATAGAAGGCGAGATCTTTAGCCGGAACATCCAAGATGTGGATACGGTGGCGTGGTATGCCAATGGATTCATACCATTGCAGGCGTTGTTCAAGCCAGTGATCCGTCCATTCAAAACCGGTGTCGGGCTTGACGAAAAATTCGAGTTCCATTTGTTCGAACTCCCGCGAGCGGAAGGTAAAATTTCTGGGATTGATTTCGTTACGGAACGCTTTGCCGATCTGGGCGATACCGAAAGGCAATTTTTTGCGCGAAGTATCCAGGACATTTTTGAATTGAACAAAGATGGCCTGTGCGGTTTCGGGTCGCAGGTAGGTGGCGTGGCTCTCATCCTGAACGGGGCCTATATAGGTTTTGAACATCAGGTTGAAATCACGCGGTTCAGTCAACTGGCACGCTTCCGTCTGGCCTGCACATTTACTCGGTTTCTGGGGGCATGGGGTTTGATCGATTTGATCCGCGCGGAAGCGGCCCTTACAGGTCTTGCAGTCCACCATGGGATCACTAAAGGTTTTCTCGTGTCCGGATGCTTTCCAAACCGCCCGGTTCATGAGAATGGCACCATCCATACCCACAATATCATCACGGAGCTGGGTCATGGTTCGCCACCAGTGATCCCGGATGTTTTTCTTCAGCTGGGCACCTAGCGGGCCGTAGTCCCAGACACCATTGAGGCCTCCGTAGATTTCAGACGATTGAAAGATGAAACCGCGGCGTTTGCACAGGGCGGTTATTTTTTCCATTTTGGATTCTTCGGCCATAAAGGGTTCAAAAATAGGTCGAAACTCGGGGAGTGCCAATGAAAAAGAGGATGACGGCCTGCCGAGCCAGTGAATGAACTTGATGTTACGGGATCGAAGTGCGTAGTGTCGGACTGATGTCACCTATGAAACAGGATATTTTGGCGGGTGCGTCTCTGTTCTTGCCTCCGGAACCGGACTCACTGGACAGCATCGACATAGATCCGAATGTCATCGAAGGTCTGGTGTTAAAGACGCTGGCGACTCGCAGTTCGATGGCCGCAGGCGAGCTGGCCCAGTATCTGTGCCTGCCTTATTTCAACATCGTGGAACCCGTGGTTGAAAATCTCCGTGCCAACCGCTTGATCGAGGTTTCCCGTGGTGACTTACAGGCCATCTCGTATGTATTGAGCATTTCAGATCAAGGACGCGCCCGTGCGATGCAATATTTCGAGCAGTCCGCATACACCGGGCCGGCACCGGTCTCCATACGCTCATATACTTCATCTATTCATACTCAAACCATCCGCAATATTCAGGTCAATGAACGCAAACTGTATGATGCGTTTCAGGATCTTTTGTTCGACCGCAGAATTCTCCAGCAGGTCGGGCCTGCAGTGAACTCCGGTCAGTCCATTTTTTTATATGGGCCTCCAGGCAACGGCAAAACATCCATTTCCGAACGCATTGTGAAGGCTTTCGGCGGTAATATCTTCATCCCTTACTGTATCGACGTCAGCGGGGCGATCGTGCGGCTCTTTGATGATTACAACCACCACCCTGTTACGGATCCGACCAAAGACGCACGGCTCAATCAACGTTACGATGCCCGATGGAGACTCATCAGCCGTCCGGTTATTATCGTGGGGGGCGAGTTGACCATGAGCTCGCTGGATTTGATTTGGAGTGAGGAGTCGCGTTTTTATGAGGCTCCGTTTCAGATGAAGGCCAATGGCGGAGCTTTTATGATTGATGACTTTGGACGCCAGAGGATGGATCCCAAGGAGCTCTTAAACCGTTGGATCGTCCCCTTGGAAAAAAAAGTGGATTATCTCACTCTGCATACCGGGGTGAAGATGGAGATTCCTTTTGATCAATTAATCATCATATCGACCAACTTGGATCCAAAGGACTTGGTGGATGAAGCCTTCCTGCGCCGGATTCGATATAAAATTCCGATCAACAATCCCTCCGAAGAAAATTTCAAGGGTATCTGGGAAATTGTCAGCCGAGCCAAGGGTTTCCCCTACAGTGACGAGGTGGTAGACTACTTCGTGCAGAAACACATGCAGCCATTCGGTCGGCCTTTCCGGGGATGTTTGCCACGCGACATCCTGGAACTGGTGGGCGACTCCTGCCGATTCCAGCAGGTTCCTCTAACCATCACTCCGGAACTGTTGGATGCCGCAGCAGAAGCCTACTTCGTCGACCTGGAAGATCGCCTCAATTCCTGAGAAGTTCGCTCATCTGTTGAGCAGACAACGGAACGTATTCACTCGGGGTTCACGGAGCGAGGTGGAACGGGCTGAATTCTGAAGTCCCGAACGATTCCCCGCGCTACGGCGCTATCGGGTGCCAGTAAAAGTAATTCCTGAGAGAGCTCCATCAGGGTCTTCTGGGCTCTTTTGGCTTGAGGCAACAGCGTGTCAAGGTGCGCGATCTGGTTCTTAATCTGAGCCCGATGCTGAATCATGCCGTAGATTTCGACGAGTTGCACCAGGGTTAATGTTAGAATGACCACCAACACCGGGATAAAGGACGAATAGCGAGCGTTTGAATCAGTATTCATGGTTTGACCTCAGAAGGATGAATCTCGTATTTGCGCAACAAATCGGAAAGATCGCGTTCCTCGGCCATGCCCCGAATGATCCGCTCACGCACGGCAGACAATACAGGAATCGCACCTTGAGCCTGTAACAGAACCTTTTGTTTGGTCACCATCTCCGTATTGGCGGCTTGGGTGTTTTGCATCAGCACCAATCTGACCACCAGCAGCAATGCCAGAAAAAGTGATGATCCCAAAAGAATAAAATACTGGGTGCGATTCACGGTCGTATGATGATCCACCCGTTGCGAGTGACAAGCCGATTCATGGTAAAAAACCATTTGGGCCGCAGAAAAAAGCGCGTAGGTTCAGAAATGGATTCCATTACACAGGCGGCCTTGGGAGCGGCAGTGGCCCAAGCGGGATGGGGGCGGACATTGGGCCGTAACGCCATGCTTTGGGGGCTGCTTTGGGGAACCTTTCCGGATCTCGATATTCTCACCTTCCCTTGGCTGGATGATTCCGAACGTCTCGGCTGGCACCGCGGCTTGTCCCATTCCTTACTGATGATGTTGGTTCTATCTCCCGTTCTGGCAGAGATCATGCATAGGCTCTATCGAGAAAAGTGTCCGCGCGCAGGCTCCACCTGGACGGTCTTCTGGATTCTCTTCACCCATGTGTTGATCGATTGTTTCACGGTGTATGGCACGCAGATTTTTGAACCTTTTTCGAATGAGCGGGTGGGATTCAATAACCTCTTTATCATCGATCCTTTGTTCACACTTCCTCTGCTGGGCGGATTGGCCGGAGCGTGGTATGGAAAGGATGAGCACATCCGGAGGAAGGCCAACTTCTGGGGTTTAGTCTTTGCATCCCTTTATGTGGGATGGAGTTTTTTCGCTAAAGATGTGGCCAACCGCCATTTCCGATCCGAAATGGTGCAACGAGGAATCACTGTTGATCGCTTGATGACTCATCCTGCTCCTTTTAATACAATCCAATGGCGCCTCTTAGCCGAAGATGAAAAGGGATACTGGATTGCCTACCACTCCCTGTTAAGGCGGTCCCAGCCTGTAACCTTCCGCTACGTTGCCCGGGAGGAAGAACGTTTGGACAACATGAAGCAACATCAAGCGGTGCGGCGGCTCATCTGGTTTTCCCAAGGCTATTTCAACGTGCGCGAGGTGGACGAAGTGCTGATTTTTTCCGATCTGCGTTTTGGTGAATACGAAGATCCATCTGGCCATGTGATGGGCCGTTTCAAATGGCAGGTCGTTAGGGTAGACAAGACCGAAGAGACCCATGACGGGACGAGGATAATCAAACTGCCCCATCGGTGAGAATCGGGAAGCACTCCGAAAAACATTAAAGTATGGAGCACCTGATTGACGTGGTGGGAAGGATTCGCATAGCTTGGTAGGCTTGAAACGCATTCATCTTAATCACCCTGATGCACGCCGACGTTTCCCCGGACATCCGTGGGTCTATGCGAGCGAGATCGAACGAGTGGATGATGGTGTTCGGGACGGGGACGCCGTGGCCTGTTTTGATTCCCGGGAAAAACTTTTGGGGAGCGGCCTGTATAATTCGAAGTCTACCCTTATCTGGCGAAGGTATGCTCAGGGTGAAGTGGATCTAAATCGGCAGACGTTGTCCGGCCTTTTGGATCACGCTTTTTCTCTGAGGGAAGCCTGCCCCCGTTCCCCTGATACGGACGTGCGCCGTTTGGTTTGGTCTGACTCCGACTCCTTGCCGGGGCTTGTAGTGGATCAATATGGAACGTGGCTGGTCATCCAAACATTAACTCTGGGCATGGATTTACGCTTGGATGATATGGCCTCACTTTTTCGTGCGCGGTGGCCCGAGCACCGGTTGCTGCTGCGCAATGACGCCCCGGTGCGACTTAAAGAGGGCATGCCGTGCCACCATCTGGCTCTCGATGGTAATGAAGAACCCTCAGGCCAATGGGTCAAGGCGTCCGGTGTGGATCTCTGGATGGACTGGAAGCGGGGACATAAAACCGGACTTTATCTCGATCAGGTGGATCAATACCAGCGGGTGGCCCGTCATGCTCATGGCCGAAGAGTGCTCGACACGTTTTGTAATGAAGGCGGTTTTGCCCTTGCCTGCGCACGGGCAGGAGCTACGTCGGTAACCGCAGTGGACAGCTCCGCCCATGCTTTGGCTGCCGCCACTCGCAATGCCGTTCAGAACGGGGTTCAATTGGAAATTTTGGAGGCCAACGTGTTTGATTTTTTTAATCAGAATCGATCCACCCGATGGGACTTGATCGTGCTCGACCCTCCTCCCTTTGCACCAACCCGCAAAAGCCTTGAGGGTGCCATACGTGGTTATAAAGAACTGAATCTGCGCGCCTTCAAATCGTTGAATAACGGCGGAATACTCGCCACGTATTCCTGTTCCCACCATATGGGGAGCGAGATGCTGCGCTCCCTGCTGAGTGAGGCGGCCCGTGATGCAGGCGTGGTGGCGCGCGTGCTGGAAACCTGCTCACAACCCGCAGATCACCCTGTTTTACTGGGCTTTCCAGAAAGTGAATACTTGCGGGGCTACATTCTTGAGGTGATGAAGTGAGGACGCCGTCCATTCAGGGGATGCTACGGCGCACGGCCTTAGCAGGGTTGCTGGCGGGTCTGGTTCAAGCCTCCTTACAAGGAGCCGCACCCATCCAAGTGAATGATGTATACGATCAATCTTGGATTCTAAATCCCAAGAACAGCGTTTCGGTTATTCTCTACAGTAACGCGTCGGTTCAGCAGCGCACCCGTGAAGCGGGCCTGGCTCTGCATCCCTATGTCAGAAAGAATGCGGGGTCACGGCCTTTTCATTTTCTGGTAGTGGTGGATTTACGAGGCAGCATGGCCAACTGGGCGCCGGGATACACCGTGCGACGTATCCGTGCGGATCTTGAAGAAAAGTTCCGCGTGCTACCACCGGTGCCAGGCCGTGAGGATGTTTTGGCTCCCCGTCCTGATGTCTCAGCGGTGGCTGATTTTAAAGGAGAGGCCTGTCGTAGCCTGGGTTGGGACAAACCTTCTTCCACTCTGCGCGTGGTGATTTTCCGTAAAGGAATCGAGGTAAAACGCTGGGAAGACCTGCGTGACCTGAATGAATTAACGGATCAAGTGGGGAGACTGATGCAGTGAAAACGGCGCGGCGATTAAGACTAGCCACCCGCGGCAGTGCACTTGCTCTGGCTCAAACTGGACAGGTGATCGAAGTGCTCAAAACCCGGAATCCAGAATATGAGTTTGAAACGGTGATCGTGGAAACCCGGGGAGATCGCATGCAGAAGGAGGCGATCAAACCGGGCGAGGCCACCAAGGATATTTTTACCAAAGAAATCGAAACCGCGCTGCTGGACGGGAGAGCGGATGCGGCGGTTCACAGTGCCAAAGATCTCGGGGTGCGATTGGCCGAGGGGCTGGTCTTGGTGGGATGCCCTCCGCGACGCGATCCGAGAGATGTTCTGGTGGAAAAAGACAAGTTGCATGAGGATCCATCAGGCTGGATTTTAACCGGCAGTATCCGCCGCACGTTGCAATGGTCGGCACTTTATCCGCAAGACCACATCGAACCCATAAGGGGAAATATTGATTCGCGAATCAAAAAATTTCTGTCCCATCCCCATGCCAGCGGGCTGATCTTGGCTAAGGCTGGACTGTTGCGGTTAGAACCCGATCTCACCGGCTGCCGGTTGCGGGATTTGTCGTGCGAGGAAATGCTGCCGGCACCCGGACAAGGTTCTCTGGCCTTGGAATGTCGCATGGATGATACGGTCAGCCGATCACTACTCGATTCCATTTGTCATATGCCTTCCAGCTTGTGCCTGCGAGCAGAACGAGCCTTTCTGGCGGCAATGGATGCCGGCTGCCAGGAGCCTTTAGGAGCATTGGCCACGATTGTGCCCGGCAGTATGATGGAAGTGCGGGCGGTTTATTTTGATCAGACTGAAGAGGGCGTTTATGGAAAACCCCTTCACGCCAAGGTATGCGGGCCAGCGAGCAAACCAGAGGAATTGGGGCAGCTCCTTGCCGTAGAATTGTTCCCATGAATCCGGAAGTCCCGCGTTGTTATTTGGTGGGGGCAGGACCTGGAGATCCCGGGCTTCTCACTCTTCGCGGACGCGAGGTTCTGAGTCGGGCCGAGGTGGTGATTTACGATGCGCTGGTCAATGAGGTGATTCTCGATCACTGCCCCCAAACGTGTGAATGCATTGCGGCCGGAAAGCGGGCCGGGCTTCCCTCCACACCACAAAAAAACATCGAGGAACTCATTATAGACCGGCTGAAAGCAGGAAAACGGGTAGTGCGTCTTAAGGGTGGAGATCCCCTCACCTTCGCTCGTGGAGGAGAAGAAATGCTCGCGGTCGATGCAGCCGGTTTCTCCTTTGAAGTGGTGCCGGGCATCACTGCGGGTATGGCGTCCGCCGCGTATGCCGGAATACCCATGACCCATCGTGACCTAACCGCCAGTGTAACCTTCGTTACTGCTCACGAACAATCTGAAGCGGGGAAGGTGGATTGGAGGCATCTGGCTGGACTGGGCGGAACTCTGGTTGTTTATATGGGCACTCAAAAAATGGGCCATTGGATCACGGAGCTGCTTAAACATGGCATGCAAGCCGACACGCCTGCGGCTATGATACAATGGGGAACGCGCTCGGATCAGAGGGTGGTTTTTTCAACGTTGGCTCAATTGGAGGAGGCATCCAAGGATCTGGGCTCACCCGCGGTGGTCGTGCTCGGTGCCACTGTAAGTCTGCGCGAGCGCTTGCATTGGTTTGAAGAAAGACCCCTTTTCGGTAAACGGGTGGTGGTGACACGATCCCAAGAACAAAACGCTGAAATCAGTATGCTCCTTCGTGGAATGGGAGCAGAAGTGTTGGAGATTCCTACGATATCGATTTCTCCCATCACGCCGGACGAGGGGTGGGAAAAGAGAGTGAGAAGCAGTCAGTGGTTGGCATTCAGCAGCAGCAACGGTGTTCACTCCTTTATGAGTGCCTGGTTGAACACCTATGAGGTGCGTGATCTGGCTGGAATACGACTGGCAGCGGTGGGCCCCTCCACAGCGGAGGCTTTGCGGAGCTACTACCTCACTGTGGATTTGATACCTGAAAAAGAATATTCTGCAGCAGGTCTCGCTCAGGTTTGGCCGAATTCAAAGGATTCGGCGGGAAAGGTTTTGTATGTATGCGGAAACGGGGCGGGTAGCGACTTTGAAAGGGGGCTGACTTTGGCAGGGATACGTGTTGAGCGTCTGGAGGTTTATCAGACCCGTCATGTGGTGGATCTTCAGTGGGCCCCGGCTCGACGCTTTGCACAAGAGGGTGCTGACTGGATCACCTTTTGCAGTGGTTCAGCAGTGAATGCCCTGGCGTCGGCCTTTCCTGAGCTGCCGGGGAAAGGAACGCGCATCGCGGCACTGGGCCCTCAGACCGCTGGGATGTTAAAACGCGCAGGGTGGCATTGCGATGTAATCCCCACTGAAAGCTCGATTCCACGATTGGTAGAGGCACTCTGCGCAGCGGAGCTACAAGGCCGTCAGGAAGCGAAATAAGATCCGTAAGGATCACCCAAAAAACCTGACATCGGGGATAGGAAATAACCTCGTTCCATTAATCCGTCCAAAACAGCAGGTGTGGCCTCGGCAGATTGAGTATGGAGATCATGAAGAAGAATAATGGATCCCGGTTGGACCTTAGAAAGGATACGCTGAGAGATCACTGCAGCACCGGGCTTTTTCCAGTCTTGGGGATCAACAGACCAGTACGCCACTCCCAGATGTTTGGAACGCGGCATGCGGCCCTGGGGAGTGTGGAATGCACCGTAAGGTGGGCGGAACCAGACCGGTTTTTTCCCGGTGACCTCACCAATGGCGTCCTGACAACGGTCGAGTTCTTGATGAACCAAGTTATCCGGCAGCTTACTGAGTGCAGGATGGGTAAAGGTGTGGTTGGCCAGCTCATGCCCGGCAGCGGCAACTTCTCGCGCCAGTGCTTGAAATTGTCTGACCTTATTTCCGATCATGAAAAAGGTGGCCGTCAGTTTGCGGTCTGAGAGTTCTTTGAGAATGCGATCGGTGATTTTCGGGGTGGGACCATCATCATAGGTCAGGGCCACCCGACGCCCCAGACCGGGTCCTTTGTTAACAAAATGAGCGTTGAGCTGGGTTTCGCCCTCGAGCGGTTCGACTGAAGAAACGGATAATTCAGCCGTTTCGGCCCAACTTCTTCCACACAGGAGACTGCCCGCCCCCGCTCCTAGAAGTTGAAGAAATTGAGCCCTTTTCATAAACGTAGTTTGCCCGAACGACGGCTGAAATCAACCGCAGAATCATCTTAGATTATGCCGCAGGTGACAGGATACGCGATGAGGATTCTGGTGCCACCAGCGAAATGGATATTTCGCAGTTCACCTCACCCACCGTGATGATTTGACCACTTTTGGCCAAGCCATGCGTAACAGGTTGGCCGTCCACTTTGATACCATTCATCGAGCCCAGATCACGAACCAAAATCGTCTCCTGATTGAAGATGCAGAGAGCATGTTTTCTCGAAACGGAGGTATCTGGTAACACCAAATCATTTTCAGGATGGCGGCCGATTCGAAGTTGTTTAGTGGTTACTTGATAATCAAAGCGGGGAAGCTCGGAGCTGCTGACGGTAAAGAGGATGTAATAACGGTTGTTTTCGTCTGAAATGCTGCGGGTCTTATGGAAATGTGAGGCGTTCTTCTTGACACTATCAAGTTCTCCACTGGCTTGGATTTGTATCGAACCAAGCAGGAGATCTTGAACCGTGGCGCTCATGGTCATCCGGCTTGGAGTCACTGCATCCTGCCACTCGTAAGGGGGACGGCTCCAGGATAAAATATCAAAAATAGCAATGTCGCCTGACAACATCTCGGTTTCAGCATGGGCGACAATTCCTGACATCAAATAAACATAGCCCTTTCCTTCCGGGCCATGAATCGTAAAGAGACCCGTTCGACCGGTTTGACCGTAATGCTGTAATATTTCGGCGAAGTGGAAAACCGAACTTCCCAAATCTTTAGTATCTCTCGACATTTTTAGTAGTTGTTACCATAAACAAATTCCAAGTGAATGAAAACATTTTATTTGATTAGGTGGATTCTGCGGTCAGGGTCGTATGATTACTTAATCCATCATGGTGAAACATTGCCCGCACAGTGCGAGATTAATTTATGCCAGCAGCGAACGCTCGGCAGATCTGCTCTATGCAACGGGATTTAGGGTGCCCGATGCGGTCGTTTGGCTTGAGGACAACGGCAAAACCCGGCTGATTCTAAATCCTTTGGAGATCGACCGGGGCAGAAGGCAGGCCCGGGTGGATCAAATCACCGCCCAGGATGAAATTGAATCCGCCTGGCGACAGGAGCACCGATTCAGCAAAACACCCCCGGCATCACAATGGCTTCCTTATCACTTGAAGTCGCTTAACATAGAGGTGGTAGACGTTCCGGCAGATTTTCCTCTGGAGATGGCCCACGCTTTAGATGCAGACGGGATCAACGTACGCGTTCTTAATCCTTTTTTTCCGCAACGTGAAATTAAATCAGGTAAAGAAATTCAAGCCATCATTCAGGCCCAGCGCCAAGCCGAAGCCGGTTTAACACGCGGCACTGAAATTTTGTCCTCCGCCCGCATTTCTAAACAAGGGATCTTACGGTGGGGCGGAGCCACACTCACCTCCGAAAGACTCAGATTTGAAATCGATCAGGCCGTGCGACGAGCCGGGGGAGAACCCGCCCACACCATCGTGGCAGGCGGCGAACAAGCCTGCGATCCGCATGAGCAGGGTCATGGGCCGCTGCATGCAGGGGAGCTCATTATTTTAGATATTTTTCCTCATGACTCTTCCAGTGGTTACTTCGGCGATCTCACCCGAACACTCTTGAAAGGAACACCAAGCCCGGCACAGAAAAAATTAGTAGCCACCGTCCGCCGTGGACAAAAGAAGGCTTTGGATTCCATCCACGCCGGCGTGGATGGAGCCCTGCTTCAAGATGCGATCCGACTCTTTTTTAGCGGGCAGGGTTACCCCACTGAAAAGAGGGAGGGTCGCTGGACTGGCTTTTTTCACGGCTTAGGCCACGGTGTCGGACTGGAAATTCATGAATCACCTCGAATCGCCGCAGGCCCGCTTAAAGAAAATCAGGTCGTGACGGTGGAGCCGGGACTCTACATACCCGGCTTGGGCGGCGTGAGGCTGGAAGATTTGGTTGTGGTAGGAAAGGACTCCTGCCGGAATTTGACCCGCGCTCCGTTCTCCTGGGTCATCCCCTAAGAGGGTCAAAGATACTTATGAATAAGTGGGCTCAGGCGCTCGATTTGAAGCGGATCCCAGTGAGCACGCGGCGTAGCGAAAGCATGATGAAGCGCCCGATGTGCGGCGGTTTCTTCCGTGGTCGATAAACTGACCACAACCCGCTGGACTGTTTCAGCGGCCAATGCCGCATTGTCGTGGAGAATGTTGATCACATCCGAGACATTGACTTCGGCCAGACTTTGGTGCCAGCAATCGTAATCCGTCACCATGGCCACCGTGGCATAACTGATCTCAGCTTCACGCGCCAGTTTGGCCTCGGCAAGATTGGTCATGCCCACCACATCGAAGCCCATGGCGCGATGGAAATCAGATTCCGCACGCGTTGAGAAGACCGGCCCCTCCATGTTGACGTAAGTGCCTCCCCAATGGCATTGAACACCCGCTGACGAGGCCGCTTGGTAAAGCAATGCCGCCAAACGGGAACAAACTGGATCACCAAAACTGACATGAGCCACAATACCCTCCTCGAAAAAAGAATGATGCCGTGAGTTCTTGGTGCGGTCAAAAAATTGCAACGGTATAACGAAATGACCCGGGATGAGCGATTCCTTAAGCGAACCCACCGCGCTCAAACTGATGATCCACTTCACACCCAGCGATTTTAGAGCATAGATATTGGCACGGTGGGGCAATACCGGAGGTGCAAGCGTATGGTGGCGTCCATGGCGGGGAAGAAAAGCCACTGACTTTCCGTGCAGCTTGCCCACCCGGATGAGATCTGAAGGTGCACCAAACGGCGTTTCAATACGATGATCTCCAGCCTCCGTCAGTCCGGGAAAATCATAGACACCACTTCCACCAATAACCGCTATGGATACATCAGGATGATTCATCGGATCTCTCACCTTTATTCAACTGTGACCGACTTGGCAAGATTGCGCGGCTTGTCCACGTCACAACCCAAAAGACATGCCGTATGATAAGATAACAACTGAAGAGGAATGATATTGAGCACCGGCTGCAGCATCTCGATGGTTTGTGGCACTTGGATCACATCATCTGCTACCGAATGGATTTCCTGATCCCCACAGGTAGCCACCGCAATGATCGGCCCGCTGCGCGCTTTGACCTCATGCAAATTATTCCGGTTCTTTTCGTAGAGCGGATCTTGAGGACAAATAAATACCGACGGTGTATCGCGATCCACCAAAGCGATGACGCCATGTTTTAATTCCGAGGAAGGATAACCCTCAGCATGGATATAGGAAATTTCCTTCATCTTGAGAGCCGCTTCCAGTGCCACCGGATAATTATAACCGCGTCCGAAGTATAACATGCTGCGAGCCGCGGAATATTTCTTGGCGATCTCGCGGATCGAGTCGCTGAATTTGAGAATTTCGGACACCTGTCCCGGAAGCGCTTCCAAGGCATTAATTATTTTTTGTCCCTCAGGCCCGGATACATGCCGCATGCGTCCCAACAAAAGACTCAAGAGGGCCAGGATAACCACTTGAGAGACAAACGATTTGGTCGCGGCCACACCAATCTCGGGGCCGGAGTGCATGTAGATGCCCCCATCAGATTCTCGAGCAATGGTACTGCCGACGTTGTTACAGATACCCAGAACCTTGAAGCCCTTGCGTTGGGCCTCGCGTAATGCACCCAGTGTGTCGGCTGTCTCACCCGATTGGCTGACGACAAAGAAGAGCGTGTTGCGTTCAATGGGTATGTTACGGTAGCGGAACTCGCTGCCAAAATCTGTTTCAGCGGGTATGTGGGCCAGCGATTCCAGCATATACTCTCCCACCATACCAGCGTGTAACGCGGTTCCACTGGCCAGAATGGTTATCCGGCTGATATCTCGCAGCTCATTGTTGGTCAAATTGAGTCCGCCCAGCTTGGCGGAATGGTCTTCGCGACTAATCCTCCCGCGTATGGCATTTTCGATAGCGGTGGGTTGCTCAAAAATTTCTTTGAGCATGAAATGCGGAAACTCTCCCTTTTCAATGGACTCGGGTTTGAACTCCAGTTCCTTGATTTCATAGGCATTGTCACCACTGCCCAAGTTCTCAATTTCAAATCCTTCACGATTCAACCTCACCAAATCAAAATCCTTCAGGTAAACGACTTTCTGAGTATAAGGCAGCAACGCGGTAGCATCACTGGCCAGAAAGTATTCATCATCCCGGATGCCAATCACCAGCGGGCTTCCCCGTCGGGCCCCAATGATCAAGCCGGGGTGATCGTGATGGATGACAGCGATGCCATAGGTGCCCTCTACATCGTTAAGCGCCCTTTTAACTCCGTCCACCAGCCGATCGGTTCCTTGAAGCTCGGAGGTGTCATAATATTGACCAATTAGATGCGAGAGCACCTCCGAATCGGTGTTGGATTGGAAGGTGTGTCCTTTTTCTTCCAGTTGACGACGGAAATGCATGTAATTGTCAATGACCCCATTGTGAACCAGGGCCAGTCGTCCCGACTGATCCAAGTGGGGGTGGGCATTCTGATCGTTGGGTTCACCATGAGTGGCCCAACGCGTATGACTGATACCAGTATGAGATCGTGCCGGCTCATTTTTGATCAGACGGGTCAACTCCTGTAAGCGCCCCGACTTTTTCTGCACGCGAAGCGCATCAGGGCATTGAACTGCAGTTCCCGCACTGTCATACCCGCGGTATTCCAATCGGCTCAGCCCATCCAAAAGGAGAGGTTGAGCATCACGATGACCTGTATAAGCAACAATTCCGCACATAAGCAAAAAACAATATTGTTACTACAGGCATTGGTTTGGTAACGTCAACAAGTTATCTTTTAACGACCAAACATCCTATGGAACACCGTATCGCCGATCCCAATCGTGTCATCGCCCTCATTCTAGGTGGCGGTGCTGGAACCCGACTTTTCCCCCTCACCCAAGAACGCGCCAAACCCGCTGTTCCCTTGGCCGGCAAATATCGCCTCGTGGACATTCCCATCAGTCTCTGCATCAACTCCGGCTACAAACGCGTTTTCCTCCTGACCCAGTTTCTATCCTCATCCCTTCACCGTCATGTGACGCGTTCTTATCGCTTTGATGACTATGTGCCTCATGAATTTGTCGAAATCATGGCCGCCACCCAAACCTTTGAAAAATCATCCGGTTGGTATCAGGGCACCGCTGACGCGGTGAGACAAAACCTCACTCATTTCCGCAATCATGAGCACGATCTGGTTCTCATCCTCTCTGGAGATCAACTCTACCGAATGGATTTCCGCGATATCATTGCTTCCCACGTGACCCATGGTGCCGATGTGACCGTGGCCACCATACCCGTCAGCCGGGAACCCGCTTCGGGTTTTGGCATTATGCAAGTCGATGACAAACGCCGCATTACCCGCTTCGTAGAGAAACCCACCGATGACGCCGTTTTAGATTCCATGCGATTGGCTTCCAGTGAGGTCGAATCGTTGGGCCGCCCAGGGCAGGACGAACTGTATCTAGCCTCCATGGGTATCTATGTCTTCAATCGCTCCGTCTTGGAAAAAGCACTCGATAACGCCTCCCACACCGACTTCGGTAAACACATTATCCCTGATCAAATCCAAGCCGGCAAAACCTACTCCTATATTTATCAGGGCTATTGGGAAGATATTGGAACCATTAAAGCCTTCTACACCGCCAATCTGGATTTGTGCGAGCCCGTTCCACAATTCAACTTCTTCGATGCCTTAAGTCCCATCTACTCGAGAGCGCGCTTCCTTCCCGCCAGCAAAGTAATCGAAAGCAAAATGTCCAAAGTTGTCATTGCCGACGGCTGCATCATTTCCGGTGCCGAAATCACCCGTTCCATCATCGGCATTCGCAGCCGCATTGGCGAGGGAACCGTAGTCACCAACAGCATTCTTATGGGAAACGACAACTACGAGACCCCCAATGAGGTTCACCTCGACCAGCGCGCCCATCGTCCTCAACTCGGCATAGGAACCCATTGTCGTATCGAAGGCGCCATCATTGACAAAAACGTCCGCATTGGATCCCATGTCACCATCACCAATCAAGGAAAATCCGAGAACATGGACGGAGAAAATTTTTACGTCAGGGATGGCATCGTCATCATTCCTAAAAGTGCAGAAATTCCTGATGGCACCATCATTTAGCGCCGTATCGCATCCTCAGTTACCTGAACCACTCTCTCCCCACTATGAAATCAGCATATGAACGCGCCATGGATCGGTTCGGCGGCGAAACATCACCCCAAAAACTTTCAGAAGAACAAAAAAAACGCATCGCCGAAATTAATTCGATCTACGAAGCCAAAATCGCAGAACGACAAACTTTTCTAACATCCAAAATCGCTGCCGCTCGATCCACCGGAGACTTCACCGAAATCGAAGCCTTGGAAAGCCAGCTCGCACGCGATATCTCGGTCATCCGCGAAGAATGGGAAACTAAAAAAGACAAGGTTTGGAAGACTTCCGATCACTCATAACTTCACATCGAACACCCGCAGATATTCTCGTGCGATCAGTGTGTGCCCGATGATGTTCGGATGGATGCGGTCGTCAGCTAGTGTAGACGCATCCGCCTTCTCCATATAGGCATCAAAAACACTCTGCGTATCGATGAAGTGCGCATCGAACGCCTTGGCTATTTCCCGGGAAATACCGCGGTACTCGTCCATCTGTTGACGCATCGGATCCGTCAGATCGTTTTGCAAATAATAGGGTGCGGCAACAATCAAACCTGAAAGATGAGAGCGAACCGATGTCAAAATCTCACCATAGAGTTCTCGGTAAAGATCAGCAGAAACGAACTCGGATTCAGGAACCAACCGATCATACTGACGCCAAACATCATTGATGCCGATCATCACACTCAGCCAATCCGGCTTAAGATCCAACACATCACACTGCCAGCGGTTCTGGAGATCGCGCACCGTGTTTCCACTGATACCTTTGTTGAGGATTTGCAAACCGGCATCGGGCCAGCTAGCCCGTAGCCACCCTGCGAGCAACTTCACATACCCCTCACCCAGTCCATCTTCACGAAATGGATCCATGTGGTTCCTGTTGCGCCCCTCATCCGTGATGGAGTCCCCAATCAATATCAGCCTGTTTCCGTTGCTTAGTCTCATCCCGCACATTAGGTGGAGTCCGAAAAATTTCTCAAGTGAATTACGACGATTTAAACAGAACTTAAGTCATTTTCACTTCAACACTCAGGGCATTGAAGCCGATCACGCGACTCACAATCAATCACCGACCCTCTACGGTCACGCTCAAATCGGCAGCAGTCCTCGAGATTATTCCGCAGCATGGCCCGGCCTCGGAGAATCCGGGATTTCGTCGCTGAAAGACTTAAACCAAGGTGCTCGGCCACTTCCTTATGCGACAGTTCCTCGATATCCGCCAAAAGAACCGCCTCGCGATAGCCATCGGGAAGTGCGTGGATCATACGCCGAAACGAGGCCATCAAGGGGGCAAGATCCGGGTCGTTATGCCTGTCGCTCTCATCTTCCGGCAACGACTCATCAACCGGCTCGCTGCTCTTGCGCATGCGATAGTGATCGATCACCGCGTTGCGGGCACTCCGGTAAAGCCACGCCCCCAAGTCTTGAATGGTGTGGCCCTCTTCAAGCTGTTTCTGAAGTTTCATAAATACCTCTTGGCGCAAATCTTCGGCTTCTGCATCCGATCCTACCCGTGAACGAAGGAATCCGCCGAGTTGATCGGCGAACTCCCCCCACAGGCGTTCCATTTCGTGGGTCGCAGTGTTCATGATGGCTTTCTGGCTTCGATGTTCGCAGATGCAACGTAATCGGCAACCCCACGCTCAGGGAACCATTGATCCAGAATATCACGACTCTCACCCTTGCGCGTGATGCGGATATCGGTGAATCCTGCATCCGTCAGCAAAGCGCGGAGATCGTGCACGATAGATGCGCCCGCCACACAACCGGTGTAGAGTTCCCAATCCTTCTTCAACTCATCCGGTATCGGAGCCATCGCCACCACGTCCGAGAGTGCCAGACGACCTCCAGGCTTCAGCACCCTGAACGCCTCGCGGAACACTGAGGGTTTGTCAGGCGAGAGGTTGATGACACAGTTGGAGATAATCACATCCACACTGGCGTCAGCCACCGGCAGATGTTCAATTTCACCGAGCCGGAATTCTACGTGGTCAGCTCCCGACTTGACTGCATTGGCTCGTGCTTTACCGATCATCTCCGGTGTCATATCCACGCCGATGACCCGCCCGTGGGAGCCAACTTGGCGGGCGGCAAGGAATGCGTCGAATCCCGCGCCACTTCCGAGATCCAGCACCGTTTCTCCGGGTTGCAGCGAGGCGATGGCTTGGGGATTCCCGCAGCCGAGTCCGAGATTTGAGCCTTCGGGTGCGGTGGCAAGGTCATCCTCCGAGTAGCCATTACGTCGGGATAGATCCGCCGGGTCATGGCTGGTCGCGCTCCCGCAAGATGGCCCGGTGCAGCAGGTTCCGCTGGTGTTCGCGATCTCGCCATAGCGGGCGCGAACCGTTTCTCTGATTGCGTCTTGTTCTAGGATACTTGTTTTCATGTTATCTTTCTTGTTTCGTTCGTTGTTCTGTCGGAGTTAATCCCCAACGGTTTCACTCATGCAGACGAACGAGCATGAAAAAAGATGCAGGATTTGTTTTAAGGCGGGTAAGGAACGATGAAAACACGGATCACGTCACCAGCAGGTAACGATCACCTGCAACGCCTAAACCAGAACCGTATTTAACGTGAAGCCGTTTCATTCACGTCCGATTCCACATACGCGCCATCTTTACCAAAAAGGCGCACGTGGCGGAAGACAACCGATACGTTCATTCCAGCACGCAAACCCAGTTCTAGCAGCCGTTGCCGCGAAATCTCGGCCTCGAACGGTTCATGGTTGGGCAGTCGTTCGAGCGTGACCCGGCCGTAGTTCCCGGCAGCAAAGATGTGTTGCACCTTGGCCGGTATGGCATAGTCGGAAGTGGTTCCGTTCTCCAGCTCGATCTCCACGTCATGAGGCCGGACATATAGCGCATCAGCTTGTGTTCCAATTTTAGGTGAACCGCTCATTCCTGCGGTCAGTTTGTTGACGTTGCCGAGGAATTCGATAACGAACGGGGATGCCGGACGGTCATAGACCTCCTGCGGGCTGCCGGTTTGAGCGATACGGGCGTTGTTCATCACAACCACTTCGTCGGCCAGTTCCAGAGCCTCTTCCTGATCGTGGGTGACAAAGATGGTGGTGACTTTGATTTCTTCCTGAAACGTGCGGAGCCAACGGCGCAGATCTTTGCGCACCTTGGCATCAAGAGCACCGAACGGTTCGTCCAACAGGAGAACCTTTGGGTTGACCGCCAAAGCGCGGGCTAGAGCGATGCGCTGACGCTGACCTCCAGACAGTTCGCTGGGATAGCGGCCTTGCAGCCCGTCGAGTTGAACCAGATCCAAAAGTTCCTTCACGCGTCGGCGAATGGCTTCGGAGTCGGGTCGCTCGCGTCGGGGTTTGGAACGCAGGCCGAACGCGATGTTATCGGCGATGGTCATGTGGCGAAAGAGCGCGTAGTGCTGGAAAACAAATCCCACGCCGCGTTTTCCCGCCGGGGTGGCGGTGACATCTTCCCCGTGAAACAACACTTGGGTGCCCTGGTGTTCATCCGGGAAATCGAGCCCGGCCAGGATGCGCAGCAGGGTTGTCTTGCCCGAACCTGAAGGCCCAAGGAGGGAAACCAGTTTTCCTTCGGGCACCTCAATGCTGACATCGTCCAGCGCACGATAGGATCCAAAGGTTTTGTGAATGTGTTTTGCTTCAATACTCATAATCGTTTTCCAATCGGTAAGTGGTGAAAGAGTTAGTCGGTGGCTCTGGCAGATCGCCATTCGATGAAGTTTTTCAAGACCAGCGTGACCAGTGCCAACAACGTCAAGAGTGAAGCGAGCGCAAACGCGGCCTGGGTGTTGTACTCCATGTAAAGGGTCTCGATGTAGAGGGGCATGGTGCTGGTTTTGCCTTTGACGTTGCCGGAGACCACCGCCAACGCACCGAATTCTCCCATCGCCCGGGCATTGCAAAGCACCACGCCATAGAACAACGCCCACTTCACGCCGGGGAGCGTCACATGCCAGAACGTGCGCCAGCCGCCCGCCCCCAAAGTCATCGCGGCAAACTCTTCATCCGTCCCACGCGCCTGCATGGAGGGAACCAGTTCACGCGCAATGAACGGCAGGGTGATAAACGTGGTGGCCAAGACGATGCCGGGCACGGCGAAAATGATCCGCAGGTCATGGGCGCGGAGCACCTCGGCGAACCACCCGTGGGTGGTACTGAAGAGTAAAACAAAAATCAACCCCGCGATGACCGGAGACACCGCAAAGGGAAGGTCGAGCACCGTGACCAACAGGCTTTTCCCACGGTAATGATATTTGGTGATGACCCACGCGGCGGCGAGACCGAAGAGCAGATTCAACGGCACTGAGAGCAGCGCCACGGTCAGGGTCAACCGGATGGCATCGACCGCGTAGCGATCGTGAAACGTGGCCAGATAAAGCGAGACACCCTGCTTAAACGCTTCATAAAAAACCGTAATCAGCGGCATCAGCAAAAACAAGGCGAGGAAGCCGAGGGTGGTCGCGGTCAGCAACCAGCGAACCCAAAGTGACTCGGTGGTGGCCGAGCCGGATTTAGGCGGCGTGAAACTGCGTGTGCGTGATGAGACAATGGCGGCCATGTTCGCTATTCCTTTTGATGATCAATGGTTTTAAAGACGGGCCCGGCCCACAGATTCCGACCAACGTTGCAAAAGGTTGATAACTAACAGAAGGATGAAAGAGGCCACCAACATCACACAGGCCACCGCCGTCGCCTGCGGGTATTGATAGTTCTCAAGGAATTTAACAATCACCAGCGGAGTAATCTCCGTGCGCATCGGCATGTTACCCGAGATGAAAATGACCGAACCGTATTCTCCTATCGCCCGGGCAAAAGCCAGGGCGAACCCGGTCAGCAGTGCCGGAACCAGCGAAGGAAATATGATCTGCCAAAATACACGCCAACGCGACGAACCCAGCGAGGCACCCGCCTCCTCCACCTCGGCGTCCAGCCCCTCCATCACCGGCTGCAAGGTGCGCACAACAAAAGGCAGTCCAATGAAGGTGAGGGCGATGAAGATACCGGTCAGCGAATACGCGCTCTCGATGCCCAGCGGATACAGCCATTGGCCGAGCCATCCGCTGGGCGCGTAAAGTGCCGTCAGCGCAATACCCGCCACCGCCGTGGGCAGGGCAAAAGGCAGATCGACCATGGCATCCACGATGCGACGACCGGGGAAACGATAACGCGTCAGCACCCAAGCGGTAATGAAGCCAAAAAAGGCATTGGTGATAGCGGCTAAAAACGAAATGCCAAAGGTCACTTTGTATGAAGCCACGACCTGCGGCCCTGAAATCGCCTTCCAGAAAGCCTCCCACCCCATGCCTGAAGAGCTGATGAATACGGCGGAGATCGGAATGAGCACCAGCAGGGTCAGGTAAGTTACCGTAATGCCCATGGTCAGCCCGAAACCGGGCAGGATGCGCCGATTGGGTTTCTTCATTTTTTCAGAGGTGGAGTACAGTTTCATCGATAACTCAGTTACTTGAGATAGATTTGGTCGAACACTCCACCGTCCGTAAAAAACTTCTTGGTGGCCGGTGACCAGCCCCCGAAGACTTCGTCAATGGTGAACAGTTTCAGATCGGGATATTGATCTTGGTATTTCTCTACAAACTTCGGATGGCTCGGACGATAGAAATGCCTGCCCGCCAAGTCCTGTCCTTCGTCAGAATAGAGATACAACAGATAGGCTTGTGCCACTTCGCGGGTCTTTTTTCTGTCCACATTCGTGTCAATCAAGGCAACCGTGGGCTCCGCCCGAATGCTGAGTGAAGGAATAACAATCTCGAAATCCTCGGGTTGATTTTTGATGGCCAGCAACAGTTCGTTTTCCCAGTTGATGAGCACATCGCCGATCTTGCGCTCTTGGAATGTGGTGGAAGAACCACGCGCACCGCTGTCCAGCACCGGAACATTTCTGTAGAGTTTTTTGATGAACTCTAGCGTTTGGACTTCATCACCCTTGTAATGCTCTAGAGCCCATCCCCAAGCAGCCAGGAAGTTCCAGCGCGCCACCCCGGAAGTTTTGGGATTCGGAGTAATAACCTGCACATCCGGGCGAATCAAATCGCCCCAGTCCTTGATGCCTTTCGGATTGCCTTTTCTGACCAGGAAAGCCAAGGTCGATTGATACGGCGCACTGTTGGCAGGCAACCTCTGCTGCCAGTCCTGCGGCAACAGCCCGGATTCTGCGATCGCATTGACATCCGCCGCCAGCGCCAAGGTCACCACATCCGCTTCCAATCCATCGATCACCGCCCGGGCTTGACGACCCGAGCCGCCGTGTGACTGATGGATTGTAACTTCCTGCCCGGTTTTCTCTTTCCAGTGTTTGGCAAAGGCAGCATTGAATTCCGTATAGAATTCGCGCGTTGGATCATAGGAGACGTTAAGCAGCGTCACGGGTGGCTGAGCCGATATTTGCTCCTGATATTCTGTGTTGCATGCGGCGAGGGTGATCGCGACAAACCCTGCAATGAAGTAAGACTGTGCCCGTTGTTTCATACGCTCTAGTGGTTTCATAATGGTTATTTTCTCCTTAAGTTGACCAAACTAGTAAACTGTTATTCCTTACCAAGCAAGTAGAAAATAGGAAAAAATTCCACCAAGAGGTGGTGGCGGGTTACGGAAGGGAAAGCCGCAATGGGCTACTGGCTAGAAGAGTCCGCTTGCTTGTGAGGGAGACGGGGCGGGCGAAGCATCATGTGCTGAGGCAAACGGGATCGCTATGCCGTCCCGGCGCAGCGCTCGGATGGTCACATCGACCACCTGAGCCAAAGTATACCGGTCAAGAATAGCTGCAATAGCATTACGCACATCCAACATGAGCATTCGTAAGCCGCAGTGGTTTTCATCCGGGCAGGAGCATTTTTCGTAGCGGGTCTGTGACACACAGCCGATAGGAGCCAAGGGGCCGTCAATCAAACGAACCACCTGCCCCATGGAAATCGTGTCAGCGGGCCGGGCTAAAAAGTAGCCTCCATTTTTCCCCCGCTTCGCATCGATGAGTCCTTCCTGCCTGAGCTGGGCAAAAATCTGTTCTAAAAAGGCGGTGGGAATTCCCTCCTTAGCCACGATTTCATGCACCCTGAGCATTTCGCGCCCGGCTTCATGAGCAATGCCCAGATCAATCAAGCCCCTGAGCGCATATTCACCGCGTTTGGACAACTTCATTGTTGATTTGCATGGTAATCAATAATTTTGAATTCGTCCATGGAATAGTATTCCTGCGCCATCTTAATGCAGGACGCCGCTGTTAATGCCCTCTTAAAATTCGCGGCAGGCTGCATGGATCACCATAGTCCAGCTGCCGAAACGCTGAGCTGAAGAGTCTTGTAATTTAAGCACCAGAGGAACGAGGCCGGGATCGAAGTAGCTGGCTTCTTCTAAAAGATGCAGTGCGTCTTTCGGCTCATAGAGCCGTCCAATACGATAGGCTTCCAGCCCGGCTTCGGCGCGTTTGCGATCCAATTCCACTTTCGAATTCCGCCATTCCTCCCGCGTTTTTGTTCCATCTGCGTAGGGCACCACATAATCAACTGATTTTTTCAGCGACCCACCCGAACTAGCCGTCCACGTGTAAAGCGAGGCTCCCTCTTCCCCCGCCAACACCGCCAATTCGATAGGCGGGCGCAGGGAGCTAGTATGATACGTGAGGGTGTCGCGACGTTCCAGGTCGAGACTTGTCCCATCCGCGCGGAGGCTTTCCTGCACGAAACGTTTCACGCCTTCCATGGCCAAAGCTCTCCATTCGGGACGATCCAAGATCAACCCGAATAAAGCAAGAAGCCGCAGATGTTTCGAGTAGCGATTCGTGAACTGTTTGGATTCCGCCACCGCCTTGGCATGCAGAGCACCAAGCGCGTCGATCCAGAGGTCAATTTTTTCACGTTCCCCGGCCTCAAACTCCAGCCGTAAAGAAAAATAAGCCGTGTATATCGGAAGCAGTTTGTTTTCATTCACATCGTTGCCTGTGGGTATATACGTTGCGGACCACTCCCGGATAAAGCGCTTCAAGGTTTCCGCCGTAGCCGTATCCCCGGTGACCTGCCAGTAGTGAAAAAGGATGGAGACATCGTTCATTTCTCGCAAAGAGGCCACACTGGCGATGCGTTGAGGGTCGGTGTTGACCCGACCCTCGTAATGAATGACCTCAAGTGGGTGGGGCTTGAGATCGAGCCTTTTTTCCGCTTCACGTCTTAGCACTTCAAACAAGGCCTTGGCTTCGGGATCTTCTGTAGTCAGATGATGTAACCGCTCCCGTTGAGCAGCGTTCAGCGGCAGACAGGGGCGGAAACTGAATTCACCCGGATCATCCTTCGCCAGAGCTGACGCAAGACAACTCACCATGAAGGAAAAGATAATAAAGGCGTGCTTCATAAACCGGACAGAACCCGTCGATTCCGGGCAGGCGGGACGGGATCGAGGTCTTCGGCGGGGCGCTCAGATGTTTCGGAAGTGGTGCGTGTCATGCGCCGGGGAGGCAAGGCATCGGAGCCCGAAGAGGGAGAGGAGGTGGCGGCCATGGTGTAGCCATCAGCAGGTGAACAGCGCACGCCGCTACGAAAGGTTCCGGTTGGGTTGGAGATGGTGAAACGGATGCGAACCGTGTGGCTGGCGGCATCAATGACCGGTGAGATGAATTCAACGCGGCCTTGGACGGTTTCGCGGTCGTCGAGTAAAAGTGGCACCACTCCACCCTCTCGGTGGCGCGCGGCGTCTGCGGGGCGGAGGTGCATTTCCACCTGGAGGGTGTCGAGCTGAACAACGGTCAGGACGTGCACCCCTGCATTGGAGACACTTTCAGCCATTTCTTTGCGGATTTCACTGACAATGCCGTCGAAAGGAGCGGTCAGGGTGCGATTATCAATCTGAGCGCGGATGCGGGCAGCACGCTCTTCATCAATGAGAAGATCCGCTTTGGAACGTTCAAATTCTTCTAAGGAGACGCTGCCGGCTGCGCGAAGCGGCTCTAATTTTTCAAAACGCAGACGCCGGATGCGGAGCTGCTCTTCGGCCATGTTAAGTTCGCTTTGCAGAACTTGGTAATCGAGGCGGGCCAGGATATCACCTTCTTTGACCCGTGCTCCCTCCCGGACGGGAAGCTCGGTAATGACTCCGGTTTCGGGAAACGACATGCGGGCGATTCGATAGGGAGCGGTGTAGCCGAACGCTTCGGCAGCCCATGCCATGGAGGGCGAAAAAAGCATCCAAAGAGCTCCCATCATGCAAGCCAGCGAAACACGTTTACGGGAAGTACTATGTTTCCAATCTATTCCTAGGGATGGAACACAATGGCTCATCGTCCAGTGGGGTGACCCGGTATGCTGATGTGCTCGTAGCTGTGTTTGCCCAGCTCAAAGCCCAGAGGGTTGTTAAGGCTGCTGAAGAGAGCACCGGTAACTACTGAGGCACTGCCCGTGAGCACCCGGTTGACGGAAAGGTCTTCCTGGAAGAAGTGACCTGAGTGGAGTGCGGTGGCGTAATAGGGACGGAGGTTGTAGCCGTGTTCCGGATCATGGTTATTGGAAGACGGGGTTTGTGAAATATGGACGCTCTGCGGATAATCGCGCACGATACTTCCGGGGAAGCTGGCCATCCAGTTTCCGCCCGTATCAACCACCACCGTTTGGCGTCCGATCACTTCTCCTTTGGCATTGTAGAGAATAATCACGAGCGTGGAACCGGGCTCGGCTTCGCCGCTGTAAATCGGAGCCAGAGTGAGCATCGGATCTCGGTAATTGTCGATGGGCCGGAGACGATAGAAGTCATCATCATCCAAGTCGAAGGCACTAAACAGCCTAAAGGTGTGGAAGTTGTTGCTGGAATCGAAACCAAATCCGAGCACTCGGATGCTGAAGCTGGATTCATTGTTACTTAGTGAGATCTCAGGGCCGTTGGTGCCATCGTTTTTCACTTCCACTTTGTTCACCAGGTCGCCTAGCCTGAAGTCACTCTTAACTTTGACTTCCACCGTCAACACTTCGGTTTGGTTGTTGGCACCAATGAAAGGATCCGCAAAGGTCCACTTGACGGTATGGGTTCCGGGGTCATAAAGGCCCTGATTGGCACCACCGGTGCTGGAAACGTATTCAACACCCGCCGGCAGGAAGTCCTCCACCTCGACACCGGTCGCATTGCGGTTGCCAATGTTCGTAACCGTGATGGTGTAGGTCAATTTTTCATCGGGCCTGACCACTTGGGCATCGCTCGTTTTGACCACCATCAGATCAGGGAACGCGACCAGCTGGTTGATATCGCTGGTCGTGACAGGCGGCACCGGTGCGGTCGGGTTGGTGTCTGTAACCGTGACCGCATTGGTGAACTGGTTGACGATAATGGGCTGGGGATCGGTTACAATGGCCTGAACGGTGATGGTGATGGTAGCACCGGCATTCAACACCACATCGTCCCAGAAAAGCTGATCGTTGGCACCGATAGGCGTCATCACCACGCCGTTGGCGTCGGAGGCGGCGATCAAGGTCAGGTTCTGTTCAGGAAAATCGTCGAGAATATCGACAATGGCGTTCTGGTTCCCGGTGTTCCGCACCACGATGGTGTAAGTAAGGGCGTCACCCGGAGCCACATTAACCAAGCCATCATCTTTGGTGACTGTGATAATCGGTGCGGCGACCAAAGGCGTGGTGTCGGTAGCGTCGTTGTCATCGCGCACATCAGCCGCCTCATCGGTAGGATCTTCACCGCTGGTGGCTTCATCGTAGTCCACTTCCACTAAGTTGGTGAGCAGCTCCAGATTAGCCGGTGCGGGATTACTGATGTTGATCGGGACGGTGAAAGTAACCGAAGCTCCTGCCGCAAGGGGATTGGTAAGATTCCAAATGATCTTACCAGCGGTGGCGGTGTTCTCTGTAAATGCGGCGGTGGCGGTGGCACTGCCTGCGGTATAGCTGATACCACTGGTCGGCAGGGTGTCGGTGACCACCACGGAATTGGCGGTGTCGGTGCCTTGGTTGGTCACGACAACGGTGTAGGTGACGATGCCTCCGGGTGTGGCGTTGGCCCCGCCGTCGGTTTTGGTGACTTTGAGATCGGCCCCCACGACGGTCACGCTTTGGGATGTGCCCACCGCATAATCATTCAAGGCACCGCCGACGCCGTCGGCTCCGGTGCGTTCGTCAGCGGTGGTGCCGGGAACGGAAGACCAATCGACCGCCACGATGTTGGTGAAGGCATCGGAATCCGCACCGACCCCGCCGAAGACGCGATCCGCCCCCAGAGCATCCAGGGTGTTGGTGGTGACGGTGGCGTCGTAGGTGATGCGAATGCGCTCATCCTCGGCAATTGAGGCAATGGTTATCGTGTAGCCCGTGGTGGAAGCGGTGATGGTGTAGTCGGTTCCAGCGGTGAGCGTGGCGATCACCGTGTCATCGCCGGTGGCGGTGGTGCCCTGCATGTCCAAGCGGGTGACGACAATGTTATTCAAAGCGGTGAGCTTGTTGGCCGGAATCGCATCCACGATGCGGACGTTGTGCGCGGTGGTTCCGGTAGCCGTGTCTTGGTTGAATACGTCAACGGTGTATTGAATGGTTTGACCGAGGTGCGGCGTGTCGTCGTTGACCGACTTGGCCACAGTGAGAACGGGTTCGACGATGGTGGCGTTGACCGTATTGGAAGTGCCCGCGATATCGGTCGGTTCATCGGCACCAGAATTGTTGCCGTTGCGGTCCCACGCCACCGTGAATTGATTGCCCCTAACGGTAGTGGCTTGGTTGGCCACATCGTTGACGACGATAGCGTTGAATTCAATGACCACTTGGGCCGGAGCGGACGCGGCTTCGGAATTGGTTAAATTGCCCAGACGGAAATAGACATCCGTTCCCGAGACGTAAACGTCCACATTCGAGGAGGGTGCGCTCGATACGGAGGCGTCTGGCAGGACGAAAGCAGGGTTAACGCCGGCTGCAGGTCCAGTCGCTTGTGCTCCGGCGGCCAAGATCGAAGAGGTTAACTTGGTTCCATCCGAAGAAACCAAGGCTACTTTGGCGGTGCCGTCATTGAGGAATCGCAATCCATCGGGCAGGAGGTCACGCACAATGACATCATTCACGGTACCGAACGGCACATCGAAGACCAGACGGTAGGTGATGGTCTCGCCAATGACGACATCCGATCCGGCGGTGTGAGCTTGATCGGTGGCTTTGAGCGTCTTCACTGAATTCGGGTTGAACTGCTCGCCGAAATTATAGTTGATGCCGGTGTTGTTGGCGGGGGCGACGTTGGCGATGACGATGCCGGTGATGGTGTCTGCACCTGCGGTGCCGTTGTTGTTGCCGGCGGCGGGGGCAAAGCCGGTTCCGGCGGTGTCGGCTCCATCAAGATAAGCGGCGGGTTGCGTTTCAGTCACCGCGTAGGTGCCGGGGCGCAATCCGGTGAAACTGTAGGATCCATCCGCGCCCGTCACCGTGTTCAGATTGACTGCGGCACCTAAGTCATTGGTCCCGGTCAGCGTAATGGTGACGCCCACCAATCCGGATTCGGTGGGATCTTTCACTCCATCATTATCGAGATCGAGATACACAAAACCGGAGATGGAAGCCGGGGTCAATTCACCGAAAAGATAACCCGTGGCATCCTGCCCGGCGGCAATTTGAATATTGTTGAGTGTATCCGAGCCATCGCGTCCCCCTGAAGCCCCGGTAACTGTGCCCGTGGCGACGGCGGCATTACCGACTGTATCGGCGCCGTCGAGGAACCCGGCGGGCTGGGTTTCGATGATTCGATAGAGTCCGACCGAAGACAAGCCACGCGTGGTGTTACCAAATCCGGTCAGGAAGCCATCAGTGTTGGTGTGGTCGAAGATATAGTTACCGTTAACGTCAGTCATCGTGGTAACGGTCTTGTCATCCGCGTTACCAAAAATGCCATCCGCTCCGGACCAGAGAAGGGTTACCGTCTGTCCTTGTATGCCGGGCTCCCCGGCGTCTTGGGCGGCATTGTTGTTGTCATCGCGGTAAACTGTCCCGGCGAGGGAGCCGGTGGTGTTGCCGAAGTTTTGATTGGTGACGTTGGCATTGGTTACGGTGACATCGATCAGGTTGGTGCCGTTCTGGCTGTTGCCGAAGCCGACGGGCTGGGTCTCACGGACTAGATAATTTCCTGCCAGCAGGTTGGCGAAGCTATAGGAACCATCTGCGGCGGTGATGACCGAGCTGAGAATAAAGTCGCCCGCATCGAACGCACCGTCATTATTGGTGTCCCATATTAACTCGATCGTCACACCGCCGATACCGGTGTCGGAGCCATCGAACGTATTGTTTTTCGTGCGGTCATGGTAGCTGACGCCGGAGACGCTGAAGGTTCCACGATAGCCGTAGTCCACGCGGTTTTCGGTCTCGGCAGCAGAGAGTGCCACCGTAGAGAGGTGGCCGGTAGCCAGCGGGATGCCGGCCACATCCGGGTCATCGAATACAAAGGTTCCAGTGGCGCTGGTCGGCAGCGTAGAGGTATCAATGCGCACGTCGTAGTTGCGCGGCAGTAGGCCGGTGAATGAGTAGGATCCATCGGCGGCAGTGATGGCAGCGGGGTCGGTGGCAGCGTCGTAGATGCCATTATTATTCAGGTCAAGGAAGACCCGAACACCCGCCAGTGGCGGCTCGGTCGCATCTTGGATTCCATCTCCGTTAAAATCAAACCAGACGTAATTGCCCAACTGCGCATTACCTCGATATCCGAAGTCAACGCCGTTGTCGATTTCGGTGGCGCCCAACTGAACCGATGACTGGCTGTCGTTGTTGGCGGAACCGGCGTTGTCGTCTTTGTCAAAAGTGTTGGTGCCGCCCGCCAGCGCAGCGGAGGTGGTATCGACTTGCACCAGATAGTTGCCGGCAATCAACCCCGTAAAGGCATAGGCACCGGCGGCGGAGGTGGTGGTGGTGGCAATCTGCACATCACCAATATCCACCAATCCATTGTTATTAACATCGCGGAAGAGATTGACGGTGACTCCGGCTATACCTGGTTCAGTTCCATCTTGAACACCGTCCCCATTGAGATCCATCCAAACAAAATCCCCGATGGCGGCAGACCCACGATAGCCGAAGTCGGCATCGTTGAAATCTTGTGCCACAGCCAAGGTTACGAGGAAGGGATCGGTGATTCCTGCCACGCCGGTCAGTGTGGCATTGGCCAGAACGTTGCCCGTGTCCGTAACATCGACGAAGTATCTGCCGGCAAAGAGATTGGTGAAGTCGTATTGCCCGTTGGCTCCGGTGGTCAAGGTAGCGATCACCCCCTCGCCCGCATCGACCACTCCATTGCCATTTTCATCCCAGATCAGATTCAACGTGACACCGGGAATGCCTTTTTCTAGGCCATTGACCGTGGCACTGCCATCGCTATCCAGCCAGACGAGATCGCCGATGGAACCCGTGCCGCGATAACCGAAGTCAGCGGTGACAATATTGGCTCCGGTTAAAGTGAACTGCGCGGTATTGGCCGTGCCTAGACCGTCGGCGTCGAAGGTCTGCACCGAAGCCGCTCCATCCGGCAGGGTGGCGGTATTGACCGTGGCGCGATAGTTGCCATTGGCCAAGTTGGAGAAGAGATAAGCACCGTTGACATCCGTGGTGGTGGTGAAGGTCACGTCGTCCGCGTTGCCGAAAATGCCGTCATTACCCGCGTAGAGCAACGTGATGGTAACATCCTTAATCCCCTGCTCTCCCGCATCCTGCACGCCATCGGCATTGACATCAAACCAGACGAAATCACCAAGAGTGAAGGCTCCTACCGTGAGGCGATCCGTGTCCTGATGGGGGTCGGTGTCCAGATTGTGGACTTCCACACCAGGGTTCGGACCGTAGTCACGATCCGGTCCATCTGCCGGCACATTAGGGTCACCGGGGTCAAGCGTGTTGTCATCATCGGCAGGCTGCGTGTCGTAGTGAATGCGGACGTTGTTGTCAAAGATGGTGTTGGCCACCGCAGTAGTGTTAACGGTGACTTTGAAGGTCAGCGTGGAGGTCTCACCCAACGCCAGCGAATCAAACAGCGCCGTAATGGTGCCGCCCGCCTCGGTAAAGGAAGTGGGAGCTTTGCCTGCGGTGTTGGAGATCGAGCCTGCGACGTAAGTCATGCCGGACGGAATCACATCTCGCACCGAAACATCATAAGCCGTGGCGGTGGAACCGTTGGCGGCAAGGTTCGAAACCACGATGGTGTAGGTGACTTCCTGACCGGGAACGACGACACCATCGGCGTCGTTGTTGGTCTTGGTGACGACGACGCGCGGTTCGATGACCGTGACGGTGGCGGTGTTATTTTCGTCTCGTTCGCCAGCATCATTGGTATCCCCATCGTTATTCAAGTCGGCGGACGCGTTGAGACTATTCACCAAGCTGGTCTGGCCGGTTCCGTCGGCGGCGGCTGTTAAGCCGTCGTTGGACGCCACATCCAGCACGCGGGCTTGATAGGTGATGGTGAAGGTCGATGTTTCGAGAACAGCGGGATCGTTGGAAGGAGTTCCGGTGCTCGTGACGGTCAACACCTGACCGACCAAGGTGTTGTCATTCAAACCGACAATGTTGAGAGCGTCAGGGTTGGCGGATAGTGCGACAGAGTTGGGAACCAAAGACATACCCGCCGGCAGGGTATCGGCCCAGTTGATGACGGTGCGTCCCTGCGCCACCTCGAACGTCACAATGTAGGTTACCTCATCGCCAATAGTCGCGGTGGCAGTGGCAGCCGCTTTGGTTACGTTGAGAATCCCACGGGTGTTAACGTTGACGGTGTCGGAGGCGGTGTAATTGTTCGGCGGGTTCGCCCCGGCACCGGTGCGTTCGTTGTTGGTTCCTGCGTCATCGCCATCCAGACCGCCATCAAGGCTACTCCATAAGACAGTGGCGGTATTCGAAATCAGCTTGCCGACGTTGGTGTCATTTTTGACCACACCGGAGACCGTGATGACCAGTTTCTGATGGTTGCCGACGCCGTTGGTATCGCGCAGGAGATCCAGGGTGCCGGTGGAGGAGATGGTGGAGCCCGCAATTTGGATCTGGTTGGTGCCCGCAGGAGCGACGTTGGTGGTGGTGGCGCCATCGGTCACCACAGCCGAAACCAAAGTCACATTCTGTAGATCGGCGGGGATCGTATCATTGACGATCAAGTCAAAGGCAGCCGCCGTCGAAGCCGCTGCATGGGTAATCTCGATCTGATAGGTAACCGTATCACCGGCATCGAGTCCCGCGGTGGAACTGGTGATAGTTTTATCAATCGCCAGACGAGGTTCGACCACCGTCACGGTCACTTGGTTATTGATGTCCGGCGGTGTTCCGGTGGCCGTGGCATCAACATCATTAACTAAGTTCGTGCCGCTGGTGTTGGTCGCGACGTTGGCAACCCGGACCTGATAAGTGATGAAGAATGAATCGGTATCAGCGGTTGCTGGATCGTTAGCGGTGGCGTTGGAACCGCCGGGGTTGACAGCACTGGTGGCGGTGATGGTCAGGATTTGACCTGCGATGTTAGCTGCAAAACCATTGACGGTGATTCCATTGGCATTCGATATAGCCGCTGTGCCCGCAATATACTCCAGACCAGCTGGCAGGGTGTCGACCAATGAAATGTTATTGGTAGTGCCTTCCATGACCGAGACTTCCAACTGGTAGGTCAGAATTTCCCCGATGGTAACGCTACTGCCGGCGGTGGTGGCAACGCTGGTGGCATTGAGGGTCTTGGTGACGCTAAAGGGATTGACCGCCGTGACGGAGGTGTCCACACCAACCGCATAATTATTCAAAATGGCGTCGTTGGTGGGGGGGGTGTTGTCCTCCGGATCGGCGACGCTGGCTCCAGTGCGCTCGCCGGTGACAACTCCGTTTTGCGAACTGAAGGTGACGTTCAGGTCGCTGGTGAGAGTTTGACCTGGGGTGACAGTATCAGGGATGATCGCCACGAAAGTGAAGACCACGGATCCACCCAGCGGGATATCAAAGATCCCCGTAAGGTTGTTGGTGCCCTCACCTGCTAGAGCGGTATCCACTGAGGCACCCGCATTCAGGGTGGGTGCGCTGATCGATCCCGCTTTGATCAACATACCGGCGGGAAGGAGATTGGACAGACTGACATCATATGCGGGCCCGGTGGCGCCATTGGCCGCGAGGTTGTCGATCGTAATTTGATAGGTCACCTCATCGCCGGCATCCAGACCGGTCGTCGCAGAGGTGACCACTTTTGCCGCAGTAACCCGCGGCTCCACGACGTCGATAGTGACCGATGAGTTGAGGATTTGATCCGTGCCTTGACCATCGACGTACTCCAAGCGGCCGGTGTTGAGCACGGTGTCGCCAGACTGATTGACCAGGGCGTTGGCCACCCGGGCGGTGACGCGGATGACAAGTTGATCGGCGGCCGTGGAGGCGTTGTCGAAGGTGTTGGTCACGTTGCCAAAATTGAAACGTGCCCGGTCGGTAATGGCGGCGTCTCCGTC
>JBHJOR010000042.1:0-16861 GCA_050329585.1 Methylacidiphilales bacterium | reverse complement strand
ATCATCGGAATCGCGCAGGCCGGCGGTGTCCACCAGACGGCAGGCGATACCATCGAGGGTGAACTGGGCTTCTATGGAGTCGCGTGTGGTGCCGGGAAGGGGGCTGACCAAAACACGCTCCTCACCAAGCAGAGCGTTCATCAACGAGGATTTTCCAGAATTGGGTGCGCCGACCAGAACCACCGTGATGCCGTGGCGTAGAAAGTGTCCGGTATGGGCGCTTTCCAACAGGGTGTTACAGAGGTCGATCAGTTGTTGCACTCGAACGGTCAGTTGATGGCCCACTTCGGGTTGAATATCCTCATCGGGAAAGTCGATGTGAGCCTCGAGGTGGGCCAGAATATCCAGCAGGCTTTCCTGAGCGCCGGAGATGCGCTGGCCCAGAGAGCCCTTTTGAAAAGCATGGGCCGCGTGCAGGGCGCGCTGGGTGCGGGCATGAATAAGATCGGCCACGGCTTCCGCACGGGTGAGATCCATTTTACCATTGAGAAAAGCGCGGCGGGTGAATTCACCGGGCTCTGCGGGACGTGCGCCGAGACTGCAGCATGCGCCGATGAGTTGTTGTACAATCAAGGGGTTGCCATGGCAGGAGAACTCGACGGTGTCCTCACCGGTGAAGGATGCGGGGCCACGCCATGAAAGCACAACCGCATCATCGAGATGTGTGCCGTTATGAGTTAGGGTGCAGTAGCGTACGTTTCCGGCGCGGGGGCGGTGTCCACTGAGATGTTCGGCGATGCGGAACGCTTGGTCTCCGCTCAGGCGAACCACGGCCAAGGCAGATGCGATCGGCGGGGTCGCCGATGCGACAATGGTATCGGGCATGTGTGAACCTAAGCCGGGACTTTGATGAAAATCAACTCTGTGTGATAAAATCCTCGAAGTTTCGGTTCGGTTGTGTATCATGACATGCTCATGAGCGATTATTTCATCGGGGTAGACAGCGGAACTCAAGGAACCAAAGCGGTTTTGATGGAAGGTAAAACGGGACGGGTGCTGGCACAAGCAGGGTCATCCTATGGTTTCCTTCCCCTTACCGAACCGGGTGTCAAGGAGCAGCATCCCAAAACGTGGGTGGCGGCACTGGAAAAAACGGTCAAGGAAGTGGTGACACGCTCCGGTGTCAATCCGGCGCAGATCAAAGCCCTTGGGATCTCCGGTCAACAGCACGGTATGGTGGCACTGGATGAAAAAGGGAAAGTGATTCGCCCCGCTAAACTTTGGTGTGACACCAGCACGGCGGCACAGGCTGACGCCATTGTTAAAAAAATGGGTGGGCTGAAAAAACTGGTCGCTTTGACCGGTAATGGGCTTCCTGCAGGCTTTACTGCTTCCAAAATAGCGTGGTTGAAACAGGTGGAACCGGAGCATTATCGTAAAACAGCTACGTTCCTGCTGCCTCATGATTATTTGAATTATCACCTGACCGGAAAATTGAGCATGGAAGCGGGTGACGCATCTGGAACGGGACTTTTGGATACCAAGACGCGTAATTGGCATCCTAAGATGATTGCTGCGATTGATCCGGCACTGGAACAAAAATTACCCGCCATTCAGCAGTCTTGCGATCCGGTAGGAACGGTATTGCCGATGGTGGCCAAGCGGATGGGCCTCGAGCCTACCACCTTAGTTTCGGCTGGCGGCGGGGACAATATGATGGGAGCCATTGGCACAGGTAATACCAAAGTGGGGGTGGTAACCGCCAGTTTGGGAACATCGGGCACGGTTTACGCTTATTCCTCACGCCCGGTGGTGGATTCTACCGGTGAAATCGCCGCATTTTGCGACAGCACCGGGGGATGGTTGCCTTTGGTGTGCACCATGAACGTCACCTTTGCCTCAGAAGTGATCCGTAATCTTTTTGGGATGGATCATGCGGCTCTAAGCCAAGCGGTGGACTCGGTGCCTTGTGGAGCGGGGGGATTACTTCACTTGCCCTACTTCCAAGGTGAGCGGATGCCGAACATTCCCAATGCCACAGCAGTTTATTTTGGCATGACAGCGGAAAATACGACTCCAGCGCACATGGCGCGTGCGGTGATGGAAGGAGTGGCCTTTGGATTAAACTACGGATTAGATCGAATGAAAGATCTGGGTATCCGCCCCAAAGAAATACGCGTGACGGGCGGGGGATCCAACAGCCCGGCATGGCGGCGCATTCTGGCTTCGGTATTCGAAGCGGATGTGGTCGAAATGCAGAACAAAGAAGGTGCGGCCTTCGGAGCGGCCTTACAGGCACTCTGGTGTCACCGCCTTCAACGGGGAGAACGGGTGCGCATCACCCATGTGACGGATGAACTGGTAAAAATCGATGCCAAATCGGTGGCCAAGCCGGATCGCCAAGCTGTGAAGCTCTACCGTCAGTATCAAACCCTCCATAATTCACTTTCATCCGCCTGCCTTCCCATTTTTGATCAGCACCAAAGTGTGCGTTGAAGACCGTTCTCTCGCCGGGATTTTTTGAGTAAGGAGATGGAGCCGTTTAAAGGTCTGGATTTGTTTTGGTTATCAGCATCATCTTTTTTGAATCTTGTGATTGGTTTGGTGCTGTCTCAGTGGTCTGTGATCCAACTTGACTAGGGGGATGATCCTGCTTTCATGCAGTCATGTCTCGATTCCCTATAGAGCTGGATCAAGAAGCTGATGGCCGGTGGATTGCAGAAGTCACGCCCTTGCCGGGTGTGCTATGCTACGGCGTCTCTAAGGAAGAGGCCATCCAGAAGGTTGAAGCTTTGGCTCTGCGGGCAATCGCCGATAGAATCGAAAACGGGGAATAACTCGCCAATATCAACCAGATATTTGCGTTCTGCCCTGCGTGAAGGCTTGGGCATCTGTCAAAGCCAAGAAGGTTCTCAAGGCACTCTTCAAGATCGGCTGGCAGCAAAGTCGCCAAAGCGGTTCCCATCGTGTTCTAAAACGACACGGTTGGAATGACTACGTTTTTGCCTTCCATGATGGAGTAGAGATCGGACCGGTGATGCTCTCAAAGATTGCAAAGCATACCGGACTCAAGCCGGAAGACTTGTAGAGCTATCTCTTTCCGGAAAACTGAAAACTCACCAGCGGCCAACGTGGTGCGATTTTCCAGCAGTTCACGAAAAAAGGGGCGAGGGGTTCGATGTGTCCTCAAGGTTCAAGCCCTCTAAAATAAATTGACACGCAGGAAGCAAACGCCATGATCCTCCGCCCATGAAAAAAGATGTGCATCCTGAAATGAATCGCGTGGTGTTTGTGGATACTTCCACGCAAAACCGCTTTTTATGTCGTTCGACCATGAAGTCTTCTGAAAAAGAGGTCATCAACGGTGAAACTTATTTTGTTGTTCAATGTCCGGTGACCTCGGATTCCCATCCTGTTTACACCGGTCAATCACGTATGATCGACACCGCCGGACGGGTGGAGAAATTCCAGCAGCGTTACGCCAGCGTTCCCCGCGGGAAAAAAGGCAAGAAATAGCCTCCCGGGCCTGAGGGTGCACCCCTTGGGGTTCCTTAGAGCTCATGAATGGGCCGGTTCGCGGAATCAACACGGCTTTTGTTACTACGTCGCGCGCATAGCTCAGTGGTAGAGCGTCCGGTTTACACCCGGTCGGTCGGAGGTTCGAATCCTTCTGCGCGCAGGCTTGGGCCGTCTTGGCTGATTCCAGCCAATGCGACTAAATGAATTTTAAAAACCATCATCGATGGCATATCATCATATGATCAATTGCATATCCTTGAGGGCCAGCTTATCTTAGTGGTATGAAATGGTTCTTATTGAGCGGTAAATCATTTAAAACAATAGCGTTGTTTTCACTCTTGTTTCTAACGTGGGGAGAGATCAAAGCCCAATCCACTTCAGAGTCTGCGGAGCCTGCTCCATCCCCTTCCAACACGGTGCCCGCACCACAGGTTCAGCCCACACGTGTTGTCGTCATACCCATCCAAGGTGATATTGATGCATCCATTATCTACATTATCAGGCGCGGGGTGAAGGAGGCCTTGGAGCAGAAAGCCGATGCGCTGGTGCTGCACATGGATACCTATGGAGGCAGGGTGGACAAGACGGAAGAAATCACCCGCATCTTGAGGAAGTTCGAGCCTCAAGAAAAGACCTACACCTTTATTGATACTAAGGCTATTTCGGCAGGAGCTTACATCGCCTCGGCCACCCGCCATATACATATGGCGCCCGCATCGGTAATCGGCGCAGCGGTGCCGGTGATGATGGCGCCAGGAGGCCAAGCGCAGCCAGTCAACACCAGTTATGAGGAAAAAATCAAATCGGCTTTACGCGGTTTGGTTCGGGCCAACGCGGAGATCCACGGCCATAATCCAGAAGTTTTTGACGCCATGATTGATAGTGACCAAGGCTTAGAGGTGGGGGGCGTTAAGATTTTGGAGCCTGGCAAAGTATTGACCTTAACCAGCCAGGAAGCGGAGAGAAAAGTGGGCACATCGGATCGCTCTCTGTTAAGTGCAGGGACGGTGGATAATCTCGATGTGTTGCTCAAACAAATCGGCGGAGACAACGTAGAGGTGATTCAGATCGAGCCGACCGGGATGGAGCATGTGGCGCGTTTTCTGGTTTCTATTTCCTCGCTGCTTATCGCGGCAGCTCTGCTTTTTGGCTACATCGAATTCAAAACACCGGGCTTCGGGGTGTTTGGTGGTTTGGCGGCGGTTTTCGCAATGCTGTTCTTTTTTGGACACTATATTGCGGGACTATCAGGGTATGAGTTTTTGGTGCTTTTTTTAATCGGAGTGACGCTGATCGTGATTGAACTGGTTTTATTCCCGGGAACGTTGGTGGCCGGGTTGATTGGATTTGTGCTGGTAATGATCGCACTGTTGCGGGCCATGGTGGACGTTTATCCGAACGACACTACCGTGCTGCCGCCGTTGCCTGATTTACAGTCCCCGATGGAAACGTTAGGGCTGGCATTGGTGCTGGCACTTTTAGGGATGTGGTTAATGTCCCGGGTGCTGCCCCGGACTCCGATGTATGCGCGTTTGGTATTGGAAGGATCGAATGCGGTCGTGACCCCTACTTTAACCATGCCATTGACTTCAGGAATGCGGGGCGTGGCTTCCACCCCTTTAAGACCGAGTGGAACCGCCGACTTTGGACAAGGTCCGGTGGATGTGGTGAGCGAGGGAGGTTTCATTCCGGCCAACACCGAAGTATCCATTATTGAAATAAGCGGCAGTCGTGTGGTGGTCACTAAACTGTGACAAAACCCTTCAGCCTCACCATTGACACCCAAGCGACGAACGCCAGATTTTTACTGTCATGACGATTATTATTGGCCTGTTGATTGCGGGTTCACTACTGCTGCTTTCGGAGATTTTTTTACCGGGGATGATCGCAGGTTTTATTGGAGTGCTTTGTTACTTAGCCGCAGTGGTTTGGGTGTATCAGGAGTATGGAATTCAGCCTGCGGCGTTTTTGTTTTTAGCTGAAGCAGCAGTGGGGACACTGGGATTTTTGATTTGGTTCCGCTATTTTCCGGCGTCTAGGGCGGGTCAGATGTTTAGTCTCCCAGAAACTCCCCTCCAGCGCAGTATGGAAGAAACCGCTGATTTAGCAGTAGGCCAAACCGGTATCACCCTGACGCCCTTGCGTCCGTCGGGAAAAGCCCGGATACAGGGTCGGCGGATTGACGCTGTGAGCGAGGGACGCCCCATTGAAAAAAACACCGAGGTGAAGATTGTCAAAATCGAAGGCTCCCGTATCGTAGTGAGGATTTTAGAAACTGAAACAACCATCGAAACCCCCTAACCCGGAAAAAATACATGATCATCCTCTACATCATCGGATTCGTCGTCCTCTTCGTCTTCGCCATTGTCATCTTCAACTACTTCGGCCTCTGGCTGCGAGCCTGGACCTCGGGTGCTCCCGTAGGAATCGTCACCCTGATTGCTATGCGCTTTCGGGGCATTCCCAGTTCCCTGATCGTTAACGGTCGTATCACTGCGGTGCGCGCCGGGATCAATGTTGAAACCCAGGAATTGGAAACACACTATCTGGCGGGCGGAAACGTCATTGAAGTGGTTCGTGCACTGATCGCGGCGGATAAAGCCGGCATTGAGTTAAGCTTCAACCGAGCGTGTGCGATCGATCTGGCCACCAGTGGAACCGGAAAGACGGTCTATGAAGCGGTGCGCACTAGTGTTAACCCCAAAGTGATTGACTGTCCTAGTGCCGACTCGGGAAAACAGACCATTGATGCGGTAGCCAAAGACGGTATCGGCGTTCGGGCCCGGGCGCGGGTCACGGTAAGGACCAACTTGGATCGCTTTGTGGGTGGTGCCATGGAAGAAACCATCATCGCCCGTGTGGGTGAGGGCATTGTGACCACCATTGGTTCTGCCAACACCTACAAAGATGTGCTTGAGAATCCGGATAAAATTTCCAAAACCGTTCTGGAGCGTGGATTGGATTCGGGCACCGCTTTTGAAATCCTTTCGATCGACATTGCCGATGTCGATGTCGGTGAAAACATTGGAGCGCGGCTGCAAACCGACCAAGCCGAAGCGGACAAAAAAATAGCCCAAGCCAAAGCGGAGGTGCGACGTGCCGCTGCCGTGGCTACGGAGCAAGAAATGAAAGCCCGCGTTGAGGAAATGAAAGCCAAGGTGGTGGAAGCTGAAGCACAGGTGCCTCTGGCGATGGCTGAGGCCTTCCGTAACGGCAACCTGGGTATCCTCGATTACATGAAGATCCAAAACGTTCAGGCGGATACCAACATGAGATCCTCGATTGCTCGCGACACGCCGACGGATGACGCCAAGGGTCAGGGATCTTCCAATCCACGAGGCTAAAACGCCTCAGTGGAGCTACCAGCAGGCGTCACCTTTTTACTGAGGTACAATATGGATTTGGGCGATCTCATTATTCCGATCATCATTATCGGTAGTGTGATCGTTCAGTGGCTGGGATCGCGTAAAGAAGCGAGTCCATCCACCCCTCAACCTCCGCGGGTGCCGCGCCCTCAGACGCCTTCCCCGGAATACGAGCGCCGAGAGTTGGATCCTAGTTTGGATGATTTGATGGAAGCACTGGGAGCACCGCCTGCACGCCCCACCCCTCCGCGGATGCCGATGGATACGCAGCGTCCCCGGATACCTGCTCCCGTCCACACCCCAAGAGTTGTGATCCCTGCCGCGCCGAGTCCGTTCGAGAGAGAGAGAAAGCGGCTTGAGGAAAAACAAAAGGAATTAGAAGCCCTCACGGCAAAGCTTGCAAGCCGCCCCGCTACGGCCCCCGCACGGGTTCGGGCGGTTCGGGACAAAGCAACAGGTTTGCGGAGTATTTTGAAAAACAAACCTGCTATGCGCGATGCCATGGTTCTCAATGAGATTCTCCAGCCTCCAGTGTCTCTCAGAGTCCATACAACCTGAACTTGATTATGTCACAAAACCGCACCGTTAACGTGGGTCTGGTGCAATCCGTCGCCACGCCCTCACTAGAAAAGAACATCGACCGCGCCATCAAGCGTTGTCACCTCGCTGCTGAGCAGGGAGCGCAGATCATCTGCTTGCAGGAGCTCTACCGCAGCTACTATCCGTGCCAGGAAGAAAACCCCGATTTTTTTGATTGGGCGGAAACCATACCCGGGCCAAGCACCGAAGCACTTTCACAAGTAGCCAAAGAAAAGGAAGTGGTCATCATTGCCAGTCTCTTTGAAAAACGAACGGCAGGACTTTATCATAACACCGCCGCCGTGATTAATGCTGACGGCTCTCTGCTCGGCACTTACCGGAAAATGCATATTCCTGATGACCCCGGTTATTACGAGAAGTTCTACTTCACGCCGGGTGATCTGGGATTCAAGTCGTTTCAAACCCGTTATGCCAAGATCGGCGTTCTGGTCTGTTGGGATCAATGGTTTCCGGAAGCCGCGCGCCTGACCGCGCTCAAGGGTGCCGAAATCTTGTTTTATCCCACGGCCATCGGATGGAATCCGAAAGATCCGCAAGACGTTCAGACCGCCCAGCACAGTGCATGGGAAACCATCCAGCGCTCACATGCGGTGGCCAACGGTGTTTACGTGGTCTCGGTCAATCGCACCGGTCAGGAAGGCCATACCAAATTTTGGGGCCAGTCTTTTGTATCCGATCCGTTTGGAGAGATCATTGAGAAGGCCTCCGTAGATGAAGAAGAAATCATCACGGTTTCCTGTGATTTGAACGAAGTGGAAGTCACGCGTCGGCACTGGCCGTTTCTCCGAGATCGACGCATCGACATGTATGACGGCCTCACCCAGCGTTACTTGGACGCCCAATCTTAGTTTACCGCTCATGGATATTCCGGTGGAGCATTACCGCATGCCGGCCGAGTGGCATGAGCACCGCGCAACGTGGCTGGCCTGGCCGGAAAATCCGGAAACGTGGCCGGAACACATGTCTGGAGCCCGTCGCGCCTATGCCGAGATGATTCACCAATTGGTTCGTGATGAAGATGTCGTGTTACTGGTTGCTTCGGACGATCGCCGTGAGGACGTGAGGCGGGAGTTGGAGTCTCGCGGAACCTCGCTAAAGCGGGTTCAAATCATCGTGCATCCCTACAATGATTCCTGGATGCGGGATGCCGGGCCGATTTTCGTTTTGTCCGAAGGTCAGGAACACCGGAAAATCGCCCACGACTTTATATTCAATGCCTGGGGAAAAAAATACGAGCCGTATGGCGATGATGATGCCATTCCTACGTTGGTGCCATCGGTCAGCGGGGTTCCGGTCATCCAACATGAGTTTGTGCTGGAGGGCGGATCGATCGATGTCAATGGTCGGGGAACGCTCATCACCACTCAGCAGTGCCTGCTCCATCCAAATCGCAACCCGAATTATTCTCGTGAGGGCATCGAGGCCGTCTTGAAGAAGCATCTCGGCATCCAGAGAATCCTGTGGCTGGGCGGTGGTATCGAAGGTGACGACACCGACGGTCATGTGGATGATATCACCCGCTTTGTTAATGAAACGACCGTTCTGACGGTTCGAGAAAACAACCGGCAGGACGCCAATTATGAGCCTTTGGAGGAAAATTTCCGCACGTTGAAAAAGAGTGGCGATCAAGATGGCAACCCGCTTACCGTGGTGGATATCCCGATGCCGGATCGTTATCTGGAGGGTCCCTTTGGCCGCTCACCTGCCAGTTACGCGAACTTCCTTATTGCCAACCGCAAGGTGCTGGTGCCGGTTTATGGTGCCCCCAATGAGTCCTCGGTACTCTCGGTGTTCCGGGATCTTTTTACCGGGCGTGAAATTGTGCCGATTGATTGCACGGATCTGGTGTGCGGTTTGGGTTCCATACACTGCGTGACACAGCAGGAACCGCTTTAACGGTAATTTGCCCGCCGTTTTGAATTCAGAATTCGCTAAGGAATTCATCAAAAATTCATAACCGCTTCATACTCGTTTCAACGTGGGTTGTCAGGATGCGAACTGAAACCTCAACCAAGGAGCACATATCATGAAAGAAAAAATAGGTCAGTTCATTAAAGTCGCCGTCATTGGCATCATCGCACTCATTCTGCTCATTCCGTTAGGAATGATATCCAACATGGTGAGTGAGCGTTCGGAATATCAGATGGAAGCCATGCGTGGAGTGGCGGACAGTTGGGCAGATAAGCAGCATGTCATTGGTCCGGTGCTGGTGATTCCTTATGAAGTGGTTCAGAACGTGGTCGAATGGAATGAGAAAAAACGGGTTGAGACCACACGGGAAGTGCGGGAAACACGGTATCTTCAACTGCCCGCCGCCGAGGTCAATGCCGTGGTGGATTTACAGACCGAGATGCGGAGCAAAGGGATTTATTCCTTTCCCGTTTACCGTTCTGAAACCCGCCTGGCCGGTCGTTTTCAACTCAAAGGAATTCAGGAAGTGCTGAAAGATTCGAATGCATCGCTGAAGGGATCACCTAAGTTGTTGATAGGACTGGGTGATCCACGCGGTATCGCATCGGCACCGACGTTGGTTTGGCAGGGTAAAGAATTGAACTTTGAACCGGGCACTCCGGGAGGTTTTTTTCAAACCGGAGTTCATGCGGTGCTGCCCGAGGTGACGGCCGCCATGGAGGGCCAAAATGTGGAGTTTGCGGTGAATATGGATTTACAAGGCATGGCGGCATATCAAATGATGCCCACTGCCAGGTCGAGTCGTTTAGATATGAGTTCCAACTGGCCGCATCCAAGTTTCAGTGGATCGTTTCCTGCTTTAACCAGGGAGATCAGTGATGCGGGATTTACAGCTACGTGGCAGATGTCGCACTTCGCTACCAATCTGGAGAGCCACTTCACCGGACACAAAGCGCGCTCATTCAACGATCTGGAATCGCTGGCGGTGGGTGTGCGGCTGTTTCATCCGGTGGATGTCTATACCGTCACCCAGCGGGCACTCAAATATGGATTTCTGTTTGTAGCGCTGACCTTTGCCGCCTTTTTCTTTTTCGAAATGATCCGTGATCTGCGCATTCACCCGATTCAATATGGTCTGGTGGGTATCGCGCTGGCTCTGTTTTTTCTAATCCTGCTTTCATTATCGGAGCACATTCTGTTTGGCTGGGCTTACTTCATAGCATCGTCAGCTTGTATACTGCTGCTGGTGTTTTATCTGGCCAGCGTGTTAGCAGGCTGGAAGCGTGCCATGGGCTTTGGTGCGGCTTTGACTCTGTTGTATGGAACGTTGTTTATCTTGCTGCAACTCCAAGACTTCGCTCTGCTGGTAGGATCCGGTATCCTCTTCGTAGTTCTGGCAGGCATCATGTTGGGAACCCGTCATCTTAACTGGTATCAGTTGGGCGATCACAAAGCAGAACAGCCGCCGCAGTTACCTGACACTATTGAGCCTAAGCGCAATTAAATGGGCGGGTGTGCAGAGGATAGGGAATTAGACTTGAAGGGGCGGCCATAAAGGTAAAGGCCGCCCCTTTTTTGTGCCCGTGGAGTATCCGCCGCGTAGCGGATAATTTGTTTGGCGGGAACCCGTGCCGGGCATATGTTGGCCGGCATGATACGAGTTGGAATTGGTTATGATGTGCATCAGTTTGCCGAGGGTCGGCGCATGGTTTTGGGTGGAGTAGAAATTCCCCATCACCGGGGTCTGTCCGGTCATTCGGATGCGGATGTGTTGATCCATGCCATGGCCGATGCGTTGTTGGGTGCTCTGGGTCTGCCGGATATTGGCCACTTTTACCCCAATACGGATGTGCGTTGGAAGGATGTGCCGAGCACCGTCTTTTTGCATGATATTGCAGAAAAGATCTCGGCGGCTAGGATGTGCATTGGCAACTTAGATTCCACAGTGATCGCCGAGGAACCGAAGGTTTTACCTCATCTGGCGGCAATGAAAAAGGCGGTTGCCGAGGCGCTCCATATTAATCCCGAGCAAGTTGGGATTAAGGCTACTACCAATGAGACGATGGGGTTTATTGGCCGTCGTGAGGGGGTCGCTGCCATGGCGGTGGCGTGTCTTCACAAAGTTGAAAAACTCTGATTATGAGTTCGCCACGGGCTCGCTTCATTTCGTTTGAGGGCACCGAAGGGTGCGGAAAATCCACCCAAGTGGCGATGCTGGAAGCTTGGCTGGTATCACAACGTTATGAGGTGCTCGTATTGCGTGAGCCGGGAGGCACTGTGGTGGGTGAGGCGGTTCGACATGTGCTCAAACACGATCCGGATATTCCCTCCATGCATCCAGAAACGGAGTTATTACTTTTTGCGGCCAGCCGTGCCGAGCTCACCCGTCAGAGGATTCTACCCCATCTTAAAAAAGGGGGTTGGGTGCTGTGTGATCGTTTTCTGGATTCTACCACGGTCTACCAGGGAGTGGGGCGCCGACTTAATATGGAAGCGGTAAACTCGATCAATGACTTTGCCACCGGGGGATTACGGCCCGGCTTGACCTTGTTACTCGATCTGCCCGCAGCGGTTGCTATGCAGAGAATGAGATCCCGGGTGGGAGAAGCAACAGCACCCGACCGCATGGAACAGGAATCCGACGGATTCTACGAAATCGTTTGTCAGGCTTATCGGGAACTGGCAGATCGAGAAAATGGACGGGTAGTCACCGTGGCTGCGGACACGGATCGCGACACCCTCTTTAATGCCATCAAGGAGGTGGTGCGCCATGCCTTTCCAGGCGAGTTGGATTCTTGATAAAATCCGTCAAAGTCACACCGCGGGGCGTCTGGGTCATGCTTATATCATCCACGGGGCCCAAGCAGAAACCCATGAGAACCTGGCGCTGGATATTGCCGCGCTGCTTTTAGGATCGAAGCCGCATACGCATCCCGATTTTCATCAAATTCGACCTGAATCCAAGTCGCGTCGCTTAACGGTGGAGCAGATTCGGGAATTGGAGCGGGTGCTGCGGCTTAAAAGCCATGCGGGAGGAATGAAAGTGGGGGTGGTGTCCAGTGCCGACCGGATGTGCCTCGGCCAAGCCGAAGCGGCCAATGCCTTTCTCAAAACCTTGGAGGAACCCCCGGAGCATTGCACCCTGCTTTTGACCAGTGATCGCGTTGAGCAACTGCTGCCCACCATACGATCGCGCTGTCTGAGCTTGCCAGTTAAGCAGGAGGAAGATGGCGGGCCTGGAGTTTCGGATCTGCGTTGGATGGAACATTGGTTGAACGTGGAAGGTGACTGTCCAGTGGAGAATGCGTATCGACGATCCCGCATCCTGCAACAATGGTGGACAGAGATACGTGCATCAGTTGAAAAAAGTGGATCCGGTCTGGAAACGATGGATGAAGATGCGGCCGCGGCGCAGACCGAAAGTGAATTCCTTTTCCTGCGTGACCAATCTCTCAGCCGCCTGATCCAGTCGGTTTGGGATCACCACCTTACGGCGGCGGATCTTCAAAACAAGATGATCACCTGTGCCGCTCTGGAAGAATTGCGCTATGCGTTGCAGCGCAATATGGAGGTCAACTTAGCACTGGAGCGCTGCCATTTGATGATTTCAAATGCTCCCAGCGGCACTTTAGCGTTGTAGGTGCTTTTCATTGACCCGCATCCGGTGGTGGCATAGTTTACGCTTTGCTTGAAAGCGAAATAATTTATGGAACTCAAAGAAATCAAAGCCGTTATCGATCTGATGACCCGCAACCAACTGGCGGAATTCGAGTTGGAAAAAGATAATTTTAAAATCAAAATCAAGAAGGCGGGCGACCATCCGCCCGTCGTGCACTATGGTAATGCCGGAGTGGCCTCAGCACCGGTTTTAATGTCCTCCGCGCCCCAAGGTTCTGCGCCTGCTATACCTACTCCGGTGGTGGAATTAGCTAGTATCAACTCCCCTATGGTAGGAACCTTTTACCGTTCTCCTTCTCCGGATTCCCCACCCTTCGTTGATATAGGTTCGCGAGTCAGTCCTGAAACAGTGGTCTGTATCGTTGAAGCCATGAAAGTGATGAACGAAATCAAGGCTGAAACCTCGGGGGTCATTTCAGAGGTCGTGACTGAAAACGGCAAGCCAGTGGAATTTGGTCAACCTTTGTTCAAAATCAGGGCTTCCTGATTCAAAGAACTATGTTCGAAAAAATATTGATCGCCAACCGGGGCGAAATCGCGCTGCGTATCATCCGGGCCTGCAAGGAATTGGGCATACAAACGGTGGCAGTTTATTCTGAAGCAGACGCTGACTCCCTTCACGTTCAGGTAGCGGATGAATCCGTCTGTATCGGGCGTCCTCCGGCCAATGAAAGTTACCTCAAAATTGACCGGATCATCAGCGCGGCTGAAATTGCCGATGTGGATGCCATCCATCCTGGATACGGCTTCTTGGCAGAAAACGCACATTTTGCCGAAGTGTGCCGATCCTGCCATATCAAGTTCATAGGGCCATCGCCTGAGGCCATCGTCCTGATGGGAAATAAAAATACCGCACGCGATTCAGCGCGCAAAGCGGGGGTGCCGGTCACTCCGGGCAGTGATGGATTAGTTGAAACAGAAGCGGACGCCATGAAAGTGGCCAATACGATCGGCTACCCGGTGATGATTAAGGCCGTAGCCGGTGGCGGAGGCAAGGGAATGAGGCCCGCCCACAATGATGTCAGTCTGGTGCAGGGCTTCCATGCAGCGCGTCATGAAGCGGAAAAAGCTTTTGGTAACGGCGACGTATACATCGAAAAACTGATCGAAAATCCACACCACATCGAAATTCAGATCATGGCCGATCAACACGGTCGCGTCGTTCACGTCGGTGAACGGGATTGTTCGATCCAGCGGCGCAATCAAAAGCTTCTTGAAGAAAGCCCCTCGCCCATGCTGGATGACGCCATGCGCACCGCGATGGGTGAGGCTTCCATCAAGCTCGCCAAAGCAGTCAACTACGAAGGGGCCGGCACCATTGAGTATTTGGCCGACGACCAAGGTAACTTCTACTTCATGGAAATGAATACCCGCATTCAGGTCGAGCACCCGGTGACGGAAGAAGTTTATGGAGTGGATCTCGTCAAAGAACAGATTCTGGTGGCAGCGGGTAAACCCCTGGGTTCCGATTTTGATAACCTCAAGCCCCTGCGTCATGCCATTGAATTCCGCATCAATGCGGAAGATCCATTTAATAACTTCATGCCCTGTCCCGGACGTATTGAGCTCTATTACGCACCGGGCGGACACGGGGTGAGGATGGACTCCCACGTTTACGGCGGCTACTCCATCCCGCCGCATTATGATTCCATGATAGGAAAACTGATCGTTTACGGACGTGACCGCAAGGCCGCTTTGGATCGAATGAAACGCGCCTTGGATGAGATGATCGTGCGTGGTATCAAAACCACCATTCCTTTCGGGCAGATGATTCTGAACGATGTGGAGTTCCGCCGCGGTTGTTATTCTACCAACTTTGTGGCGCAATTCATGGATCAGCGTATGAAAATGATGCGCTCCCCCCATTCCAATCAGTAATGCTTCAGGCAAATCCCAACCTCCGAGCGCAGAGGATGGAACGGGTGAGGGAAGCCCGGCTCTACGCCATCCTAGACACCGGCTACTCAGATCCCCGGGAATGGCCGCAGTTGGCTGAAGAAATCATCGCGGGTGGGGCCGGAATCTTACAGGTTCGCGCCAAAAACGAATCCATCGATGACATCCGCCGCTGGGCAACTCCCTTGTTGCCTCGTTGCCGAGCACTGGGTGTTCCCTTAATCATCAATGATCATGTCTCGCTGGCTGCTGAATTAGGAGCAGACGGATGTCATATCGGTCAGGACGATCTGTCTGTTCTAGAGGCGCGGGCGATTCTAAGGCCGGATCAATTGTTGGGTAAATCTACGCATAGCCTGGCACAAGCCTATCGGACCTCCAAAGAGGATGTAGATTACATCGGATACGGTCCTTTATTCAGCACGGCGACCAAGCCCGATTACATTCCAGTTGGCACCCGAGATATCATGAAGGTTCAACTGGAAGTCGGCATGCCTGTTTTTTGTATAGGTGGTATCAACCTGACAACGCTTCCACACGTAGTGGCGGCGGGGGCACGGAGGATCGTGGTGGTCTCGGCACTACTTCAGGCGGATTCACCACGCGAGTATGCCCAAAAGCTACTGGAGGTATGGGCGTAGCCGCACCGCTGAAGGGAGACAGGAAAAAAACGCAGTATCCCTTTGCAACCAAGAACAAAAAAAGTCCTAATGGATCTCGGGTAGACGAACTTCGAAACGTGCGCCGCCTTCCGGTGCAGTAGCCACGGATACTGTGCCTCCGTGCAGCATGGCGGCTGCTTTGACAGAGATAAGACCCAAACCGGTTCCTTCCGGTTTGGTTGTGTAAAATGCTTCAAAGATCGCTTCACGATCCCGCTCGGGTATGCCGGGACCGTTGTCATCCACTCGAAGAAACACCCGTTCTCCTTCGGATTCAGCACTTACATGGATAAGACCTCCCGGAGGAGTAGCCTCTGCAGCATTGAGCACCAGGTTGGTCAGCATTCGATTGAATAGATCGGGCAACACACGCACCTGTAATGTGGGTGGAATGTCCACGTTGAGCTGGCGCTGCTTTAAACTGGTATGGCGTCTCGTCAGTGCCAAGCTTTCATTGACCAGTGCCGCCAGATCTCGACTTTGCGGCTGCTGGCCAAGTTGTTCTTTCCCGAAATCCCGCAGGTTAGTGATCAATTGAGCCATTTCCCGGCACGAGGTGTGAACCCTCTTGATGGATTCATCATGGGGTTGACTCAGGGCCAGCATCTCCAATTCGAGGAGTGCGGTGGTTAATAAGTTGTTGGCGTCGTGAGCCACTGAGGAGGCCATCACGCCAGCCATCACCCGGCGATCTGCCGCCATCAGATCTTGTTCTCGTAGCTCCAGACTCCGAAATACCCATTTTAAGGCAAAAAAAGAACCAAGGAAGTAACCGCCATGAAGACCAAACCCTTGGCAATCTGCCAGTCTGCCATCGTTTCCGCATCCAATCCGCGGGTCAACAGTACATGGTCGGAAATTAAGATGTAAGCAGAAGTAATTAAAAAATAGCCCCCGGCCAGCATTCCGGCGCGTATTCCACAAGGAAACAACCAAAAAATCTTAGTCCATCACACAGATCAGATTAGTCACAATAAAAGAACAACACCAATATTTAATATTGAAGCCTAACTCAAAACAAAAAGAGCCTTTCTTATTGGGTCAGTTCGTGAAACGTTAAAATGATTGAATGTCGAAAGGGCAGAAAGGAGACAGGTGACGATTTTGACAGAAAGGCGCATAAAGGTGGCAACCTGTTAAGCCGTCACAAGATGTGGATGGTGGGGTCTTTTGGTTAAAATCCCCAGGACTGGCGTGCTGGTAAACAAGGAGGATGACGTATCGGACATGTGGAAGCAGGCGGCAGGCAGAAAATGGGACAAAACCATGTAGAAATACCGCACGCGTTCA
>JBHJOR010000031.1:0-19667 GCA_050329585.1 Methylacidiphilales bacterium | reverse complement strand
CAGTATTCACCGGCCTGAGGTTTGCCTGCCAGGCCAAGGGTGGACGATCCGTGGAGGTAATATTCGAGAGTTGACGCTGGCGGGGGGGGGTAAACTGGATGTCATGAATCTGGCGTTGTCGAGGGAAGTTGAGGTGGCTCCTGATACATTTCGGGTGGTGAAATCCAATTATTATTACTTTTTTGTTGGTAAGGGGGTGGTGACTCCCCATCACTGGCGTCGTGTTTTCTTGACGAGTTGGGATCGTGTTTTGTATGGGTTGAACCATCGCTGGGCGTATGTGATTGTTTCCTCCAATGTGACTGAGGGACTGCGCCGCAACGGACTTAATGATGAACAAACCTTGGAAATGCTGGATGAATTTACGGTGCAGGTGGCTCCTTATATTCTTGCAGATGTTTTGGAGTCCGCGCGTTGAGATGTGAATGGGACGAACGCTGAGCTAAGAAGCTGTGAAGTCCTCATTTTTGGGAAAAGTGGTCGAACGGGCGGAGCATATGTCGCGGGACGAGCTACTGCGCTACTTTGCGCGGATGGCACGAGAAAATGGCTTATTGGAAACGGTATTCGGAGCTTTGCGGGATGGTATTGTGGTAATGGATAGACAAGGTGTGATTCGCTATTTGAATCCGGGAGCCCGGCGATTGTTGCCTTTCCCTGAGGAAATTCCGGAACGCGCCTTGATCGGTCATTATCTCAAAGAAATGGACTGGTCAGCACTTCTGTCGCGTGATCATGCTGTATCTAGAGTGTTGGAAATAGATTATCCGGATCACCGAATCCTTGATTTGCACATGCTGCCAGTGGATCTTCCCGGCTTGGAAGCCAATCAGGAAACCGTGAAGGCTTTCGCCTGCATTTTTCATGATGTCACCGCGCAGCATAGCCAAACACGGGAAGCCATCGAAACCGAGCGGGTACAAGCGGTGACCATGCTGGCAGCAGGTGTGGCGCATGAGTTAGGTAATCCGATTAATAATTTGAATATTCACCTGCAGTTGATGCAGCGGGAGTTGCGCAAGCTGCCGGAGAAAGTGAGAGTCAAGGTAGATGAATCGATTCATGTGGCCAGGGAGGAGATTCGGCGTCTGGATTCCATCATACACGAATTCTTACAGGCCATCCGACCTACGGTTCCACAGCTTAAGCCGGTGAAGCTGGAGCGGCTGATCTCGGAGACAGCACGTCTTTTAGAACGTGAGATTCGCAACCAGAACATTCTCTTGGAACTGGACATGGATCCGGACTTGCCGGAAGTGCCGGGCGATGAGGGACAGTTGAAGCAGGTATTTTACAATCTTATAAAAAATGCATTACAGGCCATGGCCGAGAAAGGAATCTTATCGGTTCAGGGACGACGTGAGGAGCGTTGGGTGGTTTTGGTTTTTCGAGACAACGGGGAGGGGATCGCTCTGGAGGATATTCCGCAGGTGATGCAACCCTTTTATACTACCAAAAAACGGGGCAGTGGATTGGGACTGATGATTGTTCAGCGTATCGTGCGCGAACATGGAGGAAGGATTGAAATTGAAAGCCATCGAGGGCAGGGGACGACGGTGCGATTACGGCTGCCGTGGAAAGGTGCTCAGGTAAAGTTTTTAGGTGAAGGAACTCCCGCTAAGTAGAGTCTCGTATAGTATTTGACCAGCAGATGAAAATGTCATGACCGAACTCTCCCCCACTTTACTGATCGTAGATGATGAACAGCCCACCCGGGATGGGTTGCGCCGTGCCTTTGAGGATTCTTTTGACGTCTATGTGGCTTCGGATTTTGATTCGGCGGTGGCGGTTCTGGAAGGCGAAAAAATCGACGTAGTGCTGACGGATTTGAAGTTGGGGGGAAAGACGGGGATGGAGGTATTGGAGATTTGTCAGAGGTTAAGCCCGCAACCGTTATGTTTTATGATGACGGCTTATGGTTCGGTGGATACTGCCATCGAGGCCATGAGGCGGGGAGCGGTCGATTACGTCACGAAGCCGGTAAATCTGGACAAGCTGGAGATGTTGCTGTTGCGAGCGTTGAAGGGCAGCCGCTTGGAGGATGAGAACCGGCACCTCAAAAGTCGACTGGATAAAAAAACCGGGCTGGAGCGCTTGATTGGCAATGCACCTGAAATGTCCTCCGTTTTTGAAACGATACGCCAAGTGGCGGATTCCCGTGCCACGGTGCTGGTGCAGGGAGAAAGCGGAACCGGTAAGGAGCTGGTGGCGGAGGCGATTCACCGGCTTAGCCCTCGCCGCGACAAGCCTTTTGTAGCAGTTCATTGTGCGGCGCTGACCCAAGAGCTTCTGAGTAGCGAATTGTTTGGTCATGAGAAAGGAGCGTTCACCGGAGCTCAAGAGCGGCGAGTTGGCCGTTTTGAACAAGCCCACGGAGGCACTTTATTTTTAGATGAAATCGGAGAGATTGATGAAGCCACACAGGTTAAACTTTTGCGGGTTTTGGGTGAGCGTTACATCGAGCGAGTGGGTGGAAATAAGCGCATTGATGTGGATGTGCGATTGGTGGCAGCGACCAATAAGGATTTAGAGGAGTTGGTCAAAGAGGGAACGTTCCGTGAGGACTTGTTCTATCGCATCCATGTGGTGAGGATCGATCTGCCCCCATTGCGCCGACGTCGTAGCGACATTCCCCTGATGATCGGCGCGTTTTTAAAAGAATTTTCCGCTGAAAATGGCAAGGTGGGACTGGAGTTTTCACCGGATGCCTTGGATCGGCTCTTGCAGTATGATTGGCCGGGTAACGTTCGAGAACTTCGAACTGCCGTCGAGCACGGCGTAGTGCTGGCCCGAGGCGGAACCATCGAGGTCAAGGATTTGCCGCGGCAGATGGCCGGAGGTTCGGATATGAAAGCTGACGATCAGGTTGACTCACTGAATCTCCAGACTTTAGAAAAGCAAGCGATCCAAAAAGCACTCAACAGGTGTGATGGAAACCGAACCGATGCCGCTACTCTGCTGGGAATCAGTCGACGCACCTTACACCGAAAATTAAACGAATATAGTTTGGGTTAATGTGACTTCGTTGCTTTGTGCCGCGAGACGCATTAAACGGTATATTCAAGCAATGCAACACCGGGTGTTTGCATTTCGAAACGAACCAATCCTTCATGATCCGAATGTAGAGTTCTATCTTGTAGATCGTTTGCCCGACTTAGCGTTTCCAATTCGGAACGGGTGGGCGAGGCCGGAGAGCCCATGGATTTCCAGATGTGGATGATATTGTTGTGCTCGGCGTCCAGCAGGGTCAGTTTGACCGGATGATGCGGGGCATTCAGTTTGACGGCTACTGAAACCAGAGTTACAGGCTCTTCCGGTGAAGACGGGTAGGAATACACCAGCACTGCAGCACGTCCATCTGTTTCAGTGACCAATGCATTGGCCAGTTCGTTTCCTCCTTGAACAGGGAAACGGCGGTCTCCAAGGCGGTTCAGCAGAACATGAGCAAACCAACCGGGTTTGCGTAAACCGTGCAGACTTAGCAGACCGTAATGGCCTTCGAATTCAGACGATTGGAAACCAATTTGATCATAGATATCGGAGAGGCACCAGAAAGCGAAGGCGTCAGCACATTGAGAAACCTCGGCCATGGTTTTCACGATAAAAGCCGATTCGAGGCCGGATTCACGACGTTGATCGCAAGGGAACCATGAACGACCCCACTCGTTCCAGTGGATTTCCCCCTTCCAACCTCTTCGCTCGAGTTCGGTTTTGACGCCGCGGATAACACCTGATGCGAAATGAGGTGAGTCTTTAACACGGTGGGAGGCTGGACCGTCGAAGGGGGAGAGGGGTTGGCTGTCTGAATCGTTATTATAAACGTGACTGATAAGATAGTCGGGTGGGGTGCCGTCTTGTTGCGTCCAATCGAGAAATTCTTCAATCCACTCTCCACGTGCGGTGGATGGGCCACCAAATCGAAAATGTGGATCAACCGCCTTGACCGCATGCCATGTGGCGGACCAGAGACGAAAGAAGTCTTCTTTGGATCCGGCAAAAAAGCCGCTGAGATTGGGTTCGTTCCAACACTCAAACCACCAAGAGCGCATTTCCTCGATTCCAAAACGCCGCACGTGATGTTCAAGCCCGTGAGTAACAAACGCCGACCATTGGTTCAAATCCCTTGGCATACCGACCGGATTGGAATCTGGCCAACAGGTGGCAGTGGAATCCGTAAATCCGGGAGGAGTGAAACACGTAGTGTACATGGGTTTAATACCGAGATCCAACAAGCGCTCGATATTGAGATCTACCATTTGCCAGTTAGGTTCTAACGAAACTGCGGATGGATTCCGCCATGCTGATACCGGTTTGCGGTTAATGCGCATTTCAGGGCTATACATGGCGGCCGCTCTCACATGGCGAACGCCGATCTCATCGCGGGCCAAGACCAGATGTTCGTGGACATCGGCACGCGAAAGCCATCGGAATTGGTCGATATTGCCGACGCTTTGCCACGTCTTTTTAAGCGGGGTAGGTGTGGCGTGCCAGTCGGGATGAAGAGTTAGTGGAGCTGTTTGGCTAAGGTTTTCAGAAAGGGTGTTCAAGCCGGTAAACTAGATTAATGGCTGATTTCATTGCAAGAAGTAAGCAGAAGATACCTTCCGTTATAAGTAACGGACAGGGTTGCCATAGGAGATCATAAATCTTTCGTTTTACTTTTTACATTTAGGCGTGATGGGTATACATCTGTTCTGAATCATGGCCGGTATACAAGAAATCGTTTATGCCATAGAGGTGGGCAGCCTGCGCCAGTGGCTGGTTCGCCTGGGTATTTTGGCGTTGCTGTCCGGGTTGGGGGTGTTTTATTTCGTTAAGCAATTCAATGGATTAAAACATCCTGAATCGATGGATATGGCTCAGTTGAGTCGCCAGATTGCTACAGGTGAGGGATATACCACCAAGTTTTTTCGTCCCATTCAGATCAAAAAAACATCCCCGAATCAGGCGGATCTCTCTCGTTTGCCGGATGTGGTCAATCCGCCGGTTTATCCTTATCTCGCTGCGGCACTTTTTAAAGTATCGGGTGTCGGCTTCGCGGTGGATGCGGATAAACTCAAGTTTTTTTCTGGATACGCGCCTGAGCGACTTTTGGTGCTAATGAATTTAGGCCTCACCATTATGTCGGTGATAGTGCTTTATTTGTGGATGTTGAGGATGTTTGACGCTCGGGTGGCAACACTGTCCGCCGTGCTTTTTGCGGTGACTGATTTAGTTTGGGCCACGTCTGTATGGGGCTTGAGCACGCCCTTGGTGACCTTGTGGGTTTGTCTGCTCGGCTTCTTTGTCAATGAAGCTTTAGTGGCCGAGGAAAATGAGGCTTTTACTTTGTCATATTTTTGGTTTTCACTTGCCGCTACGGTTTGTGGCTTGGCCATTCTGACGTGTTATACCATGATCGTATTGTGGATTCCTTTAGTAGGGCTGGCCTTGCTGGCCTTTGACAGGAAGATGGTAACCGCAGCACTGGCTCTGGTGATTCCTATGTTAATGATCGCCCCATGGTGTTATCGGAATTTTGAGCTGACTGGCCATCCCTTCGGTTTGTCTTGGATCGAAATTTTTGTCGATAATGGCAAGTATGCGGGAAATTCGCTTTGGAGAGTTTATGAGATGGGCGTGGACTCGCCCGGCGGACTCAAACCACTTTTACGTGCGCTATCTTTGGGATTTGCTCATTTAGCTGAAAATATGGGGGCTTTTCTGGGAGGCTTGGTTCCGATTGGACTGGCATTGGCAGGATGCTTTCATTCTTTCCGTCGTCATCGCTGCCAGACTGCACGCTGGATGTGGGTTGCTGCCTTTGTCCTCCTGATGATTTTTAACGGTGCCTTGGTTAAAGAGCGCATGCCAATGGATGTTCCGGGTTTGAACTGGATGATTACGTTTCTGCCTATGGTGTGCGGGTTCGGAGCTGCATTTACTTTTGTGTTGATCGACCGGTTAAAGTTGCCGTCTTCGATTTTGGTTATCCCTTTAGTGGGAATTTTGTGTGCGATTCAAGCAGCTCCGCTGGCGTTAAGGGTGGTGCAGAAACCGGCCCCTGCCTATGCCTACCCGCCCTATTTTCCTCCCATGCTTTTTGTAATCAAAAACTGGGTGCAGCCTAGCGAAGTGATGTGTTCGGATATTCCGTGGGCGGTGGCTTGGTATTCTGACCGTCGCACGGTATGGCTGCCGTATAAACGAAGCGATTTTTTTGCACTTACCGATTTTAAGGTAGGAATGGTTGCCATCTTACTCACTCCTGAAAGTCAAAGCGGACAGCTTTTCCGGGACATAGAAAATGGGCCGTATGCAGAATGGGTTGGAATCATTACCCGACGCGAATTCAAAGATCTGCCTTTGCCAGCAGTTACCGTTTTACCACCTAATAATGACGATTATCTTTTTTTTGCGGATCGTCCTCGTTGGAAATAAGACTTGTAACTTTACTCGGATTATATTTTTCGTATAATTACTTGCACAAGTGGTTGATATCCAACATATAAAGGAAGATACAAAAAACTTTGACATTATCTTCTTTGAGGCTTAAATCAAAGAAACGCTATGAATGTACATTCTATAAAAGCTGCTTGTTTTTTTAGCTTCCTATTTTTCTTTTTCTTTTTGCTTTCAATCCGAGCCCAAAACACGATACGAGCAGGGTCAACAACTGCGGAAAAGCCGTTTGTCATTAACATGTCGGTTCGCGGAGAGTACGATGACAATGTCAACACCGCGCCAGACGGGCAGGAAGATGAAGCATGGATACTTAATCTCAGTCCCTCAGTCCTGTATAAATACGAAATGGAAAATACCTCCTTCGAGGCTGGATACACCTTTGGTTTCAAACAATTTTTCGGTCGTGCTGGTGAGGATAAAGAAGATTTTTCCCACACAGTCCAAGGCAGCATCAATCATCGATTCAGCCCTCGATTCACTTTATCTGTTCAAGAACGCTTCAGCTTTGACCAAGAAGATGCGCTACAGGATCGCGGCATTCAGCGCCGTGTGGGAGGTGACCGTATCCGCAACACCGCTGGTCTTTCTGCTTCCTATGACTGGACGGAGCGATTCAACACGTTGACTCAATATAACAACGTCTTTCTGCACTATTTCGACAAACCCTCATCAACGACCAATAACTACATCAGTCACGAAGTTTCACAGCAGTTCCGCTTCAATGCCACCAGCAAAACCACTCCGTTTTTTAATTACGTTTATCGCACGTTTGATTACCGGACAATCCAGCGTGACCGAGATGAACACTTGGCTCTGGTCGGAGCCGATCACTATCTCCTCGATAACTGGCTGATTTCTGGCAAAGCTGGAGCTCAGTTTGTATTTTACGATAATCCCATTTTTAACGACAACATAGGTCCCTATGCCAATGTGCGCACGGTTTGGAACTATGATAAAAAATCTAACTTGGGGGCAGGTTACACATTCGGCACTAGCGTTACCGACAATGCCAACTTCTCGTCTTCCGAAAACCACAGCTTTGACGCTCAAATCACACACTATTTCACTGAGAAGTTCAGCGTAGGGGCTTCGGGACTCTATGAGCTTGCCAGCTTTGAATCTGACCAGTCCTTTACAGCGGGTGCACGTGATATCACCGAACATACCATTTCTGCAGGTATCAATGCCCGTTATGCATTCACCGAATATCTATCCGTAGATGCTGGCTATCGCTACAGCGAGGTCATCTCCGACACCAATGCTCGGGAATACGATCGCAATCGGGTTTATCTTGGGGTAACCGGCTCCTATTAAAGTTCCTGCTACAGTCGGTTAGCAGGGCTTTACATTTAACTCCTTACGGTGATAATAAAGTAATGTCCGAAAGCGTCGATTCGAACCTGCATTTTTCCGATTATTGGCGCGTCGTCAAAAATCGCTGGCCTATCATCATCACGATTTTCATTCTTGTCGTAACCACCGCTTTTTTTTATTCGCGATCACTGACCAAAATCTACTCCTCCTCTGCGGTAGTAAAGGTTGATAATGACAATCCTGACATCACCGTTTTCCAGACTACCCCACAGTCCTTTGACGCCATTTTTTTTCAAACGGAATTTGAGCTGATCCAGTCCAAAGTCATTCTTTATCCGGTCATAGAGCAGCTAGAGCTATGGAAAGCTTGGGCTGACCGTATGGGCACCACTCCTGATGTCTTGAAAGAAAGAAAAGACCAGCTTTACAACATCCTCCGCGGCGGATACCTGAACGTTCGCCCCTATCGTAATACCAAGCTTATCGAAATAGTCGTTTTCAGCCCGGATCCGTCTGAAGCCGCCTTGATCGCCAATACGGTGGCCAAAGCTTATGAGGACTACCGCCTCACCGAAATCACGCGCAAAAGTCAGTCCGGTCTGGATGCCCTTCGTTCAGAACTTGATAAACAGAAGCTGGAAGTCGAACAGGCTGACGCCAAACTCAAACAACTGCGTAAAGATCTTGATATCGATACGTTGGGATCTGCACGCAGTCAACAATCTCAAACCTTGCAGGACATCTCTCTGCAGAACAAAGAAAGCATGCTAAGTGCGGCTCGATCCGATGCTCTGGCCCGCAGGGTTCGTCTCGAAAAAGTAAAAAACCTCTCCATCGAACAGATGGAAACCGTACTGCCATCGCTTCAACTCGAAGATCCCACCATCACTCAGCTCAAACAAAATTTTCTTTCTTCCCAAACCTTCATTGTGCAACTGCGCGATGAAGGACTCGGAGAATCCCACCCACGTATGGTAGCCGCTTTAAGCACCTCTAGGAAATATCGCGATCAACTTAACGAGCAAATTAAAGGGATACGCACCGGTTTGGAAATCGATCTTAGTGTCGCTGAGGCCCGTGTCTCTAATCTTGAGGCCGAACTGGAAGCACTTAAAATTAAATCGCGCGGGGAAAAATCCGACAAATTAGCTCCTTATGAAGACGCGCAGCGTGAGCTTCAGACCCAACAATCGCTCTTCGACCTGATCTTGGCCCGCTTCAGACAGGAAACGGTGGACTCAAAAATTGGTGTTCGTCCTGTGACAATGATCAATGAGGCTGAACCTAATCTTAGTCCAGTGCGGCCTAAAGTATGGCTCAATGTGGCACTGAGTGCTGGAGTGGGTCTCGTCTTGGGTATTTCATTGGCATTTTTCATTGAATACCTGGATACCAGCGTCAAGTCCCTCGATGATGTCGAAAAATATCTTCAAACCACGGTGGTGGGAGTCGTCCCTGAAGGTGTTAACTCTCTGAATTTGGAAGGGCCCGATTCACCCAATGCCGAAGCCTACCGAATTCTGCGTGCCAAAATTGACCTTCAAGCTCGTCCCGATGGGGCACATACCTTGACCGTTGTCAGTGGCGGGCCGGGTGAGGGGAAAACCACGACATTGTTTAACTTGGCTTACGTGTGTGCGTACACCGGCATGAACACTCTTATCATTGACACCGATTTTCGTCGCCATTCTGTAAACACCGTTTTGGGCATGTCCAACGAGGGAGGATTAGCTGATTTTCTGCTCGGTTACGGTCCGGTTCACGATTACATCCAGAACACCGAGATTCCAAACCTCCAAGTGATCACTGCGGGTAAACTGCCTCCACAATGCATGGGTGCCCTCAGCCCAGCCAAGATGACTGAGGTAATCCAAACCCTTAAACCCCACTATGATGTCATCTTCTTTGACTCCCCGCCTATTCTGGGTATCAGCGATGCCGCCGTCATTGTCCATGAAGTGGACACCACTTTACTGGTGATCCAACACCGCCGTTATCCACGCAATATCTCATGGAGAGCCAAGAAAGTCGTCGAAGAAGTCCAAGGCCGCCTGGCGGGAGTGGTGTTGAATAAAGTCCATCTCAAAAGCGACGAGTCCTATTACTACTACACCAGCTACTACGGTTACCATGGTTACTATCAAACCGGCTCACGCAAGGAGGCGCGCTCGCGCGCCCGTGAGAACCAGCGTAAAATCAATAAAAAGATCAAGTCCCACGAAGATCGGGAAAAAGAAAATGTCTCCCAAGCCGATGAATATTAAATCCTTTGTGCGGTTCTCTTTCCTTTTGTGCGCGGCGGCATGGTTCACCGCATGCACAGGACCCGGAAAAAAATCAGAATCCGAAATCGTAATTCGGGATGCTGCGTCGCGTGTTGACACTTACAACCAAGATGATGTGTTTCGCAAAGGTGACCTTCTGCGGGTAGAGCTGACTGGAGTCCCTCCGCAAGACATTAATAACTTCGATCTCAAGGTGGATGAATCTGGAAATATTTCCATGCCGCATATCGGAGGCATTCGTGCCGAAGGCCTCACCTCCGTTACCCTTAAAGAGAAAATCGAGGTGATGTATAAAATTTCCAATATTTATAACAATCCCAATGTCACCGTCACCAGCCAGCAAGCCCGTTTTGTAGTCGTCAATGGTGAGGTACGTGCTCCGCAGCGTATCTTCTACGCCAAGGATTTGACGGCACTAGGCGCCATCGCCACCTGTGGAGGATTCAACGACTTTGCTGACCGGCGTCAGGTCAAATTGCTGCGAGCTGGGAGTGTGATTGAATTCAATGCGGTCGAAATCCTGGCCGACCCCTCCAGAGACATTCCACTGCTTCCGGATGACGCCATTCAAGTGAATAAAAGCGTATTCTGATCTCGGGTCGATTTATAGCTCGGGAAGAATCATCAATGTTCCTATGTTGGATCATCCCGAAAAAATAGGTCTGTTTGGGGGCACGTTTGATCCACCTCATGTTGGGCACTTTCTGATCGCCCGCGCTGCGATGGAAGAGCTTTCTCTATCTCGTGTTCTATTCATTCCTTGTCGCCAGTCGCCGCTCAAAGTGGAGTGCGAACCTGCAACGGCTGACGACAGGTTGGGCATGTTGTCAGCGGTATTGCGAACTGAGCCTTGGGCAGAGGTGTCAGAGGTGGAATTGCAAAGGAAGGGAGTATCCTACTCCATAGATACAGTGGATTATTTCAAGGCAACTCAATCCCCCGCCCAGTTTTTTTGGATTATGGGATCGGATCAATGGGAATTGCTTGATCAATGGAAACATACAGATCGTTTACAACAAGAAGTAGAATTCATCGTATATCCGCGTCCTAATCCCCCTCAATCACGCTCCGGGGTTAAAATGCATTTTGTAGATCTACGCATGGATTTATCTTCTTCCTCAATCCGTATGCGGGTCGCTTCCGGGCTCCCGATACGTCATGCGGTTCCACCAGAGGTAGAGTCGTGGATTCTAACGAAGGGACTCTATAGAAATCCGCACCATAAATAATCACAGGGTGACAACCTCGCACAGTCCCCATTCGTACCTGTTAATCGGGCACGTTGCGGATGACGTCCGCGTCACGCCATAAATCTTCAAGCGTATAGAGCTCGCGTTTTTCCTTGGAGAAGATGTGAACCATCACACTGCCAAAATCCAGAACCATCCAGCCGCTTTCGCGGGTTCCATCCGACTTAATGGGACGTATGCCGTGTTTCTCTAGCACGCCTTTGTGTATGGCTTCGGAAATCGCCCGGATCTGAGGACTGGACAAACCTGAGCAGATAAAAAAATAGGCAGCCGGCCCTTCAAGCTGACGCATATCGAGTCCTACGGGATACTCCGCTTTTTTTTCTTCCGCACAATCGAACAGGGTTTGCAGCAGGATCTCGTCAGTTACCGTAGTGATGTTTTTCATGATGATTTACATGGATTCCAAGGTCTCGATGCCCAACAAGGCCAGACCTGTTTTAAGGGTATCTCCGGTCTGTCGGCACAGGCCCATTCTCGATTGCTGGATTTCCTGTGACTCGGCAGCCAGAACCGGACAGTCCTCAAAAAAACGGTGGAACAAACTGGCCAAATCAAACAAATAGCTGCACAGAATGTGCGGACGATATTCATGGGTGACCATTTCCACGGCTTGACCAAACTCCAACAGCATCCGGGCCAGCTTCAGTTCTGTTTCATGGGTTAGGGAGCAGGTGCCTGCGACTGTATAGTCCAGCCCACGATCGGCAGCACGACGCAGGATGGAACGTGAGCGAACGTAGGCATTGATTAAATACGGGGCTGTATTGCCATCAAAAGAAAGCAGTTTATCCCAGTTGAAGACATAGTCGAGATGCCGGTTTTGCGAGAGGTCGGCATATTTCAGGGCACCGATACCGATGATGGGCGCCATGTGTTCAGCCTCGGTGGCGGACAGATCAGGGCGTTTATCGAGCAGAACATCCAAGGCGCGCCGTGTCGCTTCGTCTAGCAGATCGACCAGTCGAATAGGGGTTCCCGCGCGTGTTTTGAGGGGTTTGTTGTCCTCTCCCAAAATTGTGCCGAACCATACATGGTGACAACGTATATCGAGCTTCCAAAGTCGTGTCGTTTCAAACAATTGTTTGAAATGCAGCTGCTGGCGGCCATCGGTGACATAGATTACCTCATCGGCCTTCCATTCCTCCTTGCGGTATTTAAGCGTGGCAAGGTCAGTAGTCGCGTAAAGCGCAGCTCCATCACTTTTTTCAACGATGAATGGATTGTTTTTCAACTCCTCTGAGCTGAAAAAGACTACGGTGGCTTCACGGCTAAGCTGGGCCAGACCAGCATCCCGCAGGGATTGCACGGTTTGCTTGAGCCAAGGGTTATAAAAGCTTTCACCCAAGGTGTGATCGAAGCTGATATTCAGCCGTTGGTAGATGGAATTAAAGGAGGCCTCAGACTGTTCACGAAAAAGTTTCCAAATGGACAGGTTGTCGGGATCACCGTCCTGAAGTTTCTTTAATTCCGCCCGGGCTTGGTTCATTAAATTCGGGTCGGCCTCACATGCCTGGTGAGTGGTTTGGTACATTTCCTGCATCAGGGCCAAACTATCCGGAGCTTTTAAGGCCGGACGTCCTCGCTGCTTGTAACCCAAAATCAATTTTCCAAACTGAGTTCCCCAGTCGCCTATATGGTTATCACGGATCACCCGGTGGCCCAAAGAGTCTAGAATGCGGGCGATGCAGTCACCCAGAATGGTGCTGCGGATATGCCCAACATGCATTTCTTTGGCCACATTCGGACCACTGAAATCTACCACGATGGTGAGGGGGGCGGTTGTGCGAAGTATTCCCTGCCGGGGATCGGCAATAAGTTGTTCCAAGGCTTTTTCCAAGCAGGCGCGGGTAAAACGGAAGTTGACGAAACCCGGCCCGGCCATCTCGGGTGTCTCGATGAAGTCGGCATTTTTACAGTAATCAATCAGGCTCTGGGCCACCTCTCGTGGAGGGCGTTTAAGTGACTTAGCAGCACTCAGCGCAAGGTTGGACTGATAATGTCCAAAGCGGGGATCCTGACAGGGCAAAATACGTCCGCTTGGGGGGGCTTCGGGAAAATGCAATTCAGCCCAACCGGAAACCCAGTCATCCAGTTGGCGGGCGGGAGTATAATGGCTCATTCGCTGAAAACGGATCGCAATTCCTCGGCATTTTTACATTGTTTAATGCGTTCGAGAGAATCCGGACGGTGGAAAAACGAGGATACGGCTGCTATGGTTCTAAGGTGCGTCGAGTAGTCATTGTCAGGAATCAGACTGAGATAAAAAAAGCGTACCGGAAGTCCGTCCCGCGCTGCGCAATCTATCCCTACTTCCGAACGAGCCATCATACGCACCACTTGGGGCAACCCTTTAATGGCCGCGTGGGGAATGGCCAATTCTCTACCTATAGCGGTGCTCATGGATTTCTCGCGATTCTCCAAGGCCTCAATTACCACGTTCTTTAAATCCGCGGGCACCAAGCGCAGTCGAAACAGATCTTCCACCATTTCGGCAAATGCCGAGGTGCGATCCACAGATTTCAGATCGTAGATGACCGTATCGGGTGTGGTCAGAGATAAAGAGGATGAAGGCATTCGATTACTGTTTCTAAGGCGTGGATGGGGGTAGTCAAGGACGTGCTGGTCGGAAGCTTTGTGCTATCGCATCCCATCCTTTTGCCAGAAGAAAGCTTGCATTCAAATAAGCTGCGATGAGATGCTCCCATGTCAACCTTAGCAGCGTCCATAGCGGCATCGGATCAAACGCAAGCCACAGCGCGGCCAACAACAAGAACAACTGGCTCAGTAAAATCACCACCCAGGAAAAAAAGTAACCTTGTCCGGCAAAGTCCGGCTGCGTGGTTTGAATCAGACTCAACGTGAAACAATAATGAAAAGACCACACCATAGCCCACAAAAAAAGAAAAACGGCCTGTATCACAGCGGTGGGTTGCCAAAAAAGCAGGGTTACCCACCATCCTAGTCCAACCAGAAGCGGGTAGAACGGAACCATATACGGTGACAAGGCAATCCACGTTGAAACCCGGTCAGTGACCACATGGCCTCCATCATCGCCCACGTGAAAACGAGATACCTTACCCCCGCTCAACCAAATCGCCACCGCGTGTGTTGCTTCATGTCCGAATACATACCATCGTGTCGGGCGCGGTAAGGTGAAAAAGAATACGATCGAGATGATAAACCCCGACAAAAAAACCGCGGCGGTAAGCCAATCCAAATCTCCCTGCCACACGATCAGGATCAACTCCCACAGCGAGATTGAAAAAGCCCATATCATGGGTAATAAAGCCACCGCCAGCAAAAACTTAATCACTTTCACGTGTTCAGCGTACGTCGAAACTTCCAACTCGCAATCTTTCACTATCTAGTCAAGGACTAACGGTAATTTGAAAACAGATCGGGCATCACTTGGCGTGCCAGATTCAAACTCTTAGGCATGAGCTGATAGCCGACATGTCCCTGACGGATCTCGGCATAATGAGCGATGTTCCAATGGGACGCCAACGAGCGTATGGTATCCGGGTGAGCGATTCGATCAAACAACCCGGCCATCAGGATGATTTTTTGATTGTCCAAAACGGGCCGGTGGTGGGATGGACAAACTAAACGCACATGTTGTGCCACCGTTTCACGTGAGATGCCCCGCTGCCGCAATTGTCGTTGCACCGTGCGCGTAGCGGGTGATTCCCAAATGGCCCAATCTATATCCACAATGGGTTCCAGCAACCATGCCGTATTCAAACAGGATTCCAGACAGCACAGTAGAGAGGCGATCCATCCACCATAGCTGGTTCCCCAAAGTCCAATATGAGGGACCCCCTTTTTTTTCATAGCTCGCATAATCCAGCGCAACTCCACCACCGCCTGACGGATTCCTTCCGAGGTGCGGATCAGGTTGGCGGTTAACGCCATCTCCCCGCTCAAACTGCGGGGTGGCGTTCTGCCGTAATGGTAGGGCAGGTGAAAAAACGCTGCACTCCAGCCCAGTGAATTTAGTTTTTTAGCCCATAAACGGTAGCCGACATCGCTGACCGACATCACACCGTGCAGCATAAACATAACCGGCGCTTTCCAGCCGGTTGTAGCCGGAAAAAAGTCCAGATGCACCCGGTCGTTGTGCGGGCAACCTCCAGACAACGGCGAGGGGTGTCGAAAGGATCCCCGTTCTGGAAGTTCAGGATCCGGGAAACTTTCAGGAATCGTGTAAAAATCCTGTAATGATGCCTCTTTCCAGCGATCGATATAATCCCGCATTTCTGCCTCGCTGTGACTGCCTGCCCGGGCACGGCATTGTAGAAGGTTAATGAATCCGAATGAGGCGGCATCAATTACCCTGGCTTGGGTATCGCGCGTCCATTCTCTCATACCTTGGAACCTTCTTCCGCCCAACGTTCTTGAGCCGTGCGTGGTATCATGATCTCATCAAAGTCCAATCCGTTTTTCCATGCCACATAAAGGCGCTTGATTTCCGCATCCAACGTGTCGTTGAACTCCTGTTGATTGCGCCGCTTACCTTTGGAATCCACTGGATTCAACCTCTGACCGAAAAGAAGCAAAACCTTCGGTGACCGAAACCAGCATTGCCATGCATAGAGCCGGTCGGTGCCGATGATGATAAAAGGCAGCACTGGAACCCGCGACTGCAATGCCAAAAGGGCAGCCCCCGGTGGACAGGGACGATGTTCCAAAATAGAGCTATCACCCGTTCGCAGTCCACCTTCCGGAAAAATACAAATCATGCGGCCAGCTTGCAAACGCATCAAAGCTTCCCTCACCGCCGACATACCTGAACCGGAACGATCCACCGGAATGGCAAAGATGTTGTGGAACAACCATGCGGAGACTGGTGTGCTAAACAACTCTTGCATGGCCATAAAGTCCACCGGTGAGCGGAGCACCGATCCTAACAAAGGCGGGTCAAAGTGACTGATATGATTACCCGCCAAAATCAACGGGCCATCGAGGTCGAACGGAGGCCCGTCGTTGGACAAACCACAGACCTCGATTTGGCAAGTCGGAAAAAACAGGGCACGACACACCATCCGGCAAAGCCGGTATAAAAGCGTTCGCAATTCCATTTCCATGTGACAGCTTTCCCCATGCTCTCGGGGACGGAAAATCCAAGCACCTACTCCAAAAAAAACAACGCCGATATACGGGTTCTGGTGGTAGGTGGAGGTTTGGGTGGCATGGCCTGCGCCGCACGTCTGGCCCGGGCCGGCTTGTCCGTAACTCTGCTGGAGCGCAATTCCACCTTGGGAGGAAAAGTGGCCGAGCAGAGGGCGGCTGGCTTTCGTTGGGATATTGGACCATCGCTCTTGACCCTGCCTGAGGCATTGCATGACTTGGGCCGTTATATCGGTCACCCTCCACCCCATCTCCATCGGCTGGAATCAGCCTGCCGTTATGTTTGGCCGGATGGCCATACGTTGGATGCTGATGCGGAATTCATGCAGCAGCCGGAAGTGGCCTCCTTCCTCCAACATACCGAGGGGATTTATGCCCTGTCCGGTGAGGCCTTTTTAAAACATCCGCCGACTCAGTTTTGGCGGGCTTTCCGCCCTTCGAACTGGCCGCTGCTACGGCATCTGCCGAAACTGACCACCTTCAAAACCTTGAGTCAGGATGTTCGGATGCGTTTTCAAGATCCGCACCTGATCCAACTTTTTGAACGCTACGCTACCTATAATGGAAGTGATCCCCGCCACACACCCGCCACCTTCAATGTCATTCCCTATGTGGAACATGCCTTTGGAGCATGGTATCCCGAAGGCGGAATTCGAGCGCTGGCACGTTGGCTGGAGCTAGCCCTGTGTGCTTTAGGGGTCGAGGTGCTTAGCGGGGAAACGGTGCGGGAATATGATGGGTCATCGCTGCGAACCGATTCTGGAAAATCATGGCGACCGGATATCGTCATTTGTAATGGCGAGGTGCAGCGCGCTTATCGCGATTGGATTCGATTGCCCGGATCCGCCTCACTCAGTCGAAAGATGGATCGTCCCACCCGGTCACTTTCAGGATACGTTCTACTGCTTGGGCTTGATCAAAAACAGGAAGCACTCGCCCATCATAACATTTTTTTCAGTGAAAATTATCATGCGGAGTTTGACGATTTATTTATAAAAAAACGCTTCCCTTCCGATCCGACGCTTTACTTGAATGTATCGTGTCGCACCGATCCAGCCGATGCCCCGGCGGGTGGCGATAATATTTTTATTTTGGCTAACGCTCCCGCGCATCCTCAGTCCAAAGCATGGTCAGAACTAACCGAGACATATAATAATCACATCCTCGACAAGCTTGAAGCGATGGGGATGAATGCAATACGTGGTCATATTGTACACATGGAAAACTTGACTCCTGACGCGTTGGCGGAGCGGGATTTAAGCACCCATGGGGCTTTGTACGGTGCCGCTTCTCACGGTCTTAGGGCCTCATTACTGCGTCCGCCTTTGCGCTCCCCACTTGATGACAAACTTTTTTTTGTCGGGGGCAGCACTCACCCCGGTGGCGGTATTCCACTGGTTCTCTACAGTGCCCAAATGGCGGCCGAAGCCGTGCTCCGTTCCCGAGGCTATTGATGATTCTCAAGCCTGGTTGCTGGAAGACGGCATCAAGTATTCTCCTTGAGCAGACGCCTGACGGTCGTCTATGGTGTCGACTTCTGAAGGCCATCGTAAAAAACATTCATGCCAGACTCCCGGCGTTGTTTAAACTTGCGGAGTTTCATTATTTTTTGAGTCCCTTGGCGCTGGATGCCCAGGTCACCGAGTTTACCCCCAACACTGGTTCCAACTGGAATGATGCGGCCAACTGGGACAATGGGATACCTGACAGCACCAAAGAAGCCCATATAGGAGGTGTGGTTCCGCCTTTTGTATTCCCTTTCACGGCGGTGATTGATGGTTTTTCCGCTGAAGCTGATGACACCGTTTTGGCCCGCAATACGGGAGAACCGGGAATTCTTTTCGTGCAAAATGGGGGAACCCTTCAGACTGGAGGCTTGTTTGTCGGTGGCCTAGATCAAGGCACTTTGAATATTACAGCAGGAGGTCAGGTGACCGCCACATCCACACGTGTCGGGGCTGCTTTCAATGGCAGCGGAACCATCAACGTTTCAGGGGCAGGATCCAGCCTGACTACCAACTTTTTATCTCTGGAAGGCGCGGGAGGACCTGCCAACTTGAATATATCAGGCGGCGGCTTGGTTCAAACTAGCACTTCCTTTGGCTTTGTAACCCTAGGGAACGACTTCTTCAGCAATCCTTCCGCCCAGATCACCCTTTCCGGCACAGCGGGATCCAGGGGCGTTCTGGCCACCCGCGCCATCTCGCGGAGCTTTGATTCCTTTGATGACACCACCACCGCCACGATCACCTTCGACGGCGGAGTCTTCCGCGCACAGGACGATCGAACTGAGTTCTTGCAAAATTTTCTTGCGGGAACCGTTACCTTGAACGCGGGCGGTGGATTTTTTGATTCCAACGGTTTTGCCATCCAAACTGCCCAAGGCTTGGTTGGCGCCGGTGCCCTGACCAAGGAGGGCGCTGGCACCCTGACCCTGAGCGGGGCCAACACCTATAGCGGCGGCACCACCTTCAGTGCCGGAACCTTGCAACTCGGAGACGGCGGCACCACCGGCTCCATCACGGGCAACGTCACCAACAACGGCAACCTCACCTTCAACCGCTCCGACGACCTCACCTTCAGCAATATCATTTCAGAAACCGGCTCCCTCACCAAACTGGCGGCCAACACCCTCACCCTGACCGGAGCCAACACCTACAGCGGCGGCACCACCATCAACGCCGGCACCCTGCAAATCGGCAGCGGCGGCACCACCGGCTCCATCTCAGGCAACATCATCAACAACTCCAATCTCACCTTCAACCGCGCCGACCCCCTCGCGTTCGGTGGCAACGTCTCCGGCACCGGCACCCTTACCAAACTGGGCGGCAGCACCTTGGGCATCACGGGCGACCTCACCCACACCGGAGGCACCACTATCAGCGCGGGCACCTTGAACATCGGCAACGGCGGCGCCACCGGTTCCATCGCCGGCAACATCATCAACAACGGCGAGCTGGTCTTCAGCCGCACCAATGCCTCCACCTACGCGGGAGACAGTTCCGGCACCGGACAACTCACCAAAATCTCAACCGGAATCCTGACCCTCACCGGAGCCAACACCCACACCGGCGGCACCCTCATCAACGCCGGCACTCTCCAGATTGGCAACGGCGGCACCACCGGCTCCATCTCCGGCAACATCACCAACAACGCCAACCTCACCTTCAACCGCTCGGATGCACTCACCTACGGCGGTGTCATTTCCGGCAGCGGCTCCGTGACCCAAGACGGTACCGGTGTT